>NZ_JAIFAG010000001.1:1210093-1815139 GCF_020012125.1 Hymenobacter psoromatis
GCAGCCGCACAAACGGATTGATAATCTTATAGATACCGCCTTGCAGCGCGGTGCGGAGGGCATCGAATGTCATGCAAATCAGCGCGTTAAAAATCAAACTTAAACCGGCCCCGGATGCCCCACTCCGCCACGTTGGGGTTGTCCAGGTACGTGAGGCGGCGCACCAGGTCCACCCGAAACAGCTTAAAAATATTAGCCAAACCTACGCTGGCCTCGGCGTAGGGCTGGCTGCCCAGCGAGAACGCGATGGGCTGGCCCCGGCCCAGGTCGGCGCGCAGGAACTCGAATAGCTCGGGGTGCAGGGCGGGGTTGTTCTGGTCGCGCAGGCCACCGTAGAGCAGCTTCAGGGAGGCTACTTCGCGCAGCTTGAGCCGCCGCAGCAGGGGTAGCTTATTGAAGATGAAGCCGTTGAAATTATGGTCCAGGAACAGGCTGGCGTAGTGGTCGCTCGAAAACTCCAGAAAGTTCATCAGGTTGTACGACTGGAGCTGGTACGAAAACGTTTGGTTGGCGCGGTGAATGTCGAGCAATGGAAACGGCACCTGCCCGAACAGGTTACCTGCTTCAAACGTCACGTCGGTGTGGCCTAGCTGCGAGAAGTAAAACCGCTTGCTGAAGTTGAAAACCAGGTTTTGATACGTATACTCGCCGCCCAGCACACCCTTAAAACCCGCGTTGAGAACGAGGGTATAAATGGGCGCGGGGCTGATAATGGGCGTGCGGTAAAGCTTGCCCTGGTAAAATTTCTCGCGCGGGGCCCAGCGTAGCGTCAGGCCCAGCTCGGTGGTGCGCAGGCCACTAATCACGTGCTCCTCCCCACCCACGTAGTTGCGAAAATACAGGCCGCCAGCCGGGCTTTGCAGCCAGTTTTTGAAGCCCAGCGCGTAGGAAAAATGGTTGTTGAACTCGTGCAGGTAATCGAGGCGCGCAATATCGTTGTACAAATACTTGTCATTCAGCCCGCGCTTGAAGGAAAGCAGGAAGTTATCCTCCTGCACGAATTGCAGCTCCTGCCCCGGAATCTTGGTGTCGCGCTGAAAACTAGCTCGGATAAAGTTCTGCGGAAACGTGTAAATCGACTTATTATTAAGCGAATACGTCGAGCTGAAGAAGTACTTCCACTTCTCGTCTTTAAAGCCGTAGGCCCCGTAGGTTTCGAAATAAATGCGCTTGCTGAAGTCCGGTGTCGTCCTACCCCCCACCCGCAGCCGGAAGCCCTCCACCGGGTTGAAGCTGTAAAAAGTATTGGACGGCCCCACGTCAATCGGCCCGAACGCCTTATAGCCCGAAAACAGGAACGTAGCCAGCGTGAGCGTGCGCTGAAACGACTTGATAGTCTGGAGGGTATCGATGTTTTTGTAAATCGTGCGCTCGGTCAGCGTCAGGCTATCGGGCCGGTTGCGCTGCCAGTAGGCCAGGCCGCGGCCGGCGCTACTATCGGCCACCACCACCGCCGGGCCGGCGTAGAGGCTATCCGGCTCAGGCTGCCCAATGCGGTACTTCTCATAGATGACCGTGCGCTCGCCAAAAAAGCCGGAGCCCTTCTGCGTCAGGCCAAACTCAATGTCGAGCACGCTCTTGCGCAGGTGGTAGCGCCGGTCGGGGTTCAGGGCAAACTCCAGGCTGGCACTGAAGTTCTTTACCAGGTTGAGGTTGATGCGCTTATCTACCCCCAACTCGGCGCGCTGCACGGCGTAGTTGCCATCCATTGTCACGTAGAGCTTGCCTGTGAAGAGCAAATCGCCGCGGTTACGCGGCCCAAAGCTCAGCTCGATGAGTTGCGGCACATGCTCCTTGAGCGTGTCGGTGATGTAGTACTGGTAAAACGTGGGGCCGCCGTTGGCAATCGGGCTCAGCAGCTGGTTGCCGAGCAGGCTCACGTTATTATCGTAGATGTTGATGTCCTGATACATCCGGTTGAAGTAGGTGCTCAGGCCATCATTATCAATAAAATGCTTGTCGAATTGCACCTGCTTGCTACCCAGCACCACGGTTTTGAGCGCGGGTGGGTCCTTGCGGTAGTACTCCCGCGCCAGCTTTTCTTCCAGGTACACCGGCAAAATGTTCACCCCGCCCACCGCCGTTGAGTCCTGCTGCTTGAACAGGAACTGGTAGTTGCGAAATATCTTCTTATTCTTAAATTTCTCGGATAAGTTGCTGAAGGAGAAGGCCATCTTCTCGTATTTCTCATATTCTACGTAGGGGTAGCTCTCGGGCTGGTTTTCGGCGCGGTGGGCAATAATCTGCCGGATAAGCTCCACGGCGGGGTTATCCTTGTTCTTGTAGCGCGGCGGCTTGATACCCTTGATAACCACCTCGTTGAGCTGCGCCGAGGTGGTCGCCAGCTGCACGCTCAATTCTACCGGTGCGCCGGGCACGAAGGTGCGCGTCACCGGCCGGTAGCCCAGGTAGGTAAAAATCAGGGTGTTGTACTGCGCCGGCACTTGCAGCGTGAAGCGCCCTTGCTCGTCAGTATTAACCCCAATGGTAGTTTGCGGCACGGCCACGCTCACGAAGGGTAGCTTCTCTTTCGTCCGGGCATCGGTCACTACTCCCCGCACGGTAGTCGTCTGGGCCAGGATTGGTCCCGCCAGCAGCAGCAATAGCCCGAGCAGCCCCACCGGCCCCCAAAGGTCACTATGCCAACGCCTTATCATTTTCTAAATACAAAATAGAGCTGCAAAAAATAGTTAAACCCGATGCCTACCACCAGCGATACCAGCACTTTGCTAGCCAGGTAATTGACGTGCAATCCTTGGGTAAACACATAAACGCCCCCGGCGTTCAATCCCATACTGCCTAGCCACACTAAAAAATAGCGCCCGCCCTGCGCTGACGCCTGCTGGTTCGGGGCCTGAAACACATAGTGCCGCCCCAGGTAAAAATTAACCAGGCCCCCGGCCGCGTTGCCCAGCGCCGTGGCCAGCAAATACCAGCTGTGCAGCCCCTCCACCAGCGCGACGGTGACCAGGAAATCGACGGCCGTGCCGGTCGCGGCGGCGGCCTGCGCCCGCAAAAACCGATGGGTGCCCGCCACGCGCCTAGAGGTAGCCCCGCCGCACGCCGGCCCGTAGCAGCAGGTTAGTATAGAGGCCGGCCAGCACGTCGTCCATCATCACGCCCGCGCCGCCCGGCAGCTTCTCCATATCTCTGATAAATAAGGGTTTGGCGATATCAAAATACCGAAAAAGCACTAGCCCGGCCAGCAGGCGCAGTCCCGTCACGGGTACGCCCAGCATACTCACCCACATCCCCGCCACTTCGTCAAGCACGACCCGCGAGCTGTCTTTGCCCCACTCGGGCTCCACGCGCTCGGCCGCCAGCGTGCCGCCGGCCAGCAGAGCCAGCGTAAGGCCGGCCGCCGGCCAGGGCCGGTGCGTGGAGCCGCTGGCGCGGCTCAGGTACAGGGCCAGGCCGCAGGCCGCCGCCGCTACTGTGCCGCCGCCCTTCACGTACCCGATGCCCAGCACGCTGGCAAATTGCTTGAACACTTGGTTGATGATTAGAAGGGTTTGGGGGTAGGAGGATGGGAGGGTAGGGGAGCCGCCGGTAAGAGAAAGGACTTTTTAACTGAATTTTTCTACCTCCCCCTTTCCCTGCTACCTCCAAACCCTACGCTGCTGGGCCATCTTGGTACGCCTCCTCGCTGGCGGCGGTCACGGGCTCCTCGCCCATGAGCAGGCGCAGGGTGTTGTGCAAGGTCACGTACTGCTTGAAAATGTCGTGCTCGGGCCGCAGGCCGGGCTCGGTTTGGGGTGATTTGAGGTAGAACGAGAGCCATTCCTGCACGCCCGACATGCCAGCGCGCTTGGCCAAATCCATAAACAAGGCTAGGTCGAGCACCAGCGGGGCGGCCAGGATGGAATCGCGGCAGAGGAAGTTAATCTTAATCTGCATGGGGTAGCCCAGCCAGCCAAAGATGTCGATATTGTCCCAGCTCTCCTTGTTGTCGCCGGCGGGGGGGTAGTAGTTGATGCGCACCTTGTGGTACATATCGCCGTACAGCTCCGGGTTTTCCTCGGGGTGAAACACGCTGTCGAGCACGCTCAGCTTCGACACTTCCTTGGTACGGAAGTTATCGGGGTCGTCCAGCACCAGGCCGTCGCGGTTACCCAAAATATTAGTGGAAAACCAGCCCTTCACGCCCAGCGAGCGCACGCTCAGGCCGGGGGCCAGAATGGTTTTCATCAGCGTCTGGCCGGTTTTGAAGTCCTTGCCGGCCACCGGCGTGCCAGTAGTAGCGGCCAGCTCCAGCAGGGCGGGCACGTCCACGGTCAGGTTGGGCGCGCCGTTCACGTAGGGCACGCCCTCGCGCAGGGCGGCGTAGGCGTATATCATGCTCGGCGCAATGTCGGCCGCATTGGCCTTCAGGCCCGCCTCAAAGTTGGCCAGCGTGCGGTGCGTGTCGCTCAGCTCATGGTAGATTTCCGTCGAGCCGCACCACACCATCACCAGGCGGCTGCAACTGCGGGTGGCCTTGAATTGCCGGATATCGGCGATAACCTGCTCGGCCAGGTCGAGCTTGGTAGTGTAGGACTTCACGTGCGTTCCGTCCAGGTTTTTCACGTAGCGCGGGTCGAAGGCAGCCTTCATCGGTACCAGCGCCTCCATCTCGGCGCGCACGGGCTGCAAGGTCTTGTAATCCAGCACCCCGGCCTTCATCGCTGCCTCGTACACGTTGTCCTCATACACGTCCCAGCCCCCAAACTCAATGTCATCGAGGCTCGGCAGCGGCACAAAGTCCTTGATTTTAAGATTACCGGTCGCGGTGCGGATTTTACCCATCTGCGTGAGCGAGCCGATAGGCTGGCCGCTGCCTTTGCGCACGGCTAGCACGCCCGCAATTAGCGTCGTAGCTACGGCTCCCATGCCGGGCAGCAGGATACCAAGTTTGCCTTCGGCCGGCGCGAGCGGTGCTTTTTGTTCTCTCATGTTGAAGTGGTATGCGGTGCTGCGTGCAGCAGGGTGGGGTTATGGCTACCGATTTGGTGCAAAAAGACGGATAAAAATCAGAATTACCTCATCCGCGTCAGAAGCATATAACCAATTCGGGGCGCAAAGTTATCTGGAAGGCCGCATTTAACCCGTCGCGGCCGGAGCTGGCCGACTGGCCCCGGAGCCGGCGACCTGCGCGGGTCGCCCGCCCGTGAGCGCCCGTAACCGTTATTTGGGCCGGCAAGAACCCGCGCGAGGCCCCGGCGGCGGCCTGGCAGGGGGCTTTGTTGGAATTATTGAAAAATTTTAGCTTCAGTTATGATAAATCTAGTCAAACCAGCGGCGCTGTGGGTGGGTATGAGCGGCTTTGGCGCAGTCGCGCTGGCCCAGGCTCCCGGCCCTACCCCCCCCACGCCCGCCGACCTGGTGAACCCGCTGATGGGCACCGACTCGAAGCCCGATTTCTCGAATGGCAATACCTACCCGGCCATTGCCCGGCCCTGGGGCATGAATTGCTGGCTGCCCCAAACCGGCAAAATGGGCAACGGCTGGGCCTACCAGTACGAGGCTAATAAAATCCGAGGCTTCAAGCAAACGCACCAGCCCTCGCCCTGGATGAACGACTACGGCCAGTTTGCCCTGATGCCCGGCACGGGTAAAATAAAAGTGAGCGAGGAAGCCCGCGCCAGCTGGTTTTCGCACAAAAGCGAGGTGGCCCGGCCCTACTACTACAGCGTGTACCTGGCCGACTATGACCTGACCACCGAACTAGCGCCCACCGAGCGGGCGGCCCGCTTCCGCTTCACCTTCCCGCGCACCGATAGCGCCTGGGTAGTGCTCGATGCGCTGGATAAGGGCTCGATGGTGAAGGTGCTGCCGGCCGAGCGCAAAATCATCGGCTACACGACTAAGAACAGCGGCGGTGTGCCGGCCAACTTTAAAAACTACTTCGTGGTAATATTCGACCAGCCCTTCACGGCCAGCCACGTGTATGTGGATGAGCAGGAAGTTGCTGGTGTGCAGGAGGCCAGCGCTGCGCATACCGGCGCGGCCGTGAGCTTCCGCACCCGCCGCGGTGAGCAGGTACAGGCGCGGGTAGCTTCCTCGTTTATCAGCGCCGAGCAGGCCGAGCGCAACTTGCAGGAGCTGGGCACCGATGATTTTGATACCGTAAAGGAAAAAGGCCGCCAAGCCTGGAACCAGGCCCTGGGCCGGGTCGAAATAGAGGGCGGCAGCGAGGCCCAGCGCCAAACGTTTTACTCGTGCCTATACCGGGCGCTGCTGTTTCCGCGGCGGTTCTACGAGCTGGACGCGGCCGGCCAGCCGGTGCATTACAGCCCATTCAACGGCGAAACGCCGCCCGGCTTTCTCTACACCGATACCGGGTTCTGGGACACGTTTCGGGCCTTGTTTCCGCTCCTCAACCTGCTCTACCCCGAGGAAAGCGCCCAAATGCAGGCCGGCCTCGCCAACGACTACCGCGAGGGCGGCTGGCTGCCCGAGTGGGCCAGCCCCGGCTACCGCAACGTGATGGTGGGCAACAACTCAGCCTCGGTGGTGGCCGAAGCCTACCTCAAGGGCGCGCGCGGCTACGATATCGAAACGCTCTACCAAGCCCTGACCCACGATGCCAATAACGCCGGCCCGCTATCGGCCGTGGGCCGCGCCGGGGTAGCCTACTACAACAAGCTCGGCTACGTGCCCTGCGACGTGAAAATCAACGAAAACGCCGCCCGCACCCTCGAATATGCCTACGACGACTTTGCCATCTCGGAGCTGGCTAAGGCCCTGAAAAAGCCGCGCAAGGAAATTGACCTCTACGCCCGCCGCGCCCAGAACTACCGCCGGCTGTTTGACAAGCAAACCGGCCTGATGCGCGGCCGTAACCAGGACGGCTCTTTTCAGGTCCCCTTCAACCCTTTCAAGTGGGGCGATGCCTTCACCGAAGGCAACAGCTGGCAGTACACCTGGTCGGTGTTTCACGACGTGCAGGGCCTGATGAACCTGATGGGGGGTAGGGCGCGGTTCGTGGCCAAGCTCGACACGCTGTTCACCCTGCCGCCCACTTTCGACTACTCGTACTATGGCGAGGTGATTCACGAAATCCGGGAGATGCAGGTGGCCAACATGGGCCAGTATGCCCACGGCAACCAGCCGGCCCAGCACATTATCTACCTCTACAACTACGCCGGCCAGCCCTGGAAGGCGCAGTACTGGGTGCGCGAGGTGCTCGACCGCCTCTACCGCCCTACCCCCGATGGCTACTGCGGCGACGAGGACAACGGCCAGACGTCGGCCTGGTACGTGTTTTCGGCCCTGGGCTTCTACCCCGTGTGCCCGGCCAGCGACCAGTACGTGCTCGGCGCGCCGCTCTTCCCGAAGGCTACCCTGCACCTGCCCGGCGGCCACGATGTGGTGTTGCGCGCGCCCGCCAACTCGGCTACCAATCGCTATGTCAACCAGCTGAAAGTCAACGGCCAGCCGTATTCGCGCAACTATATCAGCCACGCCGCACTGCTGAAGGGCGCGACCTTGGACTTCGAGATGAGCGCCCAGCCCAACCAGACGCGCGGCACGGGGGTAGGGGATGCGCCTTTTTCGGTGTCGAAGCCGCAGTGAATTTTAATCGTCTGTCTTTGCGAGCATGTTGCCCTTGCTTGCTGCGCAACATACTCGCAAGGACAGGGCTCAGCTAGTGCCCGCTAGATAAATATCCGGTTACCCGAAAAATTACCCCGGAACTCCTTGGGCGTGCAGCCCTTGCGTTTCTTAAACGTGCGGTTGAAGTTGGAAATGTTGTTGAAGCCGCATTTGTAGGCCACCTCGGCCACGTTGTGAGTGGTATCAATCAGCATCCGGGTGGCGTGGCCCAGGCGAATTTCGTTGAGGCTGTCGATAAAGGTGCTGCCGATGCGCTTTTTGATAAAGCGGCTGAACGATGCCTCCGGCATGTTGGCCACCTTGGCCACTTCGGTGAGCGTGATGGGCCGGCTGTAGTTGGTGTTCATGTACTCAAATACCTTCTCAATGCGCCGGCTGTTGTAGTTAAATTGCTCATTATCAGAAGACGAGTCGGAAAGCGTGCGCATATTGCGCGACGTAGACAGGTCGTGCAGAATGGAGAGTAGTTCCAGCACCGAGTCGAAGCCGTTTTTCTGCTCCAGCTGTAGCAGCCGGGGCCGCAGGCGCTCAATCGTGTCGGGCGAGAACAGGATGCCGCGCTGCGCCTTATCAAACATGGTTTTGATGAAGCTGAGCTGATTGCGGCGCAGCAGCCGGTCCTCAAACAGGTCCTTGTGAAACTGGATAGTCAGCTCCGTAATATGCTCATTCTGACACTTATGCGTAAACCAGGCGTGATACAGATTGGGCCCTACTAGTACCAGTTCGGCGGACTCAATAACTTCAATATTATCGCCTACGATGCGCTTAGCCCCAGACGCGTTCAGGATGAGGTTCAACTCATATTCCTCGTGGTAGTGCAGCGGGAAATCGAATTTTTTCTTAACCCGCGAGAAGAGCGTGAAGCAGTCGCTTTGAGTAAGCGGCGTGATTTCGCGCATGATGTCCTGTTTCATGGGTGGGAAAGGGGATAAATAGTTTGAGTCAATAAAAGTACACTTTTTAGGCAAAATGCTATCAGCCGCCAGTGAACCGTTATTTAGACGCTATTTACAAAATTTAGCCTGATAAGCAAGCAATTGGCGTATAAAAAATTCATAATTACTTAATAATGCGCAAATCTGCTACAAGCAAAAGTCAGAATAGTATTACCAGGGAGGTGTCTTTCTCAGGACCTTTGTCTCGTTACATTCCCACCTAAATCAAATTTTATGAGAGCATCGTTACTCACGACAGTAGTCGTGCCCGCTATGCTATGCGCGTCGTTGCAGGCAGCGGCACAGGCCCAGGGCCGCGTAGTGCAGGGCACGGTTCGCGATATCAAGGGCGAGCCGCTGATTGGGGCCGGCATTCGGGTCAAGAATACGCAGATTGGGACTACGGCCGACGCCAACGGCCACTATTCCATCACGGTGCCCGCGGGCAGCGACGCGCTGGTAATCAACTTTATCGGCACCTCACCGCAGGAAGTCACCATCGGCGACCGCAGCACGATTGATGTGACGCTGCGCCAGGATGGGCAGAGCCTGAACGACGTGGTGGTGGTGGGCTACGGCTCGGTGAAGAAAAGCGACCTCACCGGCTCGGTAGCTTCCATCAAGGCCGATGAGCTGCAAATCGGGCGGCCGCTATCCTTCGACCGCGGCTTGCAGGGCAAGGTGGCCGGCGTGCAGGTGACCCAGAACGACGGCGCGCCAGGCGCGGGCATCAACATCCAGATTCGGGGCATCAACTCGTTTGGTACCAACTCGCAGCCGCTCTACGTGATTGACGGCGTGCCGCTGCAAGTTAATAACGACTCCTCTACCCCCAGCGGGGCCACCAGCAGCAGCGACAACGCGGTGCAAACCACCAACGCGCTCAACTTCCTGCGGCCCAGCGATATCGAGAGCATCGAAATCCTGAAGGACGCTTCGGCCACGGCCATCTACGGCTCGCGCGGAGCCAACGGCGTGGTTATCGTGACTACCAAGCGCGGCCAGAGCGGCCAAGACCGGGTAGACGTGTCGTTCCGCACGGGCTTTGACAAGATACGCAAGCAAATCAAGGTGCTCGACGCGCAAACCTACGCGACCTACCTCAACGAGAAGTTTACCAACTACAACAAATACTACGCGGGCAGCGACACCACGCAGTACTACGCCCTGCCGTTTTCGGGTCGCCTCGACCCGCTGACCGGGCTGCGCTCGGCTATCCCGTCGGACTTTGCGAATTACAACACTAACTGGCAGGACGTAATTTTCCACAATGGTCCGGTGAACGAGGCCTCGGTATTGTTTTCGGGAGGCGGCGGCGACAAGGGTAGCTTCGCCATCTCGGCCAACTATGTTAAGCAGAGCGGCATCGTCAGCAACTCCAACTTTGAGCAAGGCAACCTGCGTCTCAACGTGACGCGCAACGTGACGAAGTGGCTGACCTTTGAGACGAGCACCCAAGTGAGCCGCTCGCTCAACAAACTGGTGAAAACGGCCTCGTCCAATAGTGAGGGCAACGCGGGCGTTATCTACTCGGCCCTGCGCTACGCGCCGACGGCACAGGTTGGCAACGACTCGCTAAAATTTGCCGGGGGGCGCTACGTTACACCGCCCGACCAGGTGACGACCACCAACCCGCTGAGCTACATCCAAGACGTGAAAAACCAGAACCTGGTTAACTCCATCTTCTCGTCTAACTCACTGGTTTTTAATATACTACCGGGTTTGCAATTTCGTAGCCGCCTGGGTCTGAACTACTACGCCTCAACCCGCAACGTGTACTACCCCCGCAACACCTACGAAGGTGGGGCACTGATGGGCGTGGCCACCGTTTCGACCTACAACGAGTTCGATATCACGTCGGAAAACATCGCTACCTACACCCACAAGTTCAACGAAAAGCACGACCTGACGGCGGTAGCGGGCTTTACCTATACCGACAATAACTACAATAACAACAGCATCAACGCCTACGGTTTTCTGAACGACGTGCTTCAGGACAACAACCTGGGTGCGGCGACCAACCGCCTGCTGACATCGGGCCGCAGCGAAACCAAGCTGATTTCGTACCTGGGCCGCGTTAACTATAATTTTCTGGGCCGCTACCTCTTCACCCTTACGGGCCGGGTAGACGGAGCCAGCCAGTTCGCGCCCAGTCATAAGTACGCGCCGTTCGCGGCCGGTGCCTTCGCTTGGCGCGCCATTGACGAAGAGTTTTTGAAGAACTCCAACGTATTCAGCGACCTTAAACTGCGCCTGAGTTATGGCTCGTCGGGCAACCAGGCCATTGGGGCTTACCAGTCGCTGGCCCGCCTCACACCCAACTCCTACGTCTTCAACGGCCAGCTAGTCAACGGCTTCTACGTTAGCTCGCTACCTAGCCCCAACTTGACCTGGGAAACTACTTACCAGGGCGACGCCGGCGTGGACATTGGCTTTCTGAAAGGCCGCCTCAACCTGACGGTGGACGTGTACGATAAGCAAACCAAGAACCTGCTGCAACAGCTGCCGCTGCCTCCTGACACGGGCTTTGGCACCGGCCAGATAAACGCCGGCCAGGTGCAGAACCGTGGCCTGGAAATCTCGGCCACCGTGCGGGCCATCGATTCGGACAAGTTTAAGTGGACGCCCTCGGGCAACATTTCCTTCAACCGGAACAAGATTATTGACCTGGGCGCGAATAAAACCGTCGCTTTCTCACCGCGTATTTCTACCGGTCCCGAAGTGTTACCCTTCATCTTGCAGGCCGGGCAGTCGCTGGGCCGGGTGTATGGCTACCAGGAAGAAGCTATTTTTAAGAATGATGCCGACGTGCAGACTCACGCCAAGCAACAAGGCGCGGCACCCGGCGAAATCAAGTATAAAGACATAAACGGGGATGGTGTAATTGACTCGAATGACCAGCAGGTTATCGGCAATGTGAACCCGAAGTATGTATTTGGCTTCAACAACACGTTCAACTACGCGAGTTTCGACCTGACGGTATTCTTTCAGGGTAGTGTGGGCAACGACATCGTGAACTTTACGCGGGTAACTTCCGAAAACCTGGGTACGACCCGCAGCAACAACATTACCCAGGAAGCCTGGGATAACCGCTGGACGCCCCAGAACCCGAACGGTACCAACCGTAAGGCTGTATATTCGGACGAGGTACCCTTCCTATTCAGCAATCGCTTTATTGAGGATGGCTCCTATGTACGCCTCAAGAACGCGACGCTGGGCTACAATTTCGACTTCAAGCAGTATGGCATACGCAGTGTGCGCGTCTACGTCAGTGCCACCAACCTCGTGACCTGGACGCACTACAAGGGCTACGACCCGGAGGTGAACGCCTACGGCCAGAACCCGGCCCTGCGCGGCGTAGACCTAGGTAACTACCCCACCTCCCGGCAGTTCTCGGCTGGGGTCAACGTCGGCTTCTAACCTCTTACCCCACCCGATATGCATACCTTTAATAAACTACTGCTGGGCGCAGGTGCGGCGCTGCTGCTAACCGCTACCGGCTGCAAAAAGACGCTCGACGAGGTACCTTACGACTTCTACGCCCCCGAAAACGTGTATAAGTCGGCTGATGACGCCGAGGCGGCCATCGCGGGCGTATACTCCGACTTCAACTCCTACGACTGGTTTACCAAGCCGTACTGGGAATTCCTATCGGAAGACGACGACCATATTGCCGGGGCCAGCTTCGCGCTCACCGGCATTGGATCGGGCAACTACCTCGGCGATTATAAAACGCCCATCATGTTTACCGGGCCCTACGCCGTGATTGCTCGCGCCAACACGGTGCTGGAGCGCGTGCCGGCCATCACGATGGATAAAACGCAGCAGAACCGTATTCTGGGCGAAGCCCACTTCTTGCGCGCGTTCAGCTACTTTACCCTAGTCAAGCTCTTCGGGCCAGTGCCGCTGCGCACGGCCTCGGTTACGTCCATCACCGACACCAATATTCCACGCTCGTCGGTGTCCGACGTGTATAAGCAGATTATCGACGACCTGCAACAAGGCGAAACCCTGATGCCCTACCAGGGCGACCCCGGCTCGGGTGCGCTGGGCCACGTCAACAAAGGCGCGGCGCAGGGTCTGCTGGCCAAGGTCTATGCTACCATCGGCTCGGCCTCGCTGAAAGGCGCGCAGATGACGGTCCAGGGCGGTAAAGACAACGGTTTCTACACCTACAATAAGGACGTGGTAGCCGGCTACGAAGGCTTCGACAGCAAGCAGTACTACCAACTGGCTAAGGATGAGGCTGGTAAGCTCATCACCAGCGGTAAGTACTCGCTGTTTCCGAACTACATGGACCTGTGGAAAAAGTCGAACGATAATTTGGTGGAGCACATGTTCATGGAGCAGACGTTGGCCGGCAATACCATCCACTCCAACTTCGTGAACAACTACTTCACCTCGGGCGACCTAGGGGGTAGGGGCTACCTCTGGATGGATACCAACTTCTACCAGCAGTTCAGCCCCCTCGACGACCGGATAACCAAGGATGTGACGCACTTCTGGTTCGAGGACTACGGCAATGGTCCCTTCTACTATTTCTACCCCCGCACCGATTCGCTGAAGTACTACATCGTATCCGTCAATACCAAGACGGGAGCTAAGCCGGCCAAGGGCGATACCACCTTCGCACGCTACCAGAACAAGGCGCAGATTCTCAAGTACTACGTCCCCGGCAAGCCTATTGCTCCCAACAACAGCGACGGCAACTTTGGAGCCACCAACTACCCACTGCTGCGCTACGCCGACGTGCTACTCGTGTATGCGGAGGCCGAAAACGAGCTGAACGGGAATACTCCCGATGCCCGCAAATATTATCTGCAAGTACGCGTTCGCTCGAACCAAACCGCGACCGCGGCCCAGGACCCGCTGCTTGACCCTTCAAATCTCAACCAGTTGCAAATGCGCAGCGCCATCTTCGCTGAGCGGGGCCAAGAGCTGGCCTTTGAGTCGGACCGCCGCTACGACCTCCAGCGCTGGGGCGTGTACTTGCAGACGATGAACCAGATTGGCTTGTCCAAGCAGAATGTGCTCAAGAGCCGCGACCAGCGTACCCTACTCGTGCCGCTGCCCGTGGCCGAAGTATTAGCCAACCCCTCGGTGACCCAGAACGCCGGCTGGTAAGCAGCTGGTCAACTAACGCTCCAGAGGCCGTTCCTGCCGGGTGGCTACTTGCCACAGACCAGGAACGGCCTCGTTGCTTTCGAGGAGTACTACACCATGCGTACATATTTATGAAAACCATTCTGTCGCGCTCGCTGCTATTGGCCGCGCTGGCCTTGGGGTGCACCCAGGCTTTTGCCCAGCCTGCCGGCTTCGTGCGGCGGCAGGGTACTGGTTTCACGCTCGATGGCAAGCCCTACCGCTACATCGGGGCCAACTACTGGTACGGGGGCCTGCTGGCTACTCAGGGTGAGGCTGGCAAAGCCCGCCTCGTCAAGGAGCTAGATTTTTTGAAAAAGCAGGGCGTTACTAACCTGCGCGTAATGGTAGGAGCCGAGGGGCTGAGCCACGGCTATCAGTACCGCGTACTTCAGCCCCTGCAAACTGAGCCGGGTAAGTTTGACGAAAATATTGCTCGTGGCCTCGACTACCTACTGGCCGAACTGGACAAGCGCCAGATGAAGGCCGTGCTGCACTTTACCAATACCTGGGAATGGAGTGGCGGCTTAAGCCAGTACCTGGAATGGAATGGCTATCCCAACCAGCCCCTGCCTAAAGACCCGGATTTTAATTGGAATAAGTTTCAGCAGTATATCGCGCAGTTTTACACTTGCGAGCCCTGCAAACAGCAAGTTGCCGGCTACATCCGCTACGTGCTGGGCCGTACCAATACCCTGACCAAGAAGCCCTACGTGCAGGACCCGGCCATCATGGCCTGGGAAATTATCAATGAGCCCCGGCCAATGACGGCCGCCGCCACGCCAGCCTTTGAGACCTGGATGCAGCAAACCGCCTCCTTGGTTAAGTCATTGGATAAAAACCACTTGCTGACGACTGGTAGCGAGGGCGACATCGCCACCGATAATAACATGGCCGTGTACGAGCGCGTGCACGCCGACCCCAATATCGACTATCTCACCATCCACATCTGGCCCAAGAACTGGGGCTGGTTCCGCGACACGGCCACGGCTAAAGGAATGCCCGCCGTAATTGCCAGAGCCACGGCCTACGTGGACAAGCACGCGGCCGAGGCCCAGAAGCTGGGCAAGCCGCTGGTGATAGAGGAGTTTGGCCTGCCGCGCGACGGCCAGGTATTCACCCTTGCCGCCAGCACCACGTTGCGCGACGAGTACTACAACGCCTTATTTGGAATGATGAAGCAGCATCCGATTATTGCGGGCTACAACTTCTGGGCCTTCGGGGGCTCGGCTCGGCCCGTGCCGGGCCAGGTGTTCTGGAAGGCTGGCGATGCCTACATGGGCGACCCCGGCGGCGAAGAGCAGGGCTTGAATTCGGTATTCGACGTGGACAAATCTACCTGGGCCGTTATTGGCAAGTACCTTAAAACCATAAAATAAGCCATGAATTTTCGTAAGCTCACGCTGGGCCTGGCGCTGGCCGCCACCACGCTGGCCGGCCGCGCGCATGCCCAGGCTGCCCCCTCCTCCGACCCCGCCGCCACCCCCGAAACCAAGCTGTTGCTGGCTAACCTCCACCGCTTGGTAAGCAAGGGCACTATGTTTGGGCACCAGGATGCGCTGGCCTACGGCATCAGCCAGGGCCAGATGTGGAAGGGCGATGCCAACCGCGCCGACGTGAAAACCGTGAGCGGCTCCTACCCCGCCGTTTTTGGCTGGGAGCTGGGGCACATCGAGCTGGACAGCGCCCGTAATCTCGACGGCGTGCCGTTTGACCGCATGAGGGGCTACATCAAGCAGGGCTACGAGCAGGGCGCGGTTATCACCATTAGCTGGCACCTTAACAACCCGCACGATGGCAAAACGGCCTGGGATACCACGCGCACCGTCCCCTACATCCTGCCCGGCGGTGCGGACCATGCCAAGTACGTGAGCTACCTCGACCGCGTGGCGACTTTCCTGGGCAGCCTGAAGGGCAGCAAAGGCGAGGCCATTCCGGTGATTTTCCGGCCGTTTCACGAGCATACGGGCTCCTGGTTCTGGTGGGGTAAGAAGGAGTGCACCCCGGAGGAGTTCAAGACCCTCTGGCAGTTCAGTGTCAACTACTTACGCAAGGATAAGAAGCTGCACAATCTGATTATCGCCTACTCGGCGGCCGATTTCAAAGACGAGGCCGACTACCTGGAGCGCTACCCCGGCGATGCCTATGTGGACGTGATGGGCTTTGATGATTATTGCAACAACGTACCCAAGTTCCGGCAGGAAATGGAGCGCAAGCTGGCCGCGCTGCTCACCATCAGCCAAGCTCATCACAAGCTGCCCGCCCTCACCGAGTTTGGCTACGAAAGCCTGCCCGACCCCACCTGGTGGACCGGCACCATGCTACCCCTGCTGGAGAAGTACCCGGTTTCCTACGCCCTCACCTGGCGCAATGGCGACCCGAAGCACTACTTCGCGCCTTTTCCGGGCCAGCCCAGCGCCGCCAATTTCAAGCAATTTACCCAGAATGGTAAAATTCTGCTGGAGAAGCAGATAGCGCCACTGCATCTGTACACCAAGACGTTATAATCCCTGTTAGTCCCCTTTCCCAGGGGCCACCCTCCCTACCCCCCGCATGAAGCTTCATCTTATCGACCTGCTCATCATCGCTACCTACTTGCTAGCGACGGTGGGTATCGGCCTTTACTACCGCAAAAAATCGAGCCAAGACAAGGATAGCTATATGCTGGGCGGCCGCACGCTGCCTTGGTACAAGCTGGGCCTGAGCGATGCCTCGGACATGTTCGACATCAGCGGTACGATGTGGATGGTGAGCCTGTGCTTCGTGTACGGCATGAAAAGCATCTGGATTCCCTGGCTCTGGCCGGTGTTCAACCAGGTGTTTCTGATGATGTACCTCTCGCGCTGGCTGCGGCGCTCGGGGGCCAGCACCGGGGCCGAGTGGCTGGCCACGCGCTTCGGGCAGAAGGGGCCGGGCGTGTGGGCCTCGCATCAGGTCGTCATCGCGTTTGCCCTGCTGAGCTGCCTGGGTTTCCTGGCCTACGGCTTCGTGGGGCTGGGTAAGTTCATTGAGATATTTATTCCCTGGAACCTCGTAAGCGGCTACATTCCCTTCCACGTGGCCCCACAATACGTGCCGCACGTGTACGGCATCGTATTCACGCTCTTCGCCATGTTCTACTCCATCATTGGCGGCATGCACAGCATTGTGCTGGGTGATATTATCAAATACTGCATCATGACGGTGGCTTGCATCGCCATTGCCATCATTGCCTACATCAACCTGCAAGGCCACGAGTTGGCGGTACCGCAGGGCTGGTTCAATCCATTCTTTGGTTGGCGGCTGGGGCTCGACTGGTCGAAACTCATCCCCGAAGTCAACAGTAAAATCTCCAGTGACGGGTACTCGCTATTCGGTATTTTCTTCATGATGATGGCCTTCAAGGGCATTTTCGCCTCGCTGGCCGGCCCCGCGCCGAACTACGATATGCAGAAAATCCTGAGCACCCGCTCGCCCGAGGAAGCCAGCAAGATGAGCGGCTTCGTCTCGATTATTCTGCTACCCATCCGCTACGCCCTCATCATCGGCCTCACCATTCTGGGCCTGCTCTACTACCACCAGATGGACCTGCGCACCGCCACCGGGTCCATTGACTTCGAGCGCATTTTGCCCGCCACCATCAACAACTTTCTGCCGGCCGGGCTGGCCGGGCTGGTACTTACCGGCCTGCTGGGGGCATTTATGGGTACTTTCAGTGGCACCGTGAACGCGGCGCAGGCGTACGTGGTAAATGACATTTACCTCAAATACGTGAACCCGCAGGCCAGCACCAGCCGCATCATGTCCATGAACTACGTGGTGGGCGTATTGGTCGTGGCTACCGGGGTAGTGCTGGGTTTCTTGGCCAAGGACGTGAACACGGTGTTGCAGTTCATCGTGTCGGCGCTCTACGGCGGCTACATCGCTTCCAACGTGCTCAAGTGGCATTGGTGGCGCTTCAACGCCACGGGCTTTTTCGTGGGCATGACCACGGGCATTGTGGCGGCGGGTTTTTTCGGCTTTTTCATCGAGTCTGGCAATTTGCTCTACTGGTTTCCGCTGCTATTTGGCATCTCGCTGGCGGGTTCCATCATCGGCACCTACCTCTCGCCGCCCACCGAGGCGGCCGTGCTGCATAATTTCTACAAAACGGTGCGGCCCTGGGGCTTCTGGGGCCCGGTGCTGGCCGAAGTGCAGGCCCTGGACCCTACGTTTCAGCCCAACCGCAACTTCAAGCGCAACGCCTTCAACATCGTGCTGGGCATTATCGCGCAGCTCTGCCTCACCATCCTACCCATGTATTTGTTGCTGAGCCAGCACGTGCCGCTGGCGGTGGTAATAGTCATTCTAATTATCGTGGGCACCATCCTGAAAAAAACTTGGTGGAACCGCCTAAGCGACGACTAGTTTCTTCCTAAGCGCTGAGCTGCTAGCAAGTAGCGTTTCTTTCCAGAGTGCCTTACTATTCTTCAATTATCAAACAAGCTAATAGCTAGCAGCTTACAGCTAGCAGCTCAGAAACTATGTCTTCCGTATTCAACCGCCGCCTGCACCTGTTGCAAACTAAGCACGACCAGCTGCTTCACCTGCCCAACGCGAAAGAAGAGGTCGGTAACGGCATTTTCGACCGCTACGTGCACCCGGTGCTCACGGCCGCCCACGCGCCGCTGACCTGGAAATATGACCTCAACCCGGCCACCAATCCCTTCCTGATGGAGCGTATCGGCATCAATGCCACGCTCAACGCGGGAGCCATCAAGTGGCAGGGTAAATACGTGCTGGTGGCCCGCGTGGAGGGTAACGACCGCAAGTCGTTCTTCGCCGTGGCCGAGAGCGAAAACGGTATCGACGGCTTCCGGTTCTGGGACCGCCCCATCACGCTGCCCGAAACCGAGGACCCCGATACCAACGTGTATGATATGCGCTTGGTGCGGCACGAAGACGGCTGGATTTATGGCCTCTTCTGCACCGAGCGCCGCGACCCCGCTGCCTCGGACGCCGACCAGTCGGCCGCGCTGGCCAAGTGCGGCATCGCCCGCACCAAGGACCTGGTGGCCTGGGAGCGCCTGCCTGACCTCACCACCGGCTCGGCCCAGCAGCGCAACGTGGTGCTACACCCCGAGTTCGTGAATGGCCAGTACGCCTTCTACACCCGCCCGCAGGACGGATTCATCGATGCCGGCAAGGGCGGCGGCATCGGCTTTGGCTTGTCGGAAAGCATCAATCCGGCGCGGGTCATGCAGGAGGTTATCGTGGATAAGAAGCAGTACCACACCATTTCGGAGCTGAAAAACGGCCTCGGCCCGACCCCGATTAAAACCGAAAAAGGCTGGCTACATTTGGCCCACGGCGTGCGTAACACCGCCGCCGGCCTGCGCTATGTGCTCTACTTATTCATGACCGACCTGCACGACCTTACCAAAATTACGCACAAGCCGGCCGGCTATTTTCTGGCTCCGGAAGGGAAAGAGCGGGTCGGTGACGTGTCGAACGTGGCCTTCGGCAACGGCTGGATTGCCGACGACGACGGCCGGGTATTCATCTACTACGCCTCGTCCGATACTCGCATGCACGTGGCTACCTCGACTATTGAGCAACTACTTGATTACGCCATAAATACGCCCGAAGATGGCCTGCGCTCGGCACTATCGGTGCAGGCAATTAACGCGCTGATTGACCGCAATCTAACCGCCCCTACCCCCTCGGTAGGGGAGCGCGTAGCGAGTGCCGTGAGCTCAAATGGGGTTACGGGAAATTTGAATTAAAAATCAAAAGTGACAAATTAAAAATTGGGGTTGGGAGGGAAATTAATTCATTTCCTTCCCTCCCCAATTTTTAATTTTTAATTCAAAATTTTTAATCAAAAATGATGTTACAAGCTGCTGAATTTCAGACGGAACTAGATAATATTCTCACTTATTGGCGCACCTATGCGCCGGACAAAGTCGAGGGCGGCTTTTTTGGGAAAATTGACAACGAAAATCGTCCTACCACCATCGCGCCGAAGGGGGCGGTGCTACACGCCCGCATTCTGTGGACGTTTGCGGCGGCCTGCAACCACCAGCCTAGCGTCGAAAACCTGGCCGTGGCCCGGCGCGCCTACGAGTATATAATCGCGCATTTTCTGGATGCGGAGCACGGCGGCGTGTACTGGTCCGTGGATTACCAGGGCCAGCCACTCGATACCAAGAAGCAGATTTACGCGCTGGCTTTTACCATTTATGGTCTGAGTGAATACCACCGCGCCAGCGGCGATGCGGTAGCTTTGGCACACGCGCAGGCGCTGTTCCGCACCATCGAAGCGCATAGCTTCGACCCCGCGGAAGGTGGCTACCTCGAAGCTTTTGCCCGCGACTGGCAGCCGCTCGGCGACCTGCGCCTGAGCGCCAAGGACGCCAACGAGAAGAAGACTATGAATACGCACCTGCATATTTTGGAGGCGTATGCTAACCTCTACCGCGAGTGGCCCGACGAGCACTTGCGCCAGCAGATAGATTCCCTTTTGCTGGACTTCACGGACCATATTATTGACCAGGAAACCGGCCACCTCACCTTGTTTTTGGATGAGCACTGGCAGCCCCGGCCCGATGCTGTTTCCTACGGCCACGACGTAGAGGCGGCTTGGCTGCTGCTGGAGGCCGCTGAAGTGCTGCACGAACCCGACCTCGTTGCCCATTTTCAGCAAACGGCCGTGCAACTGGCCCACGCCGCCGCCGAGGGGGTAGGGCCCGATGGGGGCCTGACCTACGAGCTGCACCCCGGCGGCCACCTCGATGCCGACCGCCACTGGTGGGTGCAGGCCGAGGCCATGGTGGGCTTCTACAACGCCTATCAGGTGAGCGGCGACATGCACTTTCGAGCCTTGGCCGAGGGCGCGTGGCGCTTTACGCAGCAGCACATTCTGGATAAAGAAAACGGCGAGTGGTTCTGGGGCGTGCACGCCGACGGCTCGCTGATGACCGGCGAGGACAAGGCCGGCTTTTGGAAATGCCCTTACCACAACGGCCGCGCCTGCCTCGAAATGCTGCGCCGGCTGAACACCCCGCACCCGTAACTCTGCTCTATTCGTATGAATAGTCGCCTTTTCCTACCCCCCCGCTGGCTGGTCGCCCTCCTGCTGCTGGCTGGGCTGGCATTGCCCCGGCTGGGGTGGGCCCAAAACCCGCTGCTGCCGGGGTATTTCGCCGACCCCAGCATCAAGAAGTTTGGCGATAAATACTACCTGTACGTGACCACCGACGGCTACCAACCTTATGGTAACCTGGGGCTTACGTTCGTCTGGACGTCGACCAACCTCAGCGATTGGCAGCCGGAGGTGATGGAGGGCCTACCCTACAAATCGGTGTGGGCGCCGGCCGTGGTGCAGGGCAAAAACAACAAGTACTACCTCTTCTGCCAAAGCTCGGTGGACTACACCGGCTACGTGTACGTGGGCGACACGCCGACGGGGCCTTTCAAGAAGGTGAATCAATTGGAGGGTTTTGATTTAGAGCCGTTTACCGACCCCGTATCGGGTAAGATATTCGTGGTGTCGGCCTCGCAGGAAATCTTCGAGATGGACAACGACCCGGCTTCCCCCACCTACCTGACCAAAATTACCAACCGCATCTCGGTAAAGGGCCGCTTCGACTTCACCGAAGGGCCCTATCTGTTTTACCGCAAGGGCCTGTACTACCTCATGTGGGCGGGCGGCCGCTGCTGGCAGAAAAGCTACAACGTGCGCTACGCCACGGCAAAATCGCTGGCCGGGCCCTTTGTAGATGCGCCCGCGCCGCTGCTCCAGAACGACGAAGCGCACGGCGTGTTCGGACCGGGCCACAACTCGATGCTGGAAGTGGATGGGCGCACGTTTATCCTCTACCACCGGCAGGATGCGGAGCGCGCGCCCACCTGCGGCTTCCGCTTCACCTGCGCCAGCGAAGTGGCCTTTAACTCTGATGGCAGCCTGAAATTCGTGCGCTACGTGGATGACCTGGGGGCCACCCTGGGCCACAAAAGCCCCTACGTGAACCTGGCCCTGAACAAGCCGGTATTTGCCAACACCGAGGAGACGACCCACCGCGCCCCGCAGGCCGTAGACGGCCGCAACGATACGCGCTGGAGTACCGGCCCCAACGAGAAGGGCACGCTCACGATTGATTTGCTCCGCGAGCAAGCCGTGAAGCGGGTGGAAATGGACTTCGAATATCCCGATAAGCTGCTGACTTTCAAGGTAGAATATTCTTTGGATAACCTGAGTTGGACTACCTTGGCCGACCATTCTAAAGAGGCCATCATGGCCTACCAGGCGCGGACTGTGGACCAGGATTTCCGGGCCCGCTACGTGCGCCTGAGCGTGCTGAACTCCGAAGACCGCAACGCCTCAGTATGGGAGCTGCGGGTACTCGGCCCGAATGCCGGCCGTTAGGCGGCACTACTTACTTCATTTTCCGCCATGCAAAGACGTCGCTTCCTAACCCTCTCGGGTGCCTCGCTCGCCAGCCTGCTGGTGCTGGATGCCGCGGCGGCTGGCGGGCGGGCCCTGGTGCGCCCGCCCGCCAAGGTGCGCGTGCGCCTGGCCGACGGCACCCACGAGCTGACTTCGGCCGATAAGCTCACCTGGCACTACCGCGACTGTACGGTGCGGCTATTGCCGCAGGGTACGGCGCTGGCCGTGCGGGTGCAATGCCCGAGCGCCCCGCTGCGCGCCGTGGAGCTGGAATGGAAGTATGATACCCAGCCCACCGCGCTCGTGCTGGGCGATGCCTGGGAGCGCACCTACGGCGACGTGCAGTTTGAGCCGGCCCGCTTCGGCCGCCAGCTGCCCTGGTACTTCGTGCAGCACGGCGCGCGCCCGGCCGATACGGTGTGCTTCGGGGTCCAGACGGGGGGTAGTACGTTCTGCTACTGGCAGGTAGGCGAGGGGCGAATGCAGCTGACGCTGGATGCCAGCAGTGCGGGGGTAGGGGTGGAGCTGGGCCCGCGCGAGCTGGCGGCGGCTACCATCGTGGCCACCGCCGGTCAAAAGAGTGAGGATACCTTTGCCACCGCCCGGCGCTTTTGCGGCATCATGTGCCCTACCCCCCGCCTGCCGCGCCAACCGGTGTACGGCATCAACGACTGGTATTTTGCCTACGGCAACAACTCGGCCGACCTCATCTTGCAGCACACCCGCCTGCTGGCCGACCTGATGCCGGCCGGTGACAACCGGCCGTTTTCGGTCATTGATGCGGGCTGGGCCGCCTACGCGCCCGCGCTACCCGGCGATTGCTGCTGGCAGGACGACTTCTCGCGGCCCAACGCCAAGTTTCCTGATATGGCCCGACTCGGCGGCGAAATTCGCCAGCTTGGGATGCGGCCGGGGCTATGGACGCGCCCACTCTGCGCGCCCCACGACACCTCGGCCAGCCGGCTCCTACCCCCCATTGCTGGTCGCAACGACCCAAAGAAGCCAGTACTCGACCCCACCATTGCCGAAAATATCGCGCTCATCCAGCGCAATTTCGCCACCTATCAAAGCTGGGGCTATGAGCTGGTGAAGCACGATTTTAGTACCTACGACCTCTTGGGCCGCTGGGGCTTTGAGATGGGCGACGGCTTCACCGCGCCCGGCTGGCGCTTCCACGACAATACCCGCACTACGGCCGAGGTTATCTTGGATTTGTACCGTGCCATTCGGCAGGCGGCGGGGCCGGCATACCTCATTGGGTGCGACACAGTAGGCCACCTGGCGGCCGGCTTGTTTGAGCTGAACCGCATCGGCGACGATACCAGCGGCCTGGAATGGGACCGCACCCGCAAAATGGGCGTTAATACGCTGGGTTTTAGATTGGTGCAGCATAACAAATTCTTCGCGGCCGACGGCGACTGCGTGGGCCTCACCCCGAAAGTGCCGTGGGCCCAGAACGAGCAATGGCTGCGCCTACTAGCCGGTAGCGGCGCGCCGTTGCTCGTCTCGGCCCAGCCCGAAGCGGTAGGCACGGCGCAGAAAGCGGCCTTGAAAACGGCCTTCGCCCAAGCCGCCAAAGTACAGCCCGTCGGCGAGCCACTCGATTGGCTTACTACCTTGCGGCCCACCAAATGGCGGCTTGACGGTCAGGCAGTTAATTTTGATTGGAGCTAACCGCCGCTCCGCATTTTTCGTCCTAATTACCCCACTCATGTCTAAGTTTCTGCTACTGGCGGCCACGCTAACCTTTTCTGCCAGTGCCGCGCTGGCCCAAACCTATTCTGTGCGCGCCTATGGCGCGGTGGCCGACGGCCGCACCGTAACTACCGCCGCCATTCAGAAGGCTGTGGATGCCTGCACCAAGGCCGGTGGCGGCACGGTGGAAGTGCCGGCCGGTATCTACCTCACCGGCACCATCAACCTGAAAACCAACGTTAACCTGCACCTCGATGACGGAGCCGTCCTCAAGGGTAGCCCTATCCTGAGTGACTACCAGACTTACTCCGTACCTGGGTTCGGCACCAACCACTACGGCATTTTGTACTCAGTACACGCCGACAACGTGTCCTTGACCGGGCCCGGTACCGTGGACGGCAATAACGAGGTATTCTACGACTTTACCCAGGCCAAGACGCTCGATACCGCTACTACCCGCTACACCCGCCAAAAGAATAACTACCGCCACGTGGCCAGCGGCATCGGCGACGGGCCGGTAGTGCCCAAGGACCGCCCCCGGCAAATGGTGATTTTTTCGCAATGTACCCACGTGCGCGTCATCGACGTGTCGCTGCTCAACTCGCCGTTCTGGACCATGCACTTTGCCGACTGCGACGCGGTGAACGTGGACGGCATCCGGCTATGGTCGGGCCTGCTGGTACCCAACGCCGACGGCATCGACGTGTCGAGCAGCAGCAACGTAACCATTGAAAATTGTGACATTCGCTCAGGCGACGACGCGCTGGCCATCGTGGGCTATGACCATCACTTCGAAATTGCCGGCTTCAGCGGCCTAAAGCACCCCTGCGAAAACATCAATATCAGTAATTGCAACCTGCAATCGTATTCGAGCGGTATCCGCATCGGCTTTCTGGACCAAAACACCGTGCGCAACGTCAACGTGAGCAATTGTAACATTACCAATTCGACACGCGGTATAAATATCTCGCTACGCGACGAAGGCTCTCTAGAAAATCTGACGTTCGATAATATTCGCATTGAAACCAAGCTGCGCACCGGCGATTGGTGGGGCAACGGCGAGCCGATTCACATCTCGGCCATTCGCGGCAACGCGGATAAAAGCGTGAAAATGGGCCGCATCAAAAACGTGCGTTTCAGTAATATCACCTGCCGGGGCGAAAACGGTATCCTGCTCTACGGCACCGCCGAAAGCCCCCTGCAAGACGTGCAATTTCACAATATCACCTTCGACTTCGTAGATAGTCCCCTCAACAGCGTGGCCGGCGGCAACGTGGACCTACGCGGCAACCTCGACCCTAAGCTCGGCCTCTTCGCCCGCGACATTCCCGGCTTCCTGGCCGAGCACATCAATGGCCTAACGGTGGATAACTTCAAGCTGAACTGGGACGGCGCAAAAGCACCATTTCTGTCGAACGGTCTTGAAGTCAATCACTTCACTGGCCTGCGCATCCGTGACTTCCAGGGTACCGGCGCGCCCGGCAACGCTAAGGCCCAGCCGATTTCTTTGCAGGACGGTGCCGAGGCAATGGTGGACGGCAAGCTGAGAAAGGCGAAGTAAACAACGATTTACCCCTACTCCCCTTTAGGAGGGGGGTAGGGGTAAATCGTTGTTTACGCCACTTCCGTGACGCGCACTTTCACGCCTTTCACTTTCGCGCCGTTCAGCTTTTCGAGGATTTCGGCTGCTTGTTTGCGCGGCACGGCCACGTAGGAATAAAAATCGAACACCTCAATGCGGCCCACGGTATGGCGCTCTAAGCCACCGACGTTGACGAAGGCGCCAACCAGGTCGTGGGCGCTGACCTTATGCTTCTTACCGGCCGTGACGTGCAGCGTGATTGTTTCGGGGCGGGGCAGCTTGTTAGCGGCGTTGGCGGGTGGCATGGCCGGGGGTACCAGGCGTTTCCACTGCGCGCCCTGGGCCGAGGGCCAGGCCTGCACGCGGGCCTGCTCGGGGGGGGTAGCCAGCAGGTGGGCGGTGCCGGCTACGCCGGCCCGCGCCGTGCGGCCGGCTCGGTGCTGGAAGGTTTCGGCATCGTGCGGCAGGTCGTACTGAATAACGGTGTCGAGAGCGGGCACGTCGAGGCCGCGGGCGGCTACATCGGTGGCTACCAGGGCCTGGGCCGAGTTATTGCGCAGCTTCATCAGGGCTTTGTCGCGCTCGGGCTGAGGTAGCTTGCCGTGCAGCACCTCGGCCGCTACGCCGCGGCCGCGCAGGAACTGGGCCAGTTCCTCCACCTTGTCGCGGGTGTTGGCGAAGATGAGCGTCTGGCCGGTTTCGGGCTGTTGCAGCAGGTGGTAGAGGGCGGCGGGCTTATCCTCTACGGCGTTGAGGACGTGGCCGCGCAGCGTGAGCGAGGTGGGCAGGGCCGCGCCGGTTATCTCGCCATTGATGCCGCCAGCAGCGGTGAGCATGCGGGGGCGGGTGAGGTAGTCGCGCACCAGGGCCATCACCTTATCGGGCATAGTAGCCGAAAATAGGAGCGTCTGCCGGCGGCGCGGCAAGCGGCTGATGATGGTCGCCATTTCTTCCTGAAATTTCAGGTCGAGCAGCTTATCGGCCTCATCCAACACCAACACTTTCAGCTGGTTAGGGATAATATTACGCTTCTCCAGGTGGTCGAGCAGGCGGCCGGGGGTAGCGACTACCACGTGCGGCGTTTGCTGCAAACTCAGCACTTCGTCGCGCATGGCGTGGCCGCCGTAGAGGGCCGCCACGCGCAAGCCGGGTGCTGGCATGTACTTGCCCAGCGCCTTGAGTGCGTCGCGCACTTGCAGCGCCAGCTCGCGGGCCGGCACCAGCACGATGGCCTGTACCGCCTTGGCGGCGGGGTCTACCTGGGCTAGGATGGCGAGGCCGTAGGCGGCGGTTTTGCCCGAGCCGGTGGGGGCCTGGCCAGCCACGTCCTGCCCGTCGAGGGCGGGCTGGAGTACCAGCGCCTGCACGGGAGTAGGGTGAATAAAATTCAGTTCAGCCACGCCTTGCAGCAGCTCGGGCGAGAGGTTGAAGTCGGAAAACGAGGCCGGAGCGGCGGGGTCAGCTTGCATCCGGCAAAGGTACGGCTTGGGGTAATGGGTAGTAAGCAACAATAAACGATTACCCACCACGCTCATTCTTCCACATTCACCAGCCGGTACCGCACAGCCGTTTTCTTGGGCTTGATATCCAGCCCCACGTGGTGCGCGTAGGCTTTGGTGAAGGCCGCGCCGAAATAGAAAATCATCGCCGAATAGAATACGAATAGCAGTACCAGTACCGTGCTGGCCGCCGGGCCGTAGATGGGCCCGAGGTCGCGGCCCACGAGCAGCAGGCCCAGCACCCGCTCGCCCGCACCAATGAGCAGGGCCGTCAGCACTGCTCCGCGCCGCACTGCCCGCCAGGGCACTTTGGCCGCGCTCAGGATGCGAAATACGAACCCGCACCACACGGTCATAATCAGCAGGCTTATCAGTGCATTGAGTACCTGCACTGCGTAATGGGCAAAGGTGGCGTCGAAGCCGGCTATCGCATCGGCAAAAATGCCCAGCAGCGCATCGGCCGAAAAGGCCAGCATGGAGAGTACCGCCGTGGCCAGCAGCACGCCCGCCGAGCGCACGCGCTCGCGCAGGGCCACCGCTACCTGGCTCACCTGCCGCCGCGGCCGCACCTGCCACAACTGGTTGAGGGAGTGCTGGATAACGGTGAATAACGTGGTGGCTACGAACACCAGAAACGCGAAGCCCAGCCAGGTAATAAGCCGGTTGCGGCTCGCGTGGCCCACGTTGTGCACGGTTTGCTCCACCATGCTCGTGGCCGTGGTGCCGATAATCTGGCCGAGCTTGGTGAGTAGCATCCGGCGCGCGCCCCGCGCCGAATACACTGAGCCCAGCAGCTGCACCAGGATGATGACAATGGGTGGCAGCGCAAACGAGGTAAAGAACGCCGTGGCCGCGCCCAGCCGCAGCGGGTCGTTGGCGGCCAGCTCACGGGCGGCGCGGCGCAGCAGCCACCACTGCTCTATCCACCAGGGCCAGTGGTGCGCGGGGGGGGTAGGGGCCGGAGCAGAAGGGGTAGACATGAGAAACTTAACGCTGGCCCGACAACATTTTAGGCTCAATCGGGTACAAAAGGGCAGCCGCCAATAAGCCTGAACTTTACGCGCCAGCCCGGCGGCGGGTCGCGTTCCTAACAACGGTTCTGCTGGCTAGTTACGCATGACAGTTACGACCATTTCCGCCACTGGCGTGCGGACCGCACCCGAAGCCCCGCCCCGCACCTGGATGCAGCGCCGGCTGGTAGACCCGTTCATCAGTCTGCTCAAGGCAGGGCTTTCGCCTGGTAGCCTGGCTCTTACGGCCGGGCTGGGGGTAGCGTTCGGGCTGGCTCCCATATTTGGCCTTACCACCATTATCAGCACGGCTACTGCCCTGCGGCTGCGGCTCAACGTGGCGGCCATGCAGCTGGTATGCCACGTGCTGAGCCCATTGCAGCTGCTCTTGCTGCTGCCGCTTTTGCGCTGGGGCGCTACCCTGCTCGGCCAGGGCCAGCTGGTGGCCAACCTCAGCCTAACCCAAATCAGGCACATGGCCAAGGCCGACGGCTGGGGTAGCGTGCTGCACCTGCTATGGCGCGCCGAGCTGGGTGCGCTGCTCATCTGGGCGGTGGCCGCCGTGCCAGTGGTATTAGGGCTCTATGTGGGCCTACAGCCCGTTTTCAAGCGCTTTATCTCGCGCCACGAAGCAGAAAGTGTGGGGTAGGTTTTATCCTACCCCACACTTTACTTATACTTCGTACACGGGCCGCACGTCGGGCTGGCGGAAATATGGGTTCACGCCTTCGTCCGAGCTGGGGTCAATCAGCATCAGGTCCACATGCTGGAAATCGCCAGTGCGGCCTTCCAGCGCTGGGCCCAGCTGCTGCATGAAAGTGGGGTCTTGGTCCAGGGTCTCGAAACCCAGCAACAGGCGCGGCGGCTGGCTTTCATCGCCCGTCAGCTGCATTTGGGCCAGGAAAATCTTCGTAACGGCCGGGTTGCCCGCCCCAAAATCGGCCAGCGACTCGGCCAGGCCCTCGGGCAGCTGCGCGGGGGCGGAAAGGGTTACCTGCGCATCAGGGGGTAGGCCGTTGCCAGAGGTGAGTTGCCCGCCGAGCAGGGCCTGAATCTCGGCCGCCGGCAGCAGCTTGCCCGCCGCCGAAAAGGGGTTCAGCACGCAGTCCTGCCCCTGCGTCATGCCAAAAAATGCCTGGCCCGGAATAGCTACCCACGCCACGCCGGTGGTATTCATGCCGCCATCGCTGAGGCGCGCCTCGGAGGTAAAGATGGGCAGGCGGCCATCCTGCAATACTTGCAGCTGAATCTGCTGGCCTTCTGCGAGTTGCACTTCGCCGGTGCCCACGTTCTCATCCGGGGCCAACACCATCAGGATATTCTCCTGCAATAAAGCCTGATAAAAGGCCGGGCGGGCGTTTTCGTCCACCGGGGCCAGCAGCAGCAGGTGCTCCAGCACGTTCTGGGGCTCGTAGGGAAACTCCGACGCGGGCGGTGGGGCCAGCGGAGCGGGCGTGGCTGGTACCGGCGCGGCCGGGGCCACGTGCTGCGAGCCCTGGTAGCGGGGCCCTCCTTTGGGAGTGGGGGTAGGCGTGGAAGCCGGGTCAGCCGCCGGGGTGGGGGTAGGGGCTGGGGTCGCGTCGGGTTTTTTCAGAAAGTCAAAGAGACCCATATGAATGGAGAAAATAAACGAGGTAAGCGGATGCAAACAAAGGTAATGAGCGAACCGGCCTTGGGAAACTCATTGCTGGCCGCAGGCGCGCAACTCGGCCTCGGTGCCCGCGATGGTGCGCACGCCGGCCGGACCGGGGTGGTTGCCCCAGTGGCTTTCCAGAAAATTAAGCAGATTAGTCACCTGCGCCGGCGAGAGATGGTGGTGCGAGGCCGTATCCTGCACGCCCAGCATCTGCTGGTTGTAGGCCACGCCATTAACCACAATCGGCCCGCGCAGCCCCCAGCGGACGATGCAGGCTAGTTCGTATGAATGTTGGGCCAGATAATCGGAGCCCGCCAGCGGCGGAATGAGCTGTCCCAGGCCCTGGCCCTGCTCGCCGTGGCAGCTGGCGCAGTGCTGCCCGTAGAGGCGCTCACCCTGGTTGCGGTTATTAGTGAAGCAGCCGGGCAGCGTGAGCAGCCCGGCCACCAGGGTAAGATGCAGATAAAACCGAACGGGCAACACCAGCATAGTAGGCCGCTAAGTGATTAAGGCTGAGCGGCTACGGGCTGGCCCTGCCGGGTCTTAGCTTCGGCCAGCAGCACGGGTAGCTCTTTTTGCAGGCGGGATACTTCCTGCGGGTTCAGGCTATCGTAAAGGCCGCGCACGTGGCCCTGGTCGTCTACCAGCGCGAAGGTGCCGCTGTGGGCAATGCCGCCGGGGGCCGCTTTATCGGGCATGGCGCCGGTGAAGTAGGCCGCCGCCAGGGTAAAGGCCGTGTCGCGGCTGGCCCGCACGAAGCGCCAGCTGCTGCCGGGCGTGCCTACCCCCAGCCGGCGGGCGTAGTCGCGCAGCACGGCCAGGCTATCGTGGTCGGGGTCAATGGTTTCGGAGATGAATGCCACCTTCGGGTTGGTGCCGAACTGCTTGTACACCTTCAGCATCTCGCTCTGCATTTTGGGGCAAATGCCGGGGCAGGTGGCAAAGAAAAAGTCGGTGAGATAGACCTTGCCCGCCAAGCTCTGGTTCGTGACGAGGTGGCCGTCCTGGTCGTGCAGCCGGAAGGGCGGCACCTTGGTGGGGGCCGCCGTTGCGCCCTGGCCAGCCCCGTCGGTCGGCTCCGTGTTGCCCACGTAGGGCAGGGTAGCGGGAGTATCGGTATCGGCGCTGCCACCGGCTGCCCCGCAGCCCGCCAGCGCCAGCAAGGCAGCCAGGGGCAAATATTTCAAACGCATCATGAGCAAGCTAACTAAATGCGGCGGGCCAGATGGTGCCCGTCAGTAAAGGATAAACCGCGAAACGCCGCGGGTCGTTCGCGGCGAGGGGGGTAGGGTGCTCCTACCGCCCGGCCCGGCGCAACGTCGCCTGGGCCGAGTCAATGGCCACGCGCAGCTGCTGCTCGATGCCGCTGAGCTGCTTTTCCTGGTCTTGCAGGTAAGTGAGGCGCTGGGGCGCGGGAGCGGTGCTGTCGGGGGCCTGGTACTGGTGCATCCACTCCATCATGGCATGGTCGGCGGTTTGCATCTGGCTGAGCACGGGGGCAGTAGCCGGCGTTTTGGCGGCCGTTAACTGGGCCTTGAGCGCGAAGAGCTGCTCCGTCTGGCCCATTGCGCGCTCGTGCTGGGCCATCAGGGTGTCTTCGAGGGCGCGGGCCTGGCCGGTGGGCGCGGTGGCTTCGGTAGTGGCGGTGGTGGTCTGGGTTCCGCAGCCCGGCAGGCCCAGGCTCAGCAGGCCCAGGAGCGCGCCGGCGGGCAATAGCAGCAGTTTTTTCATGCCGCAAAGGTAAGGCTGCTGTCGGGGGGTAGGAAGGGTAGAACGGTGGAAGGGTGAGGGGTAGAAGGGCGGGGAGGTGGCTAAAAGTCAGAAAATACGTAGAACGGTTGCCACGCAAAACAAATAACTCCTACTCTCAACCCGCTTACCCGCGCACCTTCAACCCCCTTACCCTATCCCTACCCCCACATGCAAACCCGCCAACTCGGCCGCTCCGGCCCTACTGTTTCTGCCCTCGGCCTCGGCTGCATGGGTATGTCTGACTTCTACGGCCAGCCCGACGATGCTGAAAGCCTGCGCACCCTGGCCCGCGCCCTGGAGCTGGGTGTGAATTTTCTGGATACCGCTGATATGTACGGCCCCTACACCAATGAGGAGCTACTGGGCCGCTTCTTGCAGGAAGATAAAACCCGCCGCGCTAAAGTACTACTGGCTACCAAGTTCGGTATCGTGCGCGACCCAAGCAACCCCGCTAAGCGCAGCGTTAGCGGCCGGCCCGAGTACGTGCGCCAGGCAGCCGAGGGTAGCCTGAAACGCCTCGGCACTGACCACCTCGACCTATACTACCAGCATCGCGTAGACCCGCAGGTGCCCATCGAGGAAACCGTGGGGGCCATGAGTCGCCTCGTGGAAGAGGGTAAAGTGCGCTTCCTGGGCCTCAGCGAAGCCGGCCCCGATACCATTCGTCGGGCCCAGGCCACGCACCCCATCGCGGCCCTGCAAACCGAATACAGCCTCTGGAGCCGCGACGTAGAAGTAGAAATCCTGCCCCTGCTGCGCGAGCTGGGCATTGGGCTGGTGCCGTACTCGCCGCTAGGCCGCGGCTTCCTGACCGGCGAAATCCAGCAATTTGATGATTTCGCGCTCGACGACTACCGCCGCCACTCGCCCCGCTTCCAAGGTGAGAATTTCCAAAAAAACCTGCACCTCGTCAACCACCTGCGCGACCTAGCTCGTGCTAAAGGCATAACCGCCAGTCAGTTAGCTCTGGCTTGGGTGCTGGTCCAAGGTAATGACCTAGTGCCCATCCCTGGCACTAAGCGCGTAAAATATCTGGAAGAAAACGTGGGCGCCCTCGCCGTGCAGCTCACCCCCGACGAGCTACGCCACCTCGACGAATTGCTACCCCTCGGGGCCGCCGCCGGCACTCGCTATCCGGAAGCCATGATGGGCATGGTTGGGCGGTAAAATAGCATCCGCTTCAGTGTGCGCGGGCCTTTCGTAATGAAGGTAGTAGCCCGCACATGCTAAAGCGAATGCCACATCGGGCTACCCCAGTTTCTCCTTAAATAACCGCAGTGTGCGCTCCCAGGCCAGCTTAGCAGCCTCGGCGTTGTAGCGAGCAGGAGAAGTATCGTTGTTAAAAGCGTGGTTAACTCCTTCGTAGATAAATAATTCGTAGGGAATGTGCGCTGCTTTCAGCGCCGTCTCATAGGCTGGGATGCCGGCATCAATGCGCTGGTCGAGGCCAGCATAGTGCAGCATAAGGGCGGCTTTTATTTGGGGCACGTCTTCGGCCTTGGGCTGCTGGCCGTAGTAGGCCACGGCAGCGTTCAGCAGCGGGTCGTGCACCGCAAGCTGGTTGGCCAGGCCACCGCCCCAGCAGAAGCCCACGCAGCCGGTGCGGCCGTTGCACTCGGGCCGGGCGCGCAAGTAGTTGAGGGCGGCGAGGTAGTTATTCAGGTTTTTCGGCCCGTCAAGCTGCCCGATTAGCTCGCGGCCCTTGTCCTCGTCGGCGGGCGTGCCGCCCAGTACCGACAGCGCATCCACGCCCAACGCCAGGTAGCCGGCCCGTGCCACGCGCTGCGTCACGTCCTTAATATGCGGCGTGAGGCCCCGGTTTTCGTGAATGACAACCACTGCGCCGCGCTTTTTCCGGCCTTTGGGGCGCACTAAGTAGCCGCTCACGGTGGCCCCGTCGCCGGGCCAGGTTACGGTTTCTTCCAGCAGGTCGTCGCCTAGCGGCGCTATCGTGGCGGCCCGCGCGTAGCCCGGTTCCAGCATGGCCAGTGCCGCCGCCGCCAGCGCCGCGCCGCCCGTTAGCGCCGCCAGTCGGTCCAGAAATTCCTTACGCGATAGCGGCCGGTGCGTGTACTCGTCGAAGAGGTTAATTATGCGCTGGTCCATAGGGGTAGGGATGGGTTACGACTGCAAGGTATTGCGGGCTTGCTTACTCCAAGCCCCTTGCGTGTTGGAGCTTTTGGAAATAAGTAGCTGATAGCAAAAGTCGGGTACCATACCAACTAAAAAGCTCACCATTCACAACTTGAATCTTGGCTGTCGGGCAAATTTCCTGAAATTCGGCCACGTGTTTTTCCCCAAAAGGGTAGGGTTCAGACGACAAAAAAATGTGTGCTGGGCTTGCCTTAGCCAGTTGTTCAGACGTCACTTCGGGGTAGCGGCCTACGTGTGCGAAAGCATTGCGAAAACCTGCCCGGCGCAGCATATCGTCGATAAACGTGCCGCTGGCCGCTACCATATAGGGCTTACGCCAGATGAAATAGGCCGCTTGCAGTGGGGGAGTAGGAAGCAAAAGCTTATCAAACGACTGTTGGATGGCTGAGGCAAGTGACTCGGCAATTCTGGATTTACTGGTAATGTCTCCAATGCGGCGAATCATATCAAGCGCCTCCGGCAAATCTGCTACATTACTCATCCAAACCGGGTACTGAAGCGCGAGCTGATTGATGCCTTCCTGATAATTTTCCTCCTTGTTACCAATAATTAAATCGGGACGGGTAGCCTTAATTTTAGCGAAGTCAAAATTTTTCGTGCCTCCAATTACGCTGGCCGTATGGCGGGCATTAGGCGGATGAATACAAAATTTAGTGACTCCTTCTAGCTGTTTTTGTAGTCCCAGGTCAAACAGTAGCTCGGTTTGGGAGGGTACTAACGAAACAATGCGCAGCGGTGGGTAAGGAAAGCTTACTTCTCTTCCCATCTGGTCAATTACCGTGCGCTGGCGTTGGTGAGCATCGAATGTCATACAGAGGATAAGTAGAAAAAGCGGCGGCATTACTTCATGCCGCCGCCTTACTACTGGTAACGCAATTTAATTAGCTGAAATACCGGAAATCCTGTCCATCCTCAATGCGCAGCAATGTCTCATAAATAAGCCGCGTTACGTTGTCCACGTCGTCGCGGTGAACGGTTTCCACCGTAGTGTGCATATACTTGAGGGGTAGGGAGATAAGCGCCGAAGCTACGCCCGAGCCTGAATAGGCAAAAGCATCAGTATCGGTGCCGGTGGCGCGGGTAGCGGCGGCGCGCTGAAACGGAATGTCAGTTTCCTTGGCCGTATTGATAATTAAATCACGCAAATTATTCTGAACCGCCGGGCCGTAGGTAATTACCGGGCCTTTACCGCACGAAATATCGCCGGCCGTTTTCTTTTCATACATCGGCGACTGGCTGTCGTGCGTCACGTCGGTAATTATGGCTACGTCGGGATTAATGCGGTGAGCCACCATTTCGGCCCCACGCAGGCCAATTTCCTCCTGCACCGAATTAACGATGTAGAGGCCAAAAGGCAGGGTTATATTATTCTCCTTTAGCATCCGGGCTACTTCGGCTACCATGAAGCCGCCCACGCGGTTGTCAAGGGCGCGGCCTACGTAGTATTTATCGTTGAGCACCGTAAACTCGTCCTCAAACGTGACCACCGAACCCACGTGCACACCCATTTCTTCCACCTCATCGGCCGAAGACGCGCCGCAGTCCAGGAAGATGGTTTCGATGGTCGGGGCCTTGTCCTGCTCCACCTTGCGCACGTGAATGGCGGGCCAGCCAAACACGGCTTTCACAATGCCTTTTTCACCGAAAATATTGACCCGCTTGCTCGGGGCTACCAGCGCGTCGGAGCCGCCGTTGCGCCGCAAATACAGGTAGCCTTCCTTGGTGATGTAATTGACAAAATACGAAATTTCGTCGGCGTGCGCCTCAATAACAACCTTGTATTTTGCCTCGGGATTAATAACGCCCACAACGGTGCCGTACGTATCCACAAAATACTCGTCAATGTAGGGCTTGATGTACGCCAGCCACAGTTTCTGGCCTTCTTTTTCAAAGCCGGTGGGAGAGGAATTATTGAGGTATTTTTCGAGAAACTCAAACGATTCGGGACGCATTTTCTGCTTACGATTGTCATGCTGAGCTTGCCGAAGCATCTCGCTCGCACTGGTGAACGATTTAATTACTGCTGCACGCGAGATGCTTTGACAAGCGGACGCCAAATAAGCATGACAACGGCATTTTTTAAAATTACAGCGGAATATTGCCGTGCTTTTTACGCGGCAGCGTATCCACTTTGTTTTCCAGCATTTTAAAAGCCCGAATTAATTTCTGCCGGGTTTGGGAAGGCATAATTACTTCGTCCACGAAGCCGCGGTGGGCGGCGCGGTAGGGGGTAGCAAATTTCTGCTGGTACTCATCCACCTTTTCCTGCAATTTTGCTTTGGGGTTTTCGGCCGCCGCTATTTCGCGCTTGAAGATGATTTCAGCTGCACCTTTCGCGCCCATTACGGCGATTTCAGCGGTGGGCCAGGCAAAATTCAAATCGGCCCCGATGTGCTTGCTGTTCATCACGTCGTAGGCCCCGCCGTAAGCCTTGCGGGTGATGACGGTGACGCGGGGCACGGTGGCCTCGCAGAAGGCGTAGAGCAGCTTCGCGCCGTTGGTGATGATGCCGCGCCATTCCTGGTCGGTGCCGGGCAGGAAGCCGGGCACGTCTTCCAGCACCAAGAGCGGAATATTAAATGAGTCGCAGAAGCGCACGAAGCGGGCGGCTTTGGTGCTGGCGTTGATGTCGAGCACGCCGGCCAGCACGGCCGGCTGGTTGCCTACGATGCCAATGCTACGGCCCGCCAGCCGCGCAAAACCCACCACGATGTTCTCGGCAAAATTTTGGTGCACTTCCATGAACGAGCCGCTATCAATCAGGCCCTCAACAACTTCGCGAATATCGTAGGGCTGGTTGGCGTTATCCGGAATGAGCGTGTTGAGCGCCGGGCGGCTTTCGTCCTGGCCGGTGGGGTAGGGCACGGCGGGCGCGGTTTCTTCGCAGTTTTGGGGCAGGTAGCTCAGCAGCTGCTTGAGCTGCTGGATGACCACTACCTCATTCGACCCGGTGAAATGCGTGACGCCGCTCTTGGTCGAGTGGGTACTGGCCCCGCCCAGCTCCTCGCTGGTCACGTTTTCGTGGGTCACGGTTTTCACCACGTTGGGGCCGGTCACGAACATGTAGCTCGTGTTTTCGACCATCAGAATAAAATCCGTGATAGCCGGCGAGTATACCGCGCCGCCCGCGCACGGCCCCATAATGGCCGAGAGCTGCGGCACCACGCCGCTGGCCAGCGTATTCTTATAAAAGATGTCGGCGTAGCCACCCAGGCTCACTACCCCTTCCTGAATGCGCGCCCCGCCCGAGTCGTTGAGGCCAATAACCGGCGCGCCGTTCTTCATGGCCAGGTCCATTATTTTAACGATTTTTTCGGCGTGCGTCTCGCTCAGCGAGCCGCCGAAGACCGTGAAATCCTGCGAAAAAACGTACACCAGGCGGCCATGCACGGTGCCGTAGCCCGTTACTACGCCATCACCGAGGTAGTATTCTTTATCGAGGCCAAAGTCCTTGGCGCGGTGCATCACAAACTTGCCAATCTCCTCAAACGAGCCCTCATCAAGCAGCAGGTCAAGGCGTTCACGGGCCGTAAGCTTGCCTTTTTTGTGTTGGGCTTCGATGCGGGCTGCGCCGCCGCCGAGCAGGGCTTCCTGGTTTTTGGCGGCGAGCAATTCGGTGGCAGAAACGGTGGGGTGGGCGGCTACGTGGGGGTCGGCCATCGGGGGTAGGGCGGGGAGGTTGGGGGTAACGTTAACGTAAACCCAAATGTAGCGCCGACTTTAGTCCCAACCCATTTCTGCATTGATAGCCGGGGCGGGGTCGAGCGACTTCCAGAGGTACTTGCAGGCCAGCGAGCGGTAGGGCCGCCAGGGCTCGGCCAGCAGCAGCATTTTCTGCTGCAAGGCTCGGCCGGTTTCCTCCAGGTTATAGAGCTTGCGCATAGCGTTTTGCACGCCCAGGTCGCCCTCGCTGAACACGTCGGGCTGGTCCAGGGCGAACATTTGCAGCATCTGGGCCGTCCAGCGCCCTACCCCCCGGATGGCGGTTAGGTGGGTGGTAAAGGCTTCTTCGTCGAGCTGGCTGAGGTGTTCATAGTCGAGCAGGCCACGCTCCTGATAGTCGGCAATGGCCTGGAGGTAGCCTGCCTTCTGGCGCGAAAGGCCGGCCGCGCGTAGCTCGTCTTCGCTCAGGCGCAGCACTTCGCGCGGCTCGGGGTAGCCATCGGGCCGAAACAGCGCCGTGAACCGCCGCCAGATGGCCGCCGCCGCCTTGGTCGAAATCTGCTGGCTCACGATGGCGCGCAGCAGCGCCAGGTATAGGTCTTCGTGGGCGGCGGGGCGCACCGGGCCGGCCACGCGGGCAATGGCCTGGGCCAGCACGGGGTCGGCCTGGCGCAGGTGGGCCAGGCCAGCGGCGTGCCAGTGGGGTTCGGCGTCGGGAAGGGGGGTAGGAGCGGGCATAGCGTAGTGAAGCTGTACCGTTGGCGGGCAGGGTCAGCGGTTAATGAATTTTACCGAACGAATAGATATCCTCCGGCGCGGTCGGAATAGCAACAGTCTCCAGCACCTCGCCGGTTTCGCTCAGGCGCAGGCCGGTGAGGCAGTGGCCGTCGGCCGCGCCGGTATCGAGGTAAATGGTATCGGAAGCCACCACGTGCTCGGGTCGGTAGGTAGGGGTAGGGGTATGGCCCACCACTTGCCGCCGCCCTAGATTACGCAGCGGGCCACGCCGCCACAGCACGCCGTCGTCGTTGGCCGGGTCGAGCGGGTCGGGAGTATCGGCAAAGCCGGCGTGGGAGAATATGAGGTGGGCATTGCCCCAAAAAAGGGGTCGCTGGCTGAGCCAGACGGCGTGCGCGGGCAGCCAGACGCGGTGCCGCTGGTAGTGCGCCAGCGTGCCCCTACCCCCCCAGCCCAGCCAGGCCCGGTACGGGCCATTAGGCCCCAGGTGCTCGGCCATTGCCCAGTCGTGGTTGCCCTGCAAAAACACAGTTTTCGCCGGAAAATCCTGGCTGAGCTGGCGGCACAGTTCCACGGTTTCAGGCGAGTAGTTGCCGCGGTCCACTAGGTCGCCGAGCTGCACCAGTGTTTCCTCGGCCGGGCGCCAATGCGTGAGCAGCTCGCGCAAGGTGTGCAGGCAGCCGTGCACGTCGGCGATGACGAAAAACGGCATGTGCTGGCTCTTATGCAGTTAAGTGGTTAAGTTGTTAGGAGATAGTCAGCGAATAAGTTTTGAGTAAGGAGCAAAACTTATTCGCTGACTATCTTAACCGCATAGCTGCCTAAAACGCTGCTAGCGATGGATTTTGCCGGGTAGTTCCGCGGTGTGCAGGTCCGCGCGGCTGGCCTCGTCGCCCTCGTCCTCCGCCGGCGGTTCCGCCAGGCCCAGGTAGCGCACCAGCGGGCCAATGGTCAGGCCCTGCCCCACGATGCTGAATACCACCACCACGTAGGTCATGCCTACCAGCAGCTCGCGGGGCATGGTGTTGGGCAGGCTCAGGGCCAGGGCTACGGCCAGGCCGCCGCGTAGGCCGCCCCAAGTCAGCATCTTGATGGTGTGGCGGCCCGAGCGGTAGCGCCGTCCCACTTGCAGCAGCTTCAGGGGCAGGGCCACGGCCACCACCCGCACCGCCAGCACCACCACCACGGCCGCCAGCCCGGCTAGTATCGTGCTCAAGTGCAGGGGTAGGATGAGCATTTCGAGCCCCATTAATACGAAAAGCATGGCGTTAAGAATCTCGTCAATCAACTCCCAGAATTTGTCCACGTAATCCTGCGACTGGTCAGACATCATGTGCCCCCGGCGGCTGAAGTAGCCCACCAGCAGGCCAGCCATCACCATCGCCAGCGGCCCCGAGGTGTGCAGGTAGTTGGCCAGGGCCGTGCCGCCCGTCACCAGAGCCAGGGTCAGCAGCACCTCCACCTGGTAGTTATTGATAGTGGCCAGCAGGCCGGCCGTGCCCAGGCCCAGCGCCGTGCCCAGCAAAATGCCGCCGCCGGCTTCCTGCGCAAAAACCAGGAGCGTGTGGCTGGCCGTGGTGTTGGCGGTACCCATCTCGGCTACCCGCAGCAGGGTAATAAAAATCACGACTCCTACCCCGTCATTGAACAGTGACTCCCCCACGATTTTCAACTCCAGCGTGGCCGGCACGTTGGCCTTAGTCAAAATGCTGAGCACCGCCACCGGGTCGGTGGGCGAGATGAGCGCTCCAAACAGCAGGCAGGGCAGCAGCCCCACGTGCAGCCCCAGCAGCTGGGGTAGCAGCCAGTAGAGTGTCGCCCCCACCAGCACCGTGCTCAGGGCAGTGCCCAGCGTGGCCAGTAGTCCTACTGGCCAACGCAACTCACCCAGCCGCCGCGCATCCACGTTGATGGCCCCCGCAAACAGCAAAAAGCCCAGCATCACCTGCATCAGCAAAGTGCTGAAATCCAGGCCATCCACCAGTTTCGCAATGCCAATGACCGGTTTGAAGCCCGTTTTGCCCAGCTCCAGCAGCACCAGCGACGAAAGCAGGGCCAGCACCATCAGGCCGATGGCCATTGGCATCTTCAGGAAGCGGTGGTTGAGGTAGGCAAACGCGGCGGCCGCGACCAGTAGCAGCGCCAGAGCATTAAAAAGTGTCGTCATGCGGGAGGGAATTAGTGGTTGGTGCTTGCTAACCGTTTGTCATTACTGCGCAGCGCTCGCAATGACAAACGGTTAGCAGTCACCAACCACTTCTATCACGCGCGCCACCATCGCGTCGTCCACGTCGAGGTGCGTCACGAAGCGAACCCAGCTACCGCCGAAGCCGCTGGCCAGAATGCCCTGGGCCTCCAGCCGGGCCAGGAAGTCGGTCACTGTGAGCTGGCTTTCATCGAGGCGAAAAATGAGCAGGTTGGTTTCGGGCTCCAATATCTCGGCCACGTAGGGCAGCGGGCGCAGCGCCGCCGCCAGTTGCGCGGCGCGGCGGTGGTCGTCGGCCAGGCGCGCCACGTTATTTTCCAGGGCGTAGAGGCCCGCTGCCGCCAGGTAGCCCGCCTGCCGCCAGCCTCCACCCATGAGCTTGCGTAGGCGCTTGCACTGCTGAATAAAATCGGCCGAGCCCAGCAGCACCGAGCCCACCGGCGCGCCCAGTCCCTTGCTCAGACACACAGAGATAGAATCGAACAGCCGGCCGTAGTCCTGGCTGCGCTGCCCGGTAGCCACCAGTGCGTTAAAGATGCGCGCCCCATCGAGGTGCAGTGCCAGGCCGCGCGCTTTCGTGAGCGTAGCAATTGCTTCTAAGTCAGTCCATTCGTAGCAGCTGCCGCCACCGCGGTTGTGGGTGTTTTCGAGGCACACGAGCCGGGTGGTAGGGTAGTGGACGTTGTGGGCCGGCCGAATGGCGGCTTCCACTTGGGCAGCTGTGAGGCGGCCCCGGTCGCCGGGTAGCAGCGCCACCGAGGCGCGGGTGTGGTGCATAATGCCCCCTACTTCCCACAAGTACACGTGGGCCGAGGCCTCGCACACGACTTCCGACAGCGCCGGGCAGTGTGCCTGAATGGCGATTTGGTTTGTCATTGTGCCCGAGGGGCAAAATAAGCCGGCTTCCAGGCCAAAGCGGGCGGCCAAGCTCTCTTCGAGCTGGCGCACGGTCGGGTCTTCCGCGTACACATCGTCGCCGACGGGCGCGACCTGCATAGCGGCCAGCATGGGGGGGGTAGGGCGGGTAACGGTATCGGAGCGGAGGTCAATCATGTCGTAAACTATTGGTTGTTAGATAGTAGCTGATAGCTTGCGAGCAGCCAGCCAGCCAAAAAAGCTGACAGCCAGCAGCTAATCGCTAACAGCTTAGTAAAAGGGTTTGGGATTTCAAAAGTAAAGCCTTATTTTTGCACCTCATTTGCCCGAAATCTAATTTCCCCGGAAATCATGTCCGTTACCCGTCTGAAGCGCAAGCACCGCAAGAACATTGCCCGTGCTAACAATGAAACGCGCAAAATCAAAAACTTGCTGCGTACACCCGTGCTGAAAAACGTGGACCTGGACGAGCTAAAATCTAAATTCGGCCAGGCTACCCCCCCCGATGCAGCCGCCAAGAGCCCCGTAGCCCCGGCCCACCAAGAGCAGCCCGCCGCTCAGCCAACGGAAGCTAAGCCCGCCGCTAAGCAAGAGGCTCCCAAGCCGGAGACGAAAGCCGAAGCTCCCAAGCCGGAAGCCAAAGCTGAGGCTCCCAAGCCTGAAGCTGCCAAAGCTGAGGCTCCGGCCGAAAGCCTGCTGGATAAAGTAACCCACGCCGCTACCACCGCCGCCGAGGCGGTAAAGCACGCCGCCAGCGGTGCCGTAGAAGCAGTAACCCACAACAGCCTCGTGGAAAAGGTAACCGACGCCGTGGTCCACAACAGCTTGGTGGAGAAGGCCACCGGCGCCGTGCAGGAAGCCGCCCACAACGTGGTAGAAGGTGCCAAACACGTGCTCGAAAGCCAGAGCCCCGAAAATAACCAGGCTACGCAAGCCAACCAGACCGGTACTACTGGCTTTGATGCCGCCGAGGCGGTGACCAAGCCCGTGACCGAGGAAGGCCAGGCTGGCGAGCACCCCAAACCCGAAATTGCCCTCTAAGCTGCGAAGTGGAGCGCGAACTTAAAGAAAGCGTTGGACCTACGTCCGACGCTTTTTTTAGGTCCCTACGTCTAGCGCAGCAGTGCGGGCTCCTAGCTCCACAGCTTGCATATCTACCACCTTGCCCCGGTCGATGCCGAAGCGCAGCATCGTGCGCACCTGATGAAAGCCGTGCCGCCCGGCCGCGCCGGGGTTCAGGACCAGCAAGTTCAACTTGGGGTCAGGAATAATGCGCAGAATGTGCGAGTGCCCGCACACGAATAACCCTGGCCGTACCTGCGCCAGCAGCTGGCGCGCCGCCGGCGCATAGTGGCCGGGGTAGCCGCCCACATGCGTCATTAACACGCGCAGGCCCTCCACCACGAAGTTTTGCACCAGTGGCTCGGTGCAGCGAATATCAGCGCCGTCGATGTTGCCGTACACGCCCCGGAAAACCGGGGCCAGCCCGGCCAGCGCCAGTATCAATTCCGACGAGCCAAAGTCACCGGCGTGCCATATTTCATCGGCGTCGCGCAGGTGATGCGCAATACGGTCATCAAAATAACCGTGAGTATCCGAAAAAAGGGCAATGCGCGTCATAAGGTCCGCAAAGATGCAACATTTGGCACTTGTGCCTCAAAAAACCGGCCGGCCCGTATCTTGCACTGCCGCCCGCCTGCTGGCGTTGCCAGCGGTACCCAAGCTGCCGCTCAGCAGCCTTCTTCCTCTTGATTATTTCCCGATGAACGTTTTCATCAACGACGTGCCGCTGATTATTAAGAAGTCTAGCGACAAAGTGTACAAGCACAAATATGACCTTGTGCTCGGTCCCGACGATGAGTTTACCAGCAAAGACTTGGTGGGCGACGTGCTGGTACGCGACGCGACGCCGGCTTTTCTTGACCGCCTGCTACGCCTGATGGAAGTGAAGAAGCTGAAAAAGCTCAAGACACTGACCATGATGGCTCGCAAAAAGCAAAACCTTATCTTGCACCTCAAAGACCAGTTTAAGATTGCCAAGGCCGCCGGCGGCCTCGTGGTTAAAGGTGGCCAGGTGCTGATGATTTATCGCCTCGGCAAGTGGGATTTACCCAAAGGCAAACTCAAAAGCGACGAGGACGTGCCGATGGGAGCCATGCGTGAGGTCGAGGAGGAGTGCAATATCAAGGTAGAATTGGGCGAAAAGCTGCCCAGCACTTGGCACTCCTACGCCTACAAAGGCAACAAAATGCTGAAAAAAACCAGCTGGTTCGTCATGAAATGCCTCGACGACTCGGTGATGCGTCCCCAAACCGAAGAATACATCGAGGAAGTACGCTGGATGTCGCCTCAGGATGCGCTGGCCCGCCTCGAAGAGTCGTACGCCTCCATTACACTGGTAGTGCGCCACTACTTGAGCGAAATGGCGGGTAAGCCTGCCAAGGCTGCTACTTCCGAGTAACAGCTATGCTACCCTGCCATCATCGGGGGCAACGCCCGCAACGAGCTTGGCTGCTGCTGGCGGGTGGGCTGGCCGCGGGCTGCTCGGGGGCGCACGAATCGGCGCAAACGGCCACCGCTCCCGCCGCGGCTACCATCACGCCTACGGCCAATGTGCCGGCCCTACTGGGAGCCTCTATCGATGGGTTACGGAAGCGGCTGGGGGCAGCTCAACCGCTACCGGTTGATTTTACGGACCCCCTCAACCAAGCCCTTACTTCCGGCCCAACGGCCCGGCCCGACTCGCTGGCGGCTTTTCGTACTGGGGGCCTCACACTCATTGCCAGCTATGACGCTCGCACCCGGCAAGTACGCGACCTGGTAATACTCGGTCGGCACGAGGATAGCCTGATGGGCCGCGCTTCCCTGCGAGCTAATTCACTTAACTACTTGATTATGCCAGTCTTTCGAGTCGATAAACCCTCGCATCTACTGGGCCTGCGCATCATTAAGGCCAAGTAATACGCTGTTTTAGGTATGAATATAGTGGGATGAGTTATAATTTGACGCCCTTCGTGTCAAATTATAACTCATCCCACTATATTTATCCTTCTAAACTGTTTCTACGGCCGCCAGACGGGGTGCACCCGCTAATATTTCAGCATTAGCAAAGTCAGCGTACTTCCCAAAGTTGCGGGTGAATTTTTCGGCCAGCTCCGTCGCCGTGCGGTCGTAGGCCGCCTTGTCGGCCCAGGTGTGGCGGGGGTCCAGAATTTCGCTGGGTACGCCCGGCACCGCCGCCGGCACGGCCACCCCAAAAACTGGGTGCTGCCGGAAGTTTACTTCGCTCAGTACGCCGCTGAGGGCGGCTGTAATTAGGCGGCGAGTGTGGGCCAGCTTCAGGCGGTGGCCGGTGCCGTAGCTGCCGCCAGTCCAGCCCGTGTTCACGAGCCATACCTGCACGTCGGGGTTCTGGTCCAGCAGCTGGCCCAGCATTTCGGCGTAGTGAGTGGGGTGGAGAGGTAGGAAAACCTGCCCGAAACAGGCCGAGAACGTAGTTTGCGGCTCCGTGATGCCCATCTCGGTGCCCGCCACCTTGGCCGTGTAGCCACTTAGGAAGTGGTACATCGCATGGCTCTTGTCGAGCTTACTCAGGGGGGGTAGGACGCCAAAGGCGTCGGCAGTGAGGAAGAAAATGTGGCGCGGCGCACCGGCCACGCTCGGTTCCACGGCCCCCGGAATGTAATCGAGGGGGTAGGCGGTGCGCGTGTTCTCGGTCACCGACTTATCGGCGTAGTTCACGGTGTGGGTGCCAGGCACGAAGCGCGTGTTCTCCACGATGGCTCCAAAGCGAATGGCATTCCAGATTTCGGGCTCCTTGCTGGCACTCAGGTCAATAACCTTAGCGTAGCAGCCGCCCTCAAAGTTGAAAATGGTGCCCTTGGGCGTCCAGCCGTGCTCGTCGTCGCCCACGAGGCGGCGCTGCGGGTCGGTCGAGAGCGTCGTTTTGCCCGTGCCCGAAAGACCGAAGAAAATGGCCGTGTCGCCCGCTGCCCCCACGTTGGCCGAGCAGTGCATGGGTAGGGTCTGGTGCCGGGTGGGCAGTAAGTAATTAAGCACGCCAAAAATGCCTTTTTTCATCTCGCCCGCATAGGCTGTGCCCCCGATAAGAATCAGCTTGCGGGTGAAGTCGATGACGGCGAAGTTCTTCTGGCGAGTGCCGTCTACGGCGGGGTCGGCCTCGAAGCCGGGCGCACAGAGGATGCTGAAATCGGGCGTCCAGCTGGTATCCGCGCCCGGCGCGGGCCGCAGAAACAGGTTGTAGCAGAATAGGTTGTGCCAAGCCAGCTCGTTTACTACCCGTAGCTTAAGTTGGGTGGCGGGGTCGGCCCCGGCGTAGGCCTCGCGCACGAAAATTTCCTTATCGGCCAAGTAGGCCACCATCTTTTGGTGCAGCTGCTCAAACTGGTCGGGGTTGAAGGGCAGGTTGATGTCGCCCCACCAGACGCGCCCAGTGGTGTCGGCATCTTTGACCAAAAACCGGTCCTTGGGCGAGCGGCCCGTAAAGTGGCCGGTGTCGCACATCAGCGCGCCGGTGTCGGTAAGCCTGCCCTCCTGTCGGCGTAGGGCGTGCTCCACGAGCGCGGCTGGGGGTAGGTTGAGGTGGGCTAGGGCCGGGGCCTGCCCGAAGCCTAGCGGAGCCAGGTGTGCGGCGACAGTACGGAGTTCTGCCATAAAAAAAAGAGTGAGAAAGTGGGTGGGATAGGGTAAAATGGTACCACAAAGGTAAGGGCGAGGCGGCGCATTGCCGGCTGCAAACGTTTGCGGAAATCTGAAAATCCCTGGCAGCTTGGAAATTTGTTTTTTCCGCACTGCCTACCCCCTCCGCGGCGGCCAGGCGCGGCCGGGCGGGCAAGCGGCCGGTAAATCGTAATCTCGGCCCAGCCAAGCCCTTAAAAAGCCAGCTGGGTAGCGTACTGGCCTTGTTACCCCAAAATTTTCTTAGCTTTACCCATCCCCAACCCGGCGCGGCGCGTTCGTGCGGTTTTTTTCTCCATTCTTCTCTTCCCGCTTCCTACCCATGCACCCTACCCCCGCCGACTTGCACGACCTACCTCCTCAACATGTCGAAGTAGCCGACAGCCACCCGCGCGGCCTCTACCTGCTGTTTGCCACCGAAATGTGGGAGCGCTTCAGTTATTACGGCATGCGCGCCGTGCTGGTGCTCTTCCTTACCAAGGCCATGATGATGGACAAGGCGTTCGCGTCGAAGTTCTACGGCGGCTACACGAGTCTAATATACCTTACCCCGCTCATCGGCGGTTTTATTGCCGACCGTTATTGGGGTAACCGGCGCTCTATTACAGTGGGCGGCCTGCTGATGGCGGCCGGGCAATTTGTCCTGTTTTTTTCGGCTTCCCAATACGGCCCGCTAGCCACCCATCAGCTTAGTCATTGGTTGCTGTACCTAGGCTTGGGGGCCATGATTGTGGGTAATGGTTTTTTTAAGCCCAACATTTCCAGTATGGTGGGCTCGCTCTACGCGCCCGGCGATACGCGCAAGGACGCGGCCTACACCATCTTCTACATGGGCATCAACCTGGGCTCTTTCCTAGGCAATACCATCACCAGCCTCATCGGCGACAAGGAGGGCCACCCGGAAGCTTTCCGCTGGGCTTTCCTGGCCTGCGGCATTGCCATGACGTTCGGCACGGTCGTTTTTAACTGGGGTAAGAGCAAGTACCTGCACACGCCCACCGGCGAGCAGGTGGGCGAAACACCCATCAACTCGGGTGGCATCAAGGGCATTTACGCGCTGCTGCCAGTGCTACTAGCCGTGGCGCTGGGCGTACTCTGGCTCGACTCAACGCAGTTTCCACTCATTGCGCCACTGTTGGGCGTGGCCGTGATTGCCATTGCCTATATGATTTTCAGCGATAAGTCCCTAAGTGGAGCCGACGTGCAGGGCATTATGGTCATTTTCATCGTGTCGTTTTTCGTGGTCTTTTTCTGGGCCGCCTTCGAGCAGGCCCCAGCCTCGCTCACCTTCTTCGCCGACGAGCAGATGAACCGCACTATCTTCGGCTACGAGCTACCCGCCAGCATTTTCCAGAACCTGAACGCCATTTTTGTGGTGGCTGGCGCGCCGCTCATGGCGCTGGTCTGGACGGCCTTGGGTAAGCGCGGAGCCGAGCCCGCCTCACCCGTCAAGATGGCGATGGGCCTGGCGCTGCTGGCGGCTGGCTACCTCGTTATGTGCTTTGGAGTGAAGGACTTGCAGCCCGGCGTGAAGGTCAGTATGTTCTTCCTGGTGATGCTCTATTTCCTGCACTCGGCCGGCGAGTTGTGCCTGTCGCCCATCGGCTTGTCGCTGGTTAATAAGCTGGCTCCCGCCAAGTTCGCCTCGCTGCTGATGGCCGTCTGGTTCCTGGCCAACGCGGCGGCCAACTACCTCGCCGGCTACATGAGCAGCCTCTACCCCGACCCCAAGTCCACGAAGCCAGCCCCAGTGCTGCTGGGCTTCCACATCAATAACCTCTACGACTTCTTCTTGGTGTTCGTAGTATCAGCCTCAGTCGCGGCGGCGCTGCTATTCCTCATCAGCGGCAAGCTGGCCAAGATGATGGACGCCCGCAACTACCCAGCGCCTACCCCCTCCGTTTAAGTCAGAGGCAACGCCCACCAAAAAGCCCCGCCGGACCAACGTCCGGCGGGGCTTTTTAACTACTCAAACCAACCATAACCAACTCTCACGTAGCCAGCTGCATCAGCAGCGTGTCCGCAAAATCAGTTAAATCCGTTCGAATCTGCGGTTTACATCATGCCGCCCATGCCACCCATTCCGCCCATGCCACCATCACTGTGGCCGGCACCGCCTTCCTTTGGTTCCGGCTCGTCCGAGATAACGGCTTCAGTCGTCAGCAATAGGCCAGCGATAGAAGCGGCATTCTCAAGCGCCAAGCGGGTTACTTTAGTCGGGTCGATGATGCCAGCGGCCGTCAGGTTCTCGTAGCGGTCCTCGCGGGCGTTGTAGCCGTAGTCGCCTTTGCCATCGCGCACCTTCTGCACCACTACCGAGCCTTCGCCACCGGCGTTCTGCACGATAGTGCGCAGCGGCGCTTCGAGGGCCGTGCGGATAATGTTGACCCCCGTGCGCTCGTCGCCGTTCAGGGTATTTACCGCGTCGAGCGCCTCAATAGCGCGCACTAGGGCTACGCCACCGCCGGGCACCACGCCTTCCTCAACGGCGGCGCGGGTGGCGTGCAGGGCATCATCCACGCGGTCTTTCTTCTCCTTCATCTCCACCTCGGTGCTGGCACCGATGTAGAGAATGGCCACGCCACCGCTCAGCTTCGCCAAGCGCTCTTGCAGCTTCTCCTTGTCGTAGTCCGAGGTCGTAGTCTCCATCTGCGCCTTAATCTGGCTGATGCGGGCCGTAATATCCTCTTTCTGGCCCTTGCCATTGACGATGGTCGTGTTGTCCTTGTCAATGATGATTTTCTCGGCCGTGCCGAGGTAGTCGAGGGTCGCGTTCTCCAGCTTGTAGCCGCGCTCTTCCGAAATCACCGTACCACCCGTCAAGGTTGCGATGTCTTCGAGCATGGCCTTGCGGCGGTCGCCGAAGCCGGGAGCCTTCACGGCGGCAATTTTCAGCGAGCCGCGCAGTTTGTTCACCACTAGGGTAGCGAGGGCTTCGCCGTCCACATCTTCCGAGATAATGAGCAGGGGCTTACCGGTTTGCAGCACTTGCTCCAGCACCGGCAGCAGCTCCTTCATGGTGCTCACCTTCTTGTCGTAGATGAGGATGTAGGGGTTTTCGAACTCGGCCTCCATCTTCTCGGGATTGGTCACGAAGTAGGGCGAGAGGTAGCCGCGGTCAAACTGCATGCCTTCTACCGTCTTCACTTCGGTTTCGGTGCCACGGGCTTCTTCCACCGTGATAACACCTTCTTTGCCAACCTTATCCATCGCGTCGGCAATCATCTTGCCGATTTCCGCGTCGTTGTTGGCCGAGATGGTACCTACCTGCGCAATTTCGGCGCTGTTAGCAATAGGCTTCGACTGAGCCTTGAGGTTGGCTACTACGGCCTGCACGGCCTTATCGATGCCACGCTTCAGGTCCATCGGGTTTGCGCCGGCGGCTACGTTTTTCGAGCCGGCCGTGTAAATGGCCTGGGCTAACACGGTAGCAGTAGTAGTGCCGTCGCCGGCCTGGTCAGCCGTTTTGGAAGCTACTTCCTTCACGAGCTGCGCGCCCATGTTCTCGATGGGGTCGCGCAACTCAATCTCCTTGGCTACGGTCACGCCGTCCTTGGTGATGGTCGGCGCGCCGAACTTCTTGTCAATAATAACGTTGCGGCCCTTGGGGCCGAGGGTTACTTTTACGGCGTTGGCGAGCTTGTCTACGCCCCGTTTGAGGCGGTCGCGGCCTTCGGTGTCAAATTGAATGTTCTTAGCCATTGTGGTGGGTAAGTGAGAGGTTGTTAAGAGATTAGCGTAAGCGCAGGCTTACATAACGGCCAGAATGTCCTTTTCCTGCATGATGAGGTAGTCCTCGCCATCCACGGTGATTTCCGTGCCGGTCCACTTGCCATACAGCACTTGGTCGCCCACCTTCACTTCGGGCTTGATGATAGTACCGTTGTCCGACGTTTTGCCCTCGCCCACGGCTACGACTTCGCCGCGCTGCGGCTTTTCCTTGGCCGTATCGGGGATGATGATGCCAGACTTGGTGGTGGCTTCCGCGGCGGCAGCTTTGATGACTACGCGGTCGGCCAGCGGTTTAATGCTAAGTGCCATTGGTTGAAAGGAGAAATGAATGTTTTGGTAAATAAAAACGGGAACTCCCGGCCCCAGTCGACACGAAATGTGCCAACCGCCCAAACCTGACAGAATGCGCCCCGCCACTGGCCGCTTTGGCAGACGCGCCTGCCGGAACTGGTAGCCCCCCCCGCAAAGCAAAAGCCAGCGGCCCCGTTTGTAACAAACGGTGGCCGCTGGCTTTTGTAAAAAATCGACTGCTTATTTTATGGGTCGCGGAGTGGGAGCCGGCCCCGGTGCGCCTACCCCCGGAGCCGGAGCGGTGGGGGCCGTGGGCACTACTGCCCGCTGAGCCGCCTGCTGATTTACGCTCCGCACCGGCGCGGCGCTACCCCCGCCAAGCATGTGGGTCGCCAGGGTCAGTACAATCAGCCCGATGGCGAAGCCCCAGGTAAGCTTTTCGAGTAAATCGCCGGTACGCTTCACGCCCATTAAGTTGACCGCGCCACCGCCAAACTGGCTGCCGACGCCGCCGCCCTTGGGGTTCTGCGCCAGCACAATAAGTGACAGCAGCAGGCAAACAAGCAAAATAAGAATAACGAGCGCGAAATACATAAGGAAAAGTAAAAGCTACGCTTCCGAGCGTAAGGATTCAATTTGGGCTGCAAAGTACGCCATTTTCCCCGGGTATTTCACTATAAGGCGCTCATAAATTGCCACTGCCCGGTCAACTTTCCCCTGTCGGGCCAGGATTTTTGCCAGGCTTTCGGAAGCTAGGTCGGACTCGGGCCGCGTGCTGCGCACTGACAAGTCGGCCTGCGCCTCGGTATCGGGCATGGCTGGGCTCGGCATGGCCCGGCGGCGCGACGCCGTGGGTGCGCGCTGCAAAAAGCTGTTAATCAAATCGAGCGAGCTGACCGGTGCGGAAGCTGGCGCGGGCTCGTGCGCAACCAGATGCACCAGCAGTAACGCATCGGGCGCGAAAAACTCGTCCGCCGGCGGCAAACTAGTCGTGGGCATGGCCTCTTCGGCGGTCACTAGCAGCAGGCAGAAGCCCAGGCGACTCCCTTCGCCAGGCGCGTAGCCCACGTCGGCCACGCCCGTGAAGGGGGGTAGGAGAGCCGTAGCCGGCACCGACGGCCCCGTTCCAGGGGTGGGTAGCGCAGCCATCTCCGGCAGTCGATACGCACTTATTTCGCCTGGCTCCGCGTCAGTCAGGCCGAACTCCGTACTGGCCGTAGCCTCGGCGGGCGGGCGCACAGGCGGGGCCACAGCCGGCAGCTCTTCCTCGGCGGGCCGTGCGGCCAACTCGCTGACTGCCAGCTGGTCAGCTATGGGCTCCAGCACCTGCTCGGGCAGGTCCGCAAAAACCGTAACAGCTGCATGTTCAAGTGCTTCGGTGGAAGCATCTGCGCTGACATCGTTGCCCGCTGTGGGGGTAGGCTCGGGTAGGTGGGGGGGGGAGGCCGCGCCGGCCCCCGCGGCCACGGCCGCTGGCTGCTCGTGAGCAGCCAGCACCCCGGCCGCGGGGGCGGGCAGTTCTAGTAGCTGGCGCAGGCGGGCGCGGTCAGCGGCGTAGGTGGCGGCGCGGCGCAGGCGCTGGCTGGCCAGCATCGAACCCTGGTCGTGGGCGGCTTTAGCCAGCAGCAGATGGGCCGTCTGGCAATAAGGAAAGGCCGCCGCCAGCTGTTCCAGCGCGCGCACGTCGGCCCCAGTAAGGGCTGTCGGGTGGGCAAGCAGTTGAAGCAGGGTAGCGCGGGTCATTTTAATGATGTGCTAATTAGACGGGTTTTAGCACTGAATAAGCACGGTTGAACGTTCAGCTTGAATTGGCAACGTTACGAAAGGGTTGCCAAATTACTGCCCGTCGGCTCGCCAAACGACAGCCAAAACCTGCTCACCCCAAGCCAGCACATTAGCACATCAAAAAATCAGCACATCAAAAGCTACCAGTTAGCCACCGATTTGTTGAACATGTCGCTGATGATGTTGCGCGTAATTTCACGCACCGAACTCAGGTCATTATTCACCGATGCGATGTCCTGCGTTGAGGCGAAGTCCTTCTGGCTCTGAAAGGTTTGTTCAAAATCCTGCTTGCTATTCTTGGTATTCGTGAAGCGCAACTGCACCTGGATGGTGAGGCGGTTGGCCCCCGCTCCCGGTATTCCACCCGCCTGCTGAATGGCGGCCGGCGCGAAATCGTAGGCCACCACGGTGCCCTCAAACTGCAAGTCGCCGTCGCGCGGCACCAGCTTCAGGGTCGTGTTGCGCTGAAAATAGTCCTTGATATCCTCCGTGAAGCGCTGCGAGAGGGAGGCCGGCGCGTTGGGCGCGGTGTTCTGAAACGTCTGGATAGACAGCGTTTTAACGGTTGGGTCAATGTTGGTGCCGTTGAACGAGTACACGCCGCAGCCGCCGGCCAGCAGTAGCACGGGTAGGGCCAGCAGCCCCAGCGCCCGCCGACGCCCCCGGTTAAGCCGATTCGAGGTCATATTGCTTAAGCTTGCGGTACAGGGTGCGCTCCGAGATACCCAGGTCCTGGGCGGCGTACTTACGCTTGTTGTGATGCTTCTTCAACGCCTTGAGAATCATCTCCTTCTCAATCGCATCGAGCGAAAGCGTTTCCTCCTCCGTCTCGTGCGGAATGTCCTCGGTCTGGTCCTCGTCCTGGTCGTCGTCGTAGTTGGCCGAGGTCATATCGACTCGCAGCGGCGCGGCCGGGCCGCCGGGCAGGAAGTAGCCGTTGGTGTCAGCCGGACCCTCGGCGGGGGGGTAGGGCGAGGCTTCACCTAAGTTACTGAACAAGTGACTATTCTGCCGTAGTAGCTCCTGAGCTTCGGCCGGGCGCGGAGCGTTGCCGGTGGCCAGCTCCAGCACTACTTTCTTAAGGTCGGTCATGTCGCGGCGCATATCAAACAGCAGCCGGTACAAAATATCGCGCTCCGAGTACGAGCTGAAATCGTTGCCGCCCGCGCCGTGCGGCAGCAGCGCCGGCAACTGCGAAGTTTGGGCGGCGGGCAGGTAAGTGGTCAGCCGCGCGGCATCTACCTCGCGTTCCATTTCCAAGACCGAAATCTGCTCCGCTAAGTTCTTGAGCTGCCGGATGTTACCCGGAAACCGAAACCGTGTGAGCAGCCGCACCGCGTCGGGCGTCAGGCTGATGGGCTTTACCCGATGCTTCTCCGAAAAATCGGCCGTGAACTTCCTGAACAGCAGGTAGATATCCTCGCCTCGGTCGCGCAGCGGCGGCACCGTAATCGGTACCGTGTTCAGGCGGTAGTACAAGTCCTCGCGGAACTTACCGGCCTGCACCCGGTCGAGCAGGTTCACGTTGGTAGCCGCCACTACGCGCACATCGGTTTTCTGCACCTTGCTGCTACCCACCCGAATAAACTCGCCGTTTTCCAGCACGCGCAAAAGGCGGGCCTGGGTGCCGAGCGGCATCTCGGCAATTTCATCCAGGAAAATGGTGCCGCCGTCGGTGACCTCAAAATAGCCCTTGCGCGCCTCGTTGGCCCCTGTAAATGCACCTTTCTCGTGGCCAAACAGCTCCGAGTCAATGGTGCCTTCGGGAATAGCGCCGCAGTTGATAGCAATGAACTGCCCATGCTTGCGCGGCGACAGCGCGTGGATAATCTTGGAAAACGACTCTTTGCCTGACCCGCTTTCGCCGGTGATGAGCACCGTCATATCAGTCGGCGCAACCTGCGCCGCCACCTGAATGGCGTAGTTCAGCGCCGGCGCATTACCGATAATGCCGAAGCGCTGCTTGATGGATTGAATTTCTTGATTTGTCAATGGAAGTCAATTTTTTTACCTATGCTCAAGCTGCCATCCGTAGCCGTTCGCTAGGCGCTGGAATGATGCGGCCCGTCTCTTGCGCAAAGGCAAGCCACTCTTGAATAATGACGCGGGAGTTAGCAATAGCTTCGGCCTGGGTTGGGCCATCAGCCAGGCAGCCCGGTAAGTCGGGTACCTCTACTAAATAGGCCTGGTCTTCCTCACTCCAATACATAACAACCGGATAATGAGCTGGATTATACATGAGATAAAGGTTATTTAGCCAATGGAAAGGTTTAATAAGTCCTGGTAAGTAAGCAGCAGACTACGAACTTGTTTGACCTGGTAGGGCTTTGCTGCGCCGTTGGAACCGGGCTGTAAATTGATAATTTCCACCACGCCAATCCGTCCCAAAATATGATGGCTACCCCGGATGCGTTGCTCAAAGCCAAGACTTATGAGTAGCGTACAAAGCGCCGCAAAATCAATGGTATGGTCGTGCTGGCCAGAGAGCAATTGGTCTAAAAACTTTTGCTTTCGGCTCATACCGTCTCGCCAATCAGCGAACCGCCCGTATTGGTGTGTACCAGCACGTTAACGTAGTCACCCTTCTGAAAATTACCCTTGGGGAAAATGACCACCTGATTCTGGCTGTTGCGGCCGCTGAGGTCGTCCTTCGAGCGCTTCGAGAAGTTCTCGACCAGCACCTGGTGCACGCGCCCTACCCCCCGCTCGTAGCGCAAGCGGCTGTGGGCCTGCTGGCGGTCGATAATTTCCTGGAGGCGGCGCTTCTTGGTTTCCAGCGGGATATCATCGGCGAGCTTGCGGGCGGCCAGCGTGCCGGGGCGCTCCGAGTAGAAGAACATGTAGGCCATGTCGTACCGCACGTGGTCGAGGAGGCTCAGCGTGTCCTGGTGCTCCTCCTCGGTTTCGGAGCAGAAGCCGGCAATCATATCGGTCGAGATGGCGCAGTCGTCGCCCAGAATGCGGCGCACGGCCGCCACGCGGTCCTCGTACCAGGCGCGGTCGTAGGTGCGGTTCATGAGCTCCAGCACGCGCGAGTTGCCGCTTTGGGCGGGCAGATGCAGGTATTTGCAAATATTATCGTGGCGCGCCATCGTGTGCAGCACCTCGTCGGTAATATCCTTGGGGTGCGAAGTCGAAAAGCGCACCCGCAGCGCGGGACTCACTAGCGCCACGCGCTCCAGAAGCTGCGCGAAGTTTACGCGCTCGGTGCCATCTTCGCTACCCCACTTGTAGGAGTCCACGTTCTGGCCTAGCAGCGTAACTTCTTTGTAGCCAGCGGCTACTAGGTCACGGGCTTCCTGCACAATGCTAACGGCATCGCGGCTGCGCTCGCGGCCACGGGTGAAGGGCACCACGCAAAACGAGCACATGTTGTCGCAGCCCCGCATGATGCTAATAAAGGCCGATACGCCGTTCGAGTTCAGGCGCACGGGCGTGATGTCGGCGTAGGTTTCCTCGCGGCTCAGCAGCACGTTCACCGCCTTCTGGCCGCCATCAACTTGGGCAATTAGCTGCGGCAGGTCGCGGTAGGCATCGGGGCCCACCACGAGGTCCACGATTTTTTCTTCCTCCAAAAACTTGCTTTTCAGGCGCTCGGCCATGCAGCCGAGCACGCCCACCAGCATGCCGGGCCGGCGCTTTTTGTGCGAGTTAATCTGCTTGAGGCGCATGCGCACCGTCTGCTCGGCCTTTTCGCGGATGGAGCAGGTGTTGAGTAGCACCAGGTCGGCCGTGGCCAGGTCCTCGGTGGTATCGAAGCCCTCACCGGCCAGAATGCTCGACACGATTTCAGAATCCGAGAAATTCATCTGGCAGCCGTAGCTCTCTATGTAGAGCTTGCGGGCACCGCCGGTGCCGTTGGCGGCACTCACGCGCACCTCGGTGGGTAGGACAGCCTCGGCAACGAGCGCTTTGTCGAGAAAATCTAACGTAATGAGCGGTTGAGACATAGCAAGCAAAGTGGCCGGGCTAGCCGCCGGGCCGGTAACAAAGATACAAACCCAGTGACAGAATGGCAGGAAATAGTGATTAACGAGTAGCGGGTAGTGATTAGTGTCGTTCTGGCTTTGAACAACACTAATCACTACCCGCTACTCGTTAATCACTGTATAAAGCGCTTCCAGCATCCCTTGTGCTTTTAGCAGGCACTCGGCGTATTCCTGCTCGGGCACCGAGTCGTAGGTGATGGCCGAGCCGACTTGCAGGCTGAGGTAGCCCGTATCAGCGCGGTATTGGAGGCTGCGAATCACCACGTTAAACTCAAATTCGCCGTCGGGCCGCACGAAGCCGAAGCTGCCACTGTAGAGGCCGCGCCGGCTGGCCTCATACTGCTCAATGAGCTGCATAGCCCGGATTTTGGGCGCGCCCGTCATCGAGCCCATCGGGAAAGTAGCACGCAATATATCGGTCAGGCTCAGGCCTGGCCTTATCTCGGCCGTGACGGTCGAAATCAGTTGCCAGATGTGTTTAAAGCCATAAGTGCCAAATAGTTCAGGTACGCGTACGGTGCCGGTGCGGGCCACGCGGGCCAGGTCGTTGCGCACCAGGTCCACTATCATCAGGTTTTCGGCGCGCTCCTTTTCGTCGTGCAGCAGGGCCAGGCGCTGCTGCTCGTCCTGGGCGGGGGTAGGGCCGCGCCGCCGGGTGCCTTTAATGGGTTGCGAGGTAACAAGCTCTTGATTACCAGTAATAAAGCACTCGGGTGAAGCGCAGAGCAAATAATGGTCGTGGTGGCGCAAAAAGCCCGCGTAGGGCGCGGGCGCTACCTCATTGAGCCGCCAAAACGTAGCCACGGGGTCCAGGCGCACGTTTTCGGCGTAGAATTCCTGGCAAAGAGTTAATTCATAAACCTCTCCATTCAAAATGTCTTCGCGCACGTTTTCTACCGCCCGCAGGTAGTCGGCGCGGGACATTCGGGGGCACATGGGCGGTCCGGTGGGGGGTAGGGCGGCTGGCACTGCCGTAGCCAGAATCGCGGCCAGCACGCCCGCCGTCTGGCCCCAGATTTCCAGTGCGTCGGCTTGCCAGCGCAGGCAGGTTTCGGGCTGAAAAAAATGTAGCGCCGGCCAGTCAAACCCCGAAAAATTCTGGCTGCTCAGCGCTTCCAGCTCGTTTTTCACATCATACGTCACGAAGCCGCACCACGGCAGCGGCGCGGCCGGGTCGCTCAGGCAGGTAGCCAGCTCGGCCAAGGTGGGGGGGGTAGGGGCGGTTACGGTCGCTACCCCCAGCATTCGGGTAAACGAACTGGCGGCCTTTGCCTGTAAGTCATTAGGCTCATAATAAGCACAATGCGAAAAAGCGCTGGCCCATTGCAGGGCGCGGGCGCGGAAGTCGGCGGGCAGGTCGGCTATCGGAATGGTTAGCATAAAATCCCCCTTACAACCCGCGCAGAGCCAGCTTGGCTTTCTGGTCGGTGCTGTTTTTGTACTCGTGCCGGGGGTAAGCTATTGCCTGCTCAAAATACACCTTGGCCGCCGCGCGCTGGCCGGCGGCCTGGGCCAGGTAGCCGAGTTGCAAAGCCGCCTGCGGCGCGAAATAATAGGGCGGCTTGCCCAGCGCCGCCGAGCGGCGTAGCGCGCGCAGGTAGTCGGCGCGGGCCGAATCGAGGCGGCCCAGGCCCTGCCACACCCGCGCCCGGCGGTAGGGCGCTTCGAGCTGGTCGCGCCCCGACATGGCAGCCGTGGGTCGAAACAGCTGCAAGGTGCTCAGGGCCTGCACGTAGTAGCCGCCATCCGTTTGCAGGCGGGCGCGGGTCAGAACGGGGTTTAGCGGCTGGGCGTCGTGGTAGAAGCGCTGGGCGTAGGCATCTTCCTCGATGGTGAGCGGGCCAGCCAGGTTTATGAGTTGGCGGTAGGCTTCGGTAGTGGCGGCCGGCGCGCCACTAAGCCAGGCCGCCAGGTAGAGCTTAAATGCCGCGTCCTTGCGGTAGTACTCGCCCCGGTATTCATGCAGAAACCGCTGGTTTTCAGCGATGCAGCTCTCATATTCGCCCCGATAAAGAAACAGGTCGCCCGCCAAGTGGTCGAGGAGGGGTAGGGGTAGGTAGGCCGGGCCGAGGGGCCGGACGCGGTAGGCGGCCAGCGCTTCGTCGCCGTGGTGCTGGCGCTTATTCAGGCTGATAACCAGGTAGCTGAACAGCAGATTGTCGGGCTGCTCGCGGGCCAGGCGGCCGGTCAGTGCCAGGCTCTCGTCGCCTTTGTTGTAATACGCCTCCCGAATAAGCGCTTGTAAAACCTGGCTTTCGGTCTGAAAATCATTAGGCTGCGCCGCCGCTAAGCTCAGGTTGCGCAAGCCCTCCTCCACGCTGCCGCTCAAGCCCAGCAGCCGCAAAAACCAGTGGTAGCCCTCGGGCAGCGAGCCGATACCGAACTGGCTTAAGCCCAAGGACTTGCGCGCGGGTAAAAACGTAGGGTAGCGTTGCGCTACCGCCTGCGTCAGCAGCACGGCCTGGCGCAGGTTCCAGGCCCCGCGCACCTCGTGGTGAAATACTATCTGCGCCAGGGCTTGGTGCAGCCGGATTTCGGACTGCGCATAGTCGCGTAGCGCGCCGGCCGGGGTGCGCTCCAGGGCCGCTAGCCGGGCCTCCTGCGCCGCCAAGCCAGCCTCGTAAAGGCCCGCATCCTGACTGATAATCAGCTCGGTAAAATCGACGCAGTCGGCTACTAGCAGGGTGCCGGGCGCGCTGGGTGGCGCGGCAGCCAGCAGCTGGCGGCAGGCGCTCACCTTCAGCTTCAGCAGCTCGGCGTAGGCGCGGCGGGCCACGGGGGGTAGGGCCTCCGACGCTTCCGGGACGGGGGTAATTTCTCGGGGCGGCTCGGGGCGGCTCGCGCTGAGGCTCGCGGAAGTAGCCAACAGCCCCACTACCGCGCTCAGCGTGCCACGGCGAATACCTTGGCGAACCTCAGCGAGAAATTTCACAACGAGCTATAAAAAAAGGAACGACCAAGGGGCCGTTCCTTTTGTTTCAAAAAGCCTCAGGGGACTACGCATTCAGCGCCTCGCGGCCTTCCACGTCGGCCAAGATACGGCCGCAGTGCTCACACACGATGATTTTCTTGTGCGAGATGATATCGGCCTGGCGCTGCGGGGGCACCGTGTTGAAGCAGCCGCCGCAGGCGTCGCGGCGCACCAGCACCACCGCCAGGCGGTTGCGCATGTTGCCCCGGATGCGGTCGTAGGCCGTCAGCAGGCGCTGCTCCACGGGCTGCACGGCGGTTTCGCGCTCGGTCACCAGCTGCTTTTCTTCGGCTTCGTTTTCAGCCACGATGGTGTCCAGCTCACTCTTTTTGTTGTCGAGGTCCTTGCGGCGCTCGTCGAGGCGCTGGCGAGTCACGTTGGCCTCGGTGTTGCGCTGGTCGATGAGGTACTGCGCCTCCTTGATTTTCTTGTCGGAAATCTGAATTTCCAGGCGTTGCAGCTCCACTTCTTTGGCAATGGCCTCGTACTCGCGGTTGTTGCGCACGTTGGTTTGCTGCTCCTCATAGCGCTTAATGAGGCCCTCGGCTTCCTTGGTCGCGGCTTTGCGCTGCTTGATTTGGTCCTGCAAGCCGCTGATTTCGTCATCGAAGCGCTTCACGCGGGCTTCGTAGCCGGCAATCTCGTCTTCGAGGTCGCGCACTTCTTCGGGTAGGTCGCCGCGCACACGCCGAATTTCATCAAGCTGCGAATCAATGTGTTGCAGATTAAGAAGCGCTTCAAGCTTGGCGGAAACGGGCGCGTCGGCCGGATTTGCCACGGCGGCGGAATTAGCAGTCATACTGAACGGGATTCGTGGGAGTATCGGCGAATAAGACCGCAAAAGTACGACCGAACGCCGCCAGCAACAAATCGCGAAAAATCTCGCCCGTAAACTGCTCGCTCTCAAAGTGGCCCACGTCGCAGAGCATGAGCTGGCCCTCGGGCACGAAAAACTCGTGGTACTTCACGTCGCCGGTCACGTAGGCATCGGCTCCCGTCGCCACTGCCGCGCCGGTCAGAAAACTGCCCGCGCCGCCGCACAGCGCCACTTTTTTAATCTCTTTTTCAAACGCCGTGTGGCGCACCACGGGCACGCCCAGCGCGGTCTTTAGGTGCTTCCGAAATTCGGCGGGGGGTAGGGCCTGCGGTAGCTCGCCCACCAGGCCTGCGCCCACGTCCTGGTGCTGGTTTTCGAGCTTCACCAGCTCGTAAGCTACTTCTTCGTAGGGGTGAGCCTGGCGCAGGGCAGCCAGCACGGCCGCCTGCCGGTGCAAGGGTAGGAGCACGTCGAGGCGGGTTTCGGCCACGCGGGCCGGCTGGTTTTCGGTCCCGATGGCCGGCCGGGTGCCTGCGCCCGGCGTGAAGGTGCCGGTGCCCTGGCTCTGAAAGCTGCAATCGGTATAATTACCCACTTGGCCCGCGCCGGCGGCGTAGAGTGCAGCCAGTACCCGGCCCGCAGGGTCATCGGGCTGGTCGGGCACGTAGGTGGTGAGGCGGGCCAGGGTGCCGGTTTGCGGGGCCAGAATGCGGGTATTAAGTAAGCCCAGCTTGGCGGCCAGTCGGGCGTTCACGCCCTGGCGCACGTTGTCGAGGTTGGTATGGGCGGCATAGATGGCTACGTCGGTCTTGAGGGCGGCCATGATGGTTTGTTCCACCAAGCCCTTGCCCGTGAGACGCTTAAGCGGCCGAAAAATAACCGGGTGATGGCACAGCACCACGTTGCAGCCGCGCCGCGCCGCCTCGGCCACTACGGCCGGCGTGCAGTCGAGGGCGAGGAGGACGCCCGTAATCTCCGCTTCCGGCAAGCCGCATTGCAGGCCGGCATTGTCATAGCTTTCCTGGTAGGCGAGGGGCGCGGCGGCTTCGATGAGCTGGGCCAGGTCTTGAACGGTGGGCACTTTGGTACTGGTTGGTTATTTGCGGGCTACTCGCTAACGTTGTGCTGTCGCGGGGCCCATTCAGGAAACAGGCGGGGGTAGGCCCAACCCGGAAGACTCCCGCGAAAGCGGGAGACTCGCGGGGCAACCCAGCGCTTTTGCCCGCCCCCCGGAAGTCCTGGTCAAAGATACCTTTTATCATGCCGCCCCAAGAATTTGAGCCGCCGCAAGAGCTGCAGGATATTATGAAGTGCTTTTGGTACCTCAGCCAGGACTTCGGCGACCAGCCCGCGAGCTTTGAGGTGGTACCGGATGGCTATGCGGAAATAATTTTTCACTTTGGCAGTCTCGTTAGTCCTGCCGCGCGGGGCGGCTGGCAGCCCTTACCCTCCCCGTTTCTGGTGGGGCTGCTCAATCAGCCGGTGCTTTTTCACGCGAAAAATAAGTTGGAAATTATCGGTATCCGGTGCTTTCCCTGGACCGTGTTCGAGGTGCTGGGCCTACCGGCCGGTAAAGACGGCGCGCGTCTGCTGGAGCATCCCCTTGCCCAGCTGCAAGCGCCGCTGGCTGCGCATATGCGGGTGGGCCGGCTGGCGGCGGCGCTGGTGCTGCTGACTCACTATTTTGGGCAGGCCCGGTCGCGAATGGCGACTGACGGGTTGCTGGGCAAAGCGGGCGGGGCGATGCGGGCCGCCGGCGGCACCCTGCCGGTGAGCCAGGTAGCGGCGGCGGCGCACGCCACGGTGCGAACCCTGGAGCGGAAGTTCAAGCAAGCAGCGGGCCACACGGTGAAAGACGTGTCCGGGCTGATGCGCTTTGAGCAGGTCCGCAACCACTTGTGGCGTCAGCCGGCGGCCAACCTGGCCGGCCTGGCGCAGGAGCTGGGCTACGCGGACCAAGCCCACCTCAGCCGGGAATTCAAGCGCTATAGCGGCACGACGCCCGCGGCCTTCGCCCGCAAAGCCAGGAGCCGGCAACAGGTGGTGAGCACCAATTTTGTCGCGTTTATACAAGCCTGACGCGGGCACCCGGCGGAATTTTGCGGGATGAAATCCACCAAAAATCCGGTTAATTACGACGTCATGATTGCCGGCGCGGGGCCGGTAGGGCTATTTCTCGCCTGCGAGCTGGCCCTGGCCCACTGTTCCGTCCTGCTCCTGGAAAAGTCGCAGAACCCGCACTCGCCCCTGAAGCAGCTGCCTTTCGGGCTCCGGGGGCTCAACGCGCCTTCCGTGGAAGCGCTTTACCGCCGGGGGTTGCTCCAGGAGCTGGAAGTGCCTAAACGCCTGAAAAACCCCCACCAAAACGCCGGCCAAGGGGCACGTCGCCAGGCTGGGCACTTCGCCGGCATTCCCTTTTATGAAGGCGATATTGACACCTCCCAGTGGAAGTATCGCCTGCCCGGCTCGACCGAAACCAGTTTGATTTCTGAGTTGGAAGAACTGGAAATGGTGCTGACCCGCCGCGCCGAAGCCCTGGGGGTAGCAATCAGGCGCGGGCTGGCCATTACGGACTTTCAGCAAACCGCGGCGGGGGTAACGGTGCGGGCCGGCGGCCAATTCTTTGAAGGACAATGGCTGGTGGGCTGCGATGGCGGCCGGAGCGTGGTGCGCAAGGCCGGCGGGTTTGACTTCGCCGGGACGGAGCCGGAATTTACCGGCTACACGGCGCAGGTGGACCTGGCCGACCCGGAGCAGCTTCGCTCCGGCCGCAACCTTACCACCACCGGCATGTACCTGCAATCGCAGCCAGGCTACCTGATAATCCAGTATTTTGATAAGGGCGTATTTCACAGTTCAGGAGCACCCCTCACGCTGGCCCACATGCAAGCGGTGCTGCGCCGCGTCTCGGACACCGATGTGACTATCAGCGCCCTGCACCTGGCCACCACCTGGACCGACCGGTCGCGGCAGGCCACTGCCTACCGCAGCGGGCGGGTGCTGCTGGCCGGCGATGCCGCGCACATTCACGCGCCGCTGGGCGGCCAGGGGCTCAACCTGGGGCTGGGCGATGCCCTGAATCTGGGTTGGAAGCTCGCCGCCACCATCCACGGGCAAGCGCCGGCCGGCTTGCTGGATAGCTATTACGCCGAGCGCTACCCCCTCGGGGCGCAGGTACTGGATTGGTCACGCGCGCAGGTCGCCGTCATGCGCCCCGGCCCGCAGGCCCCCGCGCTGCAAGCCATCATCCGCGACCTGCTGCACACGCGCGACGGGGCCACCTACTTTGCCGGCCGAATATGGGGTATTGCTACGCACTACCCGCTCGGGGGCGACCACCCGCTGGTGGGCCACAGCGTGCCCAACTTTGAGCTGGCAGGCGGCACGATGATGGGGGAGCTGCTGCACGATGGCCGGGGCATCCTGCTTGATTTCGAGGGGAATGCTTTCTTCAAAACGTTGGCGAGTGCCTACGGCGACCAAATGAGCTACGTGTCGGGCCGGGCGAAAGACTCATTAGGCTTGAGTGCGATGCTGATACGCCCGGATGGGGTTGTCGCCTGGGCCGCAGACCACGACCTGGATGGCCGCGCCCTCCAACAGGCAGCCGCGCGCTGGTTTGTCGCGAAGGCCGAAATCGAGCAGTAAAAAAAACGCAAGGTCAGCGTAGCGCTATTTTAGTAGTCCGCCCAGCACGTCCACGTACCTAGCCACGTTGTCGGCCAGCGCCTTACGCTTATACTGCATCAGAAAGCGCGGGTGGTCAAGCACTTCAATTCGCTTGAACAACCCCAGCTCGTCGTTGAGCCGGCGCAGGAAGTCGCCGTTGCGGCGGCCTAGGCTCACGGCCACGTCACGGCGCAGAGTAAGCTGGTCGGTTTGCTCGCTGAGGGAGCGGCGCATATCGGGCCATAAGGCTTTAATGAGGGCGGGCGCGTCGTAATAATTATAGTTTTTACCTTCGCGCGTCAGTTCCAGCGGGTACACCGAGTTAATATAAAAGTGCTGGTAGAACTCGGCCGGGCCACCCAGCGCCTCAATAAACCGGTACACGAACTCGCTCGACAGCTCGCGGCGCTGCCGGGGCAGTGCGTGGCCAATGCCGCAGAGCGTGCTCAGCGCCACCGGGTCGGTGAAGGCCACGCCGGTGCGCCCGCCGCCAAAGCGACCGGGATTGATGCCGAAAATGCCCACCCGCGCCGCCTCGGCCACGTAAAATTTCCTGGCAAATGCCCGCACGATGACCTGCACCTCGGGCTCCAGGTAGGAGTTGCGCACCTCGGCCCCGCCCGGCAGGGGTAGGGGGGGTAGGGGAAAGTTAGTGAGCAGCGTCAGCTGGCGGTCGGCAAAATTGGGCATAAGGTGGGTTTCTGATGGAGAATGTTTGTCCTTGCGAGCGCAGCGCGGTAATCGCCTCAGAACGATGCTCGAACGATTTCGTTCGGGTGCGATTGCCGCGCTACGCTCGCAAGGACAACCGTTTCTGTGTAGAAATAAGGAAAAAAACGACCTTTGCTTTATGCCCATCAAAATAAGCGGCCCGCAACCCGCAACCCGGAACCCGGAACCCGGAACCTCGGCCAAAAGCTGGCTGCTGCTGCCGGCCTCGTGGCTCTACGCGGCGGTGCTGGCGGTGCGCAACTGGCTCTACGACCGCGGCTGGTGGCGCTCGGCCCCCGGTTGGGTGCCGCTGCTGGGGGTAGGCAACCTGCGGGTGGGCGGCACCGGCAAAACGCCCCACGTGGCCTGGCTGGTCGAAGAATTGCTGCGCCAGGGCCAGCGCCCGGCTATTCTGAGCCGGGGCTACGGCCGCCAAACGCGCGGCCCGCGCCTAGCCACGGCCGCCGACTCGGCCGCCACGGTGGGCGATGAGCCCTGGCAGTATTTTCAGGAATTTGGCGGGCGGGGCGTGCCCGTGGCCGTGGCCGAAAATCGCCAGCTTGGCCTGGATTTACTGCGTCAATATCACTCCGACCTGACGTGCGTGGTGCTCGACGATGCCTTTCAGCACCGCCGCGTGCGCCCTACCCTCCATATTCTGCTCACCGAGCTGGCGCGGCCGTTTTACCACGACTACGTGCTGCCCGCCGGCCGCCTGCGCGAAACCCGCGCCGGGGCCGCCCGCGCCGACCTGGTTATCATTACTAAGTGCCCACCCGACCTGCCCGCCGCCGCCCAGGCCATCGCCGAAGCGGAGGTGCGGCGCTACGCCCGGCCCGAAGTGCCGGTGCTTTTTTCGGCCTATGCCTACGGCGCGCCGGAGCCATTCACAGCGGCGGCGCGGGCGCGGGGCCTACCCCCCCCCGATGGCCCGGTGGGGCTGCTCACGGGCATTGCGCAGCCGGGGCCGCTGCGGGTGCACCTGCAAGCGCAGGGCTACCAGCTGGCGGCCGAGTACGCTTTTGCCGACCACCACGCCTTCACGCTGGCCGACCTGGTGGCAGTGCGGGCGGGCGGGCCGCAGGGCCAGGTTATTTTCACCACCGAAAAAGATGCCGCCCGCCTGCAGGCCCCCGCGCTGGCCCCCGCGCTCGCTGGCCTGTCCGTGTACACGATTCCGGTGCGGGTAGCGTTGCTGGAGGGCGGCGCGGCGCGGCTGGCAGCGGCGGTGGCCGCGGCCACCGGGCCGGCCGGGCGCTAGTACCTTTGCCCGTTGAGCCGCGCCGGTGGGCTCTTTCGTGGCGTGTTTATTCTCTGCATGGTTTTTTTTACTAAAGCCGTCCGTTGGCTGCTGCTGACCCTGGTGCTGGGCGGCCCCCTGGCCGCCCGCGCCCAGATTATTGATGACTCGACCAAGACGGTGTACGGTCCTAAAACGACCCGCGTCATCTACGAAGCCGAGCTGCTGCGCGACTCTACGGGCGGCACGCCCATCGATACCAGCCTCACGCAGTGGCCGCAGGCGCGGTTCTGGGCGCACGATAGTACGTTTCAGCAAGACCTGGGCGTGCTGGCTTCGGCCTCGCGGCCGTTGCTCTACCAGCCCAACTACCAGCTCGGCGCGCGCTTCGGGCGCAACGCTTTCGACCGCCAGACCCGCGCCGGCAACCAGGTGCCGTACTACGACAGCCGCTCGCCCTACTCGTTTTTTCGCTATGTGCAGGGCTCGCAGGGCGAACAGGTATTTGAAATCAGCTACAGCCGCTCCTTTAAGAAGAATTTTAGCGTGGGCGTTGATTACGAGCGTATTGCCGGTAATCAGGTACTGAATACCGGCGGCACGCAGTACCAGACCGAGCACAACAACTTCACCATCTTTACCCGCTACCAAACCGAAGACGGCCGCTACCACCTACTAGCCAACTACTCGGCCAGCCGTCAGCAAACCCGCGAGCTGGGCGGCATCCGGCCCACCGCTAGCGAAGGCCTGGATACGTTGAAGGGGCCGGGCAGCTTCTTCAAATATGGTGACGAGCAGGTATACCTTACGCCGGGCATCAACATCGATGACCGCGACCAGGTGCACGTTTTTCAGTCGTACCGCCTGCTGGGGCGCGGCCTCACGGCCTACCATATCTTCGATGCCAGCCGGCAGTATAACGGCTACAACGACGATGCCCTACCCCGCGACGCGACGGGCACGCTGCTATTTTATCCGCTCAATGCTATCACGGGCACCCGCGGCACGCTGCGCAATACCACGGCCACCAACGACCGCGCGCTGTTTCGGCAGGTCGAGAACACGGTGGGCCTGCTGGGCCGCACCGACCGCGTGGAATACAACCTGTACGGCCGCGCGCGCAACGCCGAGCTGACGGCCCAAAGCACTAGGCTGGGCCTGTCGGGCCCCGGCGTGCCGCTCTCTAATGTAGCTCGTGATGGGTACAACCAGTTGTTTCTGGGTGGCACGGCGGCTTTCAACTACCGCACTATCTACGCCGTGGATGTGGCCGGCGAGTACAAGGTATTCGACGAATACTGGCTGCGCGGGCGCATTCGCACCGGCCCGCTTTCGGCCGAGCTGCTCACGGCTTCCTACTCGCCCACGCTCACGCAGCAGCTCTTTATCGGCAATAGCTACGAGTGGCACCACGTGTCGGGCGGCAAGGATGATAACCCGAGTAATTCGCCCTTCGTCAATACCAAGGCTAACCAACTCACGGTGCGCCTCAAGCAGCGCCTACCCTTCCTGGCCGAGCACAGCATTGAGGCCAGCGCGGCGGTCGTCAACCTCACCAACCTCGTGTACTACGGCCCCGATGGCACGCCCCAGCAGCTAACGGGCAACCAGCAGCTGCTCATCGGGTTTGCGCGCCACCGGGTGCGGGTCGGCAACGTGTTTTTTGATAATCAGGGCACTTACACCCGCGTATCTGGCCCCACTAACCCCGGCCTGCGCGTGCCCGCGCTCGTCACCGAGTCGCGGGTGTATTACCAGCGCCTGGTATTTGGCCACGCGCTGTTTGCGCAGGTTGGGGGCGAGCTGTATTATCAGTCTGATTTTAAGGGTTATAGCTACGCGCCCAGCACCCAGCAGTTTTATGTGCAAAACAACTTCACCATTGGCAACTACGCCGTGGCCAATGCCTTCGTGGCAGCCGACATTGGCTCGGCTTCCCTCTTCATCAAAGTAGCCTATCTCAACCAGGGGTTGTACCGCGATGGCTATTTCACTACCCCCTACTACACGGGCTACCCCCGGCGGATTATTTTCGGCGTGCGCTGGCGATTTTTCAGCTGACCGCAGATTCAAACGGATTTCGCAGATGCGCCGCGTCGCGGCTGGCTACGTGGCGGGCGCGCGCTTCGCGCTGCTTGTTAAGAAATTGTGATTAGGGGTTAAATATAAGTTTTTAAGAATGCGTTTGAAGAGCCCTGCCCATTCACCGCTTATCCCACAATAATAACCCATCTCCCTTCCCTATCCCTGCCGCATAGCCAGCCGCGCCGCGGCGTATCTGCGAAATCCGTTAAATCCGTTTGAATCTGCGATGAAGACTATTCTCAAGCTTAAGCTCAACTCCGACCCACGCTGGGCCGACCTGGCCAGCAAAAACCTCGAAGAAATTCTGGTAGACCATGCTTATTGCGAGCAAAAAGCGGCCAGTACCGGCATCTCGCTCATCGTGCACTACCCCGAAAAGGAACGCCTGGTAGATGAGTTGACCGCCCTGGTAGCCGAAGAGTGGGAACATTTTGACCGGGTAGTGAAGGAGCTGCGCAAGCGCAACCTGCCGCTGGGCCGCCCCCGGCGCGACGAATACGTGGTGCAGCTCATGGCCCACATCCGCAAGGGCGGCCCCCGCGAGCGCCAACTCCTGGACCAGCTCTTGGTGTCGTCGCTCATCGAGGCGCGCTCCTGCGAGCGCTTCAAGCTGCTCTGGCTGCACCTGCAAGACCGTGACCCCGAGCTGAGCCAGTTTTATTATGAATTGATGGCCAGCGAGGCCGGCCATTTCGTGAGCTACGTAGACCTAGCCAAGGAATACTGCGACCCCGCCGAGGTAGACGCCCGCTTGCAGGAGCTACTCCAGATTGAGGGCGAAATTGTAGTGAGCCTGCCCGTGCGCGACGACCGGATGCATTAATCTCTAGCTGTTAAACTTCATTTGTCATGCTCATCTGACTATTCGTGGGGAAGCATCTTATCGCCGCCGAACGACTTGTTTAGTAGTGACAGGATGCTTTATTCACAGGCTTGCGCCCTCCGCGAACCTCGGCGATAATAGCTGCCTGACCGCGTTGCGTAAGTCCTGATTCATAAGTATGGCAGGCGGTAAAATATTGAAAATCACTCTTATGCCTGATTTTAGTCTCAACATTCCCAGCTTGGCCGCCCTACCCACCGTGGCCTGGCAGCTGGCCGTTTCCATTGCCCAGTCGGAGTGTTCGCTGGTCGCTTTTGAGGGCGAGATGGGGGCAGGCAAAACTACCCTTATCCGGGCGCTGTGCCCCGAGTTGGGGGTGAGGGATGACGTAAGCAGCCCCACATTTGCCCTGGTCAACGAGTACCGCAATGCCTGGGGCGACCCCATTTATCACTTCGACTTTTACCGCGTAGATTCTGAGGCGGAAGCGGCCCGCCTGGGCGTAGCTGAGTACTTCGATTCGGGGTATCTTTGCTTGGTAGAGTGGCCCACCCGCGTGGCCGGCCTGCTACCCCCTACTTATCTGCTGGTAGAGCTGACCGTCACCGGCCCCGAATCGAGAGAAATTCACTTATCAATTATCAATCAACAATTATCAGTTTGAGTGGTGAGTAGGTAATCAGAAGAAGGAGAAATAGTGCTCGCCAACCCGCTCGCTCCCTAGCTGATACTTGTTCCTTGATGATTGATACTTGAAAAAATTATGGCCGAACAGCTACCCACCGGCTTTGGCGCGCTGGCCACGGGCCGCGCCTACTTCACCCAGGAGTCGATGCTGGCGGTGGAAACGCGCAAGCGCAAGCTCTTCATTGGCCTACCCAAGGAAATTTCCTTGCAGGAAAACCGCCTGGGCCTTACCCCCGAAGCTGTGCAGCACCTCGTGAGCGAGGGCCACGAGGTAATGCTCGAAAGCGGGGCCGGCGAGCCCAGCAAATACTCCGACCACGACTATTCTGAGGCCGGTGCCACCATCGCCTACTCTACCGAGGAAGTCTACAAGGCCGATATTATCCTGAAAGTGGCCCCGCCCATGCTCGATGAAATCGAGCTGATGCGCCCCGGCCAAACGCTCATCTCGGCCCTGCAAATGGGCACGATGACGCCCGAGTTTATTAACGCCCTGGCGCGTAAAAAGGTGAATGCCATTGGCTTCGAGCTAATAAAAGACCCCAGCGGGGCGCGGCCCGTAGTGCGCGCCATGAGCGAAATCGCGGGCTCGACCGTGATGCTGGTGGCGGCCGAGTACCTGGCCCGCTCCAACGAGGGCAAGGGCATCATCCTGGGCGGCATTACGGGCGTGCCGCCGTCGCAGGTCGTGATTCTGGGTGCGGGTACGGTGGCCGAATACGCCGCCCGCGCCGCGCTGGGCCTGGGTGCGGAAGTCAAGGTATTTGATAATCACCTGTATAAGTTGCGCCGCCTCAAGCACAACCTGGGTGCGCAGCTCTACACTAGCACCCTCGATACCTTCGCCCTGAGCCAGCAGATTCGGCGCGCCGACGTGGTAATCGGCGCGCTTGCCGTGGAGGAGGGGCGCATCCCGTTTATGGTGCCCGAGCAGATGGTGGCTAGCATGGCGGCCGGCTCCATCATCATCGACATCAGTATCGACCAGGGCGGCTGCTTCGAAACCAGCGAGCTGACCAGCCACAGTAAGCCCGTCTTTCGCAAGTATGATGTGGTGCACTACTGCGTGCCCAACATCGCCTCGCGCGTGCCCCGCACTGCCACCAACGCGCTCAGCAACATTTTTACGCCCATTCTGCAAGACATCAGCCAACAGGGCGGCATCAACGAGGCGCTTTTCACCAACGAACACTTCCGTAGCGGCGTCTACGTCTACAAAGGCTCGCTCACCAACGCCGCCATTGCTAAGCGATTTAACATGCGGTATAAAGAGTTGGGGCTGCTTATTGCGGTGCGGAATTAGTTTGCAAACACGTTTTCTGCGCTTCAAAATGAGTCGGTTGTTACTCTTATTAACCGGGTTTTTCTGCGCAAATACTAGCGTGGCGCAAACGTATTTTTTATCGGGCCGAGTAATTGACAGTCATTCCGATGAGGGGATACCGGGCGTTACCGTACTGCTGAAAGCGGACACAGCAACGCTGGCTGGTTGTGTTACCAATCAGGCTGGTAGCTTTCGACTGAAGAGGCCAGCAGCTAGAGACTGCTCTATTGAAGTAAGCTCCCTGGGCTACCGTACCAAAAATGTGCGACTTACGGGAGGAGTAGTCAACTTGGCACCCTTGCGTATTTTGATGCCTGGCTTCTGTCCCTACGCTCCTGCCCACGGCCGGACGCCCGCCTGCCTTAATAGTCACACTGACCACGTGATTCCTATTTTCTATGGTTTGCCTTCGGCGAAAGTGATGGCCAAAGCCAAAGCCGGCAAGCTGTACTTGGGCGGTTGCCAGCTAACGGGTTGTGACCCGTACTATTACTGCCTGACGCATAAGCGGGAGTTATAAGCTTTAAGACAAGTCAATCAGCAGCACCCGCCACGCCTCCTGCACCCGGCCCTCGGCCAGCCACTGCTGGGCCAGCAGGGCCAGTTGTTTTTGCTGCTCGGCAGGGTCGGCGCGGTGCTTGTTTAGCAGGTAGGCCACTAGTGGCTCGGTGCGGGCTGCCGCGATTTGGGCGGGGGTAGGGAGGGCTTCGCGCTCCACGTTGGCGAGGCGGGCCAGGTCATTGCCAGTCAGGATGTTGCTCTCGCGGATATGGGGGGGTAGGCCGTCGAAGCCAATGCCCAACTGGCGGTTGGGGCGGGCCACGGTGAAGAGATTTTCGGGCCGTAGGCGGCTATACCAGTCGCCGCCCAGCCGCGACACTGCCTCAAATTTAAGCGGGTCTACGCCGGGCTTGCCGGCCAGCAGAATATCCTCCCGAAAGTGCGCCCGCACCACCCGGCATATTACCAGGTTGCCGTGGCCGGGCGCGTCGCCCAACTCAATAATTTGCTCCACTACGCACTCAAATGCCGCCGGGCACTCGGCCACGCGCGGCGGCCGCACCTGGTTTGACGTAGCTTCGGTGAGGCCGGCCTTGACGAACTCGTTGACGCCGGCCGGGTATTCGGCGCTGGCCAGCGACAGCTGCTCCACCAGCGCGTAGTCGCAGATGTGGATGACGACTTCAGGCACCTCGCGCACGTTTTGCAGCGTGTCTTTCGCCGAGTTGTCGCGCCCCCGGCTGGTGGGCGAAAACACCAGGATGGGCGGGTCCATGCTCATCACGTTGAAAAAGCTGTACGGACTCAGGTTCACGAGGCCCGCCGCCGAGATAGTGCTGGCGAACGCAATGGGCCGCGGGGCCACCGCGCCGATGAGGTACTGGTAAAAATCGGCGGGCGATAAATCGGCGGGTGCGATGGTGCGGTGGGCGGGGGTAGGCATGGGGTAGGAGCGGGGGCAATGGCCCGGCAAAGCTACCGCCGGGGCCTGGGTAGCCGCCGGAGCTGCCGATTTGGCTGCCGCCTACCCCCCTCGGCCAGCGAAAGGCCGGGCTGCGAGCCAGGCTTTCTGCTCAGTATCAATATCCAAGCAATTTACGGAAAATTTCCGCGCGAGGTGTTTTCTTGCTAAAGCAGTATACATTTGCTAACTAGCTATAGTTTTCGCTAAACTTCATATTTACTACCCGCGCCATGAATGCTCCCATCTGCCCCAAGTGCGACTCGAAGGAAGCGACCAAGAGTGGCGTAATTAATGAGCGCCAGCGCTTTCGCTGCAAAAACTGCGGCTACCACTATACCGTAGCCAAGGTGGGCCGCGAGGTGAACCCCTACTACGTGGTGAAGGCGTTGCAGCTCTACATTGAGGGCGTGAGCTACCGCGAAATTGAGCGATTGCTAGGGGTGAGCCACGTGAGCGTGATGAACTGGGTAAAGAAATACGGCGTAAAAGCCCCCCGCCAAACAGACTATCATCCTACCTATAAAATCCTCAATCAGAAGGAACTGGCGGAGTTCTTTCAGAAGCCCGAGAACCTGAAAAGCGCCGGCCTGGTCGTGACGGAGCTGGGCGATAAGTACATGATGATACGCTGGGAGCGATTTCGGCAGTAGCCGGGCTATAGTACTTAGCAAAACGATAGCAAGACGCTAGCAGGGGTAGGAATCGGGTTGCTACTTGGCAGCCACAAAACCCTGGGTCCGGAACGACGGCTTTGGGTACTACGCTTCCCTACCCCTTATTCATTGCTACATGAAATCTACCCGCTACGTTCTTGCGCTGAGTAGCTTGCTGCTGGCCGGCAACGCCCTCGGCCAGGTTACCCCACCTGCTACCGGCGCATCGCCGCCGCCGGCCGCGCCCGCCGCGCCGCCCGCTGTGCCCACGCCGGCCAAATCGGTACCCTACGGGGCCGGCATGAAGGTAAACCTCTCGCCCGACGGCTCGAAATACTTGCGCTTTATTGCCTGGACGCAGTTTTGGGCGCAGTACAACGAGAACAATTCCAATACCTTACGCGACGGGGTGCCTAAGTCTGACCAGGTAGCCTTTGGGCTGCGGCGCACCCGCCTCATTACATTGGCGCAGCTTAACCCCCGCTTCTTGTTCCTGCTCGACCTGGGCATGGAAAACCAGACTACCATCAGCGGCGGCACCCCCAATGACCCCAACGGGCCGGGCAAGCGGGCACCGTTTTACGTGCATAATGCCACGGGCGAGTTTCGCATCAATAAGTATTTGAGTTTGGGAGCCGGCCTGAACTACCAGGTTGGTATTTCGCGCATGACGCAGGCGAGCACCCTGAACATGCTGACCTATGATTTGCCCATCGTCAATTATCCTACCCTGGACCAGACCGACCAGTTTGGCTTCTTTATGGGGGCGTACGCGAAGGGTCGGATTGGGGGCTTCGACTACCGCGTGGCCATCGATGACCCCTTTGTGACCAGCCAGACGGCGGCTACGGCCACGCCGGCCGGTCTGCGCACCAACGTGGCCGCCTTTAACCCGCACAACACCAATAAGATATACCAGGGTTATTTCGACTACGAGTTTTTTGATAAAGAAGCCAACCTACTGCCTTACCAGACGGGTACTTACCTGGGCACCAAGAAGGTGCTTAACATCGGGGCCGGTTTTCACTATAATCCCAAAGGAACGTACTCGCGGCCAGCGGCCTACCCGACCACGGCACCCGCTGACCCGTTCGCGACCACGACTACCCATGATGTGCGCCTGTATGGGGTGGACGTGTTTTACGATGCGCCGGTTGATACGGCCTCTAATACGGCCGTTACCTTCTACGGCGTGTATTATAACTACAACTTCGGCCCCAACTACGTGCGCAACGTGGGCCTGATGAACCCTGGCAACGGGCTGGCACCGGGTGCTACTACCTCGGCCGGCCTGGTAGGCAATGCGGTGCCGCTCATTGGCACGGGCCAGAGCTATTATGCGCAGCTAGGGGTGCTGCTACCCAAAGACTTGCTTGGGCCCAAGGTAAAGTTGCAGCCCTACGTGGCCTACCTGCACAATAGCCTCAACGGCCTGCTTGATACAAACGGCAATATCAAAGGGGTGAACGTATATGACGCGGGCATGAACTTCTACCTCGACGGGCACAACGCCAAGATTACCCTTAATTATCGCTTCCGTCCCGATTTCAGCGACCAGACCTTCCTGCCCGCCAACAACGGAGCCGCCACGGTCAACAGCATCCGGTATCGCCCCGAGGTAACGCTGCAAACGCAGGTCTACCTGTAGTCATCGAGGGCTGGCCTGGCCCTACCCCTCGTTTTCCAGGAGTTACCTGCTTTCCCCCCCCCTCTTTTTATGGAACAAAGTTTAAACCCCACGGCAGCGGCGGCTTACCGCAACGACCCCGACGCGCCGGCGGCGCACGACAACAACCAGGTTGATTCCAAAACCATCTGGCAGGTAATTACCGCCTCGTCGGTGGGTACGGTCATCGAGTGGTACGACTTCTACATCTTCGGCTCGCTGGCGGCCATTATTGGGCCAGTGCTGTTTGGGCACGCGGGTAAGATTGAGGATACGTTGCTGGGGGCGCTGGCCGTGTTTGGAGCCGGCTTCGTGGTGCGGCCGTTTGGGGCGATGTTCTTCGGCCGCATCGGCGACATGATTGGGCGTAAGTACACGTTCATGGTGACGCTGCTGCTCATGGGCGGGGCTACGTTCGTCACGGGCCTTATCCCGAGCTACGACACCATCGGCATCGCGGCCCCTATTATCGTCGTGATTCTGCGCTTGTTGCAGGGCCTGGCGCTGGGCGGCGAATATGGTGGTGCGGCTACCTACGTGGCCGAGTATGCCCCCGACAAAAAGCGCGGCTACTACACCAGCTTCATCCAGATTACGGCCACCGGGGGCTTCATCGTCAGTATTACCGTGCTGGTGCTCACCCGCAAGTTTATGGGTGAGGCCGCCTTTAAGGACTGGGGCTGGCGCATTCCGTTCCTGCTCTCGGGCCTGCTGGTCATTGCCTCGTACTACATCCGCAAGCGCCTGCACGAGTCGCCGCTTTTTGCCAGGGCCAAGGCCACCGGCACCACCAGCAAGAACCCGCTGCGCGACTCCTTCGTGAACCCCGTAAACCGCCGGCTGGTGCTCATTGCCTTGTTTGGCGTGACGATGGGTCAGGGCGTGATTTTCTACACCTCGCAGTTTCAGGCTTATTCGTTTATGAACAGCACGCTCAAGCTCGACATCATCGATTCGAGTACCATTCTGGTGATTGCGATGGTGCTGGCTACCCCCCTGTTTGTGTATTTTGGCTCGCTATCGGACCGCATCGGGCGCAAGCGCATCATCATGACGGGCATGATTTGCGGGGCGCTATTCACCATCCCGCTTTTCTACGGTATTAAGGCCTACGCCGGACCGCTTACCGAAATTACGCCCGCCACCGTGGATGCCGCCGGCAAAGCCGTACCGGCTGTGATGAAAGCCCTGGCACCCAACGTGTTTATGATGACGGTGCTCACTTTTATCCTGGTGCTGTTTGTGACGATGGTGTACGGCCCCATCGCCGCCTACCTCGTCGAGCTGTTCCCGACCAGCGTGCGCTACACCTCGCTCTCGGTGCCGTATCACATTGGGAATGGGGTATTCGGCGGTTTCGTGCCGCTCATCGCTACCGCCATTGGCGTGTGGGCCGCCAAGCAGCCGGCCGGTACGTTTGCCAAGGACCACAGCAGCCTGCTGGGCCTCGTCTATCCGGTGGTTATCGCGCTCATCTGCTTCTTCGTGGGCATGGCCCTGATGAAGGACACCCGCAACGTAAAGCTGATAGACAGCTAATAGCCACCTGGTTTTCACTTAAAAACCCGCCAGGCAGCCTGCCCGGCGGGTTTTTAAGTGAAAACCCGCCCTCCAACTCAGCACGCCATGCCCACGCCCTACCCCCCCTCCGAACGCCCGCCGCGGCGCGGCCAGCAGTTGCTGTTCGTGGCGGTGCTGTTTGCGGTGCTGCTCAATTATCCGCTGCTGGCGGCGTTCGACCGGGCCGGGCGGGTGGCGGGCATCCCCACCATCTACCTCTACGTGCTGCTGGCCTGGCTGGCCCTCATCGCCCTCACCGGCTGGCTGGCCCGGCAGGGCAATGAGTAAGTGGGTGGATGGGTCAATGGACGTTATACCCGCTTCACGCTGCGCGCACCCTTCACTTACTCACCCATTCACTCATTCATCCATTGAATAAGTTTCTGGTCTTATTTTTTTCCTTCGGCTACCTGGCCCTGCTTTTCGGCGTAGCATACGCGGCCGAGCGCCGGTCGGCGGCGCGCAAGAGCCTGGTAGCCAACCCCTACGTATACGCGCTGAGCATGGCCGTGTACTGCACGGCCTGGGCCTACTACGGCTCGGTGGGGCGAGCGGCACACCAGGGGCTCAGCTTCGTGGGCATTTACCTGGGGCCGGCGCTGCTGGCCCCGGCGTGGTGGCTGGTGCTGCGCAAAATTATCCGGGTGTGTCGGCAGCAGCGGCTCAGCTCTATCGCCGACTTTATTTCGGCCCGCTACGGCAAGAGCACGGCGCTGGGCGCGCTGGTTACGGTGGTGTGCGTACTGGGCGTGGTGCCCTACATCGCGCTGCAAATCAAGGCTATTGCCAACTCCTACGTGGTGCTGACGGCCGGGCCGGGGGGGGTAGGGAGCGCGGCCGGCCGGGCCAGCGGGCCGGCGCTGTTTGCGGCCGGCACGCTGGCGGTGTTTACCATCTTGTTTGGGGTGCGCTCGGTAGAGGCCACCGAGCGGCACGAGGGCATCGTGCTGGCCGTGGCCCTGGAGAGCCTGGTGAAGCTGCTGGCCTTCTTGCTGGTGGGCTTGTTCGTGACGTTCGGGCTGTTTGGCGGCTTCGCCGACGTGTTTGACCAGGCGGCGGCGGTGCCGGCGCTGCGCCAGCTTTTCACCCTGAAAGGGGCCGGCACGAGCAGCACCGAATGGCTCACGCTGCTGGTACTCAGCATGGCGGCGGTGCTGCTGCTGCCGCGCCAGTTTCAGGTGGCCGTGGTAGAAAATACCAACGAGGACCACCTGCGCAAAGCCATGTGGCTGTTTCCGCTCTACCTGCTCCTTATCAACCTGCTCGTGCTGCCCATTGCCTTCGGCGGGATGCTGAAGCTGGGCGGGCGCTTCGATGCCGATACGTTTGTGCTGGCGCTGCCGCTGGCGGCGGGGCACCCGTGGCTGGCGCTGCTCACCTACGTGGGGGGCTTGTCGGCGGCCAGCAGCATGATTATCGTCGAAACCATTGCCCTGAGCGTGATGCTTAGCAACCACCTGCTCATGCCCTGGCTGGTGCGGGTGCCGGCCACCCGGCCCGCGGCGCAGCGGCGCTGGTTTGCCTACCTCAGCCGCATTGCCCTCCAGAGCCGGCGGCTGGCGGTGGTGGCGGTGCTGGCCCTGGCCTATGGCTACTACGCCGTGGTGGGCCGGCAGCTGCCGCTGGTGAATACCGGGCTGGTGTCGTTTGCGGCGGTGGCGCAGCTGCTGCCCGTGATGCTGGGCGGCCTCTACTGGAAGGGCGGCACCCGGCGCGGGGCCACGCTGGGGCTGCTGGCGGGCTTTGGGGTGTGGCTTTTTACGCTGGTGCTGCCTACGCTGGTGGGGCCGGGCCGCCTGCCAGCGTCGCTGCTCACGGGGGGGGTAGGGGGCGTGGCCTGGCTGCGGCCGGGCGCGCTGTTCGGGCTCGAAGGGTTCGACTCACTCTCGCACAGCTTATTCTGGAGCTGGTTTTTCAATATTGGCGGCTACGTGGGGCTGTCGCTGGCCGTGCCGCCTACCCCCCTTGAGCTGCGCCAGGCCGATGTGTTCGTGGATGTGTTTCGCCGCCGCAGCCTGGCCGAGGAAGTAACCAGCTGGCCGGGCCGCGCGCCGCTGCCCGATGTGCACGCCCTGCTGCTGGGCTTCCTGGGTAAAAAGCGCACCAACCAGGCCCTGCGCGCCTTCGCCGAGCGCTTCCCCGACGCCTTCGCAGTTAACAAGTATCAGTCATCAAGTATCAAGTATCAGTCAGACGCTACCAGCCTTTTAAGCCAAAACCAGGAACCAGAACTCCGAACCCCCGAACCTGCCGACCCGCGCCTGCTGCTCTACGCCGAAAAGCTGCTGGCCGGCACCCTTGGACCGGCTTCGGCCCGCCTGCTGCTGGCTTCGGTGGTGGGGGCGGAGGAGGTGAGCTACGACCGGGTGGTGGGTATTCTGAAGGAAAGTCAGCAGCTGCTGGAGGCCAACCGCGAGCTGCAAAAGCAGCGCCGCCAGCTGCAGCGCCTCACCGATGAGCTGCGCCAGGCCTACGACCAGCTTCAGGTGCTGGATATGCAGAAGGATGAGTTCCTCTGCACTGTCACGCACGAGCTGCGCACGCCGCTCACCAGCATCCGGGCGCTGGCCGAAATCCTGGCCGATAATCCGGATTTAGAACCAGAGGAGCAGCAGCGCTTTCACCACACCATTGGCCGCGAGGCCGAGCGCCTTACCCGCCTTATTACCTTGGTTTTAGACCTCGAAAAGTACGAGAGCGGCCAGGCGACCCTCTACCGTGTGCCGCTGGCCCTGGCCGACGTGGCCCGCGAAGCTACTGAGGCCGTGGCGCAGCTGGCCCGCGAGCGCGGCATCGTGCTGCGGCTCGACGTGCCGGCCTCCCTACCCCCCCTGCCCGCCGACCACGACCGCCTCATGCAGGTGCTCATCAACCTGCTCTCGAATGCCGTGAAGGCCTGCCCGGCCGATGGCACCGGCCGCATTGCGGTACTGGCCTGGCCCGCCGCCGACGCCCTGCTGCTGTGCGTGGAAGACAACGGCCACGGCATTGCGCTGCCCGAGCAGCACCTCATTTTTGACAAGTTTTTTCAGGCCCCCAACCAGACCATGCGCAAGCCCGCCGGCACGGGTTTGGGGCTGGCTATCAGTAAGAAAATCGTGGAGCTGCACCACGGCCGCCTCTGGGTAGAAAGCGCGCCCGGCCAGGGCGCGCGCTTTTTCGTGGAGCTGCCGGGTTCTTAATTTTTTATAAGTTCTTGGTTAGAATGACAACCAGGAACCAGGAGCCAGGGACCAGGAACTTGTGAAAAATATGAAAACTCCGCACGTCTTATTAGTTGATGATGAGCCCACTATCGTCATGTCATTGGAGTTTCTGATGCGTAAGAACGGCTATCAGGTAGGCATTGCGCGCAATGGCACCGAGGCCCTCGCAGCCCTCGACCGCACGGCCTATGACCTGGTGCTGCTCGACGTGATGATGCCCGACGTGGATGGCTACCAGGTGTGCCGCCAGCTGCGCCAGCGCCCCGACCGCGCCGCCACCAAAGTCATCTTTCTCTCGGCCAAAAGCCAGCCCGCCGACGTACAAAAAGGCTACGACGCCGGGGCCGACCTCTACATGCCCAAGCCTTTCAGCACCCGCCAACTCATGCAAAAAGTGCGTGAGCTACTAGGGCGGTAAGTGAGTAAAATCGTCTGTCATTGCGAGCCTGCGAAGCAATCGCACCCGCACGATATCCACGCTAGTCGTTCATTTATCGTTCTGATGCGATTGCTTCGCAGGCTCGCAATGACAACTGCACCCCAACTCTTCTTTTTACACAATTAATTTCTCCCAACAATGTCCGCCATTCGCACCCGCACCCTGGAAGAGTACCACGCTGATTATCAGCACAGCGTAGAAGACCCCGATGCCTTCTGGGCCGCCGTGGCCGAGCCGTTTACCTGGCATCGGAAGTGGGATACCGTGCGCGGCGGCGAGTTTTCGCCGGCCGGCACCAGCACCTGGTACGCGGGCGCTACCCTCAACCTGACCGAGAACTGCCTGGACCGCCACCTGGAGCAGCGCGCCAACAAGCTGGCCATCATTTACGAGCCCAATGACCCCAAGGTGCGCCACCTGCGCCTCACCTACCGCGAGCTGCACGCGCGGGTGTGCCAGTTTGCCAACGTATTGAAAAAGAACGGGGTGGGCAAGGGCGACCGCGTGGTGCTCTACATGCCCATGATACCCGAGCTAGCCGTAGCCGTGCTGGCCTGCGCCCGCATCGGGGCGGTGCACGGGGTCATATTCGCGGGCTTCTCGGCCTCGGCCATTGCCGACCGCGTGAACGACGCGCAGGCTACCTGCATCCTCACGGCCGATGGCCTGAACCGCGGGGCCAAGCAGATTCCGGTGAAAAGCGTGGTGGACGAGGCCCTCGAAACTTGCCCCAGCGTGCGGCGCGTCATCGTGGTGGAGCACACCGGCTGGCCCGTCGAGATGCAGGGGGGTAGGGATGCGTGGTACCACGAAGAAGTGGCGGACGTGGACAAGGACTGCCCCGCCGAAGTGATGGCGGCCGAAGACCCGCTGTTCATCCTCTACACCAGCGGCAGCACCGGCAAGCCCAAGGGCGTGGTGCACACCCAGGCCGGCTACATGGTGTGGGCCGACTACACCTTCCGCAACGTGTTCCAAATTGAGGAAAACGACGTGTTCTGGTGCACCGCCGACATTGGCTGGGTCACGGGCCACACCTACGGTCTGTACGGCCCGCTGCTGGCCGGCGGCACCACGCTCTTGTTTGAGGGCGTGCCCACCTACCCCTCCCCTGGCCGGTTTTGGGAGGTGATTGACAAGCACCACGTCTCGGTTTTCTACACCGCGCCCACGGCCATTCGCTCGCTTATGGCCCATTCCGTGGACCACGTGCTGGCCTATTCGCTCCACAGCCTGCGGGTGCTGGGCTCGGTGGGCGAGCCGATAAATGAAGAAGCCTGGTACTGGTACGACCAGCACGTGGGTAAGGGCCGCTGCCCCATCGTGGACACCTGGTGGCAGACCGAAACCGGCGGCATCATGATTTCGGCCCTGGCCGGCATCACGCTCAGCGTGCCCGCCCGCGCTGGCTTACCCCTGCCCGGCGTGCAGCCCGTGCTGTTGAATCAGGACGGCACCGAAATCGAGGGCAACAACCAGGAAGGCTACCTGGCCATAAAAGCGAGCTGGCCGGGCGTGATTCGCACTACCTGGGGCGACCACGAGCGCGCCCGCCAGACGTACTTCCAGCCCTACCCCGGCTATTACTTCACCGGCGACGGGGCGCGCCGCGATGCGCAGGGCCTCTATCGCATCGTGGGCCGCGTGGATGACGTGATAAACGTGAGCGGCCACCGCTTCGGTACCGCCGAAATTGAGAACGCCATCAACCAGAGCGACTACGTGGTGGAAAGCGCCGTGGTGGGCTACCCCCACGACGTGAAGGGCCAGGGCATCTACGCCTACGTCATCTGCCGCCATGGCTTGCCCACCACCGACCTGGAAACGCAGAAGGCCGAAGCCAGCATTATCGAGGCCGTGGTAGCCGCCATCGGCCGCATCGCCAAGCCCGATAAGATTCAGCTGGTGAGCGGCTTGCCCAAAACCCGCTCCGGTAAAATCATGCGCCGGATATTGCGCAAGGTGGCCGAGGGCGAAACTACTAACCTCGGTGATGTGACCACGCTGCTCGACCCGCAGGTGGTAGACGAGATTTTGGGGGGTAGGAAGTGAGAAGTATTGCGTGGCTTACCCCCTGGCTAGCCGGGGGGTGGTGAAGTTGATATAGAAAGTTCTCTGCTCTGGACGGCCCGCGAATACTTCTTCGCGGGCCGTTTTAGCGCCCGCATATTATCCCTGCGTTACTAATCAAAATGCTGAGTAATGAAATGGTAAACGACTCGTCAAAATTCTATAAAAACGCCCTTAAATGGAAAATTTTAGTAAAAAAATGATAATCAAGAAAGATTAAGTTCGTCTTTTCAGCTAGGCGCAACAGTTTGGTAATACGCTCGGCTTGGCGGCCGGAGGGGGGTAGGGGACCTTTGCACCAGCAAAATTGCTGTCCCTTACCCCGCGTTAAATGAGTGGCCCCTTTTTACCCCTACGACTACTGGTTTGCGCGCTGGTTTTGCCGCTGGCGAGCTGGGCGGGCACCATTAAGGGCCGCGTGACTGATGCCCGCACGGGTGAGCCGCTGGTGGGCGCGGTGGTGTTTTTGCAAGGCACCAGCTACAACGGGCAGGTGCAGCTCGACGGCACGTTTGTGCTGCGCAACGTGCCCACCGGCGAGTACGAGCTGGTGAGCCAGTACATTAGCTACGAGGCAAAAAACCAGCACGTTAGTCTTACCGCCACCCAGCCCGACCAGGTGCTGAACCTGCGGCTGAGCGACAAAAACAACGCCCTCGACGAAGTAACCGTGCAGGGCCGCCGCGACCCCGAGGGCGAGGTATCGGCCCAGCGCATTGAGCAGGTGGCGCCCAGCATCGTCAACGTGGTGTCGGCCCAGGCCATCCAGGTATCGCCCGATATCCAGGTGGCCAACGTGCTGCAGCGGGTGTCGGGCGTGACGCTGGAGCGCAGCACCAACGGCGACGGCCGCTACGCCCTGGTGCGGGGCATGGACAAGCGCTACAACTACACGCTGGTCAACGGCATCAAAATACCCAGCCCCGACCCCTACAATCGCTACGTGCCGCTCGACATCTTCCCGGCCGACCTGCTGCAGCGCCTCGAAGTGACTAAAGCCCTGACGCCCAACATGGAAGGCGACGCCATTGGCGGGGTAGTGAATATGGTGATGAAGGACGCGCCCGCCGAGCGCACCCTCAGCGGCCAGCTCGGCACGGGCTACGGCCAGCTGTTTGCGGACCGCTCGTTCCTGGGTTTCGACCGGGGTGCTATCAATAAAAAGTCGCCGGGCGCACGCAATGGCCCCGATTACCAGGCTCCGATTAGCGACTTTCCCTGGCCCAGCTTCACGCACAAAAGTCCGGCTCCCAACCTGCTGGGTAACCTGACTTTTGGTAGTCGCTACGGTAAGGAGCAGCGCCTGGGCGTGCTGGTGGCCGGCTCGTACCAGGCCCAGACCCGCGGCTCGAACGGCTACTTCTACGAAACGGGTATCACTCAGAATAACGACCCGGCCCTGCGCACGCTGCACGTGCAGGAATATTCGACCCAGCAGCAGCGCCTGGGCCTCAATGCCAAACTCGACTACCGCCTCGATTCGCGCAATACGCTGCGCTTCTACGGCGTGTATTTGCAGCTGGAAGAAGCCCAGGCCCGCGCCGAAACTGATACTACCTACAAGGGCACCGCCCGCCCCGACGTGGACCGCCTGCTGCGCGCCCGCTACCAGCGCCAGGGCATCGCCAACACCACCTTGCAGGGCGAGCACCAGCTCACGAGCCGCCTCTCGGCCAGCTGGTCCTTGGTGTATTCGCGGGCTACTAACAACGTGCCCGACGTGAGCGAGCAGGACATCAAGCTCACCGCCTCGGGTGATTATTACCAGAACGCGACCCACACTTGGCTCGATAATACCGACCAGGACAAAGCCGCCTACCTCAACCTGAAGTACCTGCTGGCCGAGGGCCTGGAAGTGAGCGCCGGCGGCCTCTACCGCGATAAGGACCGCGCTAACCACTACCTCGCTTACCAGCTGCGCCCCTCGGGCCAACCCGCTACGGATGAGGGTAATATCAACTCGGAGCCCTACACGGTGTTCAACCCGCTGGGTATTTACGTGGGGAATAACAACTACACGGCCACCGAGAAAGTGACCGCCACCTACGGCCAGGCACGGCTGGTGCGCGGCCCCTGGGAGGTGCTGGGCGGCGTGCGCACCGAGTATACCAACCAGCAGTATATCACGAGTCTACCCCTCACCGAAGCGGCCAACCGCGGCGGCCAGAAGTACCTCGACGTGCTGCCCAGCCTGCACCTGCGCTACGCCCTCGACGGCCGCCAGAACCTGCGGGCCTCGTACTTTTCCAGCATCAGCCGGCCCAGCTTTTTTGAGCTGACGCCCCACAACAACTCGGGTAGCGTGAGCGAGAGCAACATCTACGCCGAGGCCGGCAACCCCTACCTGCTGCACACCCAGGCCCGGAACCTCGACTTGCGCTACGAGTTTTTCGGGGCCGGCCGCGACCAGGTGATGGTGGGCGCGTTCTATAAAAACATCAAAAACCCGATTGAGTACGGCCTCGTCACGCTGCCCAACACCACCGTGACGGTGTACCAGCCCATCAACCCGAGCACGGGCGCGGCCACCAACTTCGGCTTCGAGTGGGTCGGGGTGAAGTTCTTCGGGCCGTTCGGCTTGTCCACCAACTATACCTTCACCTCGTCCAGCATCACCACCAACAAGGGCCGCAGCGCTACCGCCGAAGACCCCCGCGTACTCGTGGCCCAGAAGCGCCCCCTGCAAGGCCAGTCGAAGCACGTCGCCAACGCCTCACTGCTCTACAACGACCCGCACACGGGCATTGAGGTGCAGCTCGCCTACGTCTACACCGGGGCGCGCATCATCCAGGTGGGCCAGTTCCTGGGCCTCGATTACTGGCAGCGGGCGCAGTCGCAGCTCGACTTTTCGGCCGAAAAGCGCCTCAACAAGTCTGATAAGCGCTTCCAGCTCACGGCCTACGTGAAGGTGCAGAACCTGCTCAATACGCCCTACCAGGTGGATATTCGGGCCCCCGGCGCGCCGGCCCTGCCCGGTGCCCCCGCCGTGGCCAGCTACCCCTTTCAGGACCGCGCCGACCGCGTGAGCGTCGTCAACCAAACCTACCGGGCCTACTACCTGGCGGGCCTGCGCTTCCGGTTGTAGGTTCTGTTATGCTGGGCGACAGTAAGCAGAACGTCATGCAGACCGAAGGAAAGCAGCTCGCTCGCAGTCATTGAACGATTGAGTTACTACCCCACGCGAGCTGCTTCGCTGCGCTCTGCATGACGGGCTTTTATTACCAGCTTATTGCTGCACAAGTCCTTAAACGAATATAATGCAATTCAAGCGCTTCTTGCTCCCCTCCATTGCCCTGGCGCTTGCCCTGGGGGTAGGGTTGCTTTCCTCGTGCAAGCAGCTCATCTACGTGGCCGCGCCCGTGAGCACGGTGGGCCAGAGCTTCACCGGCGACACGCTGCGCAGTCCCATCAAGGGCACCATCGCGGGCCGCACGAACCCGTACTACATGATTGCGGATGTGGTAGTGAATGAGGGCGATACGCTACTAATTCAGGCCGGGGTGAAAATCCTGGTCATCGGTAAGCCCAAATCAACGGCCACCTTTGGGCAGGCCACCAATAATCCCGGCTTCGTAGTCAATGGCGTGCTCCTGAGCCTGGGTACCAAAGCCGCGCCGGTGGTCATGACCATCCGCGACGAGCTGAAGGGCGACCCCACGGCCGTGGTGAGTGCCGCTACCGACCCCGCCTTTAAGGGCTACTGGGGCGGCATCAACGCCGACGGGGCCGACCTGCTGGTGCTGCGCTGGACCGAAATCGGCTACGTGGGCGGGCCTTACGGGGCCAACGCGCCCACCGGCTATTCAGCCGGCGACGCCAAATACGGCGTCTCGATGCTGGCTCAAAAAGCCAATGCGCAGTTCGTAATGGAGGATTCCTACCTGCACGGCACCGTGGACGACGGTATTCGGCTGCAAAGCTGCCGGCTCAGCGTCATGCGCAACCGCTTTGAGAAAACCGGTAAGGCCGGCGGCGAAAGTATCAATATAAAATCCGGCAGCCTCGGCGACGTGGCCTACAACACCTTCGTGGGGGCCGCTACCAATGGCTCGAAAGTGGCCTCGGCCGCCGCCGCGCCCGTGCAGGCCAACGTAAATACCTACAACAATACCTACCTCAACTGCGGCTACCGCCAGACCAAGGCCGGCCGCGGCGGCTCCATCAACTACGAGGTGCAGGCGGCCGGGCTGGTGTATAATAACCTGATTGTCAACTGCCGGTTCGGCCTGCGCATGCGCTCTGACGACCAGCCCGACCTGAGCAAAATCAAGTACGACAACCAGTACTACTACGGCGGCACCAGCTACCAGGTGGCCGAGTTCAACGCCGCTACCGCTGGCTCGGTCACCGCCAACCAGCCCCACGACACCCGCGGCGCGGCCGCCGCCAACGACCCCCGCTTCGTAGCCGCCGACGTGGCCGTGCCCGCCGGCACCACGGCCGCCCCCACCACCACCATCCAGTGGACCAACTTCCTGAAAGGCAGCGGCGGGTTGAAGCTCATGGGCACCTCGCCCGCCCTTGGCAAAGGCTTCACCACGTTCCCGCCCTTCAGCGCCGTGAGCAGTCTCGCGGTGGGTGGCCTTTTTACGCCCACCATCACCGCGCCCGGCTCCGATGCCGGGGCCTACCAGGCCGATGGCACCGGTAACCAGCAGTAGGGGGGTAGGGATTGAAATCTGTCATGGCGAGCAAAGCGAAGCAAGCGCACCCAAATGATGATGCTTGATTGTCGTTTTGGTACGATTGCTTCGCCGACTCGCCATGACAAGCTTTTTGTATGAATTTTTCGGTAGAAAACGCTTCAATAGTTTCCCATGCCCTTAATACCTGTCTTTCGCTTTTCGGCCTTAGTAGCCCTGCTTGCCGCCACGGTCCTGTCAAGTACCCAGTGCACGCCCGCGGCCCAGGCCGTGGAGACGACAGCCGCCGGCACTAATACCGGTCCGGGCGTGGTGCAGCCGGTAGTGACAACCAGCCCCGTGCGCTACGACACCGACGACCCCGCCATCTGGGTGAACCGCGCCAACCCCGCCCAAAGCCTGGTTGTTGGCACCGATAAAGACTCGGATGGCGGGCTCTACGTGTTTGATTTACAAGGCAAAGAGGTGCCGGGTAAAACCGTGCACGGCCTGAAGCGACCCAACAACGTGGACATCGGCTACGGCTTCCCGCTGGGCGGGCGGCCTACCGATTTTGCCCTCGTTACGGAGCGCGAAACGGGCCTGTTGCGCGCCTTTCGCCTGCCCGATATGATGCCCCTCGACCACGGCAACCTGGCCGTATTCGAGGGCGACGCGGCCGGCGAGCGCCTGCCGATGGGCATCGCCATCTACACCCGCCCCACCGACCACGCGACGTTCGCGGTGGTGAGCCGTAAAACCGGCCCCAAACAAGGCTACCTGGCGCAGTATCAACTAACTGACGACGGCCAGGGGCAGTTCAACATGACGCTCGTGCGCAAGTTTGGTACCTGGAGCGGCAAGAAAGAAATTGAGTCCGTAGCCGTGGACGACGAGCTGGGCTTCATCTACTACTCCGATGAGGGGGTAGGGGTGCGCAAGTACGCCGCCGACCCCAAGCAGGGCGATACCGAGCTGGCGCTATTTGCCCGCACCGGCTTCGCCGAGGACCACGAGGGCATCTCCATCTACAAAACCGGCCCCCGCACCGGCTACCTGCTGGTATCGGACCAAGGCGCGAGCCAGTTTCGCTTTTTCCCGCGCCAAGGCACCGCTGCCGACCCCAACGCTCACCCCGAACTGCGCGTGGTAAAAGTAGCCGCCCACTTCAGCGACGGCTCCGACGTGACCAACGTGCCGCTCAACGCGCAGTTTCCCCACGGTATGTTCGTGGCCATGTCGGATAACAAAACCTTTCAGTATTACCGCTGGGAAGACATGCTGGGGCAGTTGGCAATGGGTAAGTAAGAATGGGCAGTAGGTACTTACCCATTGCCTACCACCGTCCCGCTGACTTCGCCCAGCCCGATGCGCAGGCCCTCCCGCTCGGCGAAGCCGCGCAGGATAATCGTATCGCCGTCGCGCAGGAAACCCAGCTGCAGGCCGTCCGGTAGGTTCAGCGGCGCGGTGCCGCGCCGCGTCAGCTCCAGCAGCGAGCCAAGCGAACCGGGAGTAGGGCCGCTGATGGTGCCCGAGGCGTAGAGGTCGCCGGCCTCTAGTGGGCAGCCGTTGCTGGCGTGGTGGGCCAGCTGCTGGGCCATGCTCCAGTATAAATGCCGCATATTGGTGCAGCTGATGACCAGCGGGGCGGCCGTGGCCCCGGCCGGCTGCACCAGCACCTCCAACTCAATATTGAAATGGTGCGCGCCCTCGGCTTGCAGGTAGGGAAGGGGGGTAGGGTCCTGCGCGGGGCCGGCCACCCGAAAGGGCTCCAGCGCATCGAGCGTGACCACCCAGGGCGACACGCTGCTGGCGAAATTCTTGCCCAAAAATGGCCCCAGCGGCTGGTACTCCCAGCTCTGAATGTCGCGGGCGCTCCAATCATTAAACAGCACGAGGCCGAAAATATGGCTCTCGGCTTCAGCAATGGGCACCGTGCCGCCCTGTTGCGTGCCCTGGCCCACGACAAAAGCCGTTTCCAGCTCAAAATCAAGCTGCTGGGTGGGGCCGAAAACCGGTGTTTCCTGCCCGGCAGGGCGGTACTGGCCCTGGGGCCGGCGCACGTCGGTGCCGCTCACTACGATGGAATTGGCCCGGCCGTGGTAGGCAATGGGCAGGTGCCGCCAGTTGGGCAGCAGTGGGTTATCGGGCCGGAACATAGCGCCCACGTTGGTAGCGTGCTCCAGGCTGCTGTAAAAATCGACGTAGTTAGTGGGCTTCACCGGGCGCAGGAGGGTCACGTCACGCTGGCGCAGCAGGCAGGTGCGCATGGCCAGCTCGTTGTCGCGCAGGGCGGGGTTGTCGTGGCGCAGCAGCTCACTCACGCACTCGCGCACGGCCCGCCACGCGGCCGGCCCCAGCCGCAAAAACGCATTCAGCGAGCGCCGCCGAAACACCTTGGGCAATGCCGCGCCCAGCTCGGGTACGTCGTTGCCAATGGCCTCAAAATAGCCCAGCTGCGCGCAGGCATACAAATCGAGGGCATAGCCGCCGATGGCCACCGCCAGGCGCGGGCCCCACGCGGGCACGTCCATCACGCCAAAGGGCAGGTTCTGAATCGGAAAATCGTCGCCGGGGCGAATGTCAATCCAGGAGCGCAGGGTAGGGTCGTTGGCAGGCGAAGTAGGCATACAGGTTGTGTGAGAACAGCTTAACTAAAGCACGTCATGCTGAGCAAAGTGAAGCATCTCGCTCGCATCGCCGGATTAGTACTCCTGGCGATGCGAGCGAGATGCTTCACTTTGCTCAGCATGACGTGCTGTGTAATAGGTAGTAACGCGTTGTGCCTAGCGCGCCTCCACGGCCGTGATTTCGGGCACGGCCTTGCGCACCGAGTCCTCGAGGCCGGCGCGCGTCATCGGCGACATGGGGCAGGCCCCGCAGGCGCCTTCCCACTCCAGCTTCAGCACGCCGGCATCGGTGATTTCGGCCACGCGCACGTTGCCGCCATCGGTAGCCAGGTAGGGCCGCAGCGAGTCAAGGGCAGCTTCCACGCGGGTTAGAACAGAATCCATCTTCAATCAATTAACAGGTAATAAGGAACAATGAACAGCTTTGGGCGGCAGAATGTGCCATGCGCCAGCAGCTTTAGGCAGCCACCAGGGCACTGCGCGCTGCTAGCGGTTCATGGTAACTACTGAGGTCTTGGGGGCCACGTTGTTGCGGATGCTCACCTGCCGGGCCAGGCTCTCGGCCAGGTCGCGGAAAATGGCAGCCTGGGGCGAATTTACGTCCTGAATCACGGCCGGCTGGCCGTCGTCGCCGGCCTCGCGCACGGCTTGTATCAGCGGCAGCTGGCCCAGCAGCGGCACGTCGTGCTTGGTGGCCAGGCGCTGCCCGCCGCCTTCGCCGAAAATATAATACTTGTTATCAGGTAATTCAGCCGGCGTAAACCAAGCCATGTTTTCGATAATGCCCAGCACCGGCACGTTGATTTGCGGCTGCCGGAACATCTGGAGGCCCTTCTGGGCGTCCATCAGCGCCACGGCCTGCGGCGTGGTCACGATGATGGCACCGGTCACGGGCACGGTCTGCACCAGCGTGAGGTGAATGTCGGACGTGCCGGGTGGCAGGTCGAGCAGCAGATAATCGAGCTCACCCCATTCCACCTCCGTAATAAACTGCTTGAGCGCCGACGAGGCCATCGGCCCGCGCCACACAATGGCGTTTTCGCTCGGTGCCAGGAAGCCGATACTCATCAGCTTCACCCCGTACTTGATGATGGGCTGGATGAGGTTTTTGCCCTCGGGCGACTGAAACACGTGCGGCCGGGCATCTTCCACCCCGAACATCGTGGGCATGCTCGGCCCCGAAATGTCGGCATCGACCAGGCCCACCTTGGCACCGGTGGCGGCCAGGGCCACGGCTAGGTTGGCGGCCACGGTGCTTTTTCCTACCCCCCCTTTGCCCGAGGCCACGGCGATGATGTTCTTCACGCCGGGCAGGATGGTGTTATTGTTGCGCATGGTCGTCACGCGCGAAGTCATCGTGATAACTACCTGCGCATCTTTATCCACCATCGTGTGCACGGCCCGCTCGCAGGCATCGTGGATGAGCTGCCGGAGCGGGCAGGCGGGGGTAGTAAGCACCACGGTAAAGGACACCGTGCGGCCCTCTACTTTAATGTCTTCCACCATGTTGAGCGTAATCAGGTCCTGGCCCAAATCGGGCTCTTCCACGAAGCTCAGGGCGTGGCGGACGGCATCTATCGTGATTTCAGGCATAAGCAAGTGCGCCACCAGGGGCGTAGCTGCAAAGATAACCCAGGCAGGGGGGTAGGAGTTTCGGGAAAGATGACGGAGTGGCCGGTCAGCTAACTGCACGCTACGGTCTATCTGATTTTTGTTAACGCAACTACTGTATAAACGATTAACGAAGATTATAGTAGGGGTGAAAGTGGGTCAACGAAATTTACCCTTTCTTTAGTCTTAGCGTGTTAAATAAGAAGGCAAAGTTGCTGTTTATCATTACCTGCCACCCTCATTTCAGTTACACAATTCCGCAATTAGGCTACTTCTGATAAAGCGCGCCCCGTGACCTTTGTTGCGTCTTTAATTTAACAGCAAACGCAATGGCCAAAATGAAGAATGAACGTATTGCTCTCATTACTGGGGCTAACCAAGGGGTAGGGTTTCAAGTAGCCAAGGAACTTGTGGCAAACGGACTCACCGTGCTAGTCGGGTCTCGCAACTTTGAACGAGGCAAGGCAGCGGCCGAAGAAATAGGGGAGGGTGCCATCGCCATTTAACTCGACGTGACGGATAGAGCTTCAGTTGCAGCAGCGGCAGAGCGCATCCGCGCAGAGTTTGGTCGCCTCGACTTGCTGGTCAACAACGCGGCCATCTCAAATACGAGAAAGCAACAGCTTGGCCTGTCCTTACTAGAGTACGCTAAAATAACCCTAGCGAGCAACGCATCGCTTGATGAAGTGCGTGCGGTGTGGGAAACCAACGTATTCGGCGTGCTTGCTGTTTATCAAGCGATGTTGCCACTCCTGCGCCACTCGTCAGATGCCCGAATCGTCAACGTGTCGAGCGGCGTTGGTTCGCTGACCGTGAATGCAGACCCGACCTACCCATATCACGCCTACTATGGTGTTGTGTACCCTGCCTCCAAAACGGCGCTCAACGCGATAACGTTGGCTATGATGGTTGAATTAGAGTCAACGGCCATTAAAATCAACTTGGTTTCGCCAGCCTTCACCAAAACGAACCTTAATGGGTACGAGGGTACGGAGCCTCTTGAGGAGGGTTCTCGCGAAGTGGTGCGTGTTGCGTTGCTTGGTCCGGACGCACCTTCAGGTACGTTCACCATGTGGGAAAATAAAATAATCCCTTGGTAAGGTAGCATCAGTAGGAATAGTTGACAGCGTTGTTCGTGAATAGTAAAATTAGTAATTGCAGGTCGTCATGCGGATTATTATACTATTCACAAACGACGATACCTATCAAATTGAAAAATGAAAAAGGAAGAAAATATTCCTTATAAGTTTGAATCCTTATCCCATTTACATCGGGTGCTGGGCTTACCAAAGCCTTTGCACCCGATGATAAGTTTGATAGATAATACCGATAATAAAATAGAAACAAGTAAGCTACCCACTACACTTGTTTCTATTTTCTACAAAATTTCGTATAAGCCTGATTTTCAAGGAACAGTTAGATATGGTCAAAATTTTTATGATTTTGATGAAGGAGGATTATTTTTTGTTTCCCCCAATCAACTAGTAGCAAGTGATACCGATAATGGAAATCATTCGGGCTATACTTTGTTCGTTCATCCCGACTTTTTTATTAGCTATCCTTTAGCAAAGAAAATCAAGCAATTTGGGTTCTTTTCTTATTCTGCTAACGAAGCGTTGCATCTATCGGATGGTGAAAAGAAAATAATTATTTCAATTTTTAAAATAATGAATACTGAATTGCTAAGTAGAATTGATGATTTTAGCCAAGACGTAGTTGTTTCGCAAATCGAATTATTATTAAATTACTCTAATCGTTTCTATAAGCGACAATTTATCACACGAAAAGTATTGAATAATGACCTGTTACAAAAACTGGAAGAAATTCTGAATATTTATTTTAATAATAAAAACGCATCAGTTCCGGGGCTGCTAACCGTCCAATATCTTTCTGAACAATTGAATATGTCGCCAAGCTATTTAAGTGATATGCTGCGTTCTCTTACGGGGTAAAATGCCCAGCAGCACATACACAATAGACTTATTGAAAAAGCAAAAGAAAAATTATCTACCACCGAATTAACTGTTGCTGAAATTGCCTACCAGTTAGGCTTTGAATATTCGCAGTCTTTTAGTAGATTATTTAAAGCAAAAACGAAGCTTTCACCGCTGGAATTTAGACAATCTTTCAATTAACAGATAGCGTATGGATAAAATTACCACTGCTATTGTTAGCTTTGTATTATAGCGGACTGATGAACGAAGTCTCACTCTTCGTGAGTTTTTAATTTGCTTTTTAACACTGGCTGAGCGGACGTTTCCTGATTTCCATATTCATACAAAGCATTAGCCCACAATTTCACTAACAAAAGAAACGCCGTAGCAGGTACTACGGCGTTTCTTTTATTACTCCCTGCTGCCAATCGCTACCCCGGCTGCCCCGGCTCCGAGTGCAGCAGCCCCGCCGGCACCTCCAACTCGCCCGAGTGGAAGCCAATTAGCCCGTTGCGCTCGTCCTCAATGTTGGTGGCTTGGGTGTACACATCGCCCGCGATGGGGCGGGCGCGCAGCTCGCGCTTGAAGTCGCGGATGCTGTTGGTGCGGGCCTCGGCATCCTGCGGGCCGCCATAGTCCGAGAAGCCGAAGCCGCCCCATTCGCTCACCAATAGCGGACGCTGGCCGCGGTAGAAGTAGGGGTCGCCGACCACGAGCGGGAAGGCGGCCGTGCCCTGCATTTCGCCGTGGATGAGGCGGTCGAGCAGTTCGCGCCAGCGGCCCAGGTCGGGGGTGTAGAGGTGGGCCGTGAGCAGGTCCGATTTCAACTGGCCCTGGTGGGAGATGTGGTGCCAGCCGTCGTTGTCAATCACCAGAAACTGCGGGTGCGACAGTTGCATGTAGTGGTACATCTGCACGATGTAGCGCCGGGTGGCCGGGTTAGTGGCAATGTCCTGGGCACCCCAGTCCTCGTTGTAGAGGCTCCAGATGACGATGCTGGGGTGGGTTTCCATCAGGCTCAGCATGCGTAGCAGCTCGGCGCGGTGGTTTTCGCGGCTGCGGGGCGTGCTGCTGTGCGGGCTGGGCACTTCTACCCACAGCAGCAGGCCCAGCTCGTCGGCCAGGTTGTAGATGCGCGGGTCGATGCCGGCAATGTGCACCCGCACCAGGTTGCAGCCCAGCGCCTTCATGGCATGCATGTGGCGGCGCATCTCGGCGTAGGTGGCCGTGCCGGGCTGGTAGAGGATGCCGTCGAGGTAAATCGGCTCGTTGTTGAGGTACACCTTGCGGCCGCGTGACTCGATTTTGCGCAGCCCGAAGCGCGCCTCAATCTGGGCCGCATAGCCGGTGTTGTCAATCAATTGGGCCACTAGGCGGTAGCGGTGCGGGTGTTCGGGGCACCAGACTTCGGCCCCCGGCACTTCCAGGCTCAGGCGCTGCTCGTGCTGACCCTCGGCCAGGGGTAGGGGAAAATCGGAAACTGCCAGCGGCGCGGTGGCGGCCGCGCCATCGGTCCCGAATACCTGCAGGCGCACTAGGTAGTCGCCCGCATCGTGGATGCGCAGCGTCAGGTTGAAGCGCACCAGACAGTCCTCAATCGTGCTTACTACCCCCACCCGCGAGCGCAGGCGGTTGCGCTCCACGGTTTCGAGCCACACCGAGCGCACGGCCCCCGATTGCGTCTGGTACCAGATGCCGCCGCGCTTGTACACGTGCGATTCCTGCTTGCCGCGGGTCGTTTCGGCGTCCATTGTATCGGCAATGCGCACCGTAAGGCGGTTAGTGGCGCGCAGGTGCTCCTCGGGCAGCTCGTAGGTGAAGGACGTGTACTCGCCGTAGTGCACGGCCTCGCCCTCAATGGTGGTGAGCAGCTGGCCATTGAGCCAGACCCGTGTTTCGTAGCCACAGGCCCCGAACGTGAGCTGGAAGAGCGTCCGGTCCTTATTCTCGGCCACCTCGGGCAGGGTAAATTCGCGTTCATACCAGGCCACTATCTTGTCTTGCCAGGCCGTGGGGCCGCCGGCGTGGGCGGCCACCAAGTGCTCCTCAATCGAGCCGGGCCACTGCGCGCTGAGGCGGTAGTCGTAGCCTTGCTCCCAGTCTTCGGTCAGGCCAATATCGTCGAGGTCGATGGCGAAGCGCCAGGTGCCGTCGAGCAAGAAGTGATGGCCCGGCCGCAGCACGGCGCGGGGCAGCTCGTTGTTAGTTTCCTGGGCTAATTCGGCTTCGGGGGTTGCCGAAAGGCCGTAGTTGGCGGGGGTGAAATCGTCCATTGGATAAGGATAACGGCCGGCCGGGGGTATCGGGGGTGCCAGCCAGGATAAGAAGGAAAAAAAATACGCGGTAATAAGGAATACAGTTGAGTTTGGGGTGGGCCAAATGTAGCTTCGGCGGACTTGAAAAGCTGGAAGCGAGCGGTATGGAATCTGCGTAAAATCCGTTTGTCATTGCGAGCAATGCGAAGCAATCGCATCGGCACGACAACCAAACGATTTCGTTCTGGTGCGATTGCTTCGCGTTGTTCGCAATGATGAGCAGTTTTGCGTAATCCCTAGTCCCTACCCCCCCCAACCAGCAGTAACCTACCTTTGCTCCGTGCTGCCTCCTGCAACTTTCTTGCCTGAATACGACGTGGCCATCGTGGGCGCGGGACCGGCCGGCACGGCCTGCGCGTTGGCCCTGCGCGGCCGCGGCTATCGGGTTATTTTGCTCGACAAAGCGATTTTTCCAAGGGATAAAATCTGCGGTGATGCCATCCCCGGCCCCGCCCTTAAGGCCCTACGCCAGCTCGACCCAGCTTATATGGAGGCCCTCTGGCAGCTGCACCCGCGCGACGACGTGCGGCGCAGCCGCCTGGTGGCCCCCGGTGGCGGCAGTCTCTACCTGCACTGGAAGCTGCCCACCTTCAACAGCCCCCGCCTCAACTTCGACGCGGCATTACTGGCTCTGGTGCGCCAGCACACGACCACCGAAGTTCGGGAAAACGCGGCCCTCAAAAATGTAGAAATCACCGCCGATTGTGCCCGCCTGATGCTGGCTGACGGCCGCCAACTTACCAGCCGCCTGGTCGTGGGCTGCGACGGCGCGCAGTCGGTGGTGGGCCGCCGGCTGCTGCCCGAGCCGCGCCTGGCCCGCGCCCACCACTGCGCCGGCGTGCGCGCCTACTTTGAAAACGTGGGGGGTAGCGAATCCGGTACCACCGAGTTTTTCTTCAGCCGCAGCCACCTGGCGGGTTACCTGTGGCTGTTTCCGGTGGGCGCGGGCCGCTACAACGTGGGCCTGGGCATGCTGTCAGAGCTGGTTTCGCAGCACAAGATTGACCTGCGCCAACTGCTGCTCGACAATCTTGCTACCCACCCCGCGCTGGCTGGCCGCTTTGCCGGGGCGCGGCAGCTGGGGCCGGTGCGCGGCTTCGGGCTGCCCATTGGGGGCGGGCGGCAGCGGCCGGCCAGCGGCGCGCGCTTCCTGCTGTGCGGCGACGCTGCCTCGCTCATCGACCCCTTGCAGGGCCACGGCATAGATTTGGCCATTCGCAGCGGTATTCTGGCGGCCGGGCAGGTGAGCCTTTGTCTTGAAAAACAAGATTTTAGCGCTGAGTTCATGGCGCGATATGACGCGGATTTGCAGCAGCAGCTGGGGCCGCAACTGGCGCGTAGCTACCGCCTCATGCGGCTACTGGGCACCCGGCCCTGGCTGATGAATGTAGGGGTGAGCCTGGCCCGGCTACCCGGCCTGGGCCGCTGGGCGCAGCGGCTGGTGGGGTAGGGGCTTTAAATTTAGAATTTGAAGGAAGAATTAGGAATTGCGTAGAACCCATTTATCCTTGCGAGCGCAGCGCGGCAAGGATAAATGGGTTCTACTAGCATTCTATTTTCCTGACGTTCTTGCAAACGCAAAAACGCTAGCCTATGCGCCGTTTTCTACTACTGCTGCTGTTTGTAGCCCTTGGTCTGGCGGCCGTGCTACTCGCCAATACTCTGCGCCTGCCCAATCACCAGCTAGCCGCGGTGCCGCCCGCCCCGGCCCTACCCCTCGTACCCGACTCGATGACGGCGCACCTGGCGAGCGCGCTGCGCATCGCTACCGTGTCGCGCACGGTGTACGCCGAAACGGATTCCCTACCCTTCGACCAGCTGGCGGCGTATTTGCAGCGCACGTTCCCGCTGGTGCATCAGCGGCTTAAATTGCAGACCGTTAATCACTACGCCCGGCTCTACGAGTGGCCCGGCACCGATTCCTCGCTGAAACCGCTGCTACTGCTGGCCCACCAGGATGTGGTGCCCGTGCTGCCCGGCACCGCGGGCCAGTGGGCGCGGCCGCCCTTCGCCGGGCAGCAGGCGGGCGGCTACCTCTACGGCCGCGGTGCGCTCGACGATAAGCTCAACCTTTTGGGCCAGCTCGAAGCCGTGGAGGCGCTGCTGCGTACCGGCTACCAGCCCCGCCGCACGGTGCTGCTGGCCTTCGGGCACGATGAAGAAACCCAGGGCCGGCGCGGGGCCGCCGCCCTAGCCGCGCTCATCCAGAAACGCTACCCCCGCCTAGAAATGGTGCTTGATGAAGGCGGCCTCGTCAAAAGCGACGGAGTAGCGGGCCTCGCGCAGCCCGTGGCGCTGGTGGGCGTGAGTGAAAAAGGCTACCTCAGCCTGGAGCTGACGGCCACCGGGGCAGGCGGCCACTCGTCGATGCCGCCCGCGCTCACCAGCGTGGGCCGGGTGGCCGCCGCCGTGGCCCGGCTGGAGGCTCAGCCGTTTCCGGCCCGCCTCGATGGCGGCGTGAGCGGCCTGCTGGCCTACCTGGCCCCGACCGTGCCGTTTGGCAAGCGCCTGGTTTTTGCCAATCAGTGGCTGTTTGGTAGTTTAATTAAAAAGTCGCTGGCTGCTACCCCCTCCGGCAACGCCGCCCTGCGCACTACCACCGCGCCCACCATCATGCGGGGCGGGGATAAAGACAACGTGCTGCCGGCCCTCGCCACGGCCACCGTCAACTTTCGGCTGCTGCCCGGCGACTCGGTGGGCGCGGTGCTGCGGCGGGTCCGGGAAATTATCAACGACCCCCAGATTCAAGTAACAACGCTCGGCGAGGACCGCGCCGCCTCGCCCGTGTCGGGCACCGACAACGCGGCGTTTGCGGCCCTGCATCGCACCATTAAAAGCGTGTTTCCGGCGGCGCTGGTAGCGCCCTACGTGGTGGTGGGCGCTACCGATGCCCGCGCCTACGCCGCCCTCTGCCCGCAGGCCACCTACCGCTTCATGCCGGTGCTGATGGACCAGGCCGCTATCGAAAGCCTGCACGGCACCAATGAGCGGCTGCGCCCGGCCGCCTACTTAACTTTAATTCGGTTCTACGCCGCCCTGATTCGCAACATGGGGTAGGCCCCCTTTCGTAGTAAGGCTCAAAAAATGGCTATGTCCTCCTCCCTAGACTTGCTCCACGATGCCGCCCGGCGCGGCGACGTGCCCGCCATCAGGCAGCTGCTGCAAGACCCGCAGCTCGCCCTCAATGCCCAAAATGGTAAGGGCTACACCGCCCTCATCCTGGCTACTTACGACGACCACCTCGACGCCGCCCGCGCCCTGCTCGATGCTGGGGCCGACCCCAACGTGCAGGACGCCAGCGGCAATTCGGCCCTGATGGGCGTCAGCTTCAAGGGCTACGCCGATAGCGCCCGCCTGCTCCTTGCGCGCGGCGCGGCTCTCGACCTCACCAACGGCAACGGCGGCACGGCCCTCATGTTTGCGACCCTCTTCGGCCGCAATGAGCTGGTCAAAATCCTGCTCGAAGCCGGGGCCGATGCATCCCTGCGCGACTTTCGCGGCCTTACCGCCCTGCACCTCGCCGGCCAGCAAGGCAATGAAGAGGCCTGGAAGCTGCTCGGCGGCGAGGCGGAAAACGAGAGCTAACTACTTGGCTGGCAATGGGGGGGTAGGCCACCAGGCTTGCTTTATTTATAACGCGGCCTTCACTTCAAAAGTGAAGCTGGTGCTGCCGGTCAGCCCGGTGGGGGAGAGGCCCTGCACGACCACCCGGTAGCTGCCAACCTGGTCGGAGGTGTAGAAGCTCGTCTGGGTACCGCCGCCGGGCGGGCTGAGGAGTTCAGGGTTCCAGTACAAGAGGTTGCGAAAGTCGGGCAGGCGGCTTTGCGCGGCGGCGGGCGTTTCATAGCGGGGCGCGTAAAACGCGCGCTGGCCCTGCAAGCCCTCGTAGGCTTGCAGCAGGGCGCGCGGGTCGGGTTCCAGGCCGGCCAAGTCGCCCTTGTAGGTGGTGTAGCTCACCACGCCCTCGTAGAGAAATTGGCCCATCGAGTACCGGGACGTTAGCACATCGAGCTTTTGCACCTTCAACGGGTCGAAGGCCATGATGCGGTTGGTATTGAAAACCGGCACCCCGTCGAGCAATACCAGCGGGCTTTCCAGCATTTCCCGGCTGTTGTCGTCGGGCACCAAAAAGTGAAAGCCGTCTTTGCGAATGCGCACCAGCACGCCCGGCACGTACTCGCGCATCACCTCCTCCATCACCTTAAAGCGGGTGTATTTATCGAGGAAATACTGCTCGCTGGGCTTGCCATAAAAAGCCGTGCTATCGAGCAGCGGCGCGAGGTAGCGGGCCGGGTGGCCATCGCTGAACTGCTGCTGCACCTCGGCCTGCACGTGCCGCCGCAGCAGGCTGGCCGCCACGCCCTCCGCGAGCGTAAGCGGCGCTGGCGGGTTGGCTGCATAGCGCGGCGAGAAAGGGCTGAATAGCTCTACCGTACATAGGCTGTCTCTTTGGGAGTTGGGCTGAACGATGAGCTGGCGCGTTCCGTAAAAATCGGGCAGCTCAAACTGGATGCTGCCATCTTTTTTGCTAAACGAATTGAAGAACTGAATGCGCCGGCTGGGGCTGGCCAGGTAAGTGCCCACGCCAGTCACCGGGGCGCCCGTGCGGGTGCTTACCACGCGGCCGCGCAGCACGGGGCCATTTAGCTCGGGCAGGTACGCCAGCGAATCGGGGTGCTCGGCCAGCACCTGCGCCCAGCTAAAGCGGCTCCAGCCCTGCGTCAGCATCAGGTTGTCGGTGGCGGCCTGGGTTTCGGGGGTAGGGCTGGCCAGATAGTAATCGGGGTTTTCGACTTGGCCCTTCAGGTCGGCGGCCAGCCAGAGGTAGCTCGTGATGCCGGGTTCGCCGCCGGCCGCCAGCGAATCGAGCTGGTATACCGCCACCGACAGGTTGGCGGGCTGCGGCCCGCTGCCCAGCTGCAAGGTTACCTTCTCGCGGGCGGCGTACTGGCGCTTATCAGCCTGCGCGCGGAGGGCCAGCGTAGTCGGGGGCGGCCGAAAATACAGCCGCTCGCATACCGGCTGCCGGCGGCTGTTGAAGAGCGTGAAATGCGACACCCCCGCGGCCAGCTGCTGCTTGGGCACCACAAACACCGCCTGGCCCGCTTGCAGCTGCGCGCTGGCCGCCACGGCCACCCGCTGCCCGGCGTGGCCCAGCAAATACAGGTTTTCGGCGGCGAGCGCCGCGCCGCGCGCTTGCACCACTACGCGCAGCTGCTCGGGGCCAAGGTCTTCGAGGCGCAGCACGTAGCCTTGCTCGCGCACGGCCGGTAGAGCGCAGGTAATTGGCGGTTGGTCAGCTATTTCCATAACGGCCTTGTAGGCCGCGCCGGCCTGGGCCGGGGTGAAATCGAAGCTGCCCAGGCCAAAGCGCAGCGTCTTAAACCGGGCCACGGTAGCGCCGGTCTGGTCGAGCACGCGGCCCTCGGCGGCTACGCCCCGGCCGGTCCTATCCGTTAGCTTGAAGCCGACTTTGCTGGCTAGCCCCTGCACCAGGTAGCCGCCTTCGGGGAAAAACTGCGGGTCGTAGGCCGGTGCCGGGCGGGCCGCCGGGCCAGCCAGCGGCAGCGGCGCGCGGGTATTCACGACGGTAATGACGCGCTGGAAGAAGTATTCCGGCCCAAAATTCTGCATCCAGCTGGTGTAGGCCCGCACCGTGTAGCGGCCCGAGGGTAATTCGGGGGGTAGCACCAGCGAGCCCTGGCCGGTGGCGTGCGCCATTTTGACTTTGACTTGCAATACCGGCACCTGCGCCGGGTCGAGCACCTCCACGTAGGCCACGCTGCTGGCGGCCAGCGGGCGCTGGGTGGTACCCTCCACGGCGTAGAGCTTAAACCACAGGCTTTCGCCGCTCAGGTAGCACGGCCGGTCGAGGTGCACAAAGAGCTTCTCGGTGGGCACGCGCTGGCTATACTGGGCAAAGCGCCGGCCGATGCCCGCGAGCGAGTCGGCGCTTTGCCCGCGGGCCGCGCCCGGCCCCAGCAGCGCGGCCAGCCCCAGCCAGGCGGCCTTCCGAAGCAAGCGGCCGGGTAGGCCAACGGGTAGCAAGCAGCGACGAAACATGCGCAAAACGGTAAGGAAAAGCAGGGATGAAAAGAGAGCCAACGGGCCGGCTGCTACCAGAAGCTGGGCCGCACATTGGTGCCCCGGCTGCGGCAGTCCACGCAGTCGGTCGCCCCCCCCGTGTAGCCTAGCAGCCCGCCGCCTATACCATAAATGGCATAGACGGGCAGCGAGCCCTGGAAGGAGAAGTAAAATGGCACGTTCTTGAGAAGCACCGTGTCGAGCGGCAGGCAGTTTTCGTAGCCCGTCAAAAAATGGTTGGCCGCCGGCAATTCGCTGCGGTCGATGAACAGCCGCCGCTCGGTGACGGAGGTGGCTCCCACGTAGCCCAGCACCAGCTCGCTGGCATCGGTCAGGCCGTGCACGTTGCCCGAAAGCTGGCTGGGCAGCGGGTCGAAAAGCGTGCCCAGGCTTTCGGTGTTCTTGCGCAGGTTATCCCAGTACGCGTATTCCTCCGGGGTTTGGGCGTACTGCTGCACCAGGATGCTGTACCGGGTGCCCAGCTTCTCAGAGTTGCCCGGCAGCAGGGTGAGCGGAAACTTAGCCACCACGTCCTGGCTCAGCCCGGTGGTGGTGCTCAGCTTGATGGCAGTCGAGTTTTCGGAACGCCAGCAGTGGTAAATGTCCTCGTAGCGCAGCTGTACCTGATTGTTCACGTACTCGTAGCCCGACTGGTACTCGGAGTGGAATGCCCAGGTTTCCTGGTAGGTCCAGCGGTAGTAGCCCGTGGCCCCGGCCGGGTCGTGGGCATCGAGATACACCTGCACGCCATTGAGTTCGGAGGCCCACGAGAGCTGGTCGATGGCGGGCGTGAGCTTGCCGGCCACCAGGTCGGAGGCATATTCGCGGCCCGCCGCCGTGCGCAGCCGCAGCTGGTACTGGTGGGTAGGGCTTAGCGTGAGGTAGTCCGAGATGTAAGTGCCAGTGCCGGTGCTGATGCCGCCGCCCTGCTCGAAGAGGGGGTAGCTGGTCCCGGTTTCATCCCGAATGCTCACGCTGGCATTGATTTCGACGGGCGAGGTAGGCGTGCTCAGGCTGCGGCTGCGCGAGAGCCGCACCGTGGTCACGCCGCGCAGGTTGATGAAGCCATCCACCACGAGGTAGGTCTGTGGGCTGCTGATGACCGGGGGCAGGTAGCGGTCAACGCAACCGGCCAGCAGTAGGGCCAGGCTGGCTAGCAGCCAGCTAGCCGCCGCGTAAGGGTTCCAGCGGGTCATAGGGCCGGGGCTTAAAACTTGAAATTGTAGGTAACCGTGGGAATGGGCTGGCCAAAAATCGAAAGCTGGTAGCCCATGATTTTACCATCCTGCGACTTAAAATAGACCGAGTAGGGGTTGCGCCGGCCAGTGAGGTTGTACACGCCCACCGTCCAGGAGCTGTGGGCCAGCTTCTGCACCTTGTGGCTACCCTCGATGTTGAGCCCGATATCGACGCGGTAATAGTCGGGTATCCGGTAGGCGTTGCGGTCGGAGTACACCACCCGCGCCGTGCCGCCGATATCGTACAAAGCCAGCGGCAGCGTGATGGGCCGGCCGGTGCTGTAGTTGAAATTGAGCGAAGTGCTAAAGCGCCGGCTAAAGCGGTAGTTGCCCACCAGGCTCACGTCGTGGGGCTTGTCGAAATTGCTGGGGTAGTAATTGCCGCCGTTGATGAGTTCGGGGGTAGCGCCGGGCGGCACGCGTACCAGGGAGCGCGAGTAGGTGTAGCTCAGCCAGCCATTTATCTTGCCCGTGGCTTTGCGGATGGAAAACTCCACGCCGTAGGCCCGGCCCTGGGCATTCACGAGGTCGGTTTCGAGGTGGTGGTTGAGCAGCAGCACGGCCCCGCTCGTGTAGTCCACAAAGTCGCGCAGCTTCTTATAATAAGTTTCGACCGACGTTTCGATGGTGTTGTTGCGAAAGTTGCGGTAGTAGCCCACCGACACCTGGTCGCCCACCTGCGGCCGCACGTAGGCGTCGCTCAGCTTCCAGGTATCGGCCGGCGACACCGAGGCCGTGTTCGAGAGCTGATGCACGTACTGGCGGGTGCGGTTGTAGCTCGCCTTCACCGACGAGTTATCGGTGAGCGAGTACTTCACCGAAGCCCGGTATTCGGGGCCGTGGTAGGTCGCCACGTTGGCCCCCGCCCCGTAGTGCGTGATGCCGATAATGCCGCTCTCCGTGCGCGGCACGCCCGGCTGGTACTCGTTCACGTCGCGCGGACCCAGCGCATTAAACAGCGAGTAGCGCAAGCCCAGCGACAGCCCCAGTCGGGGGGTAGGGGTCCACTGGTCGGCCAGGTAGAGGGCGCTTTCCTGGGCCTGCTCGGCAGGTAGGGCATTGGGCGTTATCAGCGACTCGCTGCCCAGCGGGGCCAGGCTGCCCGGCGCGGTGCGGTAGCGCAGGCTGCTCACGCCAAAGTCGAGGGTGTGCGCCGCGCTGTGGAAGTAGCTAAAATCGGCCTGCCCGCCAAACTGCGTAATGCCAAACGCTAAGCTAGAGGCAGTTACGGAGTTGCGCTCGCTCGCAATCTGGTACGTATACTGGCTGCCCGTGCCCGTGAGCACGCCGTAGAGCTTGGGGCCGAAGGTGTGCTTCCACTTGAGGCTGGCGGCCGTGTTGCGATACGTATACGAGGTGTCGGCCGAGAGCTTAAAATGGTCGTGGCTCAGGTAGGCGGTGGCGTAGAGCGTATTGTTATCGTCGAACTGGTGGGTGATGTGCGCGCTCACGTCATAAAACGAGGCCGCGCTCTGCTTCAGGCTGCGGTCGGGCAGCGCGTGCAGCAGCCAGTCGGAGTACGAGACGCGCCCGCCGATGATAAACGAGCTTTTATCCTTAATAATTGGCCCCTCCAGGGTGAGGCGGCTGGTGAGCGGCCCAATGCCGCCCGCCCCGGCCAGCTTCTTGTTGTTACCGTCGCGGGTTGTGATGTCGAGCACCGAGGCCAGCCGCCCGCCGTAGCGCGCCGGAATGGCACTTTTGTACAGCTCCACCGTCTTCAGCATGTCGGAGTTGAAGGCCGAAAAGAAGCCGAACAAATGTGAGGGGCTGTACACCACCGCGTCGTTGAAAAGTATCAGGTTTTGGCCGGTGCCGCCGCCGCGCACGCTGATATTGGTGCTGCCCTCGCCGATGGTTTTAACGCCCGGCAGCGTCATCACGACCCGCAAAATATCGGTTTCGCCAAACACCGTGGGCACCTGCTTCATGGTTTTGATGTCGAGCTTTTCGACGCCCATCTGCAGGCTGGTCACGTTCTTATCCTTCTCGGCTTCTATCAGCACTTCCTTCAGATTGGCGAAGTCTTCGGCTATTGCCAGGTCGAGCTTGCCATCGCCGTTCAGCACTATCCGGCGCTGGGTATTTTTAATGCCAATGCCCCGCACGTGCAGCACGTGCGGCCCTAACGGTAGCGTAAGTACGTAGTAGCCAAACTGGTCGGTGGTCGTGCCCACAGCGGGTGCCTCCACGTAGACCGAAGCCCCCAGCACCGGCTCGCCCGACTTTGCCTCCCGAATAATGCCCGACACCGTGGCCCGCCTGGCACCCGCCCGCGCCGTACCAATCTCGTACACCTGGCTAGGGCTGGCCGCGCGGGCTGGCGGCGCGGCTCCACCGGCCAGTCCCGCCGCCGTGCCCGTGGCCGGGCTAGCTGGCGGGGCCGCGCCGCTGGCTAGCCCGGCCGGTTGAAAGAAGTCGCTGGGCAGCGCCGTAGACAAACTGCCGCTTTTAAAAAAGAATACGTTGCGCTCCTCATCTATCGCAAACTGCAAGCCCGCCGGGGCCAGCGCCTGCTGCAGCACGCTGGCCAGCGGCTGCGCCTGCGCCTGCACCGTCACGGTGAGGCCCCGCACGGCGGCCGTGTCGAAGTAGAAGCGGTAGGGCACCTGCGCCCTCAACTGCCGCGCAAACTGCTCCAGGCTCAGGTGCTCGAAGCGCCCCGTGATGAGCGGAGCCGCGCCCTGGGCGTAGCCGCGCAGGCTGCCGCCCACGCCCAGCAGTAGTAGCAGCACCATCCGGTAGAGTAGCTTCATATAAAGGCGGGAGGGGGGGTAGGCAGAAAATTTTGAAAATAGCGTTGGCTCCAGCGCAGTTTTCGCGCAGGAATGGTGAGTTAAAAGTGAAGAGTCAAGCCGTCAGTCATTGGTTGTCAGCTGTTCATTATCATTTGTTAGCATGGAGATAAAATGCTGACTAACAGATAATAACGAACAGCTAATAACTCATTCATTTTTAAACGCCTACTTATAACGACACTTTAGAAGGTGTGTAGCTTTTCGTTTTGAATTCGCCTTAAAAAGGCCCATCGATGCCGAAGCTGCGCTAAGCTAGCGAGCTGGCCCGGCCGGGGCCGGCAGGGCTAGGCTGGCCTGATAGCGTACCAGCGCGGCAATAGCCGCGCCCCGGCGGTCACCCTTGAATTTCAGCTTATTGGCTTTGCTGAATTTGCGGAGCGCCGCCTTGTCCTGCGGGAAGAGGTCGAGCAGCGTGCCGGCCTTGGTAATCCGGGTGTAGTGCCCGGCTTGGTACACGAAGTACTCGTCTTTTTTGGCCCTCACCTCGCTCTCAAGGCCGATGGGCGTGGCGCGCTCCTCATACTGCTTGGCGTAGGCCCCGAGTACCCGCACCGGGCCATCGACCAGCAGTTCGTAGTAGCCGGTATGCACCGGCGAGCTGCCCGCCGAGTCGGCCACGAGGCGGATAAACGAGTGGCTGCCCAGTTGGAAGCGCGTCACGTTGTCGTTCACCAGGCTCAGCTCCAGGCCCACCAGCCGCGCCCGCAACACGAGCTGCCCACGCACCAGGTCGTAGCGCAGCGGCACGTTGGGGTAAGTAGTGCCCGCGTAGTCGATGGTGGCTGGCTGCGCTTCTTCGGTCCCAAAAAACTGGTGGCCCTTGGTGTCGCGGCGTAGGTAGTTCACATATTCGGGGCCGCTGTACAGGCGCGACTCTTCGCCTAGGCCGCGGGCGTAGTGCTGGCCCAGGCTGCTCATCGCCGCCGCCACCAGGCTAGAGTCGGCAGCGGGCACCTGGGCCCACGCGCGCTGGCCGGGTAGCAAGAGCAGGCAGAGGCTAGCTAGGCAAAGCCGCAGCGGCCACGAGCAGCGCGCCAGAAAAGATGAAATGAAGCGCATACGCAGGAATTTCCAGCTAACAAAACGCTTCAAATATAGGAACGGATAACCCACAAAGTAACTACCTGCTGCCTTGTAGATAGGTAGCGGGCTAATTAGCCATCCACCAACAGCTTACTCCCTAATAAATCCTGCTTTCAGCTTACTTCGTGCTACCCTACCAGCCTGCTCTCAAGCGGGCGGCAGCGGCTAGCTCACCTACTGCGCACCACGCCACCAATGCCCGCCGCAGAACCCGTAGAGGAGCGTAGTCGGCTGCGTGAGTCCGGGGTCTGTGAGGAGGGTAGGGGATGAGGAAATTAGTTCGGCCCCAAGCCAGTAGCGTAGGTAATTTGATTTTGCCGAACAATCAGCTGCTTATGCCAGCCACAACGCCGCCAGTGCCAGCGCGGCGGGCACCGTTTGCACCAGTAAAATACCTCGGCCCGCCGTGGCCGCACCATAGAGGCCCGCTACCGCCACGCAGCCCAGAAAAAACGTCCCCACATGGCGGTGCCACTGCGGGTCGGTGATGAGCAGCGCCCATACCAGCCCCGCCACCAGAAAACCATTGTACAGCCCCTGATTACCCGCCATCGCCTTCGTCGGCCCAAATAGTTCAGCCGGAAAAGACTTGAATACCTGCGGTCCGCGCGCGGTCCAAGCAAACATTTCCAGCCACACGATGTAAGCGTGGATAAGGGCCACTAGGCTAATGAGTAGCTGGCTAAGCAGGTGCATGGTAGGAAGCTGCAAGGTTGAGTTGCTCCAAAGAAAGGTACTGAGTAGCAACTAGGCCCGCCGAATAACGGAAGTTGTAATTCCATTCCAGCCGAAACTTTTGCAGCGCCCGCGCCTCCTGTTCGGGCGTGAGCGGACGCAGGGTATCGAGGTCAGCGCGCAGGCGGTCGAGGGTGGAAAAGAGGAGCATTAGCTGTTGGGCTATGGGCATAAGTTACAGTTCTCTTAGCACTTCTATGCTGTTGTCCTGCTGTGCATTATACGTGCTCTTGTGTGACCACAGACTAAGCCCAATAGTCAGGGCTCCCAATAGTCCGCTTACGAGGGTGCTGGCATGAGCAAACGCCTGCGCCACGTAGTAGACCATCGCCCCCCAGCCCAAAGAAAGGACAACCGATAACACGTACATGACTACCCGATAGCTGACAAACAGATAGGCAACGACCAGTGGCACAACGATAGCCGCCAGCCCACTCCATAGCCAGTGCCAGTGCAGGCCAAACAGCGCTGCGTAGCCCGTGCCAAAGCCTAGTAGTGACATTTCCAGGTAAAATAAATTACCCCGTTTATGAAATATATAAACTTGCCGGGCCATGTGGAGGTGTAATAATCATTACTTATCAGCCTGCCCTAAACTAGCTTCCCCAAAATCTCCAGTGCGGCCTTGGCTATCACCGTGCCCGGCCCATATATCCCAACCACGCCTGCGTTATATAATTGCTGATAATCCTGGGGCGGAATGACGCCGCCGGCGATGACGAGGATATCGGGCCTACCCTCCTGTTTTAGTTCGGCGATGAGCTGGGGGAGTAGGGTGTTGTGGCCGGCGGCAAGGCTGCTCACGCCCACCACGTGCACGTCGTTGTCGACGGCCTGGTGGGCTACTTCGGCGGGGGTTTGGAAGAGGGGGGCCAGGTCCACGTCGAAGCCCACGTCGGCGAAGCTGGTGGCGATGATTTTGGCACCGCGGTCGTGGCCATCCTGGCCCATTTTGGCCACCAGCATGCGGGGGCGGCGGCCTTCGCGGGCGGCAAAGTCTTCGGCCGCCCGGCGGGCCTGGGCGAAGTCGGCGTTGTCGGTCATGCCCTGCTGGTAGATGCCCTGCACGGTGCGGCTGGTGGCCTGGTGGCGGCCCCAGGCCGCTTCGAGCGCGTCCGAGATTTCGCCGAGGGTAGCGCGGGCGCGGGCGGCGGTTACGGCCAGGGCGAGGAGGTTGCCCTGGGGGGTAGGGCCTGGCTCGTCGGCGGTGGGGGCAGGCTCATTCGTGATACTTTCCGAGGGCAGATTGTAGCTAACCGCGCAGGCGGTGATGGCCGCTAGCGCGGCTTGCACGGCCGTATTGTCGCGCGTGGCACGCACTTGTTTCAGGCGCGCCACCTGGCTCTCGCGCACCGCGTCGTTGTCGATTTGCAGCACGTCCAGCAGCGCTTCGCCCTCGGGGGCCAGGTATTTATTAACGCCCACGATGACTTCCTGGCCGGTATCAATGCGCGACTGCTTGCGGGCGGCGGCTTCCTCGATGCGGAGCTTGGGCAGGCCGGTTTCGATGGCGGCGGCCATGCCGCCGAGGGCTTCGACCTCTTCCATAAGAGCCCAGGCCTGATTGGCGAGGTCGGCGGTGAGGCTTTCCACGTAGTACGAGCCGCCCCAGGGGTCCACGACTTTGGTGATGTCGGTTTCGTGCTGCAAGTACAGCTGGGTGTTGCGGGCGATGCGGGCCGAAAAATCGGTGGGTAGGGCCAGGGCCTCATCCAGCGCATTCGTGTGCAGGCTCTGGGTGCCGCCGAGGGCAGCGGCCAGGGCCTCCACGGTGGTGCGGGCCACGTTGTTGAACGGGTCCTGGGCCGTGAGCGAGTAGCCCGAGGTCTGGCAGTGGGTGCGCAGGGCCAGGCTCTTAGGGCTCTGCGGGTTGAATTGCTGAATAAGCTTAGCCCACAGCAGGCGGCCGGCGCGCAGCTTGGCAATCTCCAGAAAGTGGTTCATGCCGATGCCCCAGAAGAAGGATAGGCGCGGCGCGAAATCGTCGATTTTCAGGCCCGCCGCCAGGCCGGCGCGCACGTATTGCAAGCCGTCGGCCAGGGTGTAGGCCAGTTCCAGCTCGGCGGTGGCGCCGGCTTCGTGCATGTGGTAGCCCGAGATGCTGATGCTATTAAACTTGGGCATAAACTCGGCCGAGTAGGCGAAGATGTCGGCGATGAGCCGCATACTCGGTGCGGGCGGGTAGATGTAGGTATTGCGCACCATAAACTCCTTCAGAATATCGTTCTGAATGGTGCCCGTCAGCTGCTCCGGCCCTACCCCCTGCTCCTCGGCTGCCACGATAAAAAAAGCCAGAATGGGCAGCACCGCCCCGTTCATGGTCATGCTCACCGACATCTCGCCCAGCGGAATCTGGTCGAAGAGAATCTTCATATCCTCCACCGTATCAATGGCTACGCCGGCCTTGCCCACGTCGCCCACCACGCGGGGGTGGTCCGAGTCGTAGCCCCGGTGCGTGGCCAGGTCGAAGGCCACGCTCAGCCCTTTCTGCCCGCCGGCCAGGTTGCGCCGGTAAAAAGCGTTCGACTCCTCGGCCGTCGAGAAGCCCGCGTACTGCCGCACGGTCCAGGGCGAGCGCACGTACATGCTGGCGTAAGGCCCTCGCAGATAAGGCGCTATGCCCGCCCCGAAGCCCAGGTGCGGCAGGTGCGCCACGTCGGCGGCCGTGTACACGGCTGGGCCATTGGTGGGGTAGTCGGCCGGCTTGGGTGGGGTAGGAAGCGCCGCCGCGTCGTAGGGAATAGTGGAAAAATCGGGACGCATTATTTAGTTGTTTTTATTGGTTAAGCCCCACCGCTGCATTAAAATATCCTTCGCCCAGGGTAATAGTCTGGTTTGAGACCAGCCTTCGTAAACCATTTCAGTACTGTATAAAAATTTCGACAGACCCTTGGTAATCGCAAGCTTCCGAAATTGCTGATAATCGTTGCAATAGTTGATACTTTTATGAGTGATATCACAAAAGCCATAGCTGTGCTGGGAAGTGTCGTGGAAAGTGATGAATCCGGGCTGATAATTAATGGAGTCTGGGTGAAAGTATTCTTGGAAATCTGGTTCCTGAAAAGTCCACCTGCTATAACCAGCTTGATGATTATTAACGCCATCCGTTGTGATGAGCTGATAAGGCTCAATAATGGGAACACGCCAAACATCGGATTCTAAATTATCTTCAAAATAAAATCTTAGCTTTTCGGGCTTGCGCTGAGAGTATGAATAGATAAAAGCTAGGCCGAGAGGTAGCATTAGCAGCCCAACTATTATTTTGCCACCTGCTTTCATCGGATAAACGGCTAATTATTAAACGTTACCGCCCCTGCAACCGCGCCAGCACTTCCTCCGTGTGGTGCCCTTCCACCACGAATTCCTGGAACCCAAATACCCGCACGGCCTCTAATAGCGTAGCTAAATCAGAGGTAATGAGCGAGGGAATCTCGAAAACGTGGCCGCTGGGCACCTGCTGCACCACCCGCGCTAGCTGGTCGAACTGCGCGGGGCGGGCGTACATGAGGGTGGCTGCGTCGGGCTTGGAAAACAGCACGGAATACGAGTCGGGCGCGATATCGGGCATAGGTGGCTGGACCGGTGCGCCGGGGTGCAGCAAGTGCCAGAACGCCTCGGCGATGTCCTCGTTCACGCGGGAATCGCCGAGCAGCACCAGCGTCGCTTGCTTGTCCTGGTTGGCGCGGCGCTCAAAGTGCAGGGCCGTGGCCAGGCGCAGCACCTCGCTGGGGTAGGTGGCGCGGGTCGTATCAAAATCGCCCGAGCGCAGCAATTGCTTGGGCTGAAAATCGAATTTCTCCTGGAAATTCTGGAAGCGGTTGGTACCCACTACCACGTCCTGGCCGGTAGCAATGCGCTTAAACTTATCAAGCCCGGCCTGGCTCACGGCCTCCAGGGCGCGGCCGCGGGCGATGGCCATGCCGCCCTGCGCCTCCAGGGCCTGAAACTCGGCCCAGGCGGCGCGGGCCAACTCGTCGGTCAGCGTCTCGATAAAATAGGAGCCCGCCGCCGGGTCGGCTACCCAGTCGAGGTGGGCTTCTTCCTGCAAAATCACCGGCAGGTTGCGGGCCAGCCGGGCGCTAAACTCGTTGGGGGCCTGGTAGAGACAATCAAACGGCGCGACCTGCACGGAGTCGGCGCCGCCGAGCACCGCGCTCATGGCCTCGGTGGTGTGGCGCAGCAGGTTGGTGTGCGGGTCGAGGGTGGTTTGGGTCCAGGTGCTGGTGCTGGCGTGAATGGGTAGCGTAGCCGCCCCGGCGGGGGGTAGGCCATAGCCGTGCAGCAGCGTGGCCCACAGCCGGCGCGTGGCCCGCAGCCGGGCTATTTCGGGAAAGTAGCTGGGGCCCACGGCTACCTCCAGGTGCAGGGCTCGCGCCACGTCGGCCAGGCTGGGGCTAGCCCCGTTCTCAGCCGGCAGCTCGGTAAGCAAAGCGGCGGCGGTGCTTAGGCTGAAGGCTAGTTGCTGGGTCAGCGTGCCCCCGCGATTACCAAAAAACGTCCCGTTCACGGCCAGTGCCGAAAAATCTGGCCACGCCCGCGCCAGCTCCACGCACTGGCGCAGCGCCTGCCGAAAGGCCAGCAGCTCGGCCCCCTCGGGTCCAGCCGGCGGTATGAAGCGCAAAAAACCCCGCAGCGGATTGCCTTCGGCGGCGGTAGCTAGCCGGGCCAGCAGCAGCTCGGGGCCTTGCGCCACGGTGTAGCTCAGCCAGGTGCCGGCCAGGGGTAGGCGCGCAGCCAGGTCGGCCACGCCGAAGGGGGTAGAGTCGCCGTGCAGGATGAAGTGCAACCCATCGGCCCCGCGCGCCAGCGCGTCGGCCCCTTGCGCTATTTGTAGGCGGCCATCAGTGCCAGCGGGCACGCTCAGGGCCACCACGTTGCGGCAGGGCGCGGGCCGGGGGGGTAGGGGCGCGGGTAGGCCGCCCAGGGCAGTGAGCGCTTCGCGGTGGTAAAAAGGCTCCAGCGTGAGGCCGTCGGGCAAGGTCCAGCGCAGGCTGGCTGGGTCGGCCCCTTTCAGTTCGCGGGTTAGCTGCGCCTGCCACTGCGCCGTGCTGACGGGCGCGAACTCGGGAAACGAAACCGGGGGGGTAGGGGGTGGGGAAGAATCGGGCATAGTAGAAGGACGGCGTGCGGGCGGCACCGCCCGCAAGTTACCGTGCCCTCCGCATACGCTGGCCGCCGTACTAAGCAATGGTAGAGCTACACGTTTAATAAAACTAAGCATTTGCAGCTCCTCTTTTGGGTAGAAAAAAAGCCGCCTGCTTCAGCCAGAGCGGGGCTGCCGCCCCGCTCACGTAACTTTGGGCTGCCCCGGCTTCCTAAGCGCCAGGCCCAATGCCCTCTCCTATGCACTTGTTTCGTTCGGCAACGTTCGGTCTTCTTTTTCTTGGCTCGGCCACGGCCTGCCAGCGCGGTCCGCTCGTGGCCACGGCCCACTTGCCGCCCAGCACCAGCCAGCCGGTGGGCAGCGCTATCGCCCCTGATGCCGGTGCGGCCGCCTACATCCGGCCCTACCACGAGCAGGTGGAGCGCGAAATGCAGCAGGTTATCGGCACGGCCCCGGAGGCGCTGGGTAAGAATCCGGGCGAAAACGCCATCGTGGACTTCGTGGCCGACTTGCAGCGCACCGCCGCCAGCCAGTATTTCAAGGGCGAGCCCATTGCCCTGGGCGTGATGACCAACGGCGGCATGCGCAACGCCCTGCCCGCCGGCCCCGTCACGCTGGGCAACGTATTCGAGCTAATGCCCTTCGAGAACGAGCTGGTGGTGCTCGACGCGCCCGGCCCCGTAGTGCAGCAGCTTTTCGACTACGCCGCGCCCGTGCACATGGCCGTTTCGGGCGCTACCTATACCGTGGGGCCCGATAACAAGCCCCAAACTATTCGCATCGGCGGCCAGCCCTTGGACCCCGCCCGGACTTATTCCATCGCCATCTCGGACTACCTGGCCGGCGGCGGCGACCACATGGATTTTCTCAAGTCCGCCCGGCTGCGCCACACCGGCCTACTGCTGCGCACCGCCATCGTGGACCATATCAAGGCCCTCACCGCCACTGGCCAGCCCGTTGCGGCCCCGGCGGGAGGTAGGGTTAATTGAGTCAGTTAACTGTAATTTATGCGAAGGCGTTTGTCATTGCGAGCGCAGCACGACAATCGTTCTCGAACGATGGATGAACGACTGGCTCGGGTGTCGTTCTGGGGCGATTGCCGCGCTACGCTCGCAAATGACAAACGATTTTGTGTAAATTCTAACTTGATATCTTGGTATCTATTAAATGAAACGTCGTTCCTTTCTCCAGCAATCCCTGCTTGGTACGGCCGGCCTGAGCGTGCTCGGCCCCAGCCTGGTAGCCCACGCGGCCGGCGGCCCGGCGCGGCTCGTTATTCTGCATACCAACGATATGCACTCGCGCATCGAGCCTTTCCCCGACAATGCCCCGAAGTGGGCCGGGCTCGGCGGCATGGCCCGCCGCGAGGCCCTCATCAACCAGGTGCGCAGCCAGGAGCCGAACGTGCTGCTGCTCGACTCGGGCGACATTTGGCAGGGCACGCCGTATTTCAACTTCTTCCAGGGCGAGCTCGAGTACAAGCTCATGTCGCGCATGAAGTACGATGCCAGTACCTTTGGCAATCACGACTTTGACAATGGCCTCGAAGGCCTGCAAAAGCAGCTGCCCAACGCCGGCTTCCCCTTCCTCATCGCCAACTACGACTTCGGCGGTACGCCGCTGGCCGGCCGCTTCGCGCCCTATAAGGTGTTTGAGAAGGGCGGCGCGCGCATCGGTGTTTTCGGCCTTGGCATCGAGCTAAAGGGACTGGTAGCGGATAAAAACTTCGGCACTACCCAGTACCTCGACCCCGTGGCGGTAGCCAAAGCGCAGGTGCAGCTGCTGCGCCAGCGCGAGCGCTGCGACATGGTTATCTGCCTTTCGCACCTCGGCTACAAGTACGAAGAAGAAAAAATTGACGACCGCAAACTAGCCGCTCAGGTCGGCGGCATCGACCTGATTTTGGGTGGCCACACCCACACCTTTATGCCCACTCCCGAGCCCATAACCGGCCCCCAGGGCCACGTAACGCTCATAAACCAGGTCGGCTGGTCGGGCATCAACCTCGGCCGTATCGACTACGAGCTGCGGCGCGGCGCTCAGCCGGTGCGGGCTACCGGGGCGCTGGTGCTGCCCGTGGGTGCTACCTGCTAGCGGCCCGATATTAGCAAGCATTCGGCGGCTTTTTTGTCTGCTGGTTTATGCGCAAATTTGTCCCCCTCAAGTTGGGCCGGCCGCTGGCGTGGTCCGAACTTGGGGGGCTTTTTTCGCTGCTGACCGCCTACCCGGGTCTCTTTCTTTCACCTCATGCCGCAGGATTTCCGCACTGTTTGGGCTAAGTGCCTGCGCGTTATCCGCGCCGAGGTGGGGGAGCAGAGCTTCAATACGTGGTTCCTGCCCATCGTGCCGATTGAGCTGCAAGGCAATGTGCTCACCATCCAGGTGCCGAGCGTTTACTTCTACGAATACCTCGAAGAGCAGTACGTAGAGGAGTTGAAACGCGCTATCTACCAAGAGCTTGGCCCCGAAGGCCGCCTGGAGTACAGCGTGATAGTGGACCAGGGTAATGCCCAGGCCTCGGCCAAAACCATGCACCTGCCGCCGGCCCGCAAAACGGCCCCCAGCCTGGCCGTGCCGCCCGAAGGCCGCCCTACTCCCAATTACGGCACGGCACCCGGCGGCATTCAGCCCAACCGGCCGGTGGCCCAGGCCCGCCACCTGGTGCCCGGCGGTAACACCGCCACCGCCGCCCAGGTCGCCGCCAATACCCTGCGCAACCCCTTCGATGCGGCCAAGACGATGGACCGCAACATCGTGCCCTCGCAGCTGAATACTACCTACACGTTCGACAACTACGTGGAGGGCGATTGCAACCGCCTGGCCCGCTCGGCGGGCCTCGCCGTGGCCAATAAGCCCGGCACCACCGCCTTCAACCCGCTCATGGTGTACGGGGGGGTAGGGCTGGGCAAAACGCACTTGGTGCAGGCCATCGGTAACCACATCAAGGCCACGAATACCGAGAAGTTCGTGCTCTACGTCTCGGCCGAGAAATTTACCAACCAGTTTATCGAAAGCCTGCAGCGCAACGCCGTGCAGGACTTCGCCAACTTCTACCTGCTCGTGGATGTGCTCATCCTCGACGATGTGCAGTTTCTGGCCAATAAGGGCAAGACGCAGGAGATGTTCTTCCACATCTTCAATCACTTGCACCAGGGCGGCCGGCAAATCGTGATGACCAGCGACCGCCCGCCGCGCGAGCTGAGCGGCCTCGAAGACCGGCTGCTTTCCCGCTTTAAGTGGGGCCTCACGGCCGACGTGCAAAGCCCCGACTTCGAAACGCGCATCGCCATCATCCAGAATAAGGCTCAGCAGGACGGCATGGAAATCGCGCCGCAGGTGGTGGAGTATTTGGCCCATTCGGTGCCCACCAACGTGCGCGAGCTTGAAGGCGTACTCACGACCCTGCTGGCCCAGAGCGTATTAACCCGCCGCGACATTGACCTCGAAATGGCCAAAGGTGCCCTGCGCCACATTATTGAGGAGGTAGAGGCCGAGGTTAATGTCGATTTTATTCAGAAAACGGTGGCCGACTACTTCAGCGTGCCGGTGGCGCTGTTGAAGGACAAAACCCGTAAGAAAGAGATAGTTACGGCCCGGCAGGTGGCTATGTACTTCACTAAGGAGCACACCAACCACTCGCTCAAAACTATCGGCTATCACTTCGGGGGGAGGGACCACGCCACGGTCATCCACTCGGTTCAAACGGTGTCCGATTTGATTGATTCGGACAAGAAGTTCAAGGACCAGATTGTAGAGCTGCGCAAGAAATTCGTGCAGAAATAACGCTACTATTTTGTTGCGCGCTATTCTTGCACCTTCTGTCTAGGGCGTGAGTGCCATTAGCCAAACCTGTTATTTATAGCAGGTTTGGCTAATGGCACTCACGCCCTAGTCCCGCAAAATTTCCTTGGGGTAGCAGATGTAGTATTTCTGCACTTTCTGGCTCAGCGCCCGAATGTTGGGTAAATCCGACGCCTCCACCACGTTCACGACTTTGCCAAGCTTGGTGAGAATATTAATCGTCTCATTACTAGCCGGGTCGTAGGCGGTGTTGCTAAGGCGGCCGGTTATCATTAGTTGCCGCGCATCGTCGGGCGTGAGGCCGAAGCGCTCGGCAATCAGCTCCACGATGCCGAGTTGAAACTCTTCGTCGTAGGGCTCGGGGGCGATGATAATCTTGAACAACTGGCGGTTTATCAGGCTCTTAGCCAGAAAGCTCAGCACCGGGTCAGCGTGGCCTTTCCAGCTTTTGATGGCCGACCAGATATCGGTATCGTCCAGCTCCACGAAGTGGTTGAGGATGTCGGTATTGGTTTCGAATTCGGCCAGCGACACGGCGTGGCCCAGGAAGAAGGTGAGGCAGCTGCTACCCGGCACCGCCACGCCGGCGCGGGCCAGGTCGCGGGCGCGCTGCATAGTGCGAATGACCATCTGCTCGGCGCTCGTAACGGTCTTGTGCAGATATACTTGCCAGTACATCAGCCGGCGGCTTACCAGAAAATTCTCGACCGAGTACACGGCTTTTTCTTCCAGCACCAGGCGCTCATCCACCACTTGCAGCATCTTGATGAGGCGGTCGGCGCCCGGCCTACCCTCCTGCACGCCAGTGTAGAATGAGTCGCGGTTGAGGTAGTCGAGCCGGTCCATATCCAATTGGGAACTAACCAATTGGTGAAAAAAATCGCGCCCGTAGCTGCCCTGAAACATCTCGATGGCCAAGCTCAGCTTGCCGCCAAATTCTTCATTGAGCCGCTGCATTAAATAAAGCGACAGCTGCTCATGGGGCACATCCTGGAAGATACTGGTTTCCAGCGCGTGCGAAAGTGGGCCGTGGCCGATGTCGTGCAGCAGAATGGCAATCTGGGCCGCCTCGCCCTCGGCCGCCGAAATCCCTACCCCCTTGTCTTTGAGCGTGCGCAGGGCTAGCTGCATGAGGTGCATGGCCCCCAGCGCGTGGTGAAAGCGCGTGTGCAACGCCCCCGGATACACGAAGTTGGTGAGCCCCAGCTGCTGAATGCGCCGCAGCCGCTGAAAGTACGGGTGCTCGATGAGGTCGAACAGCAGCTCGGTTGGTACCGTGACGAACCCATACACCGGGTCGTTGAAAATCTTCTTTTTATTCATCAAGTACGAGGGCCGCCCAGCCGGCATTGGCCGGGGTTTAGGGCCGGTTGGCCGACTAGGCGGCGCTTACAGGAACCCAAACCCCAGTTTTCCGGTAAAGCTACGGACGGCCCGCCTACCCCCCGGATACTAGGCGGGCCTGCCTGGCCGTTAGAGCCGCTATTGCTTACCTTTTTCCCCTGGCACGCCCCCACCGGCGTGCCCTCGCTTATGCAACGCTACTCCATTCTTTGGGCCGATGATGAAATTGACCTGCTCAAGCCGCACATCCTCTTTCTCAAGGAGAAAGGCTACGATGTAACGCCCGTCAACTCCGGGGCCGATGCCCTCGAAGAAGTGCAGGAACATACCTACGACCTGGTTTTTCTGGACGAAAATATGCCTGGCCTCACCGGCCTCGAAACGCTCACCGAAATCAAGGTGGTGCGCCCCACGGTGCCCGTCGTGATGATTACCAAGAGTGAGGAAGAGCACATTATGGAGGGTGCCATCGGGGCCAAAATCGCCGATTACCTCATCAAGCCCGTCAACCCGAACCAGATTCTGCTGTCGGTGAAGAAAGTGCTGGATAACAAGCGCTTAGTAACCGAAGCTACGAACTCGGGCTACCAGCGTGACTTCCGCCAGCTCGGAATGCAGCTCTCCGACCGCCTTTCCCCTTCAGAGTGGGCCGATGTGTATAAAAAGCTGGTTTACTGGGAGCTAGAGATTAATGAAACCGAAGGTAAGAGCATGGCGGAGGTCTTCAACATGCAGAAGGACGAGGCGAATACCTACTTCGGCCGCTTCATTATGGAGAACTACGAAGACTGGGTGAACGGCCGCGACAAAGACGCGCCGCTCATGTCGCACCAGCTGTTCAAGGAAAAAGTATTCCCGCTAATGAAGCAGACCGGCGACACGCCCGTGTATTTTCTGCTTATTGATAACCTCCGCTACGACCAGTGGAAAGTACTCGAACCCATTATCGCCGAACTGTTTACGGTGGATTCGGAGGAGATGTACTATGCTATTCTGCCTACCACTACGGCCTACGCCCGCAACGCCATTTTCGCGGGCATGATGCCGGGCGATATTCAGAAGAAATATCCCAACCTCTGGGTCTGGGACGAGGACGAAGAGGGCAAGAACCTGCACGAAGCTGAGTTCCTGGAAATCAATTTCCAGCGCAATAACCAGAAGGCTAAGCATAGCTACCACAAGATAACTAACTTGCAGGCGGGCAAGGACTTGCTGGGTAAGATGGCCAACCTGCACAACAACTACAAGCTCAACGTCATCGTCTATAATTTTGTGGACATGCTCTCGCACGCCCGCACCGACATGGCGATGATACGCGAGCTGGCCGCCGACGAAAGTGCCTACCGTAGCCTCACGCGCTCGTGGTTTCTGCACTCGCCGCTCTACGAAATGCTTCAGACCATTTCAGAGAAAAAGGGTAAGCTCATCATCACCACCGACCACGGCACTATTCGCGTGAAGCGTCCGTATAAGATTGTGGGTGACCGCAATACGAATACCAATCTGCGCTACAAGCACGGCCGTAACCTGGGCTTTGATGAGAGCCGCGATATCTACGTGGTGCGCAAGCCGGAAAGCATTTTTCTGCCCCGCGAAAATGTTTCGACGGCTTATGTCTTTACGCTCGGCGATTATTTCTTCGCCTACCCCAACAATTATAATTACTACGTGAACTACTATAAGGACACGTTCCAGCACGGCGGCGTATCGTTGGAGGAGTGCATTATCCCGTACATCACGCTAACGGCCAAGGGGTAGAGTTTTTCCGCGCGAGGTTTCGCGCGGAAAAACTCTATTTACCCGTCACCTTGAATTCGGTGCGGCGATTGAGCTGTCGGCCGGCGGCGTTAGCGTTGGACGTGACGGGCCGGGTGTCGCCGTATCCGGCGGCGGTGAGGCGGTCGGCGGCGATGCCGTGGGTCGCGAGGTAGGCGACCACGGCCTGGGCGCGGCGCTGGCTCAGGTCCTGGTTGGCGGCGGGCTTACCCACGTTGTCGGTGTGACCCGCCATTTCGAGCCGAATGGCGGGCTGAGCGCTCAGTAGCGCTTGCAGACGCTCCAACTCGGCGGTGCTTTCGGGGCGCAGGGTAGCCTTGCCGGTATCGAAGAAGATGTTGTTCAACACGACAATCACGCCCACTTCCAGCTTTTTGAGCGGAATATCCTTCACCACTTCGGCATAGGCGGCCCCGGCGGGTAGGTCGAAATTCTCGGAGTGAAATAGATAGCCCTCCTGCCGCACCACGATGCCGTAGTTGGTGCCAGAAGGTAGACTCACCAGGTAGTTGCCCGACGTGGCATTGCTGTGAAAGGAGGCAATAACCTGGCTAGCAGCGTTATCCACCAACTCAATAGTAGCTTCCAGTGGCTGCCGGGTGGTGGCATCCGTCACGGTGCCCTTCAAAATGGTAACCTGGGCTGTGGCCACTGCTACCGGCGGCGCTAGCGGCGGCTGCGTCAGCGGGGCCAGCCGTGAGGCCAGCAGCGGGCTTTCCTCACTAAGCACGGGCGGCTTTTCGGGGCCTAGAAAGGTGATACGATAGATGTCTTTGCTCCCGAGGCCGCCCGGCCGGTCGGAAGAATAATAGCCGTGCCGCCCCGAGGCCGATGTCACGAAAAATACGTCGTCATCGGGCGTATTAATCGGCCAGCCCAGGTTTTCGGGCTCGCTCCACTGCCCGTCGCGCAGCGTAGACTTAAAGATGTCGTAGCCGCCCATCGAGTTGTGGCCCTCGGAGGAAAAATACAGCGTCTTGCCATCGGGCATTAAAAAAACTCCCTCCTCGCCGTAGGGCGTGTTGATGGTCGGGCCCAGGTTTTCGGGCTGGCCCTTGCCGGCGAGGTCTATCCTATAAATATCACGCCCGCCGCGCCCGCCCTCGGGCTTGTCGCTCACGAAGTAGAGGGTGCGCCCGTCGGGCGAGTAGGCCGCCGACGACTCGTGGTACTTGGAGTTGATGCGGCCGGGTAGGCGCTGGGTCTTGGTCCAGGTCGTGCCCTGCAATTCCGATTCGCGCAGGTCGCCGCCGTTTTCGTCGGCGTATACCAGCAGGCGCTGGCCATCGGGCGCGAGGCCCACGGTAGCGTCGTGGCCGGCCGAGTTCACAGGCGCGCCCAAGTTAGTGGCCGGCTGCCAGGCGCGGCCCCGCGCTACGGTCTGGTAAATATCCTCGAAATAGCCGTCGGTGCTGGGGTCTTTGGGCGCGTTGGGGCCGGTGGGCCGGCGCGAAGTGAAAAGTAGCGTGGCCTCATCGGCCGTCACCACGGGCCCATAGTCGGAGTAGGCTGAGTTCACGGCTGGCCCGGCATTATCAATAAACACGCGCACCGGGCTCTTCTCTAACTCCTGGCCATTGTGGCACTCCCGGATGCGGCGGGCCAAGTCCTCGGCCGTCACGGGCTCGTTTTCGCTGGCCTGGTCACGGGGGCCGGTGGGGCTGCTGAGCTGGTATTCCTTGGCAGCCTCGGCCCACTTGGCGCTCAGGTGCAGGGCGCGGGCCAGCAGGTAGTGCAGGCGTGGGCTGCTGGCCGGGTCCAGCTTCATCGCCTTTTGCAGGTAGGGTAGGGCTAGGGTTTTGGTGCCCGAATGCAGGTAGCAGTCGCCGATTTTAACATTGAGCGCCGCGTTATTGGCGTTGAACTGCTGGGCGGTCAGGTAGTGGGGTAGGGCCTCCCCGTAGTGCGCGGGGTCGGCCTGGTATGCCTCATTGCCGGCCTTCAGCTCGCGCTGGGCTTCCTTGAGCCCCTGCTTGTCAGCCGCGAACTCATCCTTGGAAAACTCCACGCTTTGGGCGCGGGCGCTGATGGCTAGTAAACTGGTAGCTATTAAAATAACTGGCAGAAATATCCGTTGCATACAGGCGGACTTTGTATAAAATTATTTTATAAAATCAGATAAAATAGAACGGTCATGCTGAGCTTGCCGAAGCATCTCTACCGCTTCCTCCGCGCCATTCAACGATGCGGTAGAGATGCTTCGGCAAGCTCAGCATGACCGTTCTATTTAAGTAGTTGTCAAAACCGAGCGGCTACTTATCCGCCGTCGCCTCAACAACTGCGCCCGCGCAGCCCGCCGCCGCGGCGTAGCTACTGCCGGCGCTGAGGCCCAGGGCGGCGGCCTGCTGCCAGTCCTGGCAGGCTTCGTCGGCTTGGCGCAGCATTTCGCGGGCGTGGCCGCGGTTGAGGAAGGCTTCGGCGTAGCGCGGGGCCAAGCGTAGAGCCTCGGTGGCATCGGCGCTGGCCTTAGCGTACTGCTTGAGCTTCAGCTCGGCGGCGGCGCGGTTGTTCCAGGCGTAGGCGTATTTGGCATCCAGGGCAATGGCGCGGTCGAAGTCGGCTACCGCTCCGGCATAGTCCTGATTCTCGAAGCGGGCGTTACCCCGATTGGTGAAAGCCAACGGGTTATCAGTTTTCTGGGCCAGGTAAGCGTCGTAGTCGCGCAGGGCCGCGGGCAGCTGGCCGGTGCGGCGCTCGGCGGCGGCCCGATTGAGTAGGGCGGGCAGCAACGTCGGCTGCAGCTCCAGCGCCCGCGAATAATCAGCCACAGCGGCCGGGTAGTTACCCAGCCGCAGGTGCGTGCTGGCGCGGTCGTGGTAGGCGAAAGCGTAGGTCGGGTCGGCCTTCGCGGCCCCGTCAAAGTCGGCACGGGCTGCCTCGTAATCGCCTTTTTCAAAGCGTAACACGCCCCGATGGTACCAGGCCGGTGCGTAGGCGGCGTTGGCTTGCAGGGCCGCGCCGTAGTCGGCCTCAGCGGCAGCGGGCTGGCCGGCGGCTTCCTGGGCCTGGCCCCGGCCGTAGTAGCTGGCAAACGCGCCCGGCTCCAGCTTGAGGGCCTGGTCGTAGTCGGCCACGGCGGCCGGGTAGTTCAGCAAAGCCAGTTGGGTAGCGCCCCGGCCGGCGTAGGCCGGCGCAAAGTCGGCCTTGGTCGTCACGGCCTGGTTGAAACTGGTGAGCGCCGCCGGGTAGTTTTGGGCTGTAAAAGCCGCTAAGCCGGTATTATAGGCCTTCTCAGCCACCTGCCGGCCGGGTAGCGTGCTGGCCCGCACGCTATCAACCTGGGCGTGGGCCGGCGCGGCGCTCAGCAGCGCCACCAGGCCGCCGCCTCCTAATATAAGTAGTGCTCGCATCGCGTAAAAAGATAGGGGTAGGGGCTAACATAAAGAACGCAGCGAAGATACTGAGTGGAAATCAAAAATTGTACATTTAAAATAATAATAGAATTTTACTTATAATTTTATAGCTTCAGGCTGGATAAGGCAAGTTATTGGCCCACAAAAAACTCCCGCTAGCAGCACTAGCGGGAGCAAGGGGGGTAGGGCAGGGTAACCCGTCGGCTAGGTTTTCTGCTTTTTCTTCTTGGCGGCCGGAAACAGCACGTTGTTTAGAATCAGGCGGTAACCAGGCGAATTGGGGTGCAGGGAGAGGTCGGTGGGCTCTTCGCCTACCAGGTGCTGATAGTCTTCGGGGTCGTGGCCGCCATAAAAGGTCCAGGTGCCTTTGCCGAGGATGCCGTGCATGTACCGCACCTCGCCGTCCTGCTTGGTTTCGCCCATGATAATAACGTCGGGCTTGATGAGGCTTTTGCGAAATGCGGTGGTCTGACCCATAAAGCCATGAATGGTTCTCTCGTGGTTCTGGGTCAGCATCGTGGGCACCGGGTCATACTTAGCCGAGAAGGTAAAGAGCTGAAAGTAATCATTTTGCTCGTATAAGCCGCGCTCCTGCGGCTGCATATCAATGTCGGAATACTCGTACTCCAGCGGATTCATCCTTAGGTGGAAGTTTTGAAAAGCCAGCGTCCGGTTGAAGTTGAGCTTACTCTGGGCGTTGGGGTCGGCCGGGTCGCCGTCGTACATTGGGCCCACCATATCCACCCCCAGCCCGGCCAGCGCAATGTCGTAGCTATCGGTGGCCGAGCACATGGCGAACATAAAGCCCCCGCCCGCGATAAACTCCTGCATTTTCACAGCCTCGGCGGCCTTCATCTCACTCACTTTCTTGAAGTTGTTGCGCTTAGCGGCCGCTTCGGCATCGTGCTGCTGCTGCTGGTACCAGGGTGCGTAGCGGTAGGCGCTGTAAAACTTGCCGTACTCGCCCGTAAAATCCTCGTGGTGCAGGTGTAGCCAGTCGTACTTGGGCAGCACGCCGCTCAGCACCTCATCGTCGTAGATTTTATCGTAAGGAATCTCGGCGTAGGTGAGCACCATCGTTACGGCATCGTCCCAGGGCTGCTTGCCCTTGGGCGTGTAAACCGCGATTTTGGGCACTTTCTCCAGCTTCATCACGTCCATGTTGGCGTTGGGGTCGGCTATTTGCTGCAAGATGCCGGTGTACTGCGCCTCCGAAATGGTCTGGAACGTGATGCCGCGCACGCTCAGCTCGCTTTCCACCGCCTGCGAGGCCTCGCAGGCAAACGAGCCGCCGCGGTAGTTGAGCAGCCAGTCTACCTCAATTTGCTTGCTCAACGCCCAGTAGCACAGCCCATAAGCCTTCAGGCATTCCTTCTGAGTGTCATCCATCGGGATGAAAATATGGTTGGCGCGGGCCGCCAGGGTAGGGGCTAGCAGGGTCAGCAGCAGAACAAGACGCTTTAAGAACATACTTTTGAGGACTAAGAGCTGGCTTGCCAACGGGCCGGCCGCAACCGTAGTTCAAGGTACGGATTTTTGAGGTGCTGATTGGTTAATGGGCTACTATGCTGGGTGCAAACGCGCTTTTTTGCGCCACTAGTACCAGCACCAGCAACTGCTCATTCCACCAGTACATCAATTAATCAGCCTATCAGCCCATCAAAAAATGTCCTTCCTCGAAAATATCCGCGAAGCCTTGCGTTCCATCACCGGCAATTTGCTGCGCACCATTCTCACGGCGCTCATCGTGAGCATCGGGTTGATGGCGCTGGTGGGCATCCTCACGGCCATTGATGCCATGCGCAACTCGCTGGGCGAGACCTTCGCCAGCCTTGGGGCCAACGCTTTTGAAATCAAGGCTAAGGGCTACGGCAACCGCTTCCGGCGCGGCGGCGTGCAGGGCAAGCAGTACCCGGCGCTCAGCTATTTGCAGGCCACGCTCTACAAAAAGGAGTTGAGCCGCCGCGAGCCGGCCGCCGTGGTGGGCTTGTCGGCCCTCATCAGCGGGGCCACCGAGGCGAAGGCCAACGGCCAGAAAACCAACCCCAATATGCAGGTCATCGCGGGCGATGAAAATTACCTGCGCATCCAGAGCTACACCCTCACTCAGGGCCGCACCTTCTCGCCGGCCGAGCTGAATACCGGGGCCAACGCGGTTATCATCGGCGATGAGGTGAAGGACAAGCTTTTTCCGCAGCTGAATCCCGTGGGCAGATACATCTACGCCCTGGGTCAGCGCTTCCAGGTGGTGGGCCTGCTCGAAAAAAGTGGCAGCACGATGGGCGGCTCCGGGGCCGACCGCCTGTTGCTGGTGCCCCTCGAAACCGGCAACCAACTGCCCCGCCAGGGCGCGCTCACCTACGATATCAAGACGGCTACGCCCACCGCCGGCGCGCTGGGCTTTCTGCAAAGCCAGGCCACCGGCGTGATGCGCGCCGTGCGCAACGACCGCCTGGGCCAGGAAGACTCCTTCGACGTCGAGAGTCCCGACTCGCTGAGCAATACCCTCGATTCGCTCAGTGGTAAGATGCGCGTGGCGGGCGGCATCATCGCTTTTCTGGCGCTGCTCGGGGCCAGTATCGCCCTCATGAACATCATGCTGGTATCGGTAACCGAGCGCACCCGCGAAATCGGCATCCGCAAGGCGCTGGGGGCTACGGCGCGGCAGGTGCGGCTGCAATTCCTGCTGGAAGCCATCGTCATTTGCGTGCTGGGCGGCACGTTTGGCATCCTGCTGGGGGTAGGGGCCGGCAACGCGGTGGCTTCGCTGGCGGGCAGCAAGTCGTTTCTGGTGCCCTGGCTCTGGGTGGGGGTAGGGCTGAGTATCTGTGTGTCGGTGGGCCTGTTGGCCGGCTCCTACCCGGCCGGCAAGGCTGCCGCGCTCGACCCGATTGACAGCCTGCGCTACGAATAGACCGTAGATTTAAATTGATTTAATGGATTTCGCGGATACGCCGCTCAAGCGGCTGGCAGGTGTTGAGCTTGTCAGCTTGGTGGACGCTTGAATGAGCGCGGGCTTTTACATTTGTGTAATCCTTTGATTTCGCATATGTCGGCTTCTACTTCCATCGGCCAGCGTTTTACGGAGCTTATTCACCATTTGGGAATGAGTAAAAATGCCTTCGCGCAGTCGCTGGACAAGACCGCGACCGTTATTCAGCACTTGGTAGACGAGCGCAATAAGCCTGGCTTCGACCTGTTGTGTAAGGTGTTTGAGACTTATCCAAATGTGTCAAAAGACTGGCTCCTGCTCGGCCAGGGTGGCATGCTGACGTATGAGGCCGTCTCTCCGCCTACCCCCGCGCCACTGCTCAATGCTGCTTCCGCTCGCGCGCCCGCCGCGCCAGTGGCTGACGCGCCCGCCGGACAAGAGCCGGCCCTACCCCCCGCTGCGCCGCCAGCCCCCGCCGCCGCGCTAGACCTAGCCTACCTCACCGCCGCCTTGCAGACGCAGTACCTCCAGCACCAGCTGGCCCTGGCCGAGCAGCGCAACCAGCACCTGCTGGAACAGCAGCAGCTGATGCGGCAACTGGTGCAGGCCCTCGAACGGAATAGCTAAACCGCGGATTTATCGGATTTCGGTGATGGCGCGTAGGGCGCGAAACGCGAAAACTAAGATGTCCATTACAGCAAAAAGACCCGCTTCAGCGGGTCTTTTTGCTGTAATGGACATCGTCCCCGAAATCCGACTAATCCGAAGAATTCGATAAATCCGCGGTTTAGACAAATATCCCTACTTCCTCTGCCTCCATCAGCCCCAGCGCGTTTACTTGCGTGAGGCGCAACGGCCGGATTTCGCCCACCAGCAGCGGGTCGTACTTGGCGGCCACGCGGATGTAGTTGGGCGTGTAGCCTTCTACCCGGCCATCGGTCACGTCGTCCTCAAACAGCACGTCGGTCTCGAAGCCCGCGTGCTGCTCATAAAAGGCGCGCTTCTTCTTTTCCGATAGGCCGCGCAGCTGCGTGGTGCGCTCGGAGCGCACGCGCTCGGGTACCCGGCCGGGCAGGGTAGGGGCCAGCGTATTGGCCCGCTCCGAGTACGGGAAAACGTGCAGGTAGCTGATGGGCAGCTCGTTTAGAAATTGGTAGGTTTCCAGAAAATCCGCTTCCGTTTCGCCCGGAAAGCCTACGATAACATCCACCCCGATGCCGGCGTGCGGCATCAGCTCCTTGATGCGGGCCACGCGCTCGGCGTAGAGGGCGCGGCGGTAGCGGCGGCGCATCAGGCCCAGGATTTTATCGGAGCCGCTTTGCAGCGGCAGGTGGAAGTGTGGCATGAAGCGCCGCGAGGCCGCCACAGTCTGGATAATCTCGTCGGTGAGCAGGTTGGGCTCGCACGAGCTGATGCGAAAGCGCTGGATACCGGCTACTTCGTCCAGCGCCTGTACCAGTTGGGTGAAGTTCTCACGGCGCTCGCGCTCCGGGCCTTGCACGCCAAAATCGCCGAGGTTAACGCCCGTGAGCACGATTTCGCGCACGCCCTGCGCGGCCAAGGCTTCTGCCCGCGCCACCACCGAGGCCATGCTACCCGAGCGGCTCGCGCCCCGCGCCAGCGGAATAGTGCAGAACGCGCACGAGTAGTCGCAGCCATCCTGCACCTTCATAAACGTGCGCGTGCGCTCGCCCAATGACTGCGCCGGGTGAAACTCGTGCGCCGCGCTGATGGGCGAGGCAAATACCCGGCCCGGCCCGGCCGCCGCGCCGGGGGTAGGGAGCTCCAGCTCTGCTAAAATCTCGGCCAGCCGGAATTTCTCGGCCGCGCCCAGCACCACGCCTACCCCCGGAATTTCGGCAATCTCCTGGGGCTTGAGCTGCGCGTAGCAGCCCACGATGGCCACGAATGCGGCCGGATTGTGCTTAAGCGCCTGCTGCACCACCCGCCGGCACTTGCGGTCGGCGTGATCCGTGACCGAGCAGGTATTCACCACGTACACGTCGGCACCCTGTTCAAACTCGACGCGGCGCACGCCGCGCTCCTCAAACTGCCGCCCCAGGGCCGACGATTCGGAGAAATTGAGCTTGCAGCCCAGCGTATAAAAAGCAACGGTTTGGGGAGTCATAGTCCTGCAAAGTTACGGCCGCCCGCGCGCCAGCCCTACCCCAATAGTTCGGCCGCCGCGGCCAGCACCCGCGCTGGCTCAATCTGGCTGATGTCGGGGTCCTGGGCGGGCGGGCCAAACTCGCCCCGTGCCAACCGCGCCTCCTGGCCGGGCGGAAACAGGCAGCGGCAGGGCGCTTGCAGCAGGGCGGGGGGGTAGGGAAAAAACTTGCCGTAGTTTTCGCCCATCAGCAGCACTAGGGCGGGCGTGCCAGCCTGGGCCGCCAGGTGAGCCGCCACGGTGTCGTTGCTAATGAGCAGCCGCGCCCCGGCGATAAGCGCTGCCAGGCCCGGCAGGTCGGTTTGCCCGCAGCGGTTGTCAAGGGCCACGCCGGGCCCGGCCAGCTTCATAATCTGCCGGGCGTGCGGCTGGTCGGCTGGGCTGCCGGCCAGCACCAGCCGGTAGCTACTGCCGTAGCGCTGGCGCAGCCCTTGCGCCAGCCGGGCAAAGTGCCGGGCCGGCCACCGCTTCCGCGCCGCGCTGGCCCCCGGAAACAGCACCACGTAGGGCCCGCCCGCCGCCTCGGCCGCGCCCGCCGCCCGCACGGTGGCGGGCAGCACTAGCGGCGTAGTTGGGGCGAATGAGAGGGGTAGGGTTCCCGAAGCGGCCAGCCAGTGCTCAAAAAACTCGCGGTTGCGGTCGTACTCAAACAGGACCGCGCGGGTGGCGGGCAGCCGCCGCGTGTAGCCCGCGTCGAGCGCCGCGAACCAAGGCCCCGTGCGGTGCTCGCCCTGGCTGGCCAGCCGCCCCGGCGCGCGCAAAAACCGGATGAAATTCTCCACGGCCGCCTCGCGCACGTGCACCGGGTACACCACCTCCCCAAACCCCACTGCCCCTAGCTCGCGCAGCACTTCGGCCCGGTAGCTCAGGTCGGTACTGAAGCGGCCGAAGTCTACGGCGTATACCTCCGCCACCAGGTCGGCATCCCAGGCGCGGGCCAGCGGGGCCCATAAGCTATTGGCTACCAGGGTCAGGCGCTGGCCGCGCTGCCGCGCCACTTCGCCCAGCCGGCGCAGCCAGGGGCGGTATAGCAGGTAGTCGCCAATGGAGTCGTTGCGCACTACCAGCAGGCGGGCCGGGTTAGGCGGGGCCTGGGTGGCCAGCGCCGCGGCATCAGTGCGGTCCAGGTCGGCCTGTTGCCGCCGCCGCCGCTGCTGGCGGCGAAACTGGTGCAAGCGTTCGAGCAAGTCACGAAACATGGTAGCAAAGGTACCGGGTGCGGGGGTAGGAGCCGAAATCAGCAAGGCCGGAGCAAACACTCCGGCCTTGGATAATTATTCAAAACGGACTGCTTTGGCTCGCTAGCCGCAGGGTTCTAAGCCCCAGCCAGTAGGCGTTCTTCGTGCTGGCTCATATCGAGGCCCACAGACTCTTCTTCTGCGGTTACGCGCAGCGGCGTAATCAGGTCAGTGAGCTTGAGCAGGGCAAAGGAAGCGCAAAAAGCGAAGGCCGATACGATGACCAGGGCCAGCAAATGCGTCAGAAATAACTTGGTGCCCCCGTAGGCCAGGCCATCCACGGCGGCGGCGTTCACGGCTTTGCTGGCGAAGATGCCCGTCATAATCAGCCCCACCATGCCGCCGATGCCGTGGCACGGAAACACGTCGAGTGTATCATCGAGGCGCGATTTGGAGCGCATGTGGGCAAAGAAATTACTCGTGACGCCCGCTATCGCCCCAATAAAGATGCTCACCGGCACCGTAACGTAGCCCGAAGCCGGCGTAATGGCCACCAGCCCGACTACCGCCCCAATGCAGAAGCCCAGCGCCGAGAGCTTTTTGCCCCGCGCCACATCAAATAAAATCCAGGCCAGGCCCGCCGCCGAAGCCGCCACGTTGGTAGTGGCAAAGGCCGTCACGGCCAAGGGACTGGCCGCGCCGGCCGAGCCGGCATTAAACCCAAACCAGCCAAACCAGAGCAGGCCCGTGCCCAGCAGCACAAACGGAATGTTGGCGGGGGGTAGCACCTGCTCGGCGTTCCGCGAGTGGCGGGGCTTGAGGTAGATGGCCGCCGCCAGCGCGGCCCAGCCCGCCGACATGTGTACCACCGTGCCGCCCGCAAAATCGAGCACGCCCATTTTAGCCAGGAAGCCATCGGGGTGCCAGGTCCAGTGGGCCAGCGGCGCATATACCAGCAGGCTAAAGAGCACGATAAACAGGATGTACGACTTAAAATTGATGCGCTCGGCAAAGGAGCCCGTGATGAGGGCGGGCGTGATGATGGCAAACTTCATCTGAAAAAAAGCGAACAGCATCAGCGGCACGGTGGGCATCAGCGGCCAGGGCTTGCCATCGAGTACGTCTCTGAAGAGGAAGAACGTGCGCGGGTCGCCCACCAGGCCGTGAAAGGATGTGCCAAACGCCAGGCTGAACCCCACAACTACCCACAGCAGGCTGATAATGCCCATCGCCGCGAAGCTTTGCAGCATGGTCGAAATCACGTTCTTAGAGTTGACCATGCCGCCGTAGAAGAAGGCCAGGCCCGGCGTCATGAGCAGGACCAGGGCCGTGGCGCACAGCATCCAGGCGGTATCGCCCGCGTTGATGCCCTCCGTGACGATAGTGGTGGGTAGCGCCGGCCTGAATGTTGCCAGTAGGCCCACTGCCAGCAGCAGCAATAAGGGAATGAAGTTAGGCTTTTGCATTAGGCTGGTGACTAAAGAGTTGAAAATGAAGGCGAAATAGTAAAAAGGGTTAACAGTCGAGGATGGCCAAGGTATCGGCCGGCATTACCTCCCAAAAGGCTACCCGGCCCTGTTTGCCGGTAGGCAGGCCCCGGCCATACGCCCCTAGGCTCATGAGCAGCCATTCCATTCTCAGTAGCAGAATCAGCTTATGCATGGTAAAAAAGAGAGAGCAAGTGGGGGCTAGCCCTGCCCGCCGCCGCACGGTTAGTGTTTAATAAATAAAGATGCCGCCGAGTGGGGTTTGTGTAGGAGTGTTTTGGTCTGATGAGTTCTCGTGGTAGTTGACCGGGGCCGTATTAATGCGGAAATCGGGCTTGACCTGCAGCTTACCAACTGCTGGCGTGACCGAGGTCGCTACAGAAATTGAGTTGTTCACCATTCGTAGGTGGCGCACCCCGTGCTCATCCTCGAAATACTCGTAGCGCACTTCCAGCCCCACCATGTCGCTTAAAGCATAGTTACTATAAAAGGTCCCGTCTACCCAAAATGGGCTTGGCACTACCAAATCTGTTGTTACATAACCCCTAAGCGCGAAAGTTGGAGCAGTGTGTAAATTAGACTGCCTGTTTGTCAGAACTCACAACTTTATTTGATTAGGGATTATTACTAGAGGGTCATGGGAACAAAAAAGCGTGAAAAAAGAAAAAATACCTGTTAAAAATAAGGTTGTTTTGAGAAACTTCACGTCGGTAAAAGTAGGCTTTTTCATCGTACTTACAAATTGTAAATAAAAACTTTAAAAATCCGCTAATTATAAAAATACAAGCAATAAAATAATAGTATTAAAGATTATTTTTCTTGCTTTCGAGGAAGTTGCTAAGGACTAGCCACCATAGAAAGGGTGAGAACAGGACTAGTAAATGATAATTTTTTACCACCCTGGTATTTCAAATCCTTAAAATTCACAAAGTGGGCTAATTCGCAAGGTGCTTACTTATAAAACAGAGTCTTTTTTTAAAAAAGGCCATCATCACGAAGGGTGTCTTTCGGAAAAAGCATTTTTTGGCTACCTTTGTCAGGTATTTTTTCCTACTTTTCATTTTCTGCTCGCCAGTATGGCCATTCTTCGCTTCAAAGCCCTCGAACTCGTCGACCAGCGCCAAGCACTGACGGTAAAGCCTTTGGCAGCCCGCCGGTCCGATTCGTTTGGGCAAAATGTGTTCAACCAAGAAGCCATGCGGGCCAACATGCCTGGCGAGTACTTTAAGAAGCTGCAATCGGCCGTTAAGCATGGCACGCCCATCGAGCGCTCTGTAGCCGATGCCGTAGCCTCCGCCATGAAAACGTGGGCGATGGCCAAGGGTGCCACCCACTACACGCACTGGTTCCAGCCCCTCACCGGCGCTACCGCCGAAAAGCACGACTCCTTCTTCGACCTCAACTCCGACGGCCGGCCGATTGAGAGCTTTAAGGGCTCAGCGCTGGTGCAGCAAGAGCCCGATGCCTCGTCGTTCCCCAACGGCGGTATCCGCAATACTTTCGAGGCCCGCGGCTACACCGCTTGGGACCCCACTTCGCCCGCCTTCATCATAGAAACGGTAGGGGCCAAAACGCTCTGCATCCCCACCATTTTTGTGGCTTATACCGGCGAGGCGCTCGATTATAAAGCGCCGCTGCTCAAGTCGTTGGCCGTGCTGGAAAAAGCCGCCCTCGACGTGTGCCAGTACTTCGATAAGGACGTGCAGCGCGTGAATACTACGCTTGGCATCGAGCAGGAGTACTTCCTGGTTGACAAGGCGCTCTACGACGCCCGCCCCGACTTGGTGATGACCGGCCGCACCCTGTTTGGCCACGCCTCAGCCAAGGGTCAGCAGCTGGAGGACCACTACTTTGGCTCGATTCCGCCGCGCGTGCACGCCTTCATGTTTGACTTCGAGGAGGAGGCCAACGCCCTCGGCATTCCACTGCGCACCCGCCACAACGAGGTAGCACCCAACCAGTACGAATGCGCCCCCACATTTGAGGATGCCAACCTGGCCATCGACCACAACCAGCTATTGATGGATGTGATGGACCGCGTGGCCCTGAAGCACAACCTGAAAGTATTGCTGCACGAGAAGCCCTTTGCGGGGGTCAATGGCTCGGGTAAGCATAACAACTGGGCCATGAGCACCGACACCGGCGTAAACCTGCTCGCCCCCGGTAAGCGGCCCAAGGAAAACCTGCAGTTCCTAGCCTTCTTCATCACCACTGTGAAGGCCGTGCACCGCTACGGTGACTTGCTGCGCGCCAGCATTGCCTCGGCTAGCAATGACCATCGCCTCGGGGCTAATGAGGCGCCGCCGGCCATCATGTCGGTATTTTTGGGCTCGATGCTCGACGGCGTGCTCGACGAGTTGGAGCGCACTGCTAAGCTGCCGCTCGACAAGGGTGATAACATCTACCTCAAGCTGGGCATTGATAAAATCCCGGCCATCCTACTCGACAATACGGACCGGAACCGTACGTCGCCGTTTGCCTTCACCGGCAACAAATTTGAGCTGCGCGCCGTAGGCTCGTCGGCCAACTGTTCGTCGGCCATGACTACGCTGAACGCTATTGTGGCCGACCAACTTATCGACTTCAAAAAAGAAGTGGATGAGTTGATTGCTCAGGGCAAAAAAAAGGAGGTTGCCATTGTGGATGTGCTGCGCAGCTACGTGATTTCTTCCAAGGATATTCGCTTCGAAGGCAACGGCTACTCAGACGAGTGGCGCGACGAGGCTGCTCACCGCGGCTTAGCCAATGTGCCGACTACCCCCCTTGCTCTCGATGCAATGGTACGCACCGACGCGGCCGAGTTGTTTGCCCGCCACGGTATTCTCTCGGAAGTAGAACTGCACGCCCGCCACGAGATTTTGTTAGAAGACTACACCAAGAAAATTCAGATTGAGAGCCGGGTACTCGGCGACCTCGCTATCAACCATGTAATTCCCACGGCGCTTATCTACCAAAACAAGCTGGTGCAGAACGTGCGCGGTCTGCGCGAGTTGGGTCTCGATGACGAAAACAGCGAAGTGACGGTGGAGATGATTAAATCCATCTCGCGCTACGTATCCACCATCAAAACTACGGTGGACGCCATGACTGAGGCCCGCAAGGTGGCCAACAAGATTGAAAATGCCCGCGACCATGCCATCGCGTACTGCGACACAGTAAAAGATAAATTTGCGGCTATTCGCCGCGCGGCCGACAAGCTCGAACTGCTGGTGGCCGATGAGGACTGGCCCTTGGTGAAGTACCGCGAACTGTTGTTCCGGCACTAGCCTCTGGGTTGGAGCCACGGACCAGCGCTGGGTGGGAATTCTCGCTGCGTCCGGGTTTGGAAAGGGTCGTGCCGGGTGGCGCGGCCTTTTTTTGTGCCCTACCCCGGCTTTTTCATCCAAGCCGGGCCACCGCCGGTCAGTGCAAAAACGCCGGGGTAAGACGCTCAGGTTGGCGCGGACATACCGCTGGGGTCAGCTACTAATTCTTGCAGTAGCTGCTGCACTTCTTCTTCCGATTGCAGAATGCGATTTTGGGCCATATCCAGCACCACGCGCGCATGGTGGATGGCATCGGCCGTGGGAGGGGCGCTTTGCAGCAGATGCTGCACCAACTCTTCTTCCGTGCTTTGCAGGTGCGTTTCCAGCTCTTGCGCGTTCAGGGGCTGGTAGCCTAAGGCCAGGTATAGGCGCACGCTCTGGCGCAACTGGCGCTGCCAGGTAGAGTCGGCAGCCAAGCTGGGTAGCACAAACGAAGGCAGTGAGGGCAGGTAGTTATTTTCCATTCGCCCTGCCTTACGTAAGCAGGTAAAAGCTGGATTGCGTAATTAACTCAAAAAAGTTCCCTTTTTTCTTGTTTTTCTACTATTATCAGCAAGATATTTCAGTAGACAGTCTCATCCATTCGTGCGGATAAGTATGTGTTTCAGAAGGTAGTAAAACCTTGAAAATGAGCAGAATAACGGATAATACGGGGTCTAGCTGCTTAGACTCAGGCTACTACGCGGGTAAGGTTGCGAATGATGCGGCCCGCGCGGGTCTTTACCGTACCAAGGGGTAGGGATAATTCTTCAGCAGCTTCCGACTGCGAGTAGCCTTCGAGGTAGAGTAGTTCCAGGAGCCGGCGGTCGCTAGGCGTAAGCAGATTCAGCCAGTCGCGCACACCGATGTGCTCGGGCCGAAAGGTAGTGGGAGCCTCTTTGTGGATGGTTGCCGCTTCGGTGAAGGGCAAAAGAAACTGCGCTTTGCGGCGCTGGTCCCGTAGGCTGTCCAAGGCCAAGTTGCGGCCAATTTGCAGGGCCCAGGTAAAGAGTCGGCCTTTGTGCGTGTCGTAGGTGGGAAAGGCCACCCAGAACTTGAGCATGCACTCTTGCAGCAGGTCTTCGGCTAACTCATCCTGGCGCACGATGCGCCAGATAGTATGGTACAAAGCACTTTTATAATTCTTGTAGAAGTGCGCCATCGCCTTCTCATCGCGTGCATGAAGGCGGCTAACAAGTTGGCTTTCATCTTCCTGCTTTAGCGTTTTCATCGGCGGGTGGGTAGCGAGCAGGTCACTTACGACCTGGCTTTAGCCCCTGGATTGTACCGCGCCAAACAATAAATAAGGTGCTTTTAGGGAACTATAATGCCCTTAATCAAGCAATGCAAAATAGTCTTCGCCTCTGCTTTCAAGCCAAGCAGTTGCCTTCGTAAAATTGTATTTCGACGCAGACCAGGTAGCGCGATACTCGCCGGGTGTAAACCGCCGACTATTCTTCCCGGTGCACAGTAGCCGGATTGAAAGCTGGTACGCACACCGACCAGTACTCGCATTCTTCCCCAAACGGGTTGGAATAGCGCACGCGGGCTCCGGCCCGAATCAGCAGCGACTCACCAGCTTGTAGCTCCACCACGTCACCGTCAATCTCAAAGCGCTTGCGCCCACGCACGACGATGGTTATCTCATCAAACTCAGGGTGCTGATACGGCTCAGTCCACTGTGGTGGGGCTACCATGTGCGCCACACTATACTGCGCCGTATGGCTGCTGGCCAGTCCTACGTGCTCCTCGATAAGCTTGCCATCGGTAGTGGGAACTCGAAACGGCTGGCTATTGCGAAAATAATTTTTGGAAGTAGACATGGGTACTGAGAACATTATTGAAAGGATGAAACACGACCTTACGGCTGCCGCCGGGGGTAGGGCAGCCAAAGCGGAAATAAGCGGAATGGCTATGCGCAGCCTAGGGCCGGAGAGGAAAAGGACGGGTAGTCAGTGGCTAAGAAAATCCGGCTTCTGCCCAACCCACCGCCTTACTGCCCGTATAGCTTACGAAAGCTAAGGCATTGCGCCCTACCGGGCCGGGCCTGCCCCATCCACCTTATCACATTTTTCTTTTCCTTCTCATGGCATACCGCGAAGAAGATAATAACGCAGGCAAAGTCCTCCTTGCTGCCCTAGCGGGCGCGGGCGCGGGCATTATTGCCGGCATGTTGCTGGCCCCCGATAAAGGGTCGGCTACCCTCGAAAACTGGAAAGACTCGGCCAAAACTTATGGCGGTCAACTGGGTGAGCAATTCAATAAGTACAGCGCTGACCTCGAAACCAAGTTCAAAGGCTTGTCCGACAAGCTCGAAGAAATGGGCGTGCTGGGTGCCGGCGGTAGCCTCAACATCAAGGGCAATTGGGATGACATCAAAGGCAAACTAAAACAGCAGTACGCGCAGCTAACTGATGAGGACTTAACTTTTGCCGAAGGCAAAGGCGATGAATTGATTGGCAAACTGCAAGATAAGTTAGGTAAGGGCAAGGCTGAAATTACCAAGATGATTAACGACTTGGCCGGTAAAGACAGCGACTTGGCCGACAAAGCCAAGGATGTGGTTAATAAAGGGACTGATGCAGTGAAAAATGCCGCCGATAAAGGAGCTGATGCTGCAAAAGACGCCGCCAGTAAAGGGGCTGACGCTGCGAAAGACGCTGCAAAGTAGACTAAAGCTTTTACGAGCGGAAGTTATTTGTTCAAAAGCCCTCGCACCATGTTGGTGCGGGGGCTTTTACGTAGCGGCCGCTCAACTACGCGGGCCTCTTTCTCGTTAGCAGCTATTGGACTACTTCATTTTTCGCTCACCCCAATTTCCCGCACTCATGCCTAACGACAAAGACACCGCCGGAAAAGTAATTGTTTCGCTTCTGGCCGGGGCTACGGCCGGCATAGTGGCCGGCCTGTTGCTGGCCCCCGAAACTGGTGAGGAAGCTCGCCACGGCCTGCGCGCATCGGCGCGCAAGTGGGGGCAGCGCGCGCAAGAGGCCTTTGATAAGCTACAAAGCTCACCTACCTCCGGCCCCAATGCCGACCAGGGCCGCCAAGCCGCCGATGCCCAGTTGCGTGCCATGCGCCCTAATGCGGAGCCCGGCGACTTGGCCACGCCCGCTGGGGCTGGTAATGGCTACTCCATCGCGGGCGATGATGACTATGACGTGCACAACCGAGCCGACCTCGACTATGATGGCGACGCGGGTGAAGGCCGACACCGGGCCACGCTATAGGGGTAGGGCAGAATTTTAAGAATATTTTTCTTCCCGCGCAACCTCCCCGCTGATACCGCGTTAGGTAACCTATAAACGGCTTAATCGAAGCTGGTAAGCAGTTGTCAGTAAAATTGCCGGCCGTAGGAGCTTCTGCCAGAATTGGTTTATCATTCTGGTCGTAAAATCAGACGGTTCATCGCAAACTTCTGCTGGTGCTACCCGCCTTTCTTTAGGTCATTGTAAAAGGGCCCGCTATTACTAAACTGGTAGCGGGCCTTTTTTATGGCGTCTGGGAGGCCTACCCCCCGGTTTCGGGTCGCATCTGCGGGAAGAAAAGCACATCCTGAATGGAGTGCGAGTTAGTCATAATCATACTCAGGCGGTCGATGCCAATGCCCAGGCCAGCCGTGGGCGGCATCCCATATTCGAGGGCACGCAGGAAATCTTCGTCGAGCACCATTGCCTCGGTGTCGCCACGCTTGCCGAGTTCCAACTGGTCTTCGAAGCGCTGACGCTGGTCGATGGGGTCATTCAGTTCCGAAAAGGCGTTGCAGATTTCCTTGCCGTTGCAGATGGCCTCGAAGCGCTCAACCAAGCCGGGCTGGTCGCGGTGCTTTTTGGCCAGCGGTGACATCTCCACCGGATAGTCGGTGATGAACGTGGGCTGAATGAGCTTGGGCTCGACATGCTCGCCAAATATTTCATCGATAATTTTCGACTTGCCCATACTGGGGTCGAGGCCTACTTTGAGCTTAGCGGCGGTTTCGCGTAGCGCTACCTCATCCATCTTCCCAATGGCGACGCCAGTAAATTTTTCGATGGCCTCAAACATTGTGTAACGCTGCCAGGGCCGCTGAAAATTGATAAGGTTTTCGCCCACTTGCACTTCGGTTTTGCCATGCAGGGCTAGGGCCACGCGCTCTACCATTTCCTCTACCAGGTCCATCATCCAGTGGTAGTCTTTGTAGGCCACATACAGCTCCATCTGAGTAAACTCGGGGTTGTGAAACCGCGACATCCCTTCATTGCGAAAGTCCTTCGAGAACTCGTATACGCCATCGAAGCCGCCCACAATCAAGCGCTTGAGATACAGCTCATTGGCAATGCGCAGATAGAGCGTCATGTCCAAGGTGTTGTGGTGCGTGGTGAAGGGCCGGGCTGCCGCACCGCCGTAGAGCGGCTGCAAAATCGGCGTTTCGACTTCCAGGTAGCCTTTGTCGTTCAGGTAGTTGCGCATGGCCTGCACCAGCTGCGTCCGCTTCAGGAAGGTGTCACGCACCTGCGGGTTCACTACTAGGTCTACGTAGCGCTGGCGATAGCGCTGCTCGGGGTCGGTGAAGGCATCGTACACGACCTTTTCGCCGGTGGCCTCGTCTATTTTCTCCTTTACCACTGGCAGTGGGCGCAACGCCTTGGCCAGTAGCTTCAGTTCGGTGACGTGAATAGTCGTTTCGCCGACTTGCGTTATAAAAACGTGGCCTTTCACCCCGATGAAGTCACCAAGGTCGAGCAGCTTCTTGAACACGTTGTTATACAGTGTCTTGTCTTCGCCGGGACAAATCTCGTCGCGGTTCACATAGAGCTGGATGCGGCCCGACGAGTCCATTAGCTCCGCAAAGGAAGCCTTACCCATTACCCGCACCGACATGAGCCGACCGGCCAGGGCTACATCCTGAAAATTGTTCAGCTCGGGGTGGTAGTTGTCGTGGATTTCCTGAGTCGAAAAATTGACCTCAACTAACTCGGAGGGGTAGGGCTCGATGCCCAGGGCGCGTAGCTCATCGAGCTTGTGGCGGCGCAGAGTTTCTTGTTCGCTTAAAGGGACCACAGATGCAAACGGATTTAACAGATGGAACGAATACGCCGCTGCGCGGCTGCCTTGGCTGGCATTTTACTATGGTATAGCTTGTATACTTAGGTAAATGACGTGGCTTGCTGCCAAGCAGGTAAGCCGCAAAAGTAAGCCTAAAAAAAGGCCGCCCTGAACCAAGGCGGCCTTTTAAGATGAATGCACGCAGCTAACCGCACTTAGCTACGCAGCGGCGTATCTGCGAAATTAATTTGAATCTGCGGTTTAGGCAGCCATTTTTAGCTCAGGCTCGGGCTCAGTACTGAGCAGGGCAGGCTGCACACGGGTGCGCAGGCGCTCCTGCACAAAGCCGTGCTGCAAGTGGGTCGGTAGCTCGCGCACCAGCTGCTCGTAGCGTGCTAGGCCCAGAGCCTTGGCCACGTAGGCTTCGTGAATACCATTGAGGTAGCTCACCACGCTCAGCAACGAGCTGTGAAACAGGCGGAAGTCAATATCAGCCTCCACGTAGCGCTCAATCTCGCGGCTGCTCTGCGAGATGCGCAGCCGGCCCAACAGGTCGAAGATGGTCGTATAGCCCAGCCGCCAGGTAATCTGCTGCCAGTGGGTAGTCGTCCACTTATCGAGAGGCTTGCCGGTTTTCTGGCTGCGAATAGCCGTGTTGGGATTAGCCTGCACCTGCTGGCGCACCCCGATGGCCTTCTGCTTGCGCGTGGTGCGCAAAAACTGCCCAATCTGAGCCTGCGCATCAATCTCTTGCGAGGCGATGTGCAACCCCGCCTTGTAGCCCGCCAGTGGCAGCCGGTGAATGCTGAAGTCACCGTAAGCCCCGGCCGCGTAGAATGACACCGGGCGGGGGTAAGCGTTCTTCACTACCATCCTACCCACCTCGCGGCGTACTACCTGGGCGTTGTTGGTGCGCACGCCGGTCGTGTACAGAAAAGCCTGCAAACCAGACTGGATGGTGTGATAGGCCTGCGGAAACGTCCAATGCAGCGCATTACGTAAGAAGTTATCATCGCCCAACTCGGCGGTAGCGCGTAGCGCGTACTCCGTGCTCCAGCAAGTGTGCAGCAGCTTGGTGAGTGCGGCTACGTCGGTCTCAGCCAACTCAGCCTGGTGCTGGCGGAAATAGGGTAGGTGGGCCAAGCCACCCAGCGGACTTTCGCCCTCCTCAATGTGGTAGCTCAGCGCGAAGAAATAGTTGAGGAACACCTGCGCCGGAATGGAGCGGCGCCAGGTTTCATCGGCTAGCCGCTGCTGCTCCTGCTCCTCGGGCGTGAGCATTGCCTCAGCGGGCGAAATGGCCATTACCGGAGCTAAATACGTCTCGGCCGGAATGAGCGGAATGATGCGGGCTTCGGGTTTCATCGTCATGCTAAGTAAACCGCTGGCCACTATTTTTAGTTGCACGTTTGCTAAGGAAATTTAGGTCTATTTACCAAAAATATTAGTAAGAATTTTCAATCATCATTTCCCACGGATGACGCGGAGTAAAACACAAAAAAAGGCCCCCGAACTAAAAGTCCGGGGGCCAAAAGAAAATTAGCCAGCTGCGTCAGCGGCGTATCGGCTAAATCAGTTTGAATCTGCGATTATTGTTCGTCCTTGATTACCGCCACTGCCTCGCCCAGGGTAATGTCCTTGTTGAGCCCGCGGGTGAAACGCATGGCGCGGTTCACCTTCACTGAGTCGCCACCCAGGGCGGTACGGTCGGCGGTTAGCGGAGCCAGGGCCAGGGGGGTAGCAGTTTTTTGAATGGCTTCGTACTTATCCGACTCAGCCTTGAGCTGGTGCTGCATGGTGCGGAACGTGGCGAGCTTAAGCGAAACTGTCGTTTCGTCCTTGCGCTTACGCAGGCTCTGCACTAACTCCGTCATCTGCTGGAAGGCCGGACTGGCGTCCACGCGGGCTTTGCTAGCCGCTTCGAGCTTGGTGTAGTTGGGCTGGTCGTCCCAGGGGCGGTAGCCGGCAGGCTTAATCTCGTCCCACTTCAATGGGTAGTCCGACTCCTTCTCGCCCTGGTCGAGATACGAAAGCACATCGGGCAGTACAATGTCGGAGGCTACCCCCTTAAACTGGGTCGAGCCACCGGTGACGCGGTAAAACTTCTGCATCGTGAACTTGAGCGAGCCAAAGGGTTTCAAGGCGCTCAACTCCTGGGGTAGCGTCTCATCCAGGTTGATGATGCGCTGCACCGTGCCCTTGCCGTAGGTGCTGGTGGAGCCCATGATGAGGCCACGCTTGTAGTCCTGAATAGCGGCCGCCAGAATCTCGGAAGCCGAGGCGCTGTACTTGTTCACCAACACCACGAGCGGGCCGCTGTACTGCACGCGCGGGTCCTTGTCGTTGAGTACCTGGGTTACGCCGCGGCTGTCGTGCACCTGTACCATTGGGCCGCTGGGCAGGAAGAGGCCCGCCATTTCCACGGCGTCGTTGAGCGAGCCGCCGCCGTTGGTGCGCAGGTCGAAAACAACGCCCTTCACGCCTTCGGCAGTGAGTTTGGCCAACTCCTTCTTCACATCCTCGGATGACGAGCGCCCGCCATTGTCATTGAAGTCGGCGTAGAACGCCGGCAATTTGAGGTAGCCGATTTTCGCGCCGCTCGGGTCATTGATAATCGCCGAATGGGCGTAGGTGTCTTCTATTACCACTACGTCGCGGATAATCGGAACAATGTGGGTCGAGCCATCAGGCTTTTTCACCGTCAGGCGTACCTCAGTACCCTTTTTGCCTTTGATGAGTGGCACCGCTTTGGCCGTGTGCCAGCCCTCCACGCTCACGGGCTCGGCCGCACCCTGAGCCACACGCAGAATGGCATCGCCTTTCTTCAGCTCGCCCTGCCGAAACGAAGCAGAACCAGGAATGATGTCGGCAATATAAATCAGACCATCTTTTTCCTGAAGCGAAGCCCCAATACCTTCAAACAAGCCCGTGAGCTGCTCATCAAAATCGGCCTTGTCCTTAGGAGGGAAATATTCAGTATGCGGGTCATAGGTGTTGCAAATAACCTTCACGTAATCGGTCAGCATCTCGCTGGGGTCGGGCTGGTCGGCAAACTGCTCGTCGTAGTATTTAAGTACGCGTTTGCGGGCTTCCACTTCCATCTGGGCGGGGGTACGGTCGGGCTCGGCAGTGGCGGGCTCTTTCGCGATGCTGGCGATGCGGGCACGGTCATGGCGCTTGTCCTGCTCGTCCATCATCTCGGCCACCCGCGATAGGGTTTCGTATTTGAGCAGCTTGTGCCACTGCTCGCGCTGGTCGGCAGCATTGGCCGGGAAGGTCATCTTCTCGAAATCGGTCTGGATGGTTTCATCCTTATCGAACGTAAACGGCTGGGCCAGAATCTCGTGCGCCAGGGCTTGCATCTGCTTGTTGCGCTCGGCCATGAGCTTGGTGCTCAGGTCCAGAAATTCGTGGGTGCCGCGCTTAGTCTCGTCGTCGATATCGGTCTGGTACTTCATCAGCTGCGCGATGTCGGACTGCAAGAAGAACTTCTTGCGGTAGTCCAAGCGCTTGAGCGACAAGTCAAACACCCGCTTACTGAAGGCATCGTCGATGCGCTCGGGCTGGTAGTGCGCTTGCGAAAGCCCTTGCACAATAGTACCCACGAGCACCTGCTCTTTGCCGGGTACTGCGCCAGGGCCGTTGTGCTCATAGAAGCGATAGGATGCCAACCCGAACACGGCGGCCACCAAGCCGGCGTAGGAGCTGATTTTGAGGCGGGGGGAAAACATTCAGAAGATAATTAGGAAGAAGGCCAAATGTAAGTAGCAGGCGGCGGCAAGTTGCGCGCCACTAGCCCAACTACGGTGAAAACGCCGATGAGGACGTGAATAGTGCCTCTTAAATCAGTACTATTGCGTACTAGCTGCGCCGGCGTGATACTTAGGCTACCGCTGGGCTCACGTATTTACCCCTTAGGCCGCTTTAGCATGACTGACGCCACTATTCGCGCCGCCTTCCTAGGCTTAGCCGTGGGCGACGCCTTAGGCGTGCCCGTCGAGTTCAAAGACCGCGCCACTCGCCGCGCCAACCCCGTGACCGGAATGCGTGGGTACGGCTCGCATCAGCAGCCGCCCGGTACGTGGTCGGATGACTCGTCGCTGACCTTTTGCCTGGCCGAAACCCTGGCCCGTCCCGGCGGTCGCACCGGGCCGCCCGATTTGGCCGATTTCGGCCGGCGCGCCATCAACTGGCTCGATAATGCCTACTGGACGGCCACCGCCGAAACCTTCGACGTGGGCGGGGCCACGCGCACCGCTATCCAGCTTCTGAAAGCGGGGGTAGCGCCCGCGCAGGCAGGCCCCCGCGCCGAGCAAGACAACGGTAACGGGGCACTGATGCGCATCCTACCCCTCGCTTTTCATGCTACCTGGCAAGCCGACCAACTAGACCTGAACGCCGCCTGGGCACTAACCGAGGCCGTGGCAAGCGTAACGCACGGCCACCCGCGCTCCACGCTGGGCTGCTTTTTATACCTGCTCCTGGCGCATTTCTTACTCAAAGGCCATGCACCGGCGAGTGCCTACGAGCAGGCGCGAAAGAGTGCCCGCGGGTGGCTGCAGACCTCGGCTAATAGTGCGGTATTATACGAGTGGCCCCGTTACGAAACTTGGCTGGATGGCACCTTACCTGGCCGGCCCGAGGCCGAAATTCAGTCGTCCGGCTACGTAGTGCACACCTTGGAAGCTACTCTCTGGTGCCTGTTGCGGCACGATACCTACGCCGCGACCGTGCTGGCCGCCGTGAACCTGGGCAGCGACACCGATACCACCGGCGCGGTAGCTGGCGGCCTAGCAGGCCTGGCCTACGGAGAGGCCGCCATTCCGGCCGAGTGGCGGGCCGTTCTGGCCCGCCGCGCCGACATTGAAGACTTGGCCGCCCGGCTGGCAGCCAAGGGGTAGGGGCTGCTTACTGCGGAGGTTGCTGCCTAGTCGCCATAGCCCCGGAGTTTGCGGTTGCTTCCAGGTAATATACAACTTCATCAATTGTAAGGCGGCCGCGGGTAAACTGGTCGAGCACCTGCTGCTCGCGGGGCTGTACCAGGCACGGAACGCCCATTGTGAAGGCAATAACCGCTGCTACCAGCCGCTGACGGTTCTGCTCGGTGGCAAGCTGATAAGTAGGTAGCGGACGGAGGGTGGGAGTAGGATAGTTCATGAAATAAAGTTAGGGCACGCAGGATAAACTATACCATAAGTTTTGTGCAATTAGCCAAAAATGAGCCAAACTTTTTTGATTCCGCAAAAAAGTGGTAGTCGGTGCGCGTTGCTACCAGGCAAATTGTTCGCTGGGCTGAGCTAGCAGCGTGCGGCCATGGGCCCGAAGCAACTCATTGGCTTGCTCCAGATTAAGCTCACCCAGCACAAACCGCGTGAGTAAGTGCAGCTCATGCGCACTAGGAAAGGTAGCCGCGTGCTGGCTGATGAACAAAGCGTGCTTGACAGCACGGATGCGAGTGGTCTTGGATTCCATAAAGTAGGGTAGAGTTAGAAAGGATAAAGTGCGGAAGTGCAGCAGCGGGTATGCTAATGCGACTGCTAAGATGAGTAAGGACCAGACCTATCCAAAATAAGCTCGGTCAGTTAGGGAATGAACTGTGCGGAAGTGCCATTTTTGTGTCTTAAAGTGCGGGGTATAATGCCTGAAAACGATGCCCGCTGGTAGCCTCGACGGGAGGCTGCCAGCGGGCACTGGGGCAAAAAAAGGGAGGTAGGGACGCGGGCTACTGCACGCGGGTGAGGGCAACTTCGCGCACCGGTGAAATTACCAGCGGTACCTTTTCCACCTTCACCGACGAGGTGTCGAGGCCAAAGTACTGGGCCTCGCCCGAGATGAACTGCTTGATGTAGAAGTAGGCCTGCATCACGAGCTTTTCCTGAGTCGGGAAGTCGTTTTCAACCGACAGGTATTTTTCCAGCACCACGAAGCGGAAGTCGCCCGTCACATGCTGCTTGCTGAGGGAGGCGTAGCGCGAGGTAATATCCACCTCCTTATTGCGCACCAGGTCCTCGACCACCTTGCGGAAGAAAAGATTGATGCGCTGCTGCACCCGGAAGCCCAGCCGGAAATTGATACGGAATACGTCGTCAGGTGCTAGCTCGGTTACCTTGTACTCCATCGTGTACGGCTCGTCGGTAGTATCGACGTGGATAAACCAGTAGATATCAGCGCGTTTAGGACGTTTCTGAAAGATGGAGTAGATGATTTTTTGCTCAATCTCACTGGCCCGCTCGGCCGAAGTCAGAAAGACGAGGTGAGTAGCGTACTTGCCAATGGACTCGTCGTTGCTCAGTTGCTTTAGTGGCTCGATGTAAGGTTCCATCTTTACGAAGTCGGTGAGGCGGCGCTTAATGTAGAAGGCCTTAAGCCAGACGTACATAACGGTCATTAGCATCGAACCAATAGCCAGCGACACCCAACCGCCGTGCGGGAATTTTACCAGATTGGCCACCAAAAAGGAACCCTCAATAATCCCGTATATCGCCACAAAGAAGGCTACCACCGATAGGGCCACCCGCTGCACTTTACGTAGCCACATGGTTAGCAGCAACGTGGTCATGAGCATGGTGATAGTGATGGCTAAGCCGTAAGCCGCTTCCATGTTGGAGCTTTCGCGGAAAAATAACACTACGCCGATGCAGCCGATGAGTAGGAGCCGGTTCATGCTGGGCACAAACAGCTGGCCCTTCACATCGGTGGGGTAGTTGAGCTTCACTTTAGGCCACATATTGAGACGAATGGCCTCAGATACTAGCGTAAAGGAACCCGTGATAAGGGCCTGCGAGGCAATAACGGCCGCCACCGTAGCCAGCCCAATGCCAAAAAGCAAAAACCACGGCGGCATGAGCGCATAAAAAGGGTTGGCCACATCGGCCAGCGGCCCCTGGCCCATCGTCTGGCCCTGGTGTTCCAGCAGCCAGGCGCCCTGGCCCATGTAGTTGAGCAGCAGCGTAGTCTTCACAAAAGCCCAGCTGATGCGGATATTACCCTTGCCGCAGTGACCCAGGTCGGAGTACAGCGCCTCGGCCCCCGTTGTGCAAAGAAATACCGAGCCCAGCAGCCAGAATCCACCGGGGTAATGCACCAGTAGCTGGTAGGCGTGGTAGGGGTTGAGGGCGCGCAGAATAGTCGGATTCTCAATAATCCAGGCCGCACCCAGCACGCCTAGCATGGTAAACCACAGGAGCATAATCGGCCCAAAAGCCTTGCCTACAATCTGAGTACCAAAGCTTTGCAGTAAGAAAAGCCCCGCGATGATACCAATAACGATAGGCACCGTGGGAATAGTAGGGTAGATAATCCGCAGCCCTTCTACGGCGGAGGCTACTGAGATGGGCGGCGTAATCACGCCATCGGCCAGCAGCGCCGCCCCCCCAATAATAGCTACTGCCGAGAGCCAGGCCCCGCGCCGCCGCACCAGCGCGTAGAGCGAGAAAATTCCCCCCTCGCCATTATTATCCGCATTGAGCGTGATAATCACGTACTTAATAGTGGTTTGGAGCGTCAGCGTCCAGATAACGCACGAGATGCCGCCGAGCACCAGTATCGGGTCAATATGGTTGGGTATCCGGCCGCTCTTCAGGATGGACGACATCACGTAGAGCGGCGACGTGCCGATGTCGCCATAAATAATGCCCAGCGCGATAAGCAGCCCAGCCCCGGAAATGGCGGTGTGCGAGGATTTAGAACTCATTTGTTGATGGCGTAATTACTTAATCAGGCAGCGGGAGGTGAAGCTCGGTGGCGCGGTAAAAGTAAGACAGGGCATACTTCGCGCTTTACGCAGGTGTTTCAGGAATGGCCGGCTCGGCTGGGGGTAGGGCTTCCAGCGCCGCCAGCAGGGCGGCCGCTTCGGCCGCCGCTTGGTCGTGGGCCCGGTCGATGCGGCGGTTTAGTTCGCGCACCAGGCGCTGCCAGGTGGCCGCTTCGCCAGGCAGTGCCACATGAACGGCTTCGCGCCCCAGCCGCGCCAGCCGTAGCCGGTTGGTACCCCGGTGGCCATACAGTAGTAGTAGACCAGCTGCCAGCAGGCCCGCCATCGTGGGCAAAGTCCGCAGCCAGTTATTTAAAAACAGGATGAGCACCACCGCCAGGCCCAGCCCACCCAGCAGATACCATAGCAGCCAGCGCACCGGCCGCACCTCGGCCCCCTCCAGTTCGCGCAGCCCAAACGATTGCCCCAGTACCGTGAGGGTGCTGTCCGTCAGCATGAAGCGCCCATCGGGGCTGCCCACCGTAGGTAAGGGGGGTAGGGGTGGGGCGGGGGCCTCAGCCGCCGCCCCCGGCGTGGCCGGGGGCGGGGCTTCGGGGGCCGGTAGGGGGGTAGGGGTGGCCCAAAGGCCGCCTACCCCGGCCGTACCACTGCGCACCCAGGCCGGGGCGCGGGCGGCCGGCTGGGTATCCGGCAAGATGGTAGGTGCCGTCAGCACCCCGGCCGACGCGGCGGCTCAGTTGTTCACTTTCAACAGCTCCACGTCGAAAATCAGCGCCGAGTCGGGGCCGATGTCGCGGCCCGCGCCGCGCTTGCCATAGGCCAGGTCCGAGGGGATGTAGAGGCGGTATTTCGAGCCTTCAGGCATCAGTTGCAGGGCTTCGGTCCAGCCAGCAATCACGCCGTTGACCGGGAAAGTAGCCGGCTGGCCGCGCTGGTAGCTGCTATCGAAAACGTTGCCGTTGATGAGGGTGCCGTGGTAGTGCGTCGTCACCGACGAGCGCAGGGTAGGCTTGGGACCAGTGCCCTCGGTTAGCACTTCGTATTGCAGGCCGCTGGGCAGCGTGGTGATGCCCGGCTTGTGCTGGTTTTCGGCGAGGAAGGCTTCGCCTTCGGCTTTGTTGTTCATGGAGTTAGGGTTTGAGGAATCGTTGTCGTCCTGGTCGTCGTCCTGGTTGTCATCGCTGCCGCCGAGCTGCTCCTGCAGCTGCTGCATGGCGGCTTGCATCTGCTCCTGAGTGAGGCGGCTGGGCTGCCCGGCCATGCCCTCCTTGAGGGCGGCGGCCAGGGTATCAATATCCAGTTCTAGGCCCTGCTGGGCAAAGTTGCGGGCCAGGTCGCGGCCAATAATGTAGCTGACCTGCTGTTGATTGGTGTCGAGCGTCACGGAAAAGAAAGGGGGTAGGCTGACCGGCTGGCTAAAGCCGGCCAAATGTGGAAAATGAAGAATTGCGGCTGCAAAGGTCGGCACCACAGCCGGCTTCTCACGCAAGAAGCCCCGCCGGGGGCGGGGCTTCTGCAAGCAATAGGGTGGGAAAACCCGCTTTGGCTAGAGGTAATGGTGGTCCTCTTCGCCATGCAGGTGAAAGGTCAGATTGAGGGAAGCCAGCCGCATACTCAGGTAGCGGAGCGAGCCCAGGCCGCCAAGCAGCAGCAACGAGGAAAGGACAGTGGTCTTTTTCATGAGCGCTGATAATTAAGTGATTAAACGCAGTGCAAAGATACGAAAGCCAGTCCAAATATGTTAGGCATGCCGACTAAATTGTAGGGTAATTACTAGCTGCTCTCAGCGAACTCCCGCGTATTCTCAGCCATCTGGGTAAAGTGACGGCGGGCGTGCTGAGCCAGAAAGTAGACGTACTCATACACATTCAGCTTGCCCAACCCATTTACCGACATGGTGGTGTAATAAAGTAGTCCCTCGCCACGTGATAAACGTTGCAGGCAAGCTAGAGCCTGGGCCAACTGCTGGCGTAGCTGTTCCCGCACAGCCGGCCCAGGCAATTGCTGGCGGGGCTCCATGTGCTCGGGCCGCATCCAGGGGAAAGCGTGCAGTACACCGATGGCAGCCAGCTTATCGCGTGGGAATTGGTAGGCCGTCAACTCGGCGTTTAAGTCGAGCCCCTGCGGATTATTCAGTGCTTTAATGGCCCCTTTCTCAATCAAAATGAGTAAGAAATGATTCGTTAGGCCAATGTGGAGCAGCACTTCATCAACCGTCCAGCCCTGGTCAACTGGACGATAGCTGCGCAGGTCGGCGGGTTGGTCAAACCACGCATCTACCAACGCGAACGTATCGGTAAGGCAGCTAACTAACTCAGTGAGCAGGTCACGAATTTCCATTGCTATGCGATTAAAATTAAGAAATCTGAATCCGTGTGCGTTAGGTAGAGCTGGTATGGTCGGCCACAATAACCCACTGCCCTTTAATACGCTGAAAAACCAGCAGAAAATAGCCCTGCAAGTCGCCGGCGGCTACCCCCGGCCGGGCCAGGTGCCAGTGGCCCACCACCTGCGCCGCCTCGGGGCTCAGCAGCGTAATGCGCAGGCCGCTGAAATCAAGCTGGCCCATCTGGGCGGCATCGGGGTAGCTGCGGCGGTAGTTATCGAGGGTAGGCTGCCAGCCGTAGGTCGGGCCCTTGCGGCCGATGAACACCAGCGAATCGGAGTGCCAGTAGCCGGCCATGAAGCCGGGGATGTCGCCCCGGTTCCAGGCCGCCGTTTGGGTGGTCAGCACCTGGGCGATGGCTTGGCGGGGGGTAGGCGGCGTGGCCAGCGCATAAGCTAGGGCGAGAGTCAGCAGCATACAGATAAAGAGTAAGGAAGATGACGAACGACTGCGGGCAACTCCTAGCGGCTCAGCAAGGTAGCTACGTAGGCGGTGCCGCCCAGCGCCCGCATATTGCGCAGCACGCGCAGTTGCTTGGCCCGCGCCTGCGGCCCCGGCTGCCCGGCCCGGAAGCGTAGCGGATTGGGCAGCACGCCAGCCAGCAAGGCCGCCTCGGGAGCGCTCAGGCTGCGGGCGGGCTTGTGAAAATAGCGCTCGCTGGCGGCCTCCACCCCAAAGGTGCAGTCGCCCATCTCGGCCACGCTCAGGTACATCTCCATAATGCGGCGCTTGCTCCACAGCAGCTCGATGAGCACAGTAAAATACGCCTCGGCGGCCTTGCGCACGTAGGAGCGGCCCTGCCACAAAAACACGTTTTTGGCCACTTGCTGCGAGATGGTGGAGCCGCCGCGCACCGGCTGGCCCGCGGCGCGGTGCCAGTTGTACTGCGCCGCCCGCCACATCCCATCCACGTCGAAGCCGTGGTGCACCAGAAACCGCTGGTCCTCGGCCGCTACCAGGGCCAGCGGCACGCTCGGGGCTACCTCATCGAGCGAGGTGAAATCGTAGCGCACGTGGCGCGGGTCGGGCTGAATGCCGTAGTAGCCCTGGCCCACCGGCGCGTGCGCGCGGCGGTCCAGCATGAGCCAGGTGGCCGGCGGCGCTACCCACCGGTACAGCAGCACCCAAGCCACCGTCACTAGAAACAGCGCCGCCAGGGTTTGCAGCGTCATCCGCCCGGCCGTGCGCCAGGAGGGTAGGAGCGTTTGAATAGACTGTGCCACGGAGGCTAAATTATAGGTTAGAATGAGGAATTGTTAGACGTTTGTCATTGCGAGCCTGCAAAGCAATCTTTTCTTGTCGGCTGCTCACTGAGAAGGCCAATCGGCGCGGCCGTGAGGGAAAGCTTGCCGCGTCCTTTCTTGATGCGCAACATGCTCGCAATGACAGACAGCCCGCTACTCTTCCATAACCTTCTGCAAGCCTCCTAAAGAAATAAAGCTGTGAGCGGCGGCGTGGGTGGCGGCGGCCCGGTAGTCGGGCACCAGCAGCATTTCCACGCCCGTATCGCGGCGCAGGGCCTCGGCGAGAGGGCCCACGCGGGCGGCACGGGCCGGCACACCCACGTCGCGGATGTATACCACCCGAATGCGGCCGGGGTAAGTGCGCACCACTTCCGCATAGATATCGGGGTCGCGCTGCCCGCTGTCGCCCAGCAGCAGGAAGGGTAGGAGGGGATAAGTATCGAGTACCTGGTTGATTTCCTTGAGCTTATGGCCGTGGTGGGGCGAGGAGTCAGCGGTGCGGCCCTCCGAACCGGGCGTGCGGCCCAGCAGGGTTTCGCGCAGCAGCAAGGGGCCGGGCGGCACGCCTTGCAGCCGCAAAAAGTCATCGAGCACGTCGTAGAGGTTCCAGGGCGAGGAGCTGACGTAGAAGAACGGGTTGTCGGGCCGGCCGCTCTGCCCGCGCAGCAATGCTTGGTAAAAGGCCGCCACGCCCGCCAGCGTTTCGTGCGAGTGAGCGTTGCGCAGCAGCACCGTGCGCAGCATCCTCAGCAGGTGGGTGGCGCGGGTCACAATCACGGTATCGTCGAGGTCCGAAATCACTCCAAACTCGGCCGTGGGCGGCGGAATCAGGACCTGCCCTACCCCCTCCACCTGGCCCAGCAGCCCCCGGAAGCGCTGCGGCAGCCGGCTTAGCCGCACCGGCACCGGGTGCCAGAGGTAGTCTACGGCCGGCGGCAGCACGGGCGGGTCGAGGCTGAGGGTGAAGTAGCCGGTCGGGCCCGTGGTCACGGGCAAATCCAGGTGCTCGGGCAAAGAAATAAGCACTTCGGCCCCCGGAATCTCGCGGCTGTTGAAGCGCCGGTACATGGCCTGGAGGTTGCGCCACGGCGAGTCGGCGTTGGTTTGGGGAGTCAGGCCACGGTCGGCGAGTAGGCGGCCCTTCACGTAGAAGCGGTGCACGGTGCCGTAGCTGCGATACACATCCAGGTGCAGCGGGCGCAGCCGGCCCAGCCGCGCCGCCACGCGCGTCACCGACGCATCAATCCATTCCCAGGCATCCGCAAGCCGCTGGCCAATCTCCATCCGGCAAACCTACGGCGGGCGGGAGAACTGAAAGGGTAAAGCTGGATTCTGACCAACGAAAGCGACCGCAAAAAAAGACCGGCTGCCTAAGCAGCTGGCCTTCGACTTTTCGAGTGGCGAACAATGCGCCGCACTTCGCAGTGCGTCCCTTTCTTCAGCATCCGAAACGCTCCACTCTCTGCACACATATACTGCGCGGCTCCGAAAAAAGCTGCCTCACCCCGCGCGCCAAATCTGCGTAGAAGGCACCTCTAAGCCCCGCCTTTTATGACCGCCACCCCCGCCCTACCCCGCCCTAAAACCCGCAAGAAGGACCTGCCGCCCATCCACGAGCTGGCGGCCCATGAGCTGTACAAAGACCCCGCCCGCCAGGCCGAGCTGGCCGGCCTGCGCTATGCCACCGACGCCGGCCCCGGTCTGCGCCGCGAGGTCGGGGCCAGCCAGGGCGAGTTCACGTATTTTGACGCAAAAGGGAAAAGAATTGAGGATGAAAAGACGCTGGCCCGCATCCAGAGCTTCGTGATTCCGCCGGCCTGGACGGAGGTGTGGATTGCGCCTAATGCCAACTTTCACCTCCAGGTGACGGGCCACGATGCGGCCGGCCGCAAGCAGTATCGCTACCACCCGGACTGGGACGCGGCCCGCTCGCTCACCAAGTTCTCGCGCCTGCTGGCGTTCGGCCAGCGGCTGGGCGAGTTACGTGCGCAGCTGCGCCGCGACCTGGCCCGCCCCGGCCTCGACCGCGACAAGGTAGTAGCGCTGGTGCTCACGCTCATGGACCAGTCGTTCATTCGCATTGGTAATGAGGAGTATGCGAAGAAAAACAAGAGCTATGGCCTCACCACGCTGCTCGACAAGCACGCCCAGATTGAGGGCAGCGACGTGCGCTTCACGTTCGTGGGCAAGAAGGGGGTAGCCCACGACGTGACCATCCACGACCGCCGGCTGGCGCGGCTGGTGCGCAAGTGCCAGGAGATTCCGGGCCAGCACCTGTTTCAGTTCTACGGTACCGATGGCCAGCGCCACCCCCTGGAGTCGGGCCACGTAAATGACTACCTGCACCAGCACACCGGCATCGCGCTCTCGGCCAAGGACTTCCGCACCTGGGGCGGCACCGTGAAAATGGTAGAGTGCCTCGAACACGCGCTGAACGGCGACGTGGAGCTGGCACCCGACAAAGCCATTCGCCAAGCCATCAAGGAAGTGGCCTCTAACTTGGGTAATACGCCCACGGTATGCTCCAAATACTATATTCATCCCCAGGTAACGGAGCTGTTCAAATCGGGCCGCCTCATCGAGTACCTGCGCCGCCACGATGCCGACCCGCAGGACCAGGACGACCTCTCGCCCACCGAGCACCTGGTGCTGGAAATGCTGGCGGAAGTTTGAGTGAGTAGTCGGTGATGGGTAAGAAAGAACGTCATGCTGACGAAAGAAGCATCTCTACCGCACGAAACCCGAACGGTGCGGTAGAGATGCTTCCTTCGTCAGCATGACGTTCTTTCTTACCCATTACTTATTCATCTGTCAGCCGATTATAGTTCTGGAAGCGTTGCTTCTTCCCTCCAGGTTCGGCGATATTGAGCGTACCATTCGATTCAGGCTCGTAGCGCAGGCGGCGGCGCGAGGTGGCGCGCAGCACATCCGGTCCCGCGCCGGCGTGAATGACGATTTTGAGGCCCCGGCCGGTTAGGTCGAATACGTCGGTGCTACCTAGCCCTTCGAGAGTTAGGCGCTTGGTTTCGCGGGTATAAAAAGTGCGCTGATAGAATAGCGAATCGGCCCCCAGACCCGCATTATACACGCGCACGGTGGTGGAATCGGGCGTGCGGACTACCGCAAAATAGTCGGGCTGCTCGGTGCCGGCCACCACCGGGCGGCGGGCTTGCAACGCGTAGTAGCGCTGGGCGGCGGCAGGCAGCGCGTCGCGGCGGGCTTGCAGGGCGCGTAGCAGGGTAGGGCCCTCGTGAGCATACACGGCGGGGAGTAGGCGGCGCAGAGCGCGGGCCAGCACCGAGTCGGGCAGGCGGACTTGCACAAAGCGGGCTGCGGCGGCGAAGTTACTTTGAGTGAGGGCATTGAGGCCGCGCTGGTCCACATACTGGCCCTGGCCGGTGAGGGCCGGCAGGTCGTGGTAGCGTTCCTTAAAAGTCACCAGGTGGCGCACCGCGAACTTGCGCGTCAGCAGCCAGGGCACGGCCCCGTCCGACATCCGAAAAAATACCTGGTCGCGGTCCTTGGGCACGGCCACCAGCAGGTAGCTGCCGGGCCGCTGGGGGTCGGGCACCTGGCCCCACTGCCACTGGCCGGCGTGGCGGTCCCAGTCACCCACCAGCACGTCGAGCAGGCGGGCGCGCAGCAGCGCGGGCTGGTCCACGCGGGTGCGGGGGTCGGTGTAAAGCAGTTGGCGCGCGTCCTCATCATTAATAAACTGGCGGGCGGCGGGCAGCAACGGCGAGCGCACGTCATCGCCCACGTATTTTTCTTCGAGCAAAACCAGCTTACCGCCCAGCCGCTCGTTGGCCTCGGCCGAACCCAGGTCGGCGGCCCCGGCCGGCACGTAGAAGAGGCGCGGGTGGGGGTGGGGCACGCCCAGGGCCTGGGCCAGCGGCACCATCACCAATGCCGCGTAAGGGTTGCCGGCCGAGGTGCCATCGCGCACGAAATTGGCCACGAAGGTCTTATGCCAGAAGGCCGGTAAAATGCGCGACGGGTCCTTATCCAAGGAGCGCAGAGCGAAAAGCCGGCCGTCGGGCGCGTGCAGGGTCAGGCTGGTGGTTTGGAAGCCGCCGCCCAGCTTTACCGGAGTCAGTGGGCCGGGGCCGGCGGTAGCTAGGCGCAGCACCGGCACACGCACCGGGGCGGCCCACACGGCGCGGTAGTGCGGACCCATTAGTACCCGGTAGGCACCGCCGTGTCGGGCGTACTGGCGGCCAGCCGTGGCCCAGACGCTGTCGGCGGGGGGGGTAGGGGCGTCGGCCGCGGCCGGCAGCCGGGCATCGGGCTGGAAGTAGGGATGCCGGGCGCAGCCAACCGTCAGAATTCCTCCTAAGCCCATCAATAATAAGAGAGTACCAATGCGCAAAACGGGCTGAAGTAGGTTGTGAATAGCGGCCGAAACCACCAGAAATTCACCTAAAGTAGCTCAACCAGAAAAGATAAATGCCCAACTGTCTCCCGTGTGCAACCCGGTCGGCACACCCTACGCTATACCCGGCAGCTAAGCCGGGGCTCAGAGCCCACGGGTAGCTTGCTTTACTTTAAAAAAGCCCGCCGCCAGGCTTGCTTCGTCACGCAGGTGCTATCAACTTCAGTCAAGCCAAGAATAAAGAGTTGGCGGCGTGGGTTGCTGGCGGGCCTGGCTGCCCTGCTGGCGGGCTGCGGCGCGCCAACTGGCGCGGGCCCGGCCGTCGGCGCGGTCTTCAACTCCGATTCGAGCGCAGTGCGGGTGGCCGCCGGGCCGCAGTACGCCCAGCGCGGCTGGTGGTGGCAGCACCTGTGGGGCTATCACTACCGGGCGCTATGGGCCACCCCCGTGAGCGCCCCCACGCTGCGCCTGGGCGCAGCCGGCCTGCGGCCCACGCGAGCGGGCGGCAGCTTCCAAACCAACTCGCTCCACCTGCGCGCCCGCGATGGCCAGCCCTTCGTGCTGTGCTCCGTGGATAAAGACTTGAGCCAAAGCCTAAATACAAATTGGCTGGCGCGCGCCGCCGCGCCCGTGCTGCGCGACCAGGCCTGCGCCGCCCCGCCCTACGGGGCCTACGTGGCGGCCCGGCTGGCCCGCGCCGCCGGGGTGTTTCACACCAACCCGCGGCTGGTGTACCTGCTGCCCGATTCGGCCCTGGGGGCGTGGCGCGAGCGGTTTCGGCCCGCGCTATATCTGCTCGAAGAGCGCCCCGCTCACGACGAAAGCGAGGCAAGCAGCTTTGGCGATGCCCGGCAGGTGGTGGGCTCCGAGGAGATGCTGCGGCAGGTGCTGCGCGGCCCGGCCGCCCGCCTCGCGGCCCGCGCCTACCTGCGCGCCCGCCTGCTGGATATGCTGATGGGCGACTGGAGCCGCCGCGCCGACCAGTGGCGCTGGGCTGGCTTTGCGCAGGGGGGTAGGGGCATTGAGTTCCGGCCCATTCCGCGCGACCGTGACCAGGCGTTTTTTCGGTTTGATGACGGCTGGCTGACGCGGCTTATCTCCTGGTTCCGGCCGCGCTACCAGACGTTTAACGCCCACCTCGCGCCCGCCGACGTGGACCCGCTCACCGTCACCGCCCGCGCCCTCGACCACACGGCCCTGGCTTTGCTACCCCCCGCCGCCTTCCAGGCCGAGGCCGACTCGCTGCGCGCCCGTCTGCCCAATGCCGCGCTCGCCCAAGCCCTGCAAGCCGGGCCGCCCGAAGTTCGCGCCTACCTAACCCGCGCGCTGCTACCCGCCCTGCGCGCCCGCCGCGACGCGCTGCCCGCCGCCGCCCGCCGCTACTACGAGGTGTTGCAAGCGGAGGCCGTGGTCACGGGTACCGATGCCGCCGAGCGCTTCGAATTGACGGGGATAGGGCCGGGCTGCCTGCGTCTGCGCGTGTTTGCCCGCCGCCCTACCCGCCCCGACAGCCTGCTGGGCGAGCAGACCTACGACGTGCACCGCACCGTGCACCTGAGCCTTTACGGCCTGGGCGGCAACGACGAGTTTGACCTGAATGGCCGGCTGGCCCCCGGCTTCGGAGTGCACCTCTACGGCGGGGCCGGGCGCAACGTGTTCTTGCAGCAGGATATATTGGCCACCGCTGGCCCCGGCTTCACCATTCACTCTGCTGGGCCCGATGACCTGGTGCAGGTGAGCCATACCGTGCGGGTGCTACCGGCTCCGGCCGCCACCGCCACGGCCGCCGCGTGGGTCGCCAGCCAGTACCGGCTGAATTTGGGGAAGAGTGAGTGAGTAATTGAGTGAGTGCGATTGCTGCGCTTCGCTCACAATGACAATTGCACTCACTCAATTACCTTTCCATCCACCGTACCGGTACTTTTTAGCACTTGAAAGCGGGCAAATAGCTCCTCCGAATACCAGCCCTCGCGGCGGGTAAGCTGAATGACCTCGCGGTGGCGCACGTCGCGGTAGGCGTACTGCTGCATGGCCTGAGCCGAATCCCAGACGCTGAACGTGGCTTGGCGCACCAGCGGCAATTCGCCCAGTCCGATGGCCAGGCGTAGGCCCTCGGCCCCGGCCAGCGCCCGGCTTGTGGGCTCTATGAAGCGCCAGAAGCGCGGGGCGCGCCGCAGCCGGATGCTGGCCCTGGTGAGTACCGCCACCGGCCCTACCCCCCCCGCCGCGGCCAGCTCGCCGGCAAAAGGGTTGCTGCCGTTCCAGGCCCCGTGGGCTTGCAGCGGGGCCAGTTCGGCGGTCCAGATTTCATGGCTGCGTTCGCTATAGGCGGCCCAGGTAGGGTCGGCGGCGAAGAAGGCGGCGGCATCCGCGGCCCGGTCCCAGGTGGCGATAAGGCCGTAGCGCTGCAAGTTGGGCCAGAAGCCGAAGCCATTGGCGGCCCCGCTACCCAGCAGCTGGCAGAAGCGCAGGCCCGGCACCCGTCGTAGCCGGGGCGGGGCCGTAGCCATCTGAGCCAGCGCCCAGCGGGCCACGCCGGGCTTCAGCGTAATAAGGGAAAGGGTAGTAAGCATTCAAACAGGCAAACAAACGGACGCAAAAAAAGGCCGGGATTACGCCCGGCCTTTTTTGAAGTTAAGGGTTATGAGTGAAAAATCACACCTTCACCTGCGCGTGCTCATTCACGTCGTCCGACGTGCTGCGCTCGCCCGTGACCACGGCACGGGCGTAGCCGTAGGCGCGCGAAAGCAGGCCGCTGGGCGAGTCCCAGTACTCGGCCTGGTCAATGGTGACTTTGAGAATCATAATGTTAGGGTCTTCCTTGCCCTTCGGAAACCAGGCGCGCATATGCTCGCTCCACAGCTCGGCAATTTTAGCCTCGTCGCGGTAGGCATTGGCGCGGCCCGATACGGAGGCGTACACGCTGTCGTCGGGGCTGGCGTAGTTCAGGTTCACTTGGCTGTCCTTGTTCACCTCGTACACTTTGGCCGAGTCCTTATCAGTCAGGAAGAGCAGCGAGCCGTCGGCTTCGGGCTTAACGGTAGCCATCGGGCGGCTGTGTAGCACGCGGTTTTCGTCGAAGGTCGTGAACATGGCAATGCGCACTTCCTTGATTTTTTCAAACAGATTCTTCAGGTCGTGGGTGACCGGGGTTTTCGTATCAGACATGGGAAAGGAAAATTAAGCAAGAAGTGCCGCGCCGGAATCGGCACGGGTGTACCTGGCTTTACGGCCGAACAGGCATCTGGTTTTGCGGTTAGGGTAGGGGAGTGGCCGCCGGCCGCGCTTTCCCGCTTTCGTATGAACTTCCTGGCGCACCTCTACCTGGCCGGCCCACCCACTGCGCCCGACTATGCCGGCCGGCTGGTGGGCCAGTTCATCGCCGATTCGGTGCCCGGTCGCCGCTTCGAAGCCTACCCCCCCGCCGTGCAGGTAGGCATCCGGGCGCACCGCGCCCTCGATACCTTTACCGACCAGCATCCCGTGGTGCGCCGCACCACCGCCCGCCTGCGCCTGGCTGGCTCCGGTAAATACGCCGGCGTAGTGGCCGACGTGTTTATGGACCACTTCCTGGCCCTTCACTTCACCGAACTAACCGGCGATAACCTGCTGGCTTTCACCCAGCGCACCTACGCACTGCTGGCTGCGCACGAGCCGGAGTTTCCGGCGGCTGTGCAGCGCTTTTTTCCCTACCTGGTGCAGCAAAACTGGCTGCTGCACTACGCCGAAATTGTAGGCATCACCCGCGCCTTGCAGGGCCTGAGCCGCCGCGCCTCCCCCGGCTCCGGCATGGAAAACGCTACCCAGGAGCTGCAACGCCACTATGCGGAGTATGAAGCCGATTTCCAGGAATTTTGGGCGGCGGTAAGTGCGCTTTTTTATTCGCCCAATTCTTAGCTCACTTAATGCTGGTGCCCGCCTTCGCCGTGGGCGTGGCCGTGGGTCAGTTCCTCGGCGGTGGCGGGGCGCACGCCCTGCACTTTGCCGTCGAAGTGCATGACCATGCCGGCCAGCGGGTGGTTGAAGTCCATCGTTACCTGTTCGTCATTGACTTCCACTACTTTGGCCTGCATGTGGTGGCCCTCGTTGTCAGCCATCGGCAGGTAGTTGCCGGCCTGCAGCATCTCCGTGTCGAGCTTGCCATCAATTTCAAACACCTCTTTCGGAATCTGCACCACAGCCTGCTCGTCGTAGTCGCCGTAGGCCTGCTCGGGCGTGAGCGAGAAGCTGAACGAGTCGCCCTCGCTCTTGCCGTTAAGTTGGTTTTCAAACTCTTCGGGTAGGCCGCTGTGGCCAAATAGAAACACCATTGGCTCGTCGGCTTCGGCTTGCTCTACTAATACTTTCTGCTGATTATCGTCGGTTACGGACAAGTCGTAGGTCAGGGTTACGACGGAGTTTGGGGCAATGGCAGCCATAAAAGAGTGGGTTAGGGTCAGCCGCAAAGGTAGGGCTGCGGTGAATTAGCGATTGAATTAGTGATTGCGTAAATAAAAAGAACGTCATGCTGAGCTTACGAAGCATCTCTACCGAACGACACCCGAACGACGTCCTAGAGATGCTTCCTGCGTTAGCATGACGTTCTTTTTGTTCACGCAATCACTAATTCACTGCTTCCGCCAGAATTGCTTCCATTTTCTGGGCGGCTTTCAGCTCGCGGCCCCAGAAGCGGTGGTGCGCAATGGCCTGTATGAACTGCGGGGCCAGTTTGTTCACCATGTTGCCGGTATCTACCACTACCCCCTCGGCACCCACGATGTCCGTTGCGCTGGGATGGGTAGCGGCTTTGAGCAGGTCGGCACCCTCGGCCGAGGCGGCGATGGGCTTGCAGTGCTTGAAGGCGTCTTGCACGAAGCGCACGGCATCCGTATCCTGCACTAACATTTGCACGCTGTGGACTCCGCCAGCTACGTACACGGCATCAAACAGTACCGACGACGTGCTCTGGAACGTCCAGTTAGCCATAATCTCCTGGCCATCCTTACCCTTAATGGTGCCTAGGTGCGTGGCCACGATGGCGGTTTGTGCACCGGCTTCCATCAGCGTCTTCATCAGCTCGCTGATGGCGGCCACATCGGCCCCATCGGTGGCCAAAATGGCAATCTGGCGGGTCTTAATATCTTTCTTGTCTGCGTTGGCGGGGCTGTCGGCCGAGATGCTGAGCGCCGCCGAGTTCTCCACGGTCGGCTTGGCCGGGCCCGACTGGTAGTCGGCCGGGTTGGCATCGGCGGGCACATTCAGATTGAGCTGCGTGCCGTTGACGGCCGGGATGCTCATGCCCAGGCCCTCGGCCACGCGGTGCGCTAGGTCGTGGTCTACTTGCGCCAATTGAAGCACGGTCCGCATCCGCACATCCAGCGTCTGCACGTGGCCCAACTCGAAGCGTAAGGCCTTGACGATGTGCAGCTTTTCAATCTCAGTCTGGCTGTTCCAAAACAGCTTGGCCTGGCTATAAAAGTCAATGAAGCTCTTGCTGCGACGGCGAATTTTGGCCGCGTCCACGCGAGTGTGGTTGCTCACGAAGCCACCTTCGCTTTGCTTGGCCTGCTTCGGAAAGTTGTCGTTCAACAGGTTAGGGCCGTAAGCAACATTGCCCTTGTTGATGGTCTGGCGCATGTGGCCGTCGCGCTGCCCGTTGTGGATGGGCGCGAGCGAGCGGTTAATTGGAATCTCGTGAAAATTGGGGCCGCCCAGGCGCTTGAGCTGGGTGTCGAGGTAGGAAAACAGCCGGCCTTGCAGCAGCGGGTCGTTCGAAAAATTAATGCCCGGCACCACGTGGCTAAGGCAAAACGCGACCTGCTCCGTCTCGGCGAAGTAGTTGTCCACGTTGCGATTGAGCACCATCTTGCCCAGCATCTGCACCGGCACTAGCTCCTCGGGAATCAACTTGGTGGCATCCAGAATATCGAAGCCGAACTTCATTTCGTCTTCTTCCTCAATCACTTGTACGCCCAGCTCCCACTCGGGGTAGGCCCCCGACTCGATGCAACTCCAGAGGTCGCGGCGGTGGAAGTCAGGGTCGTTGCCCGAAATCTGCTGCGCCTCTTCCCAGGCCACCGAGTGCACACCTTGCTTGGGCTTCCAGTGAAACTTGACGAAGCGCGACTTGCCCTCGGCGTTAATCAGGCGGTAGGTATGCACGCCGAAGCCCTCCATCATGCGCAGGCTGCGCGGCAGGCCACGGTCGCTCATCACCCACAGCAGCATATGCATACTTTCGGGCGTGATGGAAATAAAGTCGTAGAACGTGTCGTGAGCCGAGGCCGCCTGCGGAATCTCGTTGTGCGGCTCGGGCTTCACGGCGTGAATGAGGTCAGGAAACTTTATCGCGTCCTGGATGAAAAACACCGGAATATCATTGCCCACGAAGTCATAAATGCCTTCTTCGGTATAAAACTTCACCGCGAAGCCGCGCACGTCGCGGGCCATGTCGGAGGAGCCGCGCGAGCCAGCTACCGTGGAGAAGCGGGCGAAAATGGGGGTTACTGCGCCCGGCTGCAGAAATGCGGCGCGGGTCAGGTCGGTGGCGTTGCCGTAAGCCTCAAAGTAGCCGTGCGCCCCTACCCCCCTGGCGTGTATCACCCGCTCGGGAATGCGCTCGTGGTCGAAGTGAGTGATTTTTTCGCGCAGCAGGAAGTCTTCCAGCAGCGTGGGGCCGCGGTCGCCATCCTTGAGCGAATTCTGGTCGTCGTTGACGCGTAAGCCCTGGTTGGTAGTTAAGAATTGGCCGTAGCCATCCTCACGGTTTTGGGCTAGCTCGTCAGTTTTGGGGTTGCTTACCACGTCCTCGTGGGTTTGCTTCGCCAGTGGTTTCTGTTCCATACAAAGAGAGTAGATAGGGGAAAAGGAATGGATTTCTGCCAACGGGCTTTTAAGCCAGCGGGTTAGCTTAAATTTCTCTTAATAAGGGTCAAGGTATCAGGTTACTAGCTGACAGTCAAAACGCGGCTATTGCATAAGGCAGAGCTAATCTCCGCGAAAAAAATTACGCCCAAAAAAGGGCCTCGCCACCAGGATGCGGCCGCACAACTCCGGTCCGCGCTTGGTCGTAAAGCTCCGCTCATACTTCCCTGAAAACCACATGAGAATCCTTTTCCTACCCCTCGCCGCGCTGGCTGGCGCTACCTGGCTCGGCAGCTGCAGCCCCCAGCAATCCGGAGAAAAAAAAGAGGTAGCCAAAGCCACCGATAAGACGGTCGAAATGGCGGATACCGCCACCCAGGGACTCAAGCCGCGCCTGATTACTACCTTCCCCGACTCCATGAACACGCCCGACGGCCTGGCCCTGCTGCCCGGTGGCCGGGTGCTGCTGTCCATCCCCAACATGGCCGATAATAAGTACCCAGCCCGCATTGTGGAGCTGACGTCCAATGGCTATAAGCCCTTCATCAGCCATCCGCCGGTGGAGCCCACTACCAAGCACGCTGCCCCGATGGACTTGGCTATCGGCCCCGATGGCAATGTATACTACGCGGAGAATCAGTACGAAAACAGCAAGGATTTTAAATCGCGCCTGATGCGGGTGCTGATGAAGAACGGCCAGCCCACCGGCACCATCGAAACGGCCGTGGACCACTTCGCCCTCGCCAACGGCATCGTGTGGAAGGGCAACGACCTGTACGTGACCGACAGCCAGTGGGACCTGCCCGACAACGACAAGGGTAGCGCCATCATGCACTTCGCGCTGGCCGAGCTGAAGCCCGGCACCACTATTCACCTCAAGCCCAAAACCAAGGACCCGCACGTGTTGGCCATGTTCACGACGACCGTGAACGAAACCGGCGTGGACAACGGGGCCGATGGCATCGACTACGACAGCCAGGGCCGCATTTATACCGGCTCCTTTGGCGATGGCAACCTGTACCGCGTCACGCTCAAGCCCGATGGCAGCTACGCCAGCCAGGAAGTAGTGCCGGTGGCCGCTCCCAAAATCCCGTGCATCGACGGCTTCGTGATTGACCGCACCACCGATAAAGCTTACATCACCAGCGCCCGCCTCAACTCGATTGATGTGGTAGACCTGAAAACCAACGCCCACACCATTCTGGCCCGCAACGGCGACACCAACGGCGCGGGCGGCCGCCTCGACCAGCCCGCCGAGGTGCTGCTCAAAGGCAAGCAGCTGCTTATCTCGAACTACGACAATCCCAATAAGCACTTCGTGAACACGAAGTCCGACGCCCCGCACACGGAATCGGCGATTGACTTGCCGTAAGCGGGTAAGCGAAACATCATGCAGAGCGCAGGGAAGTATCTCGCCTGCTTTGTTAGGGTTACTACTCCAACGACGTGGACGAGATGCTTCCCTGCGGTCTGCATGACTTTCCGCTTACCCCTTTACCCGCCTACCCTCTTACGCTACCCTCACACCAAGTCGAAAGCATAGGCGAAGCGGGCCAGCTCGTGCTGGGTTTCGGGGTGGAGCTTGGCGTTGATGTTGCGGCGGTGGGTGATGACCGTATTGGCCGAAATAAACAGCTCGTTGGCAATGGATACCGAGTTTTTGCCTTGGGCCAGCAATTGCAGTATCTGCCGCTCGCGCCGGGTGAGCTGGGCGAATAATGATTCTTTTTGGCGCTGGAAAACATGCTCGTCAAGCAGCCGCGCTACCTTAGGCGCGACGTGGCTGAGCGGGTGCAGCGGGCAGGCCACCGTGAGCGCGAGCAACGGCCGGCCAGCCTCATCACGCAGAAAGATGCGCACCGTGCTCAGGTACCAGGTTGCTTCCTGCCCCGCCCCGGCACGCAGCTGCTGCAAGAAGGACACCTGCTCGTGGTTGCTGCCGGGGGCTAGCAGGGCCGCCAGCCGGGGGCCGTGCTCGGCCGCGTCGCGGGGAGGCAGGTAGCGCTCCTGAAAGCCGCTGCCCAGGGCGCGCAGCGCGGGCAGGGTTGTGCCCAGGGCGGTGAGCCCCACCTGCGACATGTAGGCGATGCCGCCCGTGCGCAGGTCGTGCACGAAGACCGGGCCCGGAAAAAAATCGGCGGCCGGCGCGAGCTGGTCAATGCGCTGCTGAATACGTTGGTCGGTTGTCATAGCTGAAAAAGAGAGGGGTAGGGAAAGCATAAAAATTACCTAGTGCTAGGTATTTTACTGACAAACAGCGGGGTATACTTTTGTAATGGTCCCGCGAAGGGGTTGGTAGAGGGGAAGAATCAGGTGCGGTAGCCCAGGCGGGGGTAGGCCCCCGCACCGGGGTCGCGCGCCGCTCCCTCGCCCGCCGCGCCGGGGACTTCCACCCCTTAGCCACCCGGCCGCTATGAAAAGCAGTATCACCTCTAATGGCCTCACGCTGCGCGTTATCGCGGGCACGCACAGCGCCATCATCGGCATCGACTTGCAGGAAAATAAGCGGGCCGGCTGCCTGGGCTTTTCTATTCAGCGTACCGACCTGGGGCCGGCTTCCGGCGCAGCCGGGGGGGTAGTAAAGCCGCCGCGCTGGCTGCCCAATATGCTGCGCTTCGCCACCGCGCCGCCGCTGGCGGCGGGGGCCTTTGCTACCACCGACACGGCCCCGCTCCAGAAATTTCGGTGGGGCGACTACGCCTTGTATCCGGGGCAGCGCTACCGCTTTCGGGTGGTGCCGCGCTACGGCACGCCCGATAAGCTCCTTTGGAACTCCGGGGGCGACGACCCCAGCGACGCCGATGGCGTGAGCGTGGAGGTGACTACCGAAGACCCGACCCACCCCGACACGATGGTGTTCTTCAACCGGGCCGCCGCCGCCAGCGAGGCGTTCAACAGTAAGTTCCCAAACGTCAAGGACGTGTCCGAAGACTCGCCCGAGGCGGCGCTGGCCCGCAAGTGGCTGTCCAATGGCCTCGAGGAAGGACTGCTGGCCTACCTGGCCCAGGCCGCTGGCCCCGGCTACGCCCTGCACGCCGCCATCTACGAGTTTCAAAAGCCCAGCCTGCTGGCGGCCCTCAAGGCCGTGGCCCAAACCGGCGCGGCCGTGGAAGTGGTGTACCACGCCCGCCAGAAAGCGGCCGGTGAGGCCGCCACCGACGCCACCAAAGCCAAAAACGAGCAGGCCATTACCGATGCCGGCCTGGCCGGCGTGCCCGGCCTCACGCTGCGGCCCCGGCAGGCCGACCCGCAGGCGGCCATTATGCACGATAAGTTCGTGATTTTGCTCAAAAAAGACGCGGCCGGCGCGCTTCAGCCAATAGCCGTGTGGACGGGCTCGACCAACTGGACCGACGGCGGCCTCTACGGCCAGCTCAACGTGGGCCACGCCGTGTTCGAGGCCAAAACGGCCGCCACCTACGAGCAATGCTTCCAGCTGCTGGCCCCGGACCCAACCGCCCACGACCTCAAGCACGCCCTCGAAGGCCTCACGCCGGTGTCGCTGCTGCTGCCCAACGGCGAGCAGGTGGTGCCCGTGTTCTCGCCCCAAAATAACGACACCATGCTGCACCTCTACGCCAGCCTGTGCGCCGGGGCGCGGTGCCTGTTCGTGTCGGCCCCGTTCGCGCTCTCGCCCATCGTGCTGGCGGCCCTCACAAAGCGGCCGCCCGGCACGGCGCAGTTTATGCTGCTCGACAAGGCCGGCGCGCTGGGTACGGGCGAGGAAGTGAAAATTATTCAGGATGACCCGGCTAGCTCCATCGCGGTGGCTACTACCCTCAGCTCGCCGCTGCACGACTACCAGAACCGGCTGCTCGACGAGCACGAGGGCTTTCACCACGCGGGCATCCACATCCACGCCAAGATTATCCTGGCCGACCCCTTCAGCTCGGACCCGATTCTGGTGACGGGCTCGGCCAATTTTTCCAGCAACTCGACTGTGACCAACGACTCGAACAGCCTGGTGGTGCGCGGCCACACGGCGGTGGCCGACATCTACGCCACCGATTTCATGCGCATGTTCGAGCACTATCACTTCCGCGCCTCGTTGGCCAAAGCCCCGATTACCCAGCCGTTGGGCCTGAAGTCGGACGCCAGCTGGGCCGATAAATACTACGTCAAGGACAGCCCCGACGCCCGCGACCGCTGCCTGTTTGCCGGCACCCTGTAGGGGGGTAGGGGCTCGGTTTTTATCTCTCAACCTTTTCATCACCTGCTTCTTATGTCTATTGCCTGGAAGGGAATCGTGGGGGCCAGCTTCACGCCCGATTCGTTTGATGCCTACTGCCACTCGCTGCACTGGCTGGCGTGGCGGCCCAGCTTTATCGTGCTGCACAACACGGCCGTGCCGACCCTGGCGCAGCGCCCGAATGGCCTCAGCAAGCAGCACATTCTGGACCTGGAGAGCTACTACCGCGACGACCAGCACTGGAGCGCCGGCCCCCACCTGTTCGTAGACGACCACCAGATTTGGGTTTTCACGCCCCTCACCGTGTCGGGCGTGCACTCGCCGTCGTGGAACAAAGTGGCCCTGGGCCTCGAAATGCTGGGCGACTACGCCAAGGAGGAATTCGACTCGGGCCGCGGTAAAAAGGTGCAGGCCAACGCCGTAGCGGCGATGGCTACCCTCAGCGCCGTGCTGGGCCTCGACCCCGCCACCATGCGCCTGCACCGCGAAGACCCACTTACGACCCACATCTGCCCCGGCAAGGAGCACGTCAACAAGCAGCCCGTTATCGACCAGGTGCAGGCCCTGCTGGTGGTTCGCCACGGCGGCGAGCACTCCCCGGTAGTTGCCACTGCCAAAACCCCCGCGAAGGCCAGCAGCACAGTGCCGGCCTGAGCCATTGGCTGGCCACTGCCCGCGCCGACGCGCTGACTAGAAACCGCTTCTAGCCAGCGCGTCGGCCAGCAGGGTACTGGGCACCAGGGCGTGAATAGCCGCCCAGCCCCGCGCCTTGATGTCTTTGAGCGCCACGTCGTTGACGATAGGCTCCCAGAAAGCCTGCGGCACCAGGGCCACCGAGCGGTTGGGGTTGGCGGGGTGCACCACCAAGCGGGCGCTCTGCACGGTTTTCTGGCCGCCCAGCACTTGGTTGTAGTTGTCGTAGGTCCACTGCGAGTAAAAGCGCACGTGCTTGTCGGCGTTGTCTTTGGCCCAGGCCAGGGCGGCGGCCACGCAGGCGTGCCCTACCCCCTGCGGCGCGTCGAAGAAGTAGACTTCGCGCAGCACATCGCGGCAAAAAACCGAATTTATATTACCCAAAACTGTGGCTAGCAGGCTGGTAGCTGAGCTGAAAGCGCCCATCGCCACCCGAAAGTTGGCGGCCGTGGGCTTGCCGTCGGCCAGCTCGGCTTTTTGGGTGAAAAACCACTTAATTTCGGCCAGCAGCAACAGTATCTGGTCGGGCTTCAGGAAGTCGCCCACGTTGATGCCGTCGTTGGCGTGAAATATTGGCAGCACCACGGCCACGGCCTTGCCACTCTGGGCCATCTGGTAGTCGAGGCCGATGCTGTACTCGGTGGTAAAATCGGGGCCGCTGTAGTTCAGGTACTTCCAGAAGCCGTGGAAGAGAAAATCCCAGCCGTAGGGATAAAAATTTCCATCTTCGGGGCTCTTAAGGTTGGGTGCGGCCGTGTAGTAACCCGAGGGCACCGCCTGCCCTAGCGTAGGGTGGAAATATACGAGAAACGGCGTTTCCTCGCTTTCTAGTAGGCTTTTGGGAAAGCTCACGGCTATCAGCTTGGGAAACACGTTGCCGGGGCGCTCCAGCACCACGTGCTGCACGTCGGCGCTGCCGTCGAAGTCGAATGCCCCGTCGGCCAGCTTAAATACCTGCGGGTCGTCGGTATCCTGGGCCGAAAGGCAGGCAATGGCTGCCAGCGGCTGCGGGTCCCAGGTGTCGAGCAGCGTCAGGTTATTGGCCTCGCAGGCCAGCAGTAAGCTTTGCCAGGTGCTTTTATCGGCGTCGGCGGGCAGCTCGCCCATCTTAGCTTGCAAAAAAGGCGCGGCGTCGCCGGCGCGTTGGGCCGGGCCGGGCCGCCGGCTACCCCCCGGCACCAGGTTCAGCTCGCGCAGCACGCGCGCGGTCACGTCCGTGAGCTGGTGCAGCGGCGCGGGCGGCGCGGCAGCGGCGGGCACCGGGTCAGGCGTGGGGGTAGGGTCTGGGGCGGGGGTAGGGCTGCCGCCGGCCGAAACCAGCGTCACGCCCACCGCCCCCGACCACGTAAGCTGCCCAAACTGAAACCGGCTGCGCCGCCCGCCCGGCACGTCCGGGTCGGCCTCCTCGTCCGAGAGGGGGTAGCCCAGGGCGTTGCCCTGGATGCCGCCGTCCTGCTCGTAGCGGTCCCGAATGAGACCGTGCACCTCAAAGGTGCCCAGCGCCGGGTGCGCAATAATAGTGGCGGCCGCAAACTGCTGCAGCGCACCACCGTCGCGCTCGGGCGTTTCGGCCGTCACGGGCGCGCCCACGTCAAAGCCACTTTGGGCCAGGGCCTGCACTTTATCCTGAATAAGGGTCATGATAAAAAAGGGGGAGTGGCGGGCCGGTAGTTAGCTCCAAGGTAGCGTGGGGTCAGGGTTGGGGCAGGCGGGTAGCCGGCGGCACAGAAAGCCCAGCAGCTCCAGCTCAGGGTAAGTCTTGGTTTCGAGCACGGTGGCGGCCTTGGGTGGCGGGCTGACGGGGATAAAGACGCGCGTTGGCGGCAGGAAGCGGATAGGCACTGCCGGCGTGGGCGTGCGCACAATGCCGCGCCAGATGATGGGCGGCGCAGGCACTGGCTTGGCCACGACGTGCCCGATGGCCACGGGCGGCGCGGGCCTGCCCACGGCCATCAGCAGCTGGGGGTTGGCCACGGCCCTGGCCATCATCGGCTTGGTGGCCGCGTGAGCCACTGGCGCGGTGGCCATTTTCAGCTGCTGCAAGCGGAAAGTATTGACTTGCACCTTGGTAGTTTGCTCTTTGGCTTGAAAAGGCGCGGCTTTAGCTTGCAGCAGCTGCATGCCGCTGGGCTGGGCCCTGGCAAACAGTAGGGCGCTAAACCGATTGGGCGTAGCCGGCGCGTTTTGGGCGGCTTTGGGTGCTACAATGCTCACGTTGCGCACGAATAGGAGCTTGGCCGGAAAGGCTGGTAGCCGGCCCTGGCCCTGCCCATCGGCCAGCAGCGGCGCGCCGGGAGCCTGCTTCCAGAAGCGTTGCAGCACAAAATCGGGAAAGTGAAACCAGTTGCGCAAAATTTCCACTACCGTGTACTCGGCCGTCATATGCTCAATATCGGAGTTGGCATCCAGCTGAAACAGACTTTTGAGGTGCGGCGAAGCGCGCTGCAACAGGCTGTTAATCTCCGTCTTATCCAGCGAGATGGTGAGCCAGGGTACGCTATCGTCGAAGAAGTTGGTGGGCGAAAACTGGGTGGGTAGGTAGTTGATTTCATTACCCGCTGGGTCAAGGGCCGTGCTTTTGCCAAATAGCTCGTAGTCGCTCTGCAGGTCAGCTACCGTTTTGCGCGGCGAGCTGCCCCCGAGCGAGATAAGCGTGGCCAGGTTGTCCTCTACCTCGGTGCGGTGGCCCTTGGTTTCCCAATTCAGCAGGGCCGTGGCGCAGGCTTGCTGCTGCGCGCCACTATCGGTTTGCCAGGCTTGCTGGAGGGCGGCAGCCCCGTTACCGGTCGCCGAGTCGGCCGCAATCTGGCCGTTTTTGTACTCGCTGGTAGCCGCCTTGTAGGCGTCAGAATAGCGTTGGTAGTTATCGAGCGCCGACAGGATGGTGCCATCGTCGCCGGTCACGGGTTGCTGCAGGTAAGCCAGGGCCACCTGGTAGCGCGCTTCTTGGTCGGCGGTGCGGATGCTGCTGGCGGGCTGGCAGCCCTTCAGGGTTTCGTAGTACACCTGGTCCAGCTCGTCGGGAGCGCTGGTAATGATGTCGTCCACCGTCGCCACGAAGTTGAACGTCTTGTCGAAGCTCATCATGGCCTGCGCCGTTTCGTTGGGGCCCAGGCCGTGCTTGGCCGGCTCCATAAAGTAGAAGCTGTCCTTGCCCACGGCAAACGACCCGTTCTGAAACGCCAGGAACGTGTCGTCCTGGGGTTTGCCGTTGGCGTCCGTCTCGAAAATCAGCTTCATTTTGGTCATGAAGGCCACTGCTACCGAAGGGTTCATTAGGAAGAAAGTAAGAGGTGAGAAGGGGGGTAGGCGGGCTGGCGGGTGCCAGCACGCCCTTTGCCGCTTGCCTAGTCGAACTTGGCCTTGGGGTCGGGGTTGGGGCAGGTACCCACCAGGCGGTTCACGAAGCCGATAAGCTGCATGCCGGCGCACGAAACCCCGCTGCCCGTGTCAGTAGACTGGAAGTCGTGGCTGGCGCTGTTGCTCGAATAGTTGCCCTTCAGCGTAAAAGGCCCCCAGCCCACGCTGGCGCTGGTAGCCAGTTGCTTGTGCACATCGCTGCTTTGCCAGGTCGCCTTGTCGAAGTCGATTTTCAGGTTGCGAATGAAAATCATGTTGGTCGAGTAGGCAATGAACGAGCCCTGGGGCGGCGTTTTCCCGTTCGAGAGCTGCGGGTCGCCAAACTTCCAGGTGCCGGGGTCCAGCTTCCAGCCCTGGCATGAAAACAGCTCGGTGCCAAACCAGGGCCGCAGAATTTTTACCTGCGCCAGGTCAAAGCTGATGTTGAAGCTGGAGCTTTTAAAGTTGGCATTTTGCCGGTCGGTTGAGCCGCTGGCCCCGGCGCTGGCCTTCCAGAGCCCAAAATTGACGCCCCCGCTCACGCCCCAGGCCGTAGACGACGAGTCGGTGTGCGTCGCCATCGAGCTGTCCTTGAAGTAGAAGTTCTGCCAGGGCTGGCTGTAAAAGTTGGGCGGGAATATGCGCACCGGGTAAAAGGTGATATCCAGGTCGCCCTCCGTGTAAACGGCCTTGTCGTAGTTGTCGCGCAGCCCCGCAAACCACGAGGCCATGCTGCGCCCGGTCACCTGGGCAATGTAGGCCTGCATTTCCTCCACGTCGTTTTTGTGGCCGGCGCTCGTCCAAGCATTCATCGCCGATTTCACCTTGTTGCGGTAAATACCGGCGTTGGTGTCGAAATCTATTACGGCGGCCTTATCGTCGCTGGCCACGGCATTAATGCGCTTGCCATTATAGAGCAGCGCCGCGTCTTCGTAGGCCTGCTCGCCGGCCGTGTAGGCCTGCATGAGGGGGGTAGGCACGGAGTGCGTGGTTTGCTCGTCCGTAATGGGGTCAGTATCCGTCTGAATAGCGTAGAGCAGCTTCTGAAACTTGTCCAGCTTGGCCTTTTCAGCCGCGGTCGGCTCCAGGTTTGTCACCTTCGCAAACTTAAGAATATTGCCATAAATCCGGCTCAGGCTCTCCTGGCTATTGCGGTCAATGGTCTGGCCCTGCTTCATATTATACACTGCCGTGGGGTCGGGCACCAGGTCCGTAAAGAGCGCAAAATCAGCGGCTTTGCGCACCAAATCGCGGGTTTCGCTGGCATCCTTGCCATTAAAGCCCTTGGCCAGAAACGTGAGGTCGTCGGGGCTGATGGGCATCCCCGGCATCACCCAGGAAACGAAGTTGTTCTTGTTGGCCGGCGCAAAGTCGTCGCCCCCATTCACGATGGAGTACAGCTTGGCCAGCAAGGCCTTCATGATGTCTTCGGATTGAAACAGTGCCATGACGAAAAAGGGAAAGTGGAAAAATGAAAGGGGGGTAGGAAAGGCAGTTAAAAAGGAAGAGCTAAAAATCAGCTGGCGAGGCTTTTAATGGCTGAATTATAGCTGGGAGGCTGCCGCGCTGCCCGTTACCTGCGCGATATAGGCTTCCATCATTTCGACCTCGTTTTTGAAGCCGTTCGTCAACCAGTCGGCCATTGCGGCCTGCACGGGCTGGCGGTGCAGCGGCGCGTTTTGGGCAAAAGCCAGTACCGTGCGGGGGTCGTTGGTGGTGTTGGCGTCGAGGCGCAGGGCCTGGTAGCGCTGGGCGGCGGCCTCATAGGCCAGCTTGCCCGCGTCGTAGGCCTGGCGCAGGGGGGTAGGGGTGCGCACCAGCCGGGGCTGCTGCGTCAGGGAGTCGGTTTCCTCTGTGGTCGTGTACAGCAGGCCCCTGTACTGCTCAGCTTTGGCCTGTTCTTCCTCCCTGCTTTCCGGCATCACACGTGTCCTTGTGGGGTACGTTTTCACTCCGCTTCACCAGCCGCGTTCGCGCGGGCTCTCTCCATGCGCCAGCTTTCGGGCTGGGCTCCTGCCTCACATTGCGTAGGTAGCGTGGGGTAGGGCCAGGCCTTGCTTCCCCGTTTTTCTGGCGCGAGTACTCCGCGCCAATTCTTCAAAATCTTTCCTGGCCACCCTCCTTCTCCTTCCTCCCTTCCACGGTGGCTTCGGCCTGGCCAAAGGTCTGCAATAGTACGCAGCTAACCAATACCTACCCGTAGGTATTTTACCTGACCCAGAAGACTAAATAGTATTTGTAATAATTTTAAAATCAATAAGCTAATTAAAATAAAAAGACCAGCTTATCGAGAATTTTTACGCCCTAGAAGGGGGCATTGGGGGCTAAATTTCAGTGCTGGCACTGATGCCGCCGCCGGGGCGTTGGCCTACGTTTGTGCCTGCCCCCAACTGCCCGGCGAGTGATAGGAAGCGGAGGAAATAAGCAGTGCCGGCCGCGTGGCCACGTCCGGGCTGGCGAGGGGGGTAGGGAGGAGGTGCCTGGCCGCGGCGGTTTGCGCGGGCGGCCGCTTTCCCGTCGTGCCCGCGTGTTTGCCAGCTTCTTACCCAGCCTGTTCTCATGGCTACCCGCCCCCCCGCCCCCAGGGTGTTTCAGCCCGAAAACCTGACCCAGACGGTTATCGCCCTCCCCCTGCTGCAGCAGCTGGCCGAGGAGCATCAGCGCCTGCGCCCACCCCAAGCCCGCGCCAAAGCCCCCGCCGCCCCGCCGCTACCCCGCCTGCTGGGCGTGGTCATCGACCTCAACCTGGACTACCCAGGGGGCCGGGCCGGCGCTATGCAGTGGGTAGTAGACGCCCTCAACGAGCTGGTGCCGCCGCTCACGGCCACCGAGGCCCACCGCGCGGCGGGCCTGAATGCCGACCAGCACCCCAAAAACCAGTACAGCCAGCAGTACCTGTTCGTGCGCCTCGAAGCCGCCGTGATTGAGGCACTGGTGGTCCGCGACAAGCAGCGCAACGACGCTACCCCCCGCCCCGCCACCCAGGGCCCGGCCGGCCCCAAGGCCATCTACCACATCTGGCCCGACTTTGAAATCAAGCCCTTGCTCAACAAGTCGTTAGCCACGGTGAAGGGCGATGCGGCCCACGCTTCCTACGCGGCCGTGGGCAGCGGCATCGTGTGGGCCGTGCTCGACTCGGGCATCGATGCCAGCCACCCGCACTTCGCCACCTACCGCAACCTGGAGCTGAGCCTGCCGCTGCACCACGCCGACTTTACCGGCGCTCCGGCCGCCGCCGGGGGGGTAGGGGCGCCCGACCCAGCCCTGCAGGATGGTACCGGCCACGGCACCCACGTGGCGGGCATCATCGCGGGCGCGTGGCCCGCCGGCCCGCCCCCGCAGGCCTACAACCGGCAGCGCGACGAGCAGGGCACCATCACCTACGTGCCGGTGGCCGTGCCCGTTATCAGCGGTGTTGCGCCCCAGTGTAAGCTGGTCAGCCTCAAGGTGATGGATGCCCAGGGCCAGGGCCAGGCCAGCAGCCTGATTGCCGCCATCGGCCTCATTCAGGAAATTAACGGCTACGGCCGCCGCCTGCTCATTCACGGCGTGAATATGAGCGTGGGCTATGACTTTGAGCCCGAGTGGTTTGCCTGCGGCCGCAGCCCGCTCTGCGTGGAGGTAGACCGCCTGGTGCGCTCGGGCGTAGTTGTGGTGGTGGCGGCTGGCAACACCGGCTACGGCGTGGCCCAGAGCCAGTTCAACGGCATCATCTCGGCCGGCATGAGCCTGACTATCAATGACCCTGGCAACGCCGACCTGGCCATCACGGTGGGCTCGACGCACCGCGACATGCCCCACGTCTACGGCGTGTCCTACTTCTCGTCCAAAGGCCCCACCGGCGACGGCCGCCCGAAACCCGACCTCGTGGCTCCCGGCGAAAAAATCCTCTCCTGCGCCGCCGGTGATAAGCGCCAGGAAATGACCGATAAAGGCCTGCCATGCGACTACCTCGAAGACAGCGGCACCAGCATGGCCGCGCCCCACGTGTCGGGTGCCATCGCAGCCTTCCTCTCCATCCGCCGCGAATTCATCGGCGAGCCCGAAAAGGTAAAAGACATCTTCCTCACTTCCGCCACCGACCTCAAGCGCGAGCGCTACTTCCAGGGCAGTGGCCTGGTCGATTTGATGCGCGCCATTCAATCGGTGTAGGTATTATATATAAATTTAATAGAATCATCTGTTATTGCGAGCCTGCGAAGCAATCTTTCCTTCCGCTAGGGGTAGTAATATGATGAAGGCGAACGACCAGGAAAAATTGCTTCGCAGGCTCGCAATGACAGACGATTGCTATTCTGCTTTTATAACCCCCACACTCTCCTATGGAAACCTTGCAAGGCTACCCCTACTTCCCCCTCGAGTTCACCAAAGACGGCCAGGTGTCCAACCCCGCCCAGCAGACGGCCCTGCTCGCGGGCCTGCGCCAAGCGGCCCCCACCGACCTGCTCGTACTATCGCACGGCTGGAACAACGACATGGCCGATGCCAAGTCACTCTACGATAGACTGATGGCTCAGTTCAAGCAGGTGCTGGCCACCCACGCAGGGGCGGCGCTGGCCGGGCGCACCTTTGCCGTGCTGGGCGTGCTGTGGCCATCCAAGAAATTTGCCGACACTAACCTCATTCCGAGCGGCGCGGCGGGGGTAGGGTCGCCCGTGACGACCGCGCTGCTGGCCGCCGCCCTCGACCGCCTGCACGGCACCTTCGACCAGCCCGGTGCCGACCAGGCCCTCGACGCGGCCAAGAAGCTGCTGCCTGTTCTCGAAGACCAACCTACCGCCCAGACCGAGTTTGCCCGCCTGCTGCGCTCGGTAGTGTCGCCCATCGAAACCTCCCCCGATATCGATGCCAGCCACGATTTCTTCGCCCTGCCGGGCCAGCAGCTGCTGGCGCAGCTGAGCAAGCCGCTGCCGGCCGTGCTGCTGCCGCGCCCGGCCGCTTCGGGCCCGGCCGGGGGGGTAGGGGGCCCCACCAGCGGGCAGCAGGCCGGGCTGGGTCAGCTTTTCGGCGGCATCAAGGCGGGCGCCCTCAACCTGCTGAACTATACCACCTATTACCAGATGAAGGAGCGCGCCGGCAGCGTGGGCAGCGGCGGCCTGCGCACCGTGCTGCAAGCCGTGCGCCAGCAGCTGCCTACGCTGCGGCTGCACCTGGCGGGCCACAGCTTTGGGGGGCGTGTGGCCACGGCCGCCGCCGCCGGGCCGGCCGGCCAGCTGCCCCTGCCGGTCAATAGCCTTACGCTGCTCCAGGCGGCGTTTTCTCACTACGGCTTTTCGGATAGCTACGATGGCACCCACGCGGGTTTTTTCCGGCGCGTGCTCACCGAAAAGGCCGTGTCGGGTCCCATCCTGATTACCCATTCGGCACACGATTCGGCCGTGGGTACCATGTACCCGCTGGCCTCCATGCTGGCGCACCAAGTGGGCGCGGCCCTCGGCGATGCCCACGACAAATACGGCGGCATGGGCCGCAACGGGGCTCAAAAAACGCCCGAAGCCACCGAGGAGCCGATGGGGGCCGTGGGCTCGCCCTACGTCTTTGCCCAGAGCCGGGTCTTCAACCTTAACGCCGATGCCATCATCCAGGAGCACTCCGACATCTGCCACCCCGAAGTAGCCTACGCCTGGCAGCAGGCCATCGCCTTGGCCTAGCCAGCGGGGGGTAGGGAAGTAGTAGAAGTTGCTAATTCAGCCTACAAGCATTCACCCTAAAACCCGGCTATCCGCCGGCTTGAGTTCATGAAAACGATGCTACTGCTCGCGCTAGTGGCCGGGCACGTTGCCCTGGCCCAGAAAAAACCCAGCCCCCAAGTGCTGCGCGTGCAACCCAATGTGCTGCCCGCCCGCGCCGATAGCCGCCTGCTGGCCCCGCCGCTCGCCCAAATGGTGCTATCCGGCCAGGTGCGGCGCGTCGATTTGCTCCGCAGCGTGCCCTTGCCGGGCGCGATGGTATCGGTGCCGCTGCCCACTGGCCCGCTGCATACCCGAACGGATACGAACGGAAAATTCAGCTTAACCCTGTCGCAGGCCAACCTGGCTGCCCTGCCCGATAGCGTAGCCGTGGTAGCAACGGCCATCGGGTGCAACTCGCAGACTATCAAGCTAAAAAAGGCCGTCCTGGCCACTGTGTTTTTCCGTCTGCGACCGACAATTTATAAAATGGAATCGGCGCACATTATCCTGCCGGCTACTGGTTCCAGGCCCTCGGCCAGGCGCCACAGCGGCACTCCGGTCAGCCAGCAGGCTTTTTGGCCGCCGCCCCAGTGCTCAACGCTGCAAAGGCTGAGCAACCGGTATTTTGCCCAGGCCCACACGCTGAGCGACGTCGATGATATTCTGTATAATGCCCTGAGCTCGGCTACCTACGACGACCTGCGCTACTACGCCGCCCCCAACGGGTTTGTGCTGATAACCCGCGTGGAGCAAATTAATGACGACGGCGTGGCCCTACCCGGTAAGGAACGGTGGAGCCCCGATGTGCCCGATAGTATCGGGTTTTCCCTCGTCAGATACCTCAAAGCCCTGTTTATTCCGACCGTCGGTCATTTCCGCGTCATCGCCTTCGCGGTTACCGACCAGCCCATTACCACGTACCGGCCTGCTCCGCAGGAGGACGAGGCCCGCGTGTGGCTCCAGCAAGGGGCCAATGAGCTCGACCCCGACGTGGGCGCGCTGCCCTACGGCCGCGGCTACCACTGCACGGCCCTCATCTACGAGTTTAAACAAGCTGCCGAACTCACGGGCTCTTTGGATGTGTCGGGGGCGCTCGACGCTACCACGCACCTGACCAAGTCGCGGATTATGGCCGGCCTTCCCAAGCTAACTCCTTGAGCAGATGACTAAAATTGCCGCTCAGAAACGGCTGACGGCCCTGTGGTTCATCAGCTCGGCCCTGCTGGCCGTTTTGTTCATCGCCTTCACCGTGCTCAACCGCTTCGGTGCCCACGATACGGAGGCCTGGCAGTGGTATTCGCAGAATACCGTGCCTACCCTCACGCTCATTGTGGGCAGCTTCTACGCGGCCTCCACCCAGGAGGAAGCCACTTCCCCGCCGGTTGATATTTTCCACTACCGCGTCTGCTATTACATCTCGCTCTTCTACCTGCTGGCACTTTTTGCCACGGTGCTGGCCGCACCATTCGCGCAGAACATAGCGCAGCTTACGATGCTTGAATTGCTGAATAATTCCAAGATTTATCTCACCGTTTTTCAAGGACTTGTGTCGTACTCGCTAGGCGTTTTCTTCGTGAAAAGCGTAGCTCTCAAACAGAACTAAAACACGTGGGGCTGCATCATGTGCAGCCTCACGTGTTTTGCTAAAGAGTCGCCGATTAATCCTGTAATTCCCAGGCCGTGCGGTAGCCGCCTACCCCCTCCACATACGCCAGAAAGGCCTTGTAAAACGGGTGTGAGCCCAGCGTGGACGAGTCGCCCACGAGCAGCAGCTTTTTGCGCGCCCGCGTCATGCCCACGTTCATGCGCCGGATATCGGACAGGAAGCCGATTTCGCCGTGCGAGTTGCTGCGCGTGAGGCTGATAGCGATAATGTCGCGCTCCTGCCCCTGAAAGGAATCAACGGTGCCCACGCTCAATTGGCGGTGCAGCAGGAGGCCGCTCAGCTCGTCGCTTTCCTCCACCGCATCCTTCAAATAGTTGATTTGGGCGCGGTAGGGCGCAATCACGCCGATGCTGAGCGGGTCGGCTTCGTGGTCGGGCGCGTCGTAGGGTTCCAGCAGCTGGGCCAGGCGGCGCAGCAGCAGGTCGGCTTCCTCGGGGTTGGCCGTGGAGCGGCTCTCCGGGATGGTAATCTCTTCAAAGCCAAAGCCGGCCGTGTCCAGAAACTCCACCGGCAGGTCGGGCGCGAAGCGAATATCGTAGGCATCGAGGCCGCTGTGGGCCACGGTGGGCGCGGCCACCAGCCTACCCTCGTAAAACTGCTTGGAACTGAACTGCATAATCTGCTCGTGCATGCGGTACTGCACAGTCAGCATGCGGCTGGCGTCGGGCTGCCGCGTAATGCACTTCTCAAACAGCGTTTCGCGCAGGCCCTCCTTGGCGGCTTTTTCGCTCTTCACGGTGGGCGGCAACTGCTGGTGGTCGCCGGCCAGCACCACCCGGCCCGCCTTGGCAATGGGAATCCAGCAGCCCGGCTCCAGCGCCTGGGCCGCCTCGTCGATAAACACCGTTTCGTAGGTGAGGTGGCGAATATTGCGGTTGCTGGCACCCACCAGCGTGCAGGTAATCACCTGCACCTGTTCGAGTAAGTCCTCCGTAATGTAGCGCTCCAGGCCGTCGGCTTCCTGGTGTAGCGCCCGCGCTTCTTCTTTCAATAAGCGGCGCTGCTCGCGCTCTTCCCAGCCAAACTGCCGGGTGTGCTTGCTGGCTTCTTCGCGGTACTGCTCGGCGGTCTGGCGCATCGAGCGCAGCTCGCCGTAGCGCTTGTGGGCCATCACCTGGGCGTCGAGGGTGTGCTCCAGCAGCAGGTCCGATACCCGCGAGGGGTTACCCATCCGAATGACATTGACGCCGCGCTCGGCCAGCTTTTCGGTCAGCAAATCCACGGCTGTGTTAGAGGGCGCGCAGACAAGCACGCGCCGCTCGCGCCGGATGGTTTCCAGAATGGCCTGCACCAGCGTAGTCGTTTTGCCGGTGCCGGGCGGGCCGTGAATAATGGCCACGTCCTGCGCCGCCATCACGTGCCGGATGGCCGCCAGCTGGCTCTCGTTGAGCGGGCTGGGGTAGAAAATATCGTCGGCCTTCTCGGCGCGGAAGCGGGCGGGCTTGGCCCCGAGTAGGATGTCGCGCAGGTCGGCCAGGCGGTCGCCGTGGGCGCCCATTACCTTACCCAGCGCGTAGTCCATCTCGCGGTAGCTCACCTCATCGAAGGTGAGGTCGATGCCCAGCTTGCCGCCCTCGCTCACCCAGTCGGGCAGGTCTTCCTTGGTGGTGGCGAGTAGCAATTTATTACGCCGCACGCTGGTAATCACGCCGCTTAGCGTAGGCCGGTCGGTGGCCGAGCGCCCCGGAATGTTGCCAAACAGCGCCGCATTTTTGCCCACCTGAAACAGGTGCAAGCCCTGCTGCCCGGCCGGCCGCTCCAGCTCAATCACGACTTTGCCGCCAAAGCCCACGTCCTCCTTGGTAATCGTGACCGGGTACCAGGTCAGCCCGCGCTTTTGGCGCTCCTGCACGGTGGCCTTGGCATTCTTCAGCTTAAACTGCTCTAAATCTTCTTGTTGCTCCAGCTTGAGCATGGCCTGCACGCGGCGCAATTCCTTCTCAATAGCGTAAGGCTCGGCGTGGGGGGTAGGGAGTTCGTTCGACAAAAGAAAGCGGATTGATTTTCGTTGCAGAAGTAACAACAAAACGAGAAAATAGGTGGCCGGAGGCGATGAATAGGTGAACGTCAGCCTAAGTCGTCAGGGTCGTAATAATAATGCTCCTGACTGGCGGTAGTGAAGCGCTGAATAAACCCAGCTTCATAGTGCGCAGGCTTCTTATGTTCAAATAGTTGCTCCTTCACGGCCCAATCGTAGACACTTATTCCAACGGGGTATTTAGTCAGGCAGCCGGTTAGCCGGTAGCGCTGAATAAACTCTTCGGCTTGCGCCTGCGAAGCAAAAACGCTGCTGGTAAACCGGCCGCCAGCCCCGTGAAATACCCAAACTTCGTTCATCTGTGATAAGAAATTGCGCTGAGTTAAGCTGCAGCCAACAATACTTCCGCTGATAGCCCCAGGTTATCGTGCAGTGCCTTCATCATCTTAGCCGTGAGCTTGCGCTTGCGATTCAGCACCTCGCTCACTCGGTTCTCGCCGCCAAACCACTGTGCAACATCACGTTGCAATAGTCATTGCTCCTCCATCTTATACTTGATATACTCAATAGGGTCGGGGTCGGCTATGGGGTAGTGCCGGGCTTCGTAGGCTTCAAGGAGAATAGCCAGGATTTCCAACTCATCAAATTCAGGGTCGCCAGGTTGGGCTTGCAGAATAGTTTTCAGGCGGGTAAGTGTTGCCTGGTAATCGGCTTCGGAGCGAATTGGTTTGATGGAATTCATAGGGTAGAGCCACCAACTAAGAAGCGTTCACTAAAATCGACTCTAGTTTTGTACATGTTTGCTTGGTTACGCAACGGCCTACTCGCGCTCACGATGCGCATTACAAGATACCGTAAAAGGTCACTTGTCGGCATGGGTTAAGTGTGGCTCCTCGTGTTAAGCATGGCCTTTCTTCTGACTAAACCAGGCGTCGTTCGTAATCAGGCGCTTCTGGCACTTGCTTTTGGGGGCTTACTGTTTTTAGTTGGAATTCCGGCCTTCTACTTATGGATAGCAGGAATTCAGGCGCTATTGATGGGGCAGCGTCGAAAGGGATTAATCTGGTTAGCCATTGTGCTGATATTATGGTTTGTCTTATACTTGTTGATAAGCTACGTTCAGATGCTTTTGCAAGAATACCCTTTAATTCGGCGAGCTAAAGCTTACTCTACGCTGCCCTACCCCAGCAGCGCCGGCCGCTCCCGGTACGTCTTCCATAAAAACTCGCCAAACAGCGTGTTGGCCCAGGCAAACCAGGCGCGGGTGAACTTGGCGGGGTCATCTTTATTAAAGGACTCGTGCATGTAGCCAGTGCCGGCGTGGGTGGTTTTCAAGGCTTGAATGCAGGCCTTTATCTCCGCGTCGTTGGTACTGGTGAGGCCGCGCATGGTGAGGGCAATGGGCCAAATCATGTTCAGGCCCACGTGCGGCCCGCCGATGCCTTCGGCCGCCGAGCCTTTGAAAAAGAACGGGTTAGCGGCCGAGAGCACCAGCCGGCGCGTGTTTTGGTAAATGGGCTCGTTGAGGGGGATGGCCCCGAGGTAGGGCAGGGCCAGCAGGCTGGGTACGTTGGCATCGTCCATCAGGATATGCCCGCCGAAGCCATCTACCTCATAGGCATACACTTGCCCGAAATCGGGATGCGTAACGAGCGCGTGCTGGCGCAGGGCCACCGCGATTTCATCGGCGAAGGCCATCAACTCTTTGTAGTCGGCCGCGTCGTGGTAGATATCATTGAGCATGAGCGCGGCCTGGCGCAGGCTGGCCACGGCGAAGAAGTTGCTGGGCACCAAAAAGGGTAGCAGCGTGGCGTCGTCGCTGGGCCGGAAGGCCGAGGCAAGTAGGCCGCAGGGCCGCACCGGGTAGCCGTAGCCGGCCAGCGGCTGGGTGTCGGCCGAAGTCAGCGTTTCGCGCTGGAAGTGGTAGGGACCGGGACTAGTTTTGCGCTGCTGCTCGCGGAACGTTTTTACAATCAGCGTAATAGCCCGGCGCCAGTCGGCGTCGAAGGGCTGGGTGTCGCCGGTCGTTTTCCAGTAGTGATACGCCAGCCGGATGGGGTAGCACAGCGAATCGACCTCCCACTTGCGCTCATGCACGCCGGGCTGCATGGCGGTGTGGTCCGATTTCCACTCGCCCACTTTGGCGGGGTCATTGTAAAACGCGTTGGCGTAGGGGTCTTTTAAGATGCACTGGGCCTGGCGGTTAATCACGCCCGCCACCAGCTGGCGCAGCGCCGCGTCCTGGGCCACAAACTGTAAATAGGGCCACACCTGGGCCGATGAATCGCGCAGCCACATGGCGTCGATGTCGCCGGTGATGACGTAGGTATCGGGCCGGCCGGCGCGGGTGCCGGGCGTCACGGTGGTGTCCAGGGTATTCGGAAAGCAGTTGCCGAAGAGCCAGCCCAGCTCCGGGTCTTTCACCGTCCGCTGAAACTCGGTAATGGCGTTTTCGACCGCCCGGCTGCGGAAGCGGCGCTGGCCCGCCGCCGGCCGCACCACCGGGAAAGCCGGCACCGTGGCCGCCAGCAAGGGGGGTAGGGCGAAGAAAGAGCCGGCAGTCAGCAGGCCCGCATCCCGCACAAACAGGCGACGATTCATACGCAGCGTAGCAAGAAAATGTGGGCAAAGATGCGCCTACTGGCACCACTGCTCCCTGCATTGAGGAGCAAAATGGCGGAATTTGAGAAGGACAGCTAACTTTTTAGGCGTCTGGAAAGTAAAGCAAGGCGTTTTCTACCTCTTCTTCCTTTTCCACTTTCATCATGCGTACCCTTCTTGCCCTGCTGCCCATTGCCGGGCTGCTGGCCGCCTGCACCGGCGGTACCGGCACCGAAAAATCGACCAGCGTGGCCACCCCGCCGCCCGTCTCCACTTCCGAAAGCGCCAAAAAGCTGGTGTCGGTGGCCACGTCTGATACCATCTGGAACGGCGTGGCCGTCAGCGATAACGACCGGATATTCGTGCTGTTTCCGCACAATGAAGGCCACCCTGGCACCCGCATCGGCGAGCTGAAAAATGGGAAGGTGACGCCCTACCCCTCCCGCGCCTGGAATGCCTGGACCAAGGAGGGCGACCCCGCCAAACAGGCGTTCGTGCGCACCAACTCCCTGCGTTTCGGCCCCGATGGCCTGCTTTGGATTGTGGACACCGGCACGCCCAAGAGTGACGCCCCGCCCATCACCGATGGCCCCAAGCTGCTGGCCTTCGACATTGCTAAAAACCAGCTGGTGAAGTCTATTCCGCTCGATAAGTACGTGAAGCGCAAGAGCTTCGTAGATGACCTGCGCTTCCACGGCGACATGATTTACGTGACTGATGCCGGCGCGCCGGGCCTCATTCTTCTCAACCAAAAAACGGGGGTAGGGCGCCGCCTGCTCGACGGCGACACGACTACTACCGCCCGCCGCCCTATGTATGGCGAGGGCAAAAAGATGGTAAAACCCGACGGCAGCGACGTTGCCCTGCACGCCGACCAAATGGAGGTGTCGCCCGATGGTAAATATTACTATTTTCAGACCGCCGCCGGCCCCATGTACCGCGTCGAAACCAAGTACCTGGACGACCCCAAAATCAGCTCGGCCGACCTGGCCAAGCAGGTAACATACTTCTTCAACTCGCCCACTTGCGGCGGCACCACCATTGACGCGGCCGGCAATATCTATGTAGCCGATGCCAACGAAAAGCGCATCCTCAAAGTGACGCCCGATGCTAAGAGCAGTGTGCTGGTGCAGGACCCGCGCCTCGTCTGGGCCGATGCCCTGTGGATTGACCACGCCGGCAACCTCTGGATTCCGGTACCGCAGATGAACCGCACGGCCGGCTTCCAGAAGGGGGTAGAGACGGTTGCCTTTCCCGTGCATCTATCCAAAATGCCCATCGGCGCTCAGCCATTCCGAGATTGAGGTAAGAGCCTCACTAACAAACATATTTATTAAGTAAAGCAAAAAGAACACCATGCAGACCGAAGGGAAGCATCTCGCTCGAATCGTTGGACAGTAATCCCAACGGCGCGAGCGAGATGCTTTCCTTCGGTCTGCATGACGTTCTTTACAGGCTGGTCAGCCCTTAACGACTTACTTACTCAGCCTTATCATAACCACATCGTGCCCCGGCACTTCGGCCCGGAAGGGCTTGGCGGTGGTGCCCGCCTCGCGGCCGGTCCACAGGTTGCGGATTTTATAGCGGGTGCCGTCGGCGGCGAGGTCGCGCTTGGCCATGTCGTCGTGAATGGGCTGGGTTTTCCAGTCAAACGTGATGGGCTGGGGTTTCCTACCCCGGTTCAAAAAGCAGAGTGCCCAGTCGCCTTCGGCCAGGGGCTTTACCCAGGTGTCCACGCTGTCTTTGGTGGCCAGGCGAAAGCCCTGCACACCGAGCGGGTCCTGGTCCACGGCAATAACAGCCTTATTAGTCAATACGCTCAACGTCTGGGGGTTCATTTGGCGCAAGTCGTTGCCGGCAATGAGCGGGGCGGCCAGCATGCACCACATGGCAAAATGCGCGCGCTCCTCGCTGGGCGTGAGCTTGCCGTTGCCGACCTCCATCATGTCGGGGTCGTTCCAGTGGCCGGGGCCGGCGTACTGGCGCAAGCCCTCCTGCATATCGATAATGCGCAGCACCCCAAATGATTTTGAGTCGCCCCCGTTGTCGTGCACGCAGTCCCAGCAGTTATAAATGTCGCCGGTGGTGCGCCAGAGGTGGCCCACGTTGCTGGCCCATAGCCAGGGCTTGGCGGTGCCCCACTCGCACAGGCTGAATACCACCGGGTGCCCGGCGTGGCCCAGCGCGTCGCGCATGGTGGAGTAGGCTCCCTCGGCCTTGAGGCCGTCGGTGGCGCACCAATCGTACTTCAGATAATCGACGCCCCACTGCGCGTAGGTGGTGGCGTCCTGGTACTCGTGGCCGCGGCTGCCGGGGCGGCCGCCGCAGGTAGTATTGCCTGCGTCAGAGTAAATGCCAAACTTGAGTCCCTTGCTGTGCACGTAGTCCACGAGCGCCTTCATACCCGATGGAAAGCGCTGTTTATCAGGCTGAATGAAGCCCAACGTGTCGCGCTTGCCGTGCCAGCAGTCATCAATCACGATGTACTCGTAGCCGGCGGCCTTCATGCCGTTGGTGGCCATCACGTCGGCCACCTGACGGATTTTCTGCTCATCCACGTCGCAGGCAAACTTATTCCAGCTATTCCAGCCCATCGGGGGCGTTTGGGCGAGCCGGGTGAATTTTTGGGCCTGCGCGCTGGCCACGCTCATCAGCAGGCCAAGGCCGGCCAGGCCGGTTTTCAAGGATAGGGAAGGGAAATTTAACATCATTTTTTGCTGCATAAAGCCTATTAAAAAAGGCCGTGGGTTCGGCCCGGCCGCGCCGTCAGCGGTGGTTAGCGGGCCAGGCGCACGAACCAGCACCCTGCCAGCGCCCTTGCCGGCGTGCCCCAAGCTGAATTTTCCTGAAAATACGGCCCACCAGCGCCCGGCCCGGCGGCCTACCCCTCTCCGTTCCGGTTACGCCCGGCGGAGCCCCGCCGCCTGGGCGGGCCCATACGCCTTCCAAGGCCCTGGCGCCGGCAGTTGCGCCCGAAGCCAAGCATGCGCTCAACTTCGGGCGCAGTAAGCTGCCGGGGTGGCTGCGCCGACTCACCGCGCTGCTGATTAGACTAGCCCGGTAGTAGCCAGTTGCTGACTGATAATTAGCTGCCGCTGGGCAGGCACTGCGCAACGGCAGTAATTAAGATAGATGCTACTAACACGCCAGGCGCAGTGGTCCGGGCCGCCGTTGCGGCCCGGACCACTGCGCCTGGCGTAATAACCTGGTGGCGACAATGAGCTACGCCTCTACCCTATCAATCACTGCTGATTGATTGCTAGTTAAAAATCAGGTGCGTTCATACCAAGTAGCACCCAACAACCTACGCGAAGAAATCGCTGGGGTCGGCCTGGCTGAGGTACTTCTTGAGCTTACCTAAATCGCCGAAATAGGGCAGCACATAATGCATAAACTGCCGCACCGCGTCGGGGCCATCGGCGTAGGCCAGGAAGGTTTCGCCGACCTCCTCAAACTCCAGGTGGTCGAGCAGTTCGGGCTCGTACTCTTCGATAATGGTTTCAATGTGCTCGCGCCACGAGAGGCCATCGCCCCCGTAGCCAAAGTCTTCAAAGAGCTGAAAATAATCGTCCAGCTCGCCTACCTCGGCTACTATTACGAACTGGCGGGCTGAGTCGGCCGGGACACTGGCGGCAGCTATCTTAAAAGGGAAAGTAGAGGTCATGAAGGGTAGAATAAGAAAATAGGTGAATAGAAAATGAATGGTCGAAGCTTAAATAAAGGGTAGGGCGCTCCCCAACCCGTCGCGAACTAAAAGGCGTTGAAAAGAATAAGAAATTAGCGGCTTCGTAGCCCGCCTAACGCCCGCGGGCTGCCAACGCATACTGTCAACGCAAAGTGGCTGGGCTTGGGGGCGAAAAAAAGGAGCTAAAATTTTTACGCGCTTCGCTTAAAAATAGCCGTTCCAACAAATGAAACCCCCGGCGGCGGGCGAGGAGTTTACCAGAAAAAGTGTTCACGAAGGCAGAAAAAAAGGGTGGATGATGCGCAAAAAGCACAGAAGCAAGAAAGCCTGGTAACTTACTTAGTAGCCTGGCACTGCGGGTAGTAGATGCAAACTTCTTACCAACGTGCGCGGCCGCATTACTCTACCCACGCGTGCTGTGGGCTGCCGGCAGGTGCTCAGGATTTCGGGGGGTAGGGCCGCCAGCCGGGCTGGCTACGGGGCTGTCTACCAGCCCGGCTGGTAGAAAATAGAAGGAGCCGTGCCAGCCGCTAATCGGTAAAGTGCAATTATTCGAGCTAATTAGGGTGGGAATTCTACGCTTTATTAATCCCCATTCATCCAATTTTTGTACTATATCTGGTTAAAAATCACATTGCGTAAAAAACCCATTCAGAGCTTATTAAAATGGGATAAATCGGCTCATTTACTAACCCAAAATAGGTCAAATTTATAGTAAATGTGCTAAAACCGACGACTATTTTAGTTGCGTAGTTCTAGCTGTCCTTATCTGCTGTCGCCTATGTCTCCCGACCCCTACTCCACCACCTTTCTGCAAATCACTTACCGCGCCGACCTGGGCCAGCTCGCTGGCCGCTGGCTGCACTCCGTGACGGAGGCCGAGCTGCACCAGGGCTACGACCTGCTGCGCCGGGCGGCCCTGTACTATGAGTGTGGCTGCTGGCTCATCGATTCGCGCCGGCGCACCAACCGCAGCCTCAACGGCCCCACCTGGGTTACCGAGCACTTCCTGCCCCAGGTACAGCGCGAGCTGGGCGGGCCGCTGGGCGTGTGTTTTCTGGTGCTGCCCGAGTATTTGCGCAGCCTGTGCCCCCGCGCGGCGGCCGCTGTGCCCGACGCGGAGGTGCGCTTTGCCCGCTTTCTCGACGAGGGCGCAGCCAACGCCTGGCTTACCGCCTGGCAAGCGCGCATGCACGCGGAGGGGGTAGGGCCGGACTATGAGCGCGCCGGCAAATTTTCGTAAGATTTGGCGCGGCCGCCGGCACGAAAAAAAACGCCGGCACGCGCCGGCGTTTTCCCCAAACAACTCCTTTAGAAAGGCGGGGCTAGGCTGGCTGCGCCTCGAAGCCCGCGTGGGCGACCAGGGCGCGCACCGCCTCGGCACTGAGGTCGGTGCTCACGGTCAGGGTCTTATCGGGGTTAGCGGTGTCTACCTGCCAGTGCTGGATAGCCGGCTCGCCGTTGAGGGTGGGCGTAACGGCCTTGAGGCAGCCGCCGCAGTTGATATTGGTTTTGAAAGTCAGGGTTGGCATGGCAAAAGGGTAGGGGTAGGGCGACCTACTGTGGCGGCCCTGCGTTTACAACCGCTAAAGCTAGCAAACCGTGCCAGTTCGGGCTAGTAGGTGCTAGTTGGCGGCCGCTGGCTTTATTTAGAATAAGACACTGTTTGTCAGCCAGAAACCTGCCGGCTACTAGTATAGACCGATGGTCAGGCCCGACAAATCCTGTAAGTTAGGAGCCGGATTACGTACCAGCCTAGCGGGGTGGCAGCGGTAATTTTATGGGTATTATGCCCACCTCTGATACTACTACCGAAACCGCGACCCTTGATATTGAGGGCATGAACTGCGCCGCTTGCGCGGCGGCGGTCGAAAAATCCCTGAGCCGCGCGCCGGGCGTGCGCAGCGCCCTGGTCAATTTTGCCACCGAGCAGGCCACTGTGCAGTATGAGGCCGGTCCCGCCAGCCCCGCCACCCTCAAGGCAGCCGTGGAGCGCGCCGGCTACGCCGTGGCCGAGCGCGCCCCCGCTACTAGCGCCGCCGACCGCCAAGCCGAAATCGACCAGCAGAAAGCCGCCGCCTACGCCCAGCTCAAGCGCCGCTTTTGGGTGGCGGCCGGGCTGGCGGCTGTCATCATGCCCCTGAGTATGCTCATGCTCTGGCCGGCCCTGATGCAGCGCGTGAATAGCCAGTGGCTCAATTATTTGCTGCTACTGCTAACCCTGCCCGTGCTGGTATTCAGTGGGCGCGAGTTCTACGTGTCGGCCTGGAACGGCCTGCGTCACCGCTCCGCCAACATGGATACGCTTATTGCGGTGGGCACGGGCGCGGCGTTCACTTATAGCCTGGCGGCTACTCTATTGCCCGGTTTTTTTGCGCGGCACGGGCTGCGGCCCGACGTGTATTACGACACCACGGCTACCATCATTGCCCTCATTTTGCTGGGTAAGGTGCTGGAAGCGCGGGCCAAAAGCCGGACTTCGGCCGCTATCCGGGCCCTGCTGGGCCTGCGCGCCAAAACGGCCCGCGTGCTGCGCCCCAATGGCCAGGAAGTGGATATTCCGCTGGAGCAAGTGCGGGTCGGTGACGTAGTGCGGGTACGGCCCGGCGAGAAAATCGCCACCGACGGTATCATTCAGGAAGGCCGCTCGGCCGTGGATGAGGCCATGCTTACCGGCGAGAGCCTACCCGTGGAGAAGCAAGCCGGCGACTCCGTGTTCGGAGCCACGCTCAACAAAACCGGTTCTTTCAGCTTCGCGGTCACTAAAATCGGGGCCGATACCCTACTGGCCCAGATTGTGCAGCTGGTGGAAGATGCCCAGGGCAGCCGCGCGCCCATTCAGCGGCTGGCCGACCGCGTGAGCGCCGTATTCGTGCCTACCGTGGTCATTATCGCGCTGCTCACCTTCGGGCTGTGGCTCGGGCTGGCCCCGGCCGCCACGCGCTGGCCGCTGGCGCTCACCACGTTCGTGGCCGTGCTCATCGTGGCCTGCCCCTGCGCGCTGGGCCTGGCCACGCCCACGGCCATTATGGTGGGCACCGGCAAGGGGGCCGAATACGGAGTGCTGATTCGCAATGCGGAGGCCCTCGAAAAAGCGTATAAAGTCGATACCGTGCTGCTCGATAAAACCGGTACTATCACGAAGGGCGAGCCGGCCGTGACGGACTTCCTACCCGTCGCCGGCCGGTCCGCCGGGCCGCTGCTGGCCCTGGCCGCCGCCGTGGAGCGCCGCAGCGAGCACCCGCTGGCGGCGGCCGTAGTGCAGTACGCCGCCGCGCAAGGCACTAGCCAGCAAGAAGCTGCCGATTTTCGGGCCGTGCAGGGCCAGGGCGCGGCGGCCACCGTGGCCGGCCAGCAAGTGCTCATCGGCAACCGCCGGCTGCTGGCCGAGGCCGGCGTGGCCCTGCCCCCCGCCCTGGCCGCTAAGGCCGACCAGCTATTAGCCCAGGCCAAAACTGTGCTCTACGTGGCCGTAGATGGCCAGGCGGCGGGCCTGCTCGGCGTAGCCGATACGCTACGCGCCACCTCGGTGGCGGCTATTGCGCAGCTGCAAAAGCGAGGCCTGACCGTGGTAATGCTGACCGGCGACAACCCCCAGGCCGCCGCCCAGGTGGCCGCCGAGGTGGGCATCACACGCTACTTTGCCGAGGTGCTACCCGGCGATAAAGCTGCCAAGGTTAAGGAGTTACAGGCCGAAGGCCGCACCGTGGCAATGGTGGGCGACGGTATTAACGACGCGCCCGCCCTGGCCCAGGCCGATGTGGGCCTGGCAATGGGCGGCGGCACCGATGTGGCAATGGAAGCCGCCGCTATCACCCTGCTGCACGCCGACCTGCAGGGCGTCGTCACGGCCCTCGACCTTTCGCGCCAAACCATGCGCACCATCCGGCAAAATCTATTTTTTGCCTTCGTGTACAACGCGCTGGGCATTCCGCTGGCCGCCGGGCTGCTCTACCCCGTCTTCGGCTGGTTGCTTTCGCCCATGCTGGCCGCCGGCGCAATGGCCCTCAGTTCGGTGTCAGTGCTGACTAACTCGTTGCGCCTGCGCCGATTCCGGCCGTAGCTGCCGGGGCTGCTTTTGGTTAAGCCAAAATCGTCTGCCCTTGCTTGATGCGCAACATGCTCGCAAGGACGGACGATTCTATTTAAGCGCCGTCTTATCTTTCCGCCATGCCGCAACCCGTTCGCCCGCCCGTGCCTACCCCCCTCGCTGTTGATGAGCGCTTGCGCTGGGTCGAGCACGTAGCACGCCTGATGGATAGCCAGTTTCGATTGCCGGGCACCCGGTTTCGCTTCGGCCTCGACCCGGTGCTGGGCCTGGTGCCCATCGTAGGTGACTTGTCCACCACGCTCGTGTCGGTGGCCCTGCTGCTGACCATGATGCGCCACGGAGCCAGCGGCGCGGTGGCCGTGCGTATGGCCCTCAATATTCTGATTGACAGCGTAGTAGGGGCCGTTCCCATCCTGGGTAATATCTTCGACTTCACCTTCAAAAGCAACGAGCGCAACGTGGCCCTGCTGCGCCGCCACTACGCCGAGGGCCGCTACAAGGGTAGCGGCCGGGGCCTGGTGGTGGTTATCGTGCTGGTGTTGCTGGGCGCACTGGGGCTGGTAGTGTGGGGTAGCGTGGCGCTGCTGCACTGGGCGTGGATATATTTCGCAGCTCACCCCATGACGAGCGCGGCGTAGGGGCGCGGCAAGCAGCCCGGAGCCGATAACTTGTGCCTTTGGCGCGGGCCGCGCCGCCCGCGCCGATTGCCCAACTGCTTTCCAGAATTTATGCCCAAGTACCTGACCCTGCTGGCCTGCCTGGCGGCCCTACCCCTGCTGGCGCAGCAAGCCCCCAAAAAGCCGCTCGACCACACAGTGTATGACGCCTGGCAAAGCGTTGCCAATCAGCGCATCAGCCCTAATGGCAAGTATGTTTTATTTCAGGTGAAGCCCCAGCAGGGCGACGGCATGCTGCACCTGGCCACGGCCGCCAACCACCCGCTGCGGCTGATAAGCCGCGGCGACTCGGCGCAGTTTTCGGCCGATTCGCGGTTCGCAGTCTTCTACATCAAGCCGCGCTACCAGGACGTGCGCCAGGCCCGCATCAAGAAGAAAAAGCCTGACCAGATGCCCAAAGACTCGCTGGGTATCTATACCCTAACCAGCGGCCAGCTCAGCAAGTACGCCGATGTGAAGTCGTTTCAGCTGGCCGAGGAAGCGCCGGTACTGGCTTTTTTGGGCGTGAAGCCGCTGGTGAAGGACTCGCTTAAAAAAGCGCCCGTGGATTCGGTGAAGAAAATTACCACTAAGCTGCTCGAAACCAACAAGGAAGGCGCACGGCTTACGGTAATTGACCTGCCCACGGGCCGCGTGCGCACGTTCGAGGCCGTGACCGATTACCAGGTAAGCAAGCGGGGCAATAAGGTGGCTTTCGCCGTGGCGGCTGCCAAGGGGAGTAAGACGGTGTCGGGTTTGTTTGTGTATGAGGTGGCAGCCAACAGCTTACGCCAGTTGAGCGGGGGTAGGGGCGTGTACAAAAACCTGGCTTTCGACGATGCGGGCCAGCAGCTGGCCTTCACCGCCGAGAAACAGCCCGAAAAGGCGCTGGTCAAACCCTTTAGCTTGTATTACGCTGATTTTGGGGCCGATAGTGCCCGCGTGGCGCTGGCTCCGAGCGCCGGCGCGCTGCCCAAAGGCTGGTCGCCGAGCGGCTTTGGCAAGGTGTTTTTCAGTGATAATGGGGAGAAGCTGTTTTTCGGCACCGCACCCGACCCGCTGCCGCAGGACACGACGCTGGTGGACTTTGAGCACGCCAAGCTCGACATCTGGAACTACAAGGACGACTACCTGCAGCCCATGCAGCTGAAAACGTTGAAGAAGGATTTGCAGCGTAACTACCTGGCTGTCATTTATCCAAAGCAGCATAATAAGTTTGTGCAGCTGGAAGACGAGTACCTGCGCGACGCGCTGGTGGCCGAGAAAAACGATGCCGAGTACGTGCTGGCCCTCACCGACACGGCCAAGCGCGTAGCCATGCAGTGGGAGGGCGGCACTCGCAAGCAGGCGTACCTGGTTTCGACCCGCACCGGCGAGCGCATCGCCATCAACCCGCAGGCCAGTAAGGGGCAGTTTCAACTCTCGCCGCTGGGCCGCTACGTGGTGTGGTACGACTACGTGGCGAAAAACTGGTTCTCGTTTGCCGCCGCCACCCGCCAAACCACCAACCTCACCAAGCAAACGGGGGTAGCCTTTGCCGACGAGGAGAACGACTCGCCCGACGACCCGCAGCCCTACGGCGTGGCCGCCTGGGCCCAGGACGACGCAGCCGTGCTGCTGCTGGACCGCTACGATATCTGGCAAGTGAACCCCCAGACCGGCGCGGCCCTCAACTTCACGCAGGGGGTAGGAAGGCGTAATAAGCTGATTTTCCGCTACTCCCTGCCGGTGGAAAAGCAGAAGTTTATCGGCGCGAAAGACGAGCTGTGGCTGCTGACGCAGAACGAAACCACCAAGGAATGGGGCTATTATAAGAAGAAGCTGGCCAGCGCCGCCGCGCCGCAGCGGGTCGTGCTGGCCCCGTTTAGCTACTCGCCGCTGATGCAGGCCAAGCACGCGCCGGTGTTTCTCTACACCAAGGCCAACGTGAGCCACCCGGCCGACCTCTACCTGAGCCGCGACCTGACCCATGAAACCCAGTTCAGCCACCTCAACCCGCAGCAGGCCGGCTACAACTGGCTCACGGCCGGGCTGGTGCACTGGACCACGCCGAAGGGCCACGCCGCCACGGGCATTTTGTATAAGCCCGAGAATTTTGACCCCGCCAAAAAGTATCCGATGGTGGTGTATTTCTACGAAAAGCTGTCGAGTGGCCTCTACCAGTACCATGCGCCCGCGCCTACCCCCTCGCGGCTCGACATCGCGCTGTTTGCCAGCAACGGCTACCTGGTTTTTACGCCCGATATCAGCTACACTATCGGCGAGCCCGGCCCCTCGGCCGTAGAATTTGTGAACTCGGGCGTGGAGAGTTTGAAGAAAAACGCCTGGGTCGATGGTGCGCATATTGGTCTGCAAGGCCAGAGCTGGGGCGGCTACCAGGTGGCCTTCCTCATCACCCAGACGAACAGGTACGCCGCCGCCTGGGCCGGCGCGCCGGTCGTGAACATGACCTCGGCCTACGGCGGCATCCGCTGGGAATCGGGCATGAGCCGGCAGTTTCAGTACGAGCGCACCCAGAGCCGCATCGGCGGCACGCTCTGGGAAAAACCGGAGGTCTACATCCGCAACTCGCCGCTCTTCTTCCTACCCCAGGTGCAAACGCCGGTCGTCATCATGGCCAACGATGCCGACGGGGCCGTGCCCTGGTACCAGGGCATCGAGATGTTTACGGACCTGCGCCGCCTGGGCAAGCCGGTGTGGCTGCTGCAATACAACGGCGAGGCCCACAACCTGGTGAAGCGCGAAAACCGCAAGGATATTTCCATCCGCGAGCTGCAATTCTTCGACCACTACCTCAAGGGCGCGCCCGCCCCGGTGTGGCTGGAGAAGGGCGTGCCCGCCGTGGAGAAGGGTAGGAGCTGGGGCCTGGAAATGTCTGGTAGCCAGTAAGGGCGGCGTTGCCCCGGTGGGTGGGGGTAGGGCGTAAAAAAGTAGCGTCAAAACCGTCTGTTTTTGGAGGGTAAATCCGATGAGGCAACAGGGGGCGCAGAAAATATGGCTTGGCTCCGACACCTACTGAACCCACTTTTTGGACCGGACTTCAGGCTACTTTCAGGCGGTGCAACGGGTGATTCTGGAATGTGCGCCTTTCGGCACCTGATTAAGTCCCTGTTCTGCCCGTTCTCGCCAGACCACCTCCATTCCAATCGCGCTTCAAACCGCGCTTTTAATCCGCATTTTCACCCTGTGCGGCATCGGTGGACCGCTTTATCGGGTAGGCAAGCTAAGTCAACGGGAGTTGTTCTACTGTTTGCAGCTGACCAAGTAAGCCAGCGAAAGTTGAAAGGCCCGATTATAATAGTACGTCTGGTAATAGGGGGAAGCGCCTCGGGAAGGGTCGTAGCTGACGTCCATACTATGCAGGCCCAGGCAATAGGTGGCGCGGATTAGCCATTGCTGGTGGCGATAACCAAGGCCTGCCTGCAAGCCCCCGTCAAAGCGCTGGGAATAGAAATTGCCGTCGTTGTGGTCTTGATGAGCATTAGCCACGTTGCCCGTTGTTAATCCATAACGGTTCTCTACTTGCGCGTGACCGCCTAAGAGGATACCCAGGTACGGCCCCGCGAAAACCTGCAGCCCTTGTCCCGTGGGATGTTGAGTCCGGGCCACGGTGAGCGGAATAACTAAGTAGTTGGCCCTTACCTCTTGGCTGATTGGCTGAGGAGGTGACCAGTAGCTATCTACGCCGTTCAGCCGATGGCCCATTTGCGCATAAAGTACGGCGGGTTGAACTACCCAGTGCCCTACCCCCAAACTAGCCTGTAAGCCTGCCGCGTAGCCGGGGCGGTAGCCACTGCGCGCGTCGGTAGCATAGTCAAAATAACTACTACTATAGTGGAAAGTGGACATAGTAAAGCCTACGCAAGGCCCCAGACTAAACGTCGCCTGTGCCTGAACAGCAGAAGCGGTGAGTAGCGTAGTGGCCAACAGGATGAATGCAGAAAAAGTAGTAGGATGAGCGCGCATAAGCAGACGAAGTAGCTGGTATGTTCAACAATATAAACACTTTAATCGCGGGTTTGCCAATTTGAGGTAAGCTCCTCTTCTAATAACGCCAGGCTACCTCACTTAGAGAACCGCTTTCCGGCCCATGTTAGCAAGTGATAAGCATCAGAAAGTCGTTTCTTAGTCCCTCATATAAGTTCGTCACTACCTACTTTAGGTGTCCCGCGTCCAGCAGCTAAGCCAGTTGGTTCAACGTGGCGGCGCGCCTCTCACACCTAGGGCGTGGCGGTGGGCACCGGGTGGGGCTCGTCGTTGAAATAGCTCTGCTTGGTGCCGTTGCCGAGCTGGCCCGTGCCGTTGTCGCCCCAGGCGTAGAGCTGCCCGTCGGGGCCCAGCGCCAGGCAGTTCTCGCCGCTCGCGCTCATCCGCACGTAGCGGCCGGGCAGCGGCGCGGGCACGGGGCTGTCCGCGTTGGGGGAGCGGCCCAGCTGGCCCTTGGCATTGCCGCCCCAGGCCCAGAGCTGCCCGTCGGCCCGCAGGGCCAGCACGAAAGCTGCGCCGGCGGCTACGCTGGCCCAGCGGCCGGGTATTAGCCGGGGGGTGGGCATGGCCGGGGGCTTTTGCTGGTGGGTGGCTTGCCAGCTGTTGGCCGGCGTCGCCAGTTGGCCGTAGAGGTTGTCGCCCCAGGCGTAGAGTTGGCCCTCGGGCGTGAGGGCCAGGCTAAAGTTGATGCCGGCGGCCACCTGGCGGTAGCGCCCCGGTACGGGCACGGGCCGGGGGTGGGGCGCGTCGTCAACCGGGGCGTTGGGGCCCAGCTCGCCGCGCAGGTTCGAGCCCCAGGCAAAGAGGTGGCCATCAGGGGTAAGGGCCAGCACGTGGCTGCTGCCGGCTGCTACCTGCGCCCACTGGCCGGGCACCCGCACCAGCGTGGCATCGGGCGAGTGGGGGTCGGGCTCCAGGGGGCGGGTAGGCTGGCGGCCGGGGCCCAGCTGGCCGCTCCGGTCCTCGCCCCAGGCGTAGAGCTGCCCGCCGGCGGTGAGCGCCAGGCTGAACTGGTAGCCGGCCGCCAGCTGCGCGTAGTGGCCGGGCACCAGCACCAGCCGGGGGTGGCCCCGCTGGCTTATCGGGCTCATGGGGGCCCCGGGCCCCCATGAGCCCGTATAAATTGTCGCCCCAGGCAAACAAGCGCCCGTCGGCGCGCAGGGCCAGGGTGTGCAGGCCGCCGGCTGCCACCTGCACCCACCCCGTATCGCGCCCCACCCGGCCCCAGGTAGGCCGTTGCAAGATGCTCGAATCGAGGCCCAGCTGCCCGGCGCTGTTGTCGCCGGCCACCCAGAGGCCGCCGTTGGCCGCGATGCGCACCGAATGCTGCCCCCCAGCGGCGAAGGTGCCCGGCCCGTTCCGCGTGCCCGCGCCGCCGGGCGCGCGCTCGGCGGATAGGTTGCAGTTGGCTAATACTGCGCTCAATCCTGCTAAAGCCCACCAGCGCCAGTGCCCGGCCGCAAGCGCCGATAAGAAAGTGCTCATACTTTAAATGGACTGAAAACTGGTTTACGCAAGGCTCTGACCATTTACTAAAGCAATTCTGAAGTTAGCGTGCGGAATTAAAAATTCGGCAGTCAGATTTTTAATCCGTCATTTTTAATTGATTCCCGAAGGGTACCCTGACTTAGAAAACGCCGTAGGTTTTGGCCCGCGGCTGTGAGCGGCGGCGCAGCACCGGGTAGCAACTTCATTCGGTCGTATTGGCCCGTAATATCTTGTCTTAATGTGCTGCAAGGGCAAACGGACGCTAATTGCTACCCGCTACGCTGGGCTGCAACGTGCAGAGGGTGTGCTGAATAACCGCGTCCATCACAGCTTTGCGGGCCGACGGGTATTCCCAGGAGAAAGTGGTGAAGGTATTGGCCCGCAACACGGCTTTTTCGTAAAAAATGTGCCCGTGAACCTGCCCCGACAGGACGTAGCCGGTGGGCAGCTTGCGCGATAAGCTGAATGTGGCCCCTCGCTGCTGCCAGGTGTTTTGGGCCAGCTGCCAGTCCTGGGTCAGCGCGTCGCCGTCGCTGGCCTCGTACACGTTGAAGGCCGCATAAACCGTGAGCACGGTATGGCCATCGGCCGATACGAAGCGGCGACCGTCGCCATTGCCGGCTTCGGGCTGGGGCGTGAGGGTAGTGGGGTAGTCGATGCGGTAGCCGAACCGCTCATTGTGGTAAGTGCGGTAGGCGGGAGGGGCGGCCAGGATACCAACGGTCAGGAGGGCAGTGGGGAGAGAAAAAGTAATCATATAATTAGGAATAAGTATATTCATTCCCCTCTTAAGGGCCGGCGGGTGCGCGGGGTAGCGGGCCGCTGTGCGCGGGCAAAAGCCAAGCTTGCTAACGCCCTGGCTGGTATTGTAGTTACGTACTTTCGCCCCTTATCAGCCGGGCCCCTGGAGGCTTAAGCGAGCCGTTTTTTCTGGCTCACGAGCTTCGGTGCGGCCGCGGCCAGGTACTACTTGCTGGGGCTGATGCTGCCGGGGCACCGCGTGCTCGGGACCCTGTGCCGGATGCTGCACTACCACGACGCGCATTCGGTGGCGTTCACCGCGCGGGTCTGTCTACCCTACGGCCCGCTGGCAGCGGCCGAAAGCTGAACCGGATGGTGGCCTGCCGCGTCGTATCGAGCTGGTCGGCGGCGTAGGAAACGCGCTTTTGGTGGGGGCCGTGGCGAAAATACGTGACGAGTGTATCGGGCCGGGGCGCGTCGGGCCGCACGGCGTAGGCCCGCACGTACAGCACCGAGTCGCTAACGATGGCCTGCGCCACCGGGTAAAACGGGTAGTCCCGCAGGTATTCGTCGCCCCGGTACACGGCCCCGTTTTCGGGATGGCGGCGGTACTCGACCAGGGCCAGGCGGGTGGTAAGGCGGCGGCGCAGGCGCAGCGGCAGCCCGTCGGCATCTTCCGGCAGGTCGTAGCTGCGGTCGCACAAGTAGCTGAATTGCCAGGCGTAGCCCGTGTGGTCGTCCGCATAGAGTGGGCTGTAGGTGTGCCGGAAGGTGAGCGTGTCGCGCCCCGCCCGCCGCATGGCCGAAGCCGCCACGAACTGTGCCCGCACCAGCACCCGGTGCCGCGGGGCCGCGCTGAGGCGTACCGAACCTGCGGCGCGCCCCGAATCGGGCGTGTAGTCGCTGGTCAGCGTGTCTTGCCGGTCGAGGGGCCGGTAGTTGGCGGGCAGGGTTTCGAGCAGTGGGGCCGTGGGCAGCGGAGCTTCTTTCGCGGGCGGCTGGCAGGCGGCCAGCAGGGCCAGGCAGGCGCTCAGCCCCCCGGCCAAGTGGCGGGAATACTTCATGGGGTGGCCGGCAAGGAAAAGAGTAGGTAGGAGGGCCGGGGCGGGGCCGGAAGCTGGCCGCTGGCATCGGCGCGCTCGATTTTAAGCAGCGCCCGGCCGGCCCCGGCCCAGCGGGCCCGCTCCGGGGCCCAGGTTTTGGGGGAGCGCTGCCAGAGCAGGCGCGGACCATCGGCGGTAATCCCGACCAGGCTCAGGCTGTTTACCTGGTCGCCGCCGCCCAGGCCGGGGCTGGCAACCAGCACGTAGCGGCCATCGGGCGAGGCGGCAGGCCAGCCGTACACGAGTAGTTGGCGGCCCGTGCGCTGGTCAACGAGCACCGTCACGTCCGATTCCCAGAACCAGGCCTGCACCACCCACTGGTGGGCGGCGGGCAGGCTGCCCCGGTACACGTAGCGCACCGAGGCCGAGTCGTTTTTAAAGTCCGGCGGGGGCGTGGAAATCAGCCGTACCGCCGGCCCCTGCGCGGGGGCTAGCAACAGGGCCAGGCCCTGGCGGCGCACGCGGCCCTGAGTAGCGGCCAGGTGCTGGTCGCCCGATTCGGCATCGAGGTCGGGCAGGCTGTCGGCCGCCGCCTGGCCGAACGCGGCGGCCGTGCCGGGCACCAGCCGCAGCACCGGGCCGCCAGGCAGGTGCAGAGTATCAGGGAGCGCGGTAGGGGCGAGGCTCGGCGAGGTAGCCGGAGCAGTTTTGGCCGGAGTCACCGGGGCCGCCGCCACCGGAGCTTGCTGGGTAGCGGGAGTATCGGGGCGGCAGGCGGTCGCGCCGAACAGCAGCCCTAACGCCATCTGACGGACATCTGGTTGGAAACGAGGCATGGGCAGAAGGTTTGCTAGCGGTAAATATCGAAGCGGGTAAACAACACCCGGCCAAAATTCCGGGCGGTGGTACCCGACGAGGTGCCGTGCGCCGGGTCGGAGGCGCTGAACTGCTCGCCGCCGTCGCGGTGCAGCAGCCAGGTGCGGGCGGCCGGGTCGTAGCGGAAGGTCACGAAGCGCGTCCAGCGCTGGGCGCTGCCGCCGTAATGCTCCACGGTGAAGTAGCCGTTTTTAATGGTGACACCCTGGAAAGGGTCGCCCATCATGCCGCCGCAGTCCACGCAGTACACGGCGTTATCGGAGCGAGCGGCCAAGGTGAAGGTGCCGCCCGCGCCGCCCACAAATAGCAGTAGCGGCCGCTTGGTAGGGTGGCCGTTCACATCGGAAGTCTGCTTTTCATCGGGTTTGTTGAGCACCACTACCCAATCGGGAGTGGCGCCGCGGTTCAGGTCGCCGGGCTCCGCGGCCAGCACCGCGTAGCCCGTCGGCAGCACCCGGCGGATGGCCGCTGGCAGCGGCGCGGGCGGGCCTGCGGGCGCGGGCAGCGGGGCCCCCAGCGCCAGCAGAACCGTAAAACAAGGGAAGAAGAAATGCACTGACCGGACAATGAAAAACAAGCGTGGCTGGCCAGTAGCCGGAAAAACAAGCGCAGCAACAAGATAGTAATAACGGCCAGGCAACCTATCGGTTGCGGATTGGGTACGCATTCGCAACGGCCAGGGTTAGCCAACCGGGGCCCCGGCGCGGGGCCACTCGCCAACGGCTGCTACCTGCTTGTTTTTGGCTGCGCAGCCGGCCGGTGGTTTTCCGCCGCTTCCCGCTTATTCCGGATGACTACAGCCGGCTGTTTTGCCCGTGGGGAGTTAACGGTGGGGGCCTGGATGCCCTGCCCGGTGTGCGGGACCAACCCGGCGGCCGGCGAAGAAATGGCCACCTCCCTGGCGCGCACCGGCCACTACCTACGCCCAACAACCTGGCGCAGGTGCGGCAGCGCATCGCGGCCGGACGACCCCTCAACATCCTAGAAGAATTTTACACGCAGCTGCTGGCCACCATTCGGGCCGACCGCCTACGCCGGCCGTGGTGGAAACTCTGGTGACGTACCGCCGCGCTTCCCTTCGCGCAACCAGTGGGCTAGGCGGGAACTGGCACCCCACCCGGCTAACTTGAATATGGGGAATATATTATTGCCTTTCTGATTAGCAGGTACTGTGCGTTCGGGTGATGCTCAACCCCGGTCCTGGCCGCTAGCGTATAAGCCGCTATGCTCCATTCGCATCACCCCTCAGCCGTCGGCCTGCCCGCCGCCCACCACTTTGCCGACCTGCTGCCCCTGACCTGGGGGCAACGGGTGTTGACGCTGGCGCTGCCGTTTGGCTGTGCGGCGCTTTTTTTTGGCTTTGCGGCCCTGCACTGGTGGGTGCCCGCCGTGGCCATGCTCATGGGCCTGAGCTTCCTGACCTACGGCTCCACGTCGCACGACCTGGTTCACGCTAACCTAGGGTTGCGCAAGTCTACCAACGACTTTTTTTTATGCGTAATAGAGCTGTTGGCCCTGCGGAGCGGCCATGCCTACCGCCTGGCCCACCACCACCACCATGCCCGTTACCCCGCGCCCGACGATATTGAGGGCGCGGCGGCGGGTATGTCGCTGCTGGGGGCCCTGCGCGAGGGCCTCACCTACAACCTCAAGCTGTACTTCTGGGCGTTGCGGCGGCCCCGGCGGCCGTTTTGGGTGCCCCTGGAGGGCGGTGCCTGCCTGCTGGTGCTGGCGGCGGCCGGGGTGCTGGCCGGGCGGGGGCACCCGGTGCTGTTGGTTTACGTGGGCCTGATGACTCTGGGCAGCTGGCTACTGCCCCTCATGACCTCCTACCTGCCCCACCGGCCGCGCGAGAAAAACGTGCTCCTGCAAACACGGCTGTTCCGGGGCCGGGTGGCCTCCGTTCTGGCCATGGAGCACCTTTACCATCTGGAGCACCACCTCTACCCGGCCATTCCGCACCACCACTGGCCGGAACTGGCCCGGCGCCTCAATCCTTATTTTGCGGAACAGGGGGTGCCGCCCACCACCCTTTTATTTTAATGTTTAGTTTAATGCCCGCCATGCCGATATGCCCGCCGCCCGCCCGTTGGGGCCCGCCCGAAGTACTAGCCGTCGGCGCCCACGGCTGGCTGCTGCTCGCTTTGATGGGCAGCGGCCTGATGCTGAGCGGCGGGGCGGCCTTGTTTCTGGCGGCTACCCGCCACTTGCTGGCCCACGACATGGCTTACCTGGGCGTGGCGGCCAGCCAGGTATGCGGGGCTAGCGATGGCCGCATTGTTCATTTTATGTTTCACGACCGGGCTGCTTTCGGCGGGGCCGTGGTGGCTACCGGCCTGCTGTACATCTGGCTGGCGCAGGGGCCACTCCGGCACGGGCAGGCCTGGGCGTGGTGGGTGCTGGCGCTCAGCGGTCTACTGGGTTTCAGTAGCTTTTTCGCCTATCTCGGCTACGGCTATTTCGACGCGTGGCACGGCGTGGTCACGGCCCTGCTGCTGCCCGTTTTCGGGCTGGGCCTGGCGCGTTCGTATGCTCATTTGCGCGGTCCCCGGCACCTGCGAGCACTGCTGCGGCCGTCGTTTGCGGGGGCGTGGGCTTCGCGGGCAGGCCTGGGCCACGCCAGCCTGCTGCTGATGGCGCTCGGCATGGTAGCGGCCGGCCTCACCATCGTTGTGGTGGGCATGACCCGCGTATTCGTGCCGCAGGATTTACGCTACATGAATCTGACCTTCAAGCAACTGACCGTGCTTAGTCCGCATCTAGTGCCGCTCATCGCCCACGACCGGGCGGGCTTTGGCGGGGCGCTGGCCAGCTGCGGGGTTGCTATGTTTTTTTGCGTGTGGTGCGGGGCACCTTCGCGCCGCCTCTGGCAGGTGCTGGCCCTGGCGGGCGGGGTCGGCTTTGCCACGGCCATCGGCGTGCATCCGCTCATTGGCTACGTCGATTTTGGCCACCTGGCCCCGGCGTTCGCAGGGTTGGGGTTGTTTGGGGCCGGCCTGTGGCTCAGCTACCGCGTCATGCACCCGGCCGCTGAGTTAGGTGCCGCCGGCACACCGACGCGGGTAACTATGGTCGGGCAGCTAAGCGAGTTTTCTCCGTAATTACTTGTTCCCGCACCAACGCCATGAGCCTCCCTTCGCCCAGCACGCCGGCCCCCGGCCCGGCCATACGCAGTCAGGTGGTCACCGAATCGGTGGGGGCCACGGTGGTCGGCGCGTTGGGGCTGCTGCTGGGGGTGCTAGCGCTGGGCACGGGGGCCGCGCTGCTCGGTAGCGCGAGTTGGGCGGGCGGCCTGACGCTGCTGCTGGGCGTGGGCCTGCTGGCTCTGGTGTGGAAGACCGCCCTGCGCGGCAGCCACCCGCTGCTGCTCACCCTCACCCGCGAGAGCCTGCAGCTCGCGCCCACCGGCCGCAGTGTGGCCCAGGGGATAAAGGCCGAAACCATCCCGCTGGCCAGCATTGTGGCCTACAAGCACTGGCTGCAAGTTAGTCGGGCGCGGGTTTTTGCCCAGTACTACCTGCGCCTGGAGTTGGCCGATGGCCGGGTGCTGCGCCTGGCCGACCGGCCGGGGGTGCTGCCCGACGACTACCCGCCCGGGGCCGTGCGGCTCAACGAGGTAGCGGCGCGGCTGGCCTGCTGGGCGCGGCCGGGCACCGTGGCCCGGCCGCTGTTCTACGCCACCCCGCTGGCCCGGGCGCTGTGTTGGGCGTGCGGGGCCGCGGCGCTGGGGGCCCCAGTCCTGCTGTGGCGGGGCTACCTAACGGTTGGCTACCTGCTGCTGTCCGGGGCCATCAGCTACTTAGGCAGCTACTATCTGGGCCGGGGCACCGCCGACATCACCGCGCCGCCGAAGTAACCCCGGTCATCCGGGGCCGGCGGCCGCAAGGCTTATGGCCGCCGGGAGCCCACCGGTTGCCTTCTTCCAGTTGTTAGGGCCCTGGCTACGATGGAGCAGCCGGCCTACTTAGCCGCCGGTTTGCCGTTGTATTTCGTGGTGGAGGTTTTCGGGCTGCTTTGCTGCTTGAGGTAGGCGGTGAGCAGAAACTCAGAACTGGTTTGGTCCGATAGCTCTTTGGAGTAATAGATGGGGTAGCGCACGTTCTTGCCGGTGTCGCCGTTTTCGCGCAGGTTGAGCACCAGCCCGCCGCCGTCAAGTAAGTTGAACACGAGGCCCCAGGGCTTGCCATCGAGCTGGATGGAATACGAATTGTCTATCGTGCCAGCCCGGCGCGACACATCCTGCACGCTGGTCAGGAAAATGCGTTGGTTCCAGGGGTGGTCCAGGTCGGCAATTTCCACCAGGGCTTGCTTGTTTTCGCGTTTGCCGTAGCGCACCACGGTCACGGTCAGTTTTTTGTCGTCGCGGTATACCTCGGCTAACGGATTCACTTCCGGGCGGGCTTGGGCCGTGGCTTTGGGCTGTTGCGCGAGGGACACGGCCGGCACCGTCAGGCTGGCCGCAAAAACAAGAGTTAAAGCGGCGCACAATGAAGTATTTTTCAGCATGTTATGAAGGTGTTTTAGGTTGGGAAGGGAAAGAAACGGAACAGGAAATGACAATTGAAACTTGCCATTAACCCAAAATATCTCCTGAGTTGGCAACCCGGCAAGTAGTCTACGTAAAGTCAGTGCCGCACAGTTATTTAAACTCAGCCGCAGGGCCCGCCGAAACGGAACTTTGCCCCCGCCCACCCGTATGACGGGCCTAACTAATCACCTCCTTTCACATCTCTTTCAACCCAAGCCCATGCTGTTTTCTATTCCCACCCGCTGCCGGATTGCCGCCCTGGCGGCCTGCTGCTGCCTGGCTACTGCGGCGGCCCACGCCCAGGGCAAAGTCGCCGATGCTCCCCCCTCCGGCGGCCACACCACGGCCAACGAGCAGGCCTACGCCCGCGCCGTGATGGCCGATGCTGCCCAGCCCAGCAAGGACGACGCCGAGCACGCCAACTCGCAGTATTACCGGCGGTTGCGCTACGAGTACAAAATGCCTGTGAAGTTCACCTGGACCGAGGCCGCCGCGCAACAACTGACCGAAAAGCGCGACCTGGAGCTGTGGCAGGTGATTGAGTTTATCAGCACCGACCTGGTGCGTTCGTTGAGCGGCAGCCGGGCCGAATATTACACGGCCCCGGTGAGTAAAATCAAAGAAATTCATTTCACCACCACTGCCCAGGAGCCTACCCCGGCCCAGATGGGGGCCCAGCACGGCTGGTTCTACTCCTGGAACAAGGCCACCGGCGTGCTGACGATGGCCATGAGCACGAGCACGAAATCACCTTCCCCCACCAGCGAGGATTCCGACCGCAACACGTCGAACTGGGTGTTAGCTAACGTGAAATAACCGCGTTAGCCAAGGTGCGCGCCCTTTTTGTTCCGTATGCCCGCTCCTGCTGCCTCCTTCTCTCGCGGCCCGCTGCTTTGGGTGGGGCTGCTGCTAATGTGCGTGGGGGTGGCCCTCACGGCCTTGCTGTATTTTCTATTTCTTGTCAGCGTGCCCATTTTTTTGCTGGGGCTCGTGCTGGTCCTGCGGTCCGGGCAACCGCTGTGGTGCCAGGCCCTGGCCGTGCTGTTTCCGTTTTTAGCCGCCGTCGCCCTCGCGATGAGCGTGTGGGAGCTGGGCCCGCGCGAGCAGCCCACCACCTTTCTCATTCCGGCGGGGTTTGAGGGCCCCATCCTGCTAATCAGGAACGAGCAATGTGCGCCGCCGCCCCGGCGGGAAAACGGCCGGGTGGTTTACCGCGTGCCCGCCAACGGCCTGCTCATTACGCGCGACACCGTGCCCAACCGCGACAACCCGTATTACAACTGGCCCAACAAAGGGTATTACCAACTGCCCGACAACCGGTATTATGTAGTTGACCGCCAGGGCCACCGCTTGCGCGAGCTGACGGAATTGCACGGGGCCCGAACATTAGGCGATAATCCCAAGACCTCCACTTCTCTGTTTGGCGAGAACCGTGACGAGCTAGCCGCGTTTTACGAAACCCCGCTGGAGTCGGAGCCCGATTCCTCCGGGATAGGCTTCGTGTTTCAGTACATCACCATCGCCACCCAGAACCGCCACGACAGCCTCTACAACGCCCACTCGCTGCTACGCCTGCGGGCGTTGGCCGATAGCCTGCTACCCCGCTGCCGGGTGCGCAGCGGGCAGCCGCCGCAGGGCCTCTGGAAACCCAAGCCTAACCCGTTTGACGTGCCGTTCGATTCAACCGCGAAGTAAGGCCGTCCCGTAGCGCAGTAGAAAAAGGTAGTTGCTAAAAGCTTAAAAATAAGCATTTTGCCCAGGTAACAGGCGGGGAAGCGCAGGCGCAATCAACGGCGGGGCCCGCCGTTGGCCAGCCGGGGCGTGCGGGGCGGCTGGCGTCCGGGTTGGTAGTGGTCTGGTCGGGCTGGCAACTGGCTGGTTTCAGGGGTGAAAGCGGGCTTAGGATTAATCTCGTGGTAGAAAAATACTTATCGAGCAGGCGGAGGCTGGTGGCGAAGCGTGGCAAAAACGGCCAGCAGCTGGCGCAAACCCGCCGCCGATTTGGCTTCGCCGAACGCGTTGGCCCGTGCATCCCAGCCCCGGCCGCTGTGGCTGTCGAAGACGCTGTTGACGGTGTAGCCCGTGGCGCAGCGGTGAACGGTGAACGCGGCCGGATGGCCCTGCCACTTGACCACTACCCGGCGGGTGCGGCAGCCCCCCGTGGTATCGGTCGCGTCGCCCTGCGGGTAGCCGCCCAGGTAGAGCCCACCCGTGAAATCGGCGCGCACGGTCGTATCGGCTGGTGCAAAGTAATGCACCAGAAAATCGGGCCCCTCCGTGGTTTTAAGGGCGAACCCCGGCGGCAGAGCGAGGTAGAAATCCGTTTTACCCAGCCGGTGCGCTACTGGGAGCGTGCCACGGGCGGCCCCCGGTAGCGCACCGGGGCCCTGGGTGGGCGTTGCGGCGACAGCAGAGGGCGGCTTGTTTTGTTGGCAGGCCACCAGGCCCAGCGCGGAACCCCCTAGCAGCGCGGCCCACCCGAGGTAAAACCAGTTTTTCAGCATAATCGGAGAGTTTGAATACGGGGAGGCTACTCGCCCAACGGTTCGTCGCGCTGCTGCCAGAAACAGGCCGCGTGCTGACGGAACGCGGCCGGGACAGTTGGTAGGTATTTCAGGAATGAGACGAAAATACTTGCCAATTCTTGGTAAGTATTTTATATGTGAGCGAAAATACTTACCGTGCTTTGGCCACCCGCTGGCCCCGGTGGTCGATGTAGTACCAGTCGGCGCAGTTCCACCACGAGTGCTCGCCGTCGGTGCCGAGGTGGCAGCGGCGGCCCACCTGTGCCCGGCCGCTGTCGAAGGGAAAGGCGGCCTCGTAGCGCGGGGGCAGCACCACGCGGCCGGTGGCAGTGTCAGCATAGCCCACCAGGCCCGCCGGGTTCACAATGCGCATCAGGCCCTCCTGCGGATAGTCGGGGCCGTTATCATAAATAAATGCGTGGAACAGCACTTCTTCTCGCCGGTTGATGCCCACCCAGCCCACGCCGGGCTTCAGCACCAGCGCCAGCCGGTCGAACCGCTCGGTCTGGCACATGGGGTAGCGGCCGAAAGGAATAACGGTGTCGCCGCTGGCCGCCACGTAGGCGCAGGCATCGTCCGACTGGCGCACCACCAGGCGCAGCGGCCGCCGGTCAGCCGCTGAATCACAGGCCGCCAGCAGGCCGCCGGCGAACACCAGGCAGATGAATTTGCTGCGCATAGTTTGCCTATACGGGGCGCTGGCGGGCATGGGAGTCAGTCGTTAGTTTTCCAACAGCCACAAGAGTAAGAACGGTAATGCTACTACCCCGGTTAGGCCCAGGTAAAAGCGCCCATGCTCCCGGTGCCACCAGGCGCTGCCGAGCAGCCCCAGCGCCAGCGCCCCGGCGAAAAACAGCTGGCCCATCAGGAGCCAACCCAGCCCGTCGCCCAGGCCGCCCGGTGCGGGCTGCGCCCGGTAAGCGGCCGCTTCGGCCACGTACTGGGCCCAGCGCAGCAGGTACAGCAGCACCACGGCCAGCGCCAGCCAATGGCGGCGCAGATGCAGGTGCACGGGAAAAATGGAAGGCATTTCGTAAGAAAACTAAGCTTGGCTAATACAATGGCCGAAGCCGGGGTAGTCGCACCACCAGCCCGTGGCGCAATACTAAAAACCGGGCACTGTCGCGCACGAGCCGCCCGGTGGCCGTGCGCCACTGCCAGGTGTGGGCCACCTGCGCACCCAGGCGGGTGGTGTCGTAGGCCATCGCAACGGTGTTGAGCCGGATGGCATCGAGGTTGAGGCTGTCCTGAACGTGGTATACGCTGTCCTTGTAGTGCTGGCTCAGCGTGGCCCCCCGCTCGGCATAGATGCGCTGCCACCAGGTACGGAGCGAGTCTTCGTGGTCGCGGTGGCGCAGAATAGTGAGCGAGTCAGCATCTACTTGCCGCCAATGGCGCACGGGACCCCAGCGCAGCGGCTGGTAGCTGGCGGGGGCGGCGCTGTGCTGGCGTAGGTAAGTCCCCACCGCTTCCCGCAGAGCGGCGGGGGGGGTAGGGGAGTGGCAGCCGGCCGTCAGCAGCCCGGCCAGGAGCAGATAGGAGGGGTAGGCGGTCCGCATGAGGTAGTAGGCGGGTAAGTTAGCATCGGGTTGTGCAAGTGGGCTTTACGCAGGACTTACGCACCGGCCGAAATTTCAGCCTTTGGGAAGCAAACTACTGGCAATACGTGCCGGAGACGGGTGGCATTGTTCGTTTTGAAAAAGGCGCTGTTGGTTAATTAATCCGCCAATGCAGCGCGTATAATGCCGCTTGCGAAAGCGCCCGAAGCCGACCGACCCCCCACGCGGCTACCGGCCGTTCCCTACCCCCCGGTTTGCCGTACTATTGGGTCATGGCCAAAACCATCCGCCCCCTGCGCTGCCCCACCTGCGGCAGCCCCAACAAGACGACGCTCGGCCCCGACCTGTTTCGCTGCGCCGCCTGCCAGACCGAGTACTACCTCGACACGGACGACGTGACCGTGACTGTGCGTCACCAGCTGCCCCCGCCCGCGCCGGCCCCCGCGCCGCGCCCGGCCCGCGCGCTGGCCGCTGGGGCATTGTTAGTGCTGTTGGCCATTGGGGCGGCGCTGTGGCTGGGACTGCGGGGGCGGGGGTCCGGCGCGGGCCCCACGTCGGCCATTCCGGTGATGCAGCCGATTTTTTACCTCGCCGAATACCTCTACGCCGATGCCCGGCAGCAGCCCGTGTACGTTACCCTGCGCACCGAGGCCCCGCGCTGGGGTTCCGACTCGCTCACCATCTACGCCGACTTTTTCGACCCGCGCACCGGCCAGCGCCGCCACGAGCAGGTGCTGGAGCCGCTGGGCCACCGCCTCGACGACCACACCTACGAGTGGCACACCTTCGCCAACGGGCAGGTGTACCTGCTGGGCCACCAGCGCCTGTACCGCCTCGACCGCCGCGCCGACCAGCTGCTGGACGTCACCAACACCCTGCTGGCCAACTACGCCCCCGCCAGCAGCGGCACGGCCCAGGTGGATTTCGATATTTCGCACGACGCCCTGCGCATCCTCACCAACGACGGGCACACCTGCTACTACCTGCCCGCCACGGGCCAGGTATTTGCCGATGGCGAGGCCTTTTATGAGGCAGCTAAGGCGAGCCAGCCCCGGCGCTACTTTTTGCTGGAGCGGCCCTCCGGCCCCGGCCTCGGCGACGCCCCGTACCAGCTGCTGCGCTACCCCGCCGCCGGGGCCCCGCCGCTCGACCTCACCAACGGCCGCCGTTTTTTTGAGCCGCGCATGCTGTACCAGGCCGCCGATGCGCTGCTCATCGCGGCGGCCCCCACGGCCAAGGCCGACGGCCCGCACCTGGTGCAGCGGCTCGACGCGGCCACCGGCCGGGTGCTGTGGAGCCGCCCGGCCAGCCCCTACGATTTTCAGGAGGCCGTGCGCACCCCCGACGGCTTTGCCCTGCGCTACCGCAGCGGCCCCGCCCTGGACTACGTGCACGGCGTGGTGCTGCTGGCGGCCGACGGCCGGGAGCTGCGCGATTTCCAGCGCAAACGCCTGGAATAAGCTGCGCTTGGGGCCCGCATGCTACCAGCGCTGTGCCCGCCCCAAGCGGGGGTAGGGGCGGCTCGACAGTAGTGGGCTGCAAAGAGTTGGCTGGTATACCGGGCGGGCGTCCCCAACTTCCGCACTGCCGGGCGCGTATGCCCCGCAGGCCCCAGGCGCGCAACGGCGCTGGCAGAGTCCCGGCATGGCGAAGCAAATCAAAGCAATTGCATGCCCCAAGTGCGGCAGCACGCAGAAAACGGTCATTCGGCCCGATACTTTTCGCTGCGACAACTGCGGCACGGAGTATTACCTCGACAACGACGACATCACCATCAACATCCGGCAGGTGCCGGACCCGGTACCCCGGCCGGTGCCGGTGCCGGCCAGCCGGCTGCCTATTGTCCGGCTGCTGGTCGGGCTGGGAATGGGGAGCCTCGTGCTGCTGTTCGTCCTCGTGCATTTTATGGAGGGAAAGCCCACGCAAAGCGCCGTCACCCTCGTGCCCAGCTACCGGGAGCCCGCCGAGCAGCCCAGCTGGAACAACGCGAACACCGCGCTGCTATCCGGTGCCAACGGGCAGCCAGTGCTGGTGGTAGCCGGGAGCCGGGGCAGCTTCCGGCACCAGCAGTTTGCGCCCACCGTGGGCTTCTACAACGCCCGCACCGGGGCAGTGCAGCAGCTCATCGCCCTGCCCGGCAAGGCCCCGGCCACCGCCGCCGAGGTAAAGCTCAAGCAGCTTTCGGACGGGACGCTGTACGGGTTTTGCGAAAACGCCGCGTACCAGTTAAGCGCCGCCCCGCCCGGCGTGCGCGACATCACGGCCGACTTGCAGGCCAACCAGCCCGCCCTGGCCAGCGGCGTGGCCACCATCGAGCCCGGCCCCAACGACGACGATGCCCTGCGCGTGTTCACGAATGACGGCCACAACCTCAACCTCTACCCGCTCATCCAGCGCACCTACACCAACGCCGCGCAGTGGAGCGCCGCCCACGGCTTCGGTACCCTGCGGCCGGGTAGCCCCGCGCGCACGGGCTTTGCCTTCAGCCATGCCTCGGTGGACTATCCCGAGGAGCCCATTCGGCTGATTACCTACCAGTACCGCGACAACGGCGGCGGGCCCCAGGATGCGCCCCGGTTTCAGTGGCAGGACGACTACGGCGGCTTTGGGAGCTTTACCGAGGCCGACCCGCACACGAAGCGCTTCCTCACCGCCAGCGACATGGCCCAGGACCGGGTGCTGTCGCTCCGCGACTTCACGCCTGGCCGCCACTACTTCAACCCGGATGTGCTTTACAAGGATGCTGACTGCGTGCTGCTTACCTTCCAGGCCACGGCGGCCCCCAACAGCCCGCGCATCGTGCAGGCGCTGGATGCCCACACGGCCGCCATCCGCTTCAGTACCCCGCTGCCCGCCGAGGCCAGTGCGCCCGACCAGGCCCTGCGCTATCCCGGCGGCTTCATTATCGGCTCCGGCCGCACCACCTACCCCCTGAGCCCGACCGGCCAGCTCGGCCCGGCCGTTACCGTCAATTAGTTATGGCCTTCAACTTCTTTCGCGGCCAGCTGGCCGAAGTCATTCAGTGGGCCGCGCCGCAGTCGGGCGTACTGCTGTGGAAATTTCCTTCTCAAGCAATTGCTCGATGCGAAGGTCATCACCGCCGAAGATTTCGAGGCCAAGAAAAAAGCCTGGATTGACAAGTGGTAACGTTTTTTATATCAACACCATGAAACAGCTGTTAGGTAGTGTCATCGGCGTAGTGACTCTGGCGTTGGCTGGGCTGCTGGTGCTGCGCATCTGGAATATTTCGGTGGTTAGCTCGGCCACGGTGCTGCGAAGCGGGGCCACGCTGGCCGTGCTGGCGGCCACGCTCGTGGGGCTGCTGATGTTGCGCTTCACGTTCTTTAAAAACCCGGCGGCGGGCTACGACCCGCAGGTGGGCAACCGCGCCCACCCCCGGCAGCCGGCTAATTTTTCTCAAAAAAAAGACTAATCGCCGCCCGCCACGCTGGGCCAGAGTGTTCGATTAATATGTTGAATAAGAGTGCCTATTGTCGTAATTTGGGCAACTGAGTAAACGTAGGCGGCGTGTTTGCCAGCACAACGCAGGCCTGCATTGGTTTTACCGGGCTGGCTGGGGTGAGTTACCGGCCGCGCGCCGCGCTAACGGCATCCTAGCCCGCTTTTGCGGGGGATAACGAATGCCTGAATATGAAACTTCTGTACCTCCTCCTGGCCCTGGTTGTTTCGGCCTGCGGCACTTGCTACCAGTTGCCGCTCTCGGCGGCCGACCGCATCTGGACGGCCGCTTACCCCCATATTGGCCAAACGATTACCTTGCGCAGCAACCGGGACCACACCCTGCGCTACACGGTAGCCGAGCGCATTGATTCGTATAACAACCTGGATTGCAACTGGCTGGAAGTCGGCCGGCAGCAGCCCGCGCACTTCCACGTCACGCTCCGACCAGTACTGCACCCCGAAGGTGGCACCCACGACCTCACGCTGTACGTAGTAAAGTGGGACGAACGGCAGCCCGCTACGCTGGATTTCCGCGTGGCGGGCCTGGAAGCCCACTTCCACGAGCAGTACGACACCCACCACTTTGCCCTGCTGCCGCAGCCCTGCACCGTGGCCGGGCAAGCCTATCCGCACGCCTTTTATTTCGCGGCGGGTCAAAACGCCCTCGACTACGGGGCCGCCAAGTGGCGCAGCTTCTCCTGGGACCCGCAGGTGGGCCTGTTGCGCCTGGAAGCACCCGACGGCGAAGCCTTTGAACTGGTGCAGGAATAGCAGCATCGGACCCCGCGAACAGCAGGGCCCCCGCCTAGCGGCCAGCCGCTGGCTCCGGCGTAGCCTGTAGTTGCAGCTGGGCCACCAGCAGCGGGCGCGACTGCCGCACCTCCGCCCAAAACGGCACCGTAAATAGCAGTAGCCCAACTAGTAGCATCCCCACCGGAATTAGCGCCGGCCAGCCGAACTCGCCCAAGTTGGTGCGGAAATTCCCCTGCACCAGGTCCAGCCCCATTGCCGCCGCCACGCTGCCCACTACCCCCAGCCACAGCACCCCAAACACCAGCACAAAGGGGCTCAAGCGGTGGCGCAGGCGCAGGCGGCTGCCCCCAGCTAGGCCAACCGCCACCCAGCCCTCAATGCGCGGCAGAAAGGAATTCCGGTAATTTATAATCTGCTCAACGGCAAAACCAGTCGTTCCGACGCGGCCCGTAAAGTCGCGCCGTTGCTGCACGCTGTCGCGCACCCGACGTAGCAGTTCGGCGGGCGGCAGTGGCGACGTGAATTCTTCGGTAAGCGAAGAATAAAGGCGCATAGCAACTTACATAACGAAATCGGCATCGACCACGCAGACAATGTAGGGGCTAGGCTCGGGGTAATTGGCATGAGCATCCAAATGCCTGGCCTGTCCACACCCGGCCGGCCTTTGTCATAAAATGCTGTCCCCCATGCTGGTATCTGCCGAAATACTAATTTCAAGCAGAAATTACTCCCGAAATAAACCATATTGTACCCTCGCTAATGTTACCACAGAATACCCTTCAGATTTGTCCCCTAAATTTCTGGTAAAACCAAAAGGCCCTGTAAGTGAACTACTTACAGGGCCTTTTCAATAAACGATTCGCGGTCTGGACGGGACTCGAACCCGCGACCTCCGCCGTGACAGGGCGGCATTCTAACCAACTGAACTACCAAACCGTTTGCCTTGGCGGAAGGACATTTGACAGCCGTTTTCCGCTTTGGTGCTGCAAAGGTAGGGCAAGGAAATCGGCGTGCGCAAACAACCGGCCAATTTTTCTTGGAAATAGCCGGGACTGGTGAGCTTGCGCGTTGTTTTTCAAGACGAAAAATTTCGGGTAAGCCGGCTGTTGGGTTTGGGTTTACCTTTGCGGCCCGGCAGGAGGGGGTAGGGAAGACGCATCGCACCCTACCCCCCCGGTCCCTCCTAAACTTCCTGCTAAGCTGAGAAACAGGAATATTTTCCCTGACTTATGTTGCTTGATTTCGAACAACCAATTGCAGCTTTGGAAGGCAAGCTGCTGGAAATGCAGAAGCTTGCCGCCGAAAGCGAGGTAGACGTAACCGAGGCAGTGACGGCCCTGGAAGCTAAAATTAATTCGCTCAAGAAGGAAACCTACGCCAACCTTACGCGCTGGCAGCGCGTGCAGCTCTCGCGCCATCCCGAGCGGCCCTATACCCTCGACTATATTCAGGGCCTGGCCGAGAAATTTGTGGAGCTGCACGGCGACCGCACCGTGGCCGACGACAAGGCGATGGTCGGCGGCCTGGGCGAGATAGATGGCCACCCGGTCATGTTCATTGGTCAGCAAAAAGGCCACAACACCAAGCAGCGGCAGTTTCGCAACTTCGGCATGCCCAACCCTGAAGGATACCGCAAGGCCCTGCGCCTGATGAAGCTGGCCGAAAAATTTAACGTGCCCATTGTTACGCTCATCGATACGCCGGGCGCGTTTCCGGGCCTGGAGGCCGAAGAGCGTGGGCAGGGCGAGGCCATCGCCCGCAACCTCAAGGAGATGTTTATGCTCAAGGTGCCGGTGATTTGCGTCATCATCGGCGAAGGGGCGAGCGGTGGCGCGCTCGGCATCGCCATCGGCGACCGCGTGCTGATGCTGGAAAACACCTGGTACTCTGTGATTTCGCCTGAGTCGTGCAGCAGCATCCTCTGGCGCTCGTGGGACTATAAGGAGCAGGCCGCCGAGGCGCTGAAGCTCACCGCTACCGATATGCAAAAGGCTGGTCTCGTGGATGGTATTATCCAGGAACCCCTGGGCGGCGCGCATACTGACCCGCCAACGATGATTGAAACCCTGAAGAAAACCCTGCTCAAAACGCTGCAAGAGCTGGCCACCGTGCCGGCGGAAGAACGGATTGCGCAGCGCATTGACAAGTTTTCGGCGATGGGGGTTTTTAACAATTAGCCCCGTTTTAGCGCCACTTGTTCTTGCGAGCGCAGTGCGGCAAGCTTTCCTTCACGCTAGGACTACTAATTAATCAAGCGAATACCTAGGAAAGGTTGCCGCGCTGCGCTCGCAAGGACAAATAGGTTGGTGTAAACTGCATTAAATTTCACATGAAAATCCACGCCCTCGATACTGGTTTATTTAAGCTTGATGGTGGGGCCATGTTTGGCGTGGTGCCTAAAGCGTTGTGGCAAAAGCTGAACCCAGCCGATGCCAACAACATGTGCACCTGGGCCATGCGCTGCCTGCTCATCGAGGATGGCGGCCGGCTGCTGCTGGTTGACAATGGCATCGGTGAGAAGCAGGATGAGAAATTTAGGGGTCATTTTTATTTGCACGGCGACGATTCGCTGGAGAAATCCTTGCGTAAACTGGGCTTCACCAGTTCCGACGTGACGGATGTTTTCCTGACCCATTTGCACTTCGACCACTGCGGCGGCTCGGTGGTGCGCCGGCCCGATGGCGCACTGCAAACGGCCTTCGCCAACGCCACTTACTGGAGCAACGCCGCGCACTGGGACTGGGCTACCCACCCCAACGCCCGCGAAAAGGCCAGCTTCCTGCGCGAGAATATTTTGCCCATTCAGGAAAGCGGCCAGCTGCAATTTATTGACCCCGCCGCGGGCGTGCCCGACGCGCTGCCGCAGTTCAGCGAGCTGCTTTTTGCCGATGGCCACACCGAGAAAATGATGGTGCCGCTGATGCACTACAAAGGCCGCACGCTGGCCTACATGGCCGACCTGCTGCCGAGTACAGGCCACTTACCGCTACCCTACGTGATGAGCTACGACGTGCGCCCGCTCGTCACGCTCTCCGAAAAAGAAGCCGTGCTGCGCCGCGCCGCCGAGGAAAACTGGGTGCTACTGCTCGAACACGACCCCACTCACGAAGCCTGCACCGTGCAGCTCACCGACAAGGGCGTGCGCCTGGGCGAAACGCTGCGTATCAACGAGTTGTAAGTTTGAGTATTGTTTAGAGAGACTATGTAATGCAAATAGAACAGTCATACTGAGCTTGCTGAAGCATCTCTGCCGCTTCGTTGAGCGGCACGGATGAAGCGGCAGAGATGCTTCGACAAGCTCAGTATGACTGTTCTACTTTACTCCCGTATAAACCGGCCGAATAAACAGTACGTGAGTAGCAACAACGAACAGCAAGCAGCTAACAGCCAACCGCTAGTAGCTAAAAATCTCAGCCTAGCTCTATCCGGCGGCGGGGCGCGGGGCATCGCGCACCTGGGCGTGCTGGCGGCGCTCGATGAGCTGCAACTACCGGTTGGCGCGCTCGCGGGGGCCAGCTCGGGGGCCATTGCCGCCACGTTTTACGCGGCCGGCTTCGCCCCGCGCGAGATTCTGCGCCTGCTGCAGGCCACCAGTATTCCGCGCCTGACGCGGCCGGTGTTTGGGCGCAACGGGCTGCTGGGCCTGGAAGCCGTGGAGCAGCTATTGGCCCGGCACCTGGGGGCGGCCGTGCGCTTCGAGGACCTGGCCCTACCCCTCACGCTGGTGGCGACCGACCTGGAGGCTGGCGAGTCGGTTTATTTCAGCGCGGGGCCGCTGCTGCCGCCGCTACTGGCCTCATCGGCGGTGCCCATCATGTACCGGCCGGTCGAATACCAGGGCCGCCAGCTGGTAGATGGCGGCCTGCTCAACAACCTGCCCGTGGAGCCGCTGCTAGGCCACGGCTCCCCCGTCGTGGGCGTGCACTGCAACCCTATCAACCGCGAGGCGCGGCTGCTGACCCTGCGCCGGGTGGTGGAGCGTACGCTCCAAATCGCCCTCAGCGCCAATACCACCGCCCGCAAGGCGCAGTGCACCCTGCTGCTGGAGCCGCCGCGGCTCTGCGCGTATCGCCCGCTCGACTTCCGCAAGGCCGCCGAGCTGTTCGAGATTGGCTACCGCTACACCTTGAGCCAGGCCGCCGCTCTGCGCGGATTGCTACCGTAGAGATGCGACCCTTCGCGTCTCTCTGCCGTTGGAATGATTGTTCAACCAAGAGAGACCCGAAGGGTCGCATCTCTATGGTATCTGCCCTGTCGGTGGGGGTAGGAGCTTTGCTGCCTAGTTTTGGAGAATAATTGGCTTGCTGCGTACTCCTTAAGCGGCAAGCCAAAGTTTACCTTACCCCTTATGCCCGCCCGCAAGACCTCGACCTTTTGGTACTACATCGCTAAAGCTATTTTCGGCGTGGCCGGCTGGAAGCAAACCGGCCAGATTCCGCCCGACATCCAGAAGTGCATGATGATTGCGGCCCCCCACACCAGCAACTGGGATATCATCATGGCCCGCGCCGCCTTCTATATCATGGACGTGGACGTGCGCTTCACCGTGAAAAGCGAGTGGACCGAAAACCCCCTGCTGGGCTGGCTCGTGAAGGCCATTGGCGCGCTACCCGTCAACCGCAGCCGCAACAATAGCCTCGTGAACGGCATGGTGCAACTCTTCGGTCAGTACCAGGAACTGGTTATCCTCATCACGCCCGAGGGCACCCGCGCCTACCAGCCCAAGTGGCGCAAGGGCTTCTACTACGCCGCCCTCGAAGCCGGCGTGCCCATCGTGCTCGGCTTCCTCGACTATAAGAAGCGCGAAGCGGGGGTAGGGCCCGTCGTGTGGCCTACCGGCGATTACGAAAAAGACCTGGAAGTAATCAAAGCCTTCTACCGCACCAAAACCGGCCGCTTTCCGGAAAAAGGCGTGCGGTAGGAATAAGTGATTGAATGAATAAGAACGGTCATGCTTCGACAAGCTCAGCATGACCGTTCTTTTGGCCTTTTAGCAAGGTGTAATCAGTCCTGCGTGAGCGCATACGCCACCAGATTAGCGCCCATGCGCAGCGCCGCTTCGTGGATGGCGGGCGTGTCCTCGGGATAGGTGCCCACGTCTTCCCAGCCGTTGCCGAGGTCGCACTCGTAGGTGTAGAAGCACACCAGGCGGCCCTTGTAGAGCAGGCCGAAGCCTTGCGGGCGCTTGCCGTCGTGCTCGTGTATTTTGGGCAGGCCCTTGGGAAAGGGAAATTTCTCGTGGTAGATGGGGTGGGAGAAGGGCAATTCCACGAACTCCAACTCGGGAAACACCTTCTTCATCTCGGGGCGGATGAATTTATCGAGCCCGTAATTATCATCAATGTGCAGGAAGCCGCCGCCGATGAGGTAGCGGCGCAGGTTCTGGGCCTCGGCGGCGGTGAAGGTCACGTTACCGTGGCCCGTCATGTGCACGAAGGGGTAGGTCAGTAGCTCGGGCGCGTCCAGCTCCACGGTGGCCTCATCGGGCGCGATGGTGGTGTGCAGCGCCTGGTTGCAGAAGGCGATGAGGTTGGGCAGGCTGGTTTTGTTGGCGTACCAGTCGCCCCCGCCGCCGTAGTGCAGCTTGGCCAGCTGGAAGCTGGGGGCCGCGGGCGGCGCAAAGGCAGTGGACAGCAGCAGCGAGGCGGCGAGCAGCAGAGGTTTCAGCATGGGCGAGCGGCCGGGGGTAGGCCGGCGGTTTTGCAAAGGAACGGGTGGGGTGGAAAGTTCGGGGAGGGGGTAGGGGCGTGTCATAACTGAGCGTTACTTTCGTGACGCATACCACTGTGGGTGCTGACAACCTTTGTTAACTGTGATTTTATAATACTACCTAATTTAAAAACTAAAAAAAACTTATGATAATAGCAGTATTGCTCATTTTTATTTTTATAGTTTTTACTATTATTAGTAATAGTAACAGCAAAACAACTGCTAAAGAGACGGAACAACGTCAAGTACAACTGCGAAATGAACAAGCAGAACGGGAGCGACAAGCTTCATTATTACAGCAAAGACAGGCTGAGCAACAGAAACAAGCAGAAAAAGAGCGATTAAAGCAGCAAGAGGAACAGAAGAAACAGGAAGAAATTGCCGAACAAGAAGAACAACGCAAATCACAGGAACGGAAAGAACAGCAATACGAAGAGCAGATAAGGCAACAAGAAGTTGTCTTATTTTTGGAGCAACAAAAATCACGTGAACAAGCAAAAAAAGATGAAAAAATAGCTTCTTATAAGACTAATTGGAATCTGTTTCAAACTGTTTTACGACAACATGATATTATTCAATTTTATCATTTCACTGACCGAGAAAATATTACCTCAATTCAGCAGCAAGGCGGATTATACAGTTGGTTAACGGCAGAACGAAAAGGCATTCACATTCCTAAACCGGGCGGTGTTGGCTTTGGGCGGGATTTAGATAGGCGATACAAGTTAGAAAATTACGTGCGCCTTTGTTTCACCAAAAATCATCCTATGTTATTTATTGCTAAAGGAGATGGTAGAATTCAGAATCCTGTAATTCTTGAAATTAGTGTCGAAGTTGCCTTGTTAAAGGATACAAGATTCTCCAACATGAACGCAACAAAAAATGGACACCAACAAGGTTCGGAAATTGAGGATTTGAATAGGATAAGGTTTGACCTCGTGAGGCTTAGAAATCACTTCGACATTCCGCAGGATGAGAAGCATTTCTATCAGGCAGAAGTTTTGGTTTTGGAGAGAATACCTTTGGAATACATCACTAACATAAATAAATTCTAAGATGATATTTGTAGAAAGTAAAAAGAAGTCTTTGCAGACAATTCAAAAGAGTTACCCAAACGCGGTAATTATCGACGTTACTTCCAGAGGTGAGGAGCCTTGGATTAAGGTCAGCCCTTTTTATCCTCACGGTGATATTCCCATTCCATTCTCGGAAGGCCATTACGCCGTTTCAGTCGAAGGTATTTGGCAGGGACTCAAAGTGTTTGAAAAAGAAGGTGTTGACTCGTCAAAATTTCAAATTGGAAACATGAAAGGTATTAAGCGGACATTTCGTAAATTTGGAAAGCCGCTTGGACATAGAAAAGGGATTCATGGTAGTGAGTTGCTTGACTACATCACTGCTCGTTATAAAATATATCTAAAATCTTACGCCTGGATGCTTGATAATAAAGCACAAGAAACAATACAATTACTCAAAGCTGAGGCAGAAAAGAATGATTTAGTAATTCTTGACTTTGATACAAACGGGGACCTTGACGACCCGAAAAAGCCATTATCTCACGCGGCCTTAGTGAAACGTTATCTCGAAAAGAAATATCCAGAAATAGCGTCATTGACCTTTAGTAAACCTGTAATGGCAATGCCTCAAGAAAAGCAGAAGAAGAAGCCAAGAGTCAAGGAAATAATAACGAAGACAGTAAAAACGAAAAATACCAATCCCAAAGTGCTAAAAAATAAATCTTCTGATGATGCGCAGTTTGACCTATTCAATAAAAATTAGAAAATTAGAAAATTATACGAATTAAGTCCAAGAAAAGCCAGAATTTTTTAAGATTTGTATAGTATGAATCCAATCTACGATTAATTGAATGAAAAGCGATAACTTTGAACAGGTGATTGAACGAATCCGCCTAAAAGCGGAGTAACTTAATGTCTTAACTATGGAAGAAATAACGCAAGAGGTGGAGGCGGTGAGAGCCGGACGATATATTATAAATAAAGATTATAAGAATAGCCAGAAATATGATGAATTTCTGGCAGAACATAAATTTTCCTAATTTTTAGTTATGAAAACCAACCAACCGCAGACAGTGAAAAAATGGCCCAGCGTAATTATTGACCCGGCACTAGATGAATACCGCGACAAGAATATGTTTCCTGAGAAGTTAGCGAAAGCCAATAAAATGCTCAAAACTGCCAAGCTTCTGCCAAACAAAAACCTTTTTTAGCACTCAACCCTGCCCTTTACACCTACTTTATTATCAGCCGTGGCCTACTTTGGTCACGGTTTTTTTCATCCCTACCCCCATGCTTACCGGCAACGACCTGATTGCCCTCGGCCTGCGCCCCGGCAAACACTTCCCGGAAATCCTGGCCCACGCGAATGCCCACGGCCTGGCGGGCGAAGCGCTGGAAACCTACGTGGCCCCGTTTCGGATGCCCGCGCTGCTGCCGCTGCGCTCCGAGCCGCTGGCGTTTCACGAGAATATCCGCGCCAGCTCGGCCGTGGAGCAGCAGAACGTGGAGCAGGTGTGCCGCTCGATGCAGCAGCTCATGCGCGTGCCCACGGTGGTGGCCGGCGCGGTGATGCCCGACGCCTGCCCGGCCGGGCCGGTGGGTACCATTCCGGTGGGCGGCGTGGTGGCGACGCGCAATGCCATTCACCCCGGCATGCACTCGGCCGACATCTGCTGCTCGGTGATGCTCAGCAACCTGGGCCGGCAGGACCCGTGCGCCGTGCTCGACGCGGCGCAGGCCCTCACGCACTTCGGGCCGGGTGGCCGGCCGCCCGAGCGGCAGTTTGCCCTACCCCCTGATTTGCGCGCTGAGATGGCCGCCAATCCCTTTCTGAACTCGGTGCGCGGCCTGCAAATGGCGCAGGAGCACCTGGGCACCCAGGGCGATGGCAACCACTTTCTGTACGTGGGCACCCAGGCCAGCACCGGCGACACGGTGCTGGTGACGCACCACGGCTCGCGGGGGGTAGGGGCGCTGCTCTACAAAGCGGGGATGCACGTGGCCGAGCGGTTCCGCCAGCAGCTTTCGCCCGAAACCGCGCCCGCCAACGCCTGGATACCAGCTGATTCGCCCGAGGGTTCGCAGTACTGGGCCGCCCTGCAAACCGTGCGCCGCTGGACCAAGCTCAACCACGAAGTGCTACACGATGCCCTGGCCGCGCAGCTGGGCGTGGTGGCCTCCGCCCGGTTCTGGAACGAGCACAACTTCGTGTTTCGCGATGGCGACGTGTACTACCACGCCAAGGGCGCCACCCCGCTGGCCGCCCACTTCCTGCCCGATGCCCAGGATGCCCGCCGCATCATTCCCCTGAATATGGCCCAGCCCATCCTCATTGTGGAGGGCGACGTGACGGCCCGCAACCTGGGTTTCGCGCCCCACGGGGCCGGCCGCAACTTGAGCCGCACCCAGCACAAGCGCCAGCAAGCCGGCCAAACCGACGAGGAAATCTATCGCCAGGAAACCCAGGGCATCGACGCCCGCTTCTTCTTCAACCGCATCGACGTATCGGAGCTGCCTAGCGCCTACAAAGACGCCGAAGAGGTAAAGCGCCAGATTACCGAGTTCGGCCTGGCTCGCGTAGTAGACGAAATCCGCCCCTACGGCTGCCTCATGGCCGGCGACTGGGAGCACGACGCGCCCTGGAAAGCCAAGCGCCGCGCCAAACTAGCCGCCAAGGAGCCGGGCGGCGAGGAGCAGTTTGTGACGACGTGAAGTGGAGTAATCGCTGAGCAATAAGTTTCAAGTCAGCCGGTCAATGCTGAGCTTGTCGAAGCATCTCGCTCGCTTCGGCCGGACGAAACCCGAACGAAGCGAGCGAGATGCTTCGACAAGCTCAGCATGACGTTCTTCAAAAATAAACGCTTTACCAACAAACAGTAGTAGCTCTAGTGAAATATCATCCGCCAATTTATTTTCAGGAAGATAATTACCTGGACGAGCTTATTCAGCAGAAGTTCACTACTTCGCTGATGAGTGACAGCAAATGGGTTAGACTAATTGCTGCGTTAGTTACCAATCATGCTGAAATAAAGCAGTGTCTGGTCAAGCCAATATGGGATGAGGAAGAGCCAACTAGGGAATTGCTATTTGACGAGAATACCTATTATGACTTCGACTATTACGCTACCGCAATGGAATCAATGGTTTCGGGAAAGCCCAGAGGATGGTATGCTTATAAAGAAATTGAGTGGCTTGACTTTCCGCATTTGATAACAAGCTGTAAAACAAAGGCTACTCTAATGCAGGATTTGGAAGTTATCCAAAAAGTACTTGACGATACCGGGCAGTTTGCGTTGGAGCGGACATCGGACAACCTGCGGCTTTACGCTTACTTCAAATAGCCATTTCCGCCACCACCTGCGCCGTAAACACCGCCGCCAGCGCCGCCGTTTCGGTGCGCAGCCGCGAGGCGCCGAGCGTGACGGGCCGCACGCCGCGGCCCAGGGCCAGGGCAATTTCGGCGGGGGAGAAGTCGCCTTCGGGGCCGATGAGCACGCAGCAGCGCGGCGCGGCCCCGATAACCTGGGTCAGGGCGGTGCGCTCGCCGGCTTCGAGGTGGGCGATGAAGGTGGTGGCGGGCGTTATTTCCTCCAGAAACTTGGGGAAATCAATCAACTCATCGAGCTGCGGCAAATATGCTTGGCCTGACTGCTTGAGGGCGCTGACCGCGATTTTCTCCAGGCGCTCCAGCTTCAGCTCACGACGCTCGGAGTGGGCGCAGCGTAGGAAGCTGAGGCGCTCGATGCCGACTTCCACGGCTTTTTCGACCAGCCACTCCATGCGGTCGAGGTTCTTGGTGGGAGCCACGGCTACGTGCAGATAAGTGGGGCGCGGGGCAATAACCTCTTGGCTGCTAATGGCTAGCGCGCAGCGTTTGGGGTTGGCCTCGGTGATGGTGGCGTGGAAAAAGCTGCCGCGCCCATCCACCAGCACTACCGGGCTGCCCGCGCCCAGGCGCAGTACCCGCACGGCGTGCTTGCTCTCCTCTTCGGAGAGCGTGTAAATGGGCTGGCCGGCGCGTAGGTCGGGGGCAAAACAGGTGAGCATGAAAAAAGAAGAAGCGGGCGAAGATAAGTCGCGGTAAAGAGGGGTAAGCGGAACTATTGACTGACGCGCCGTAGTTTGCGCCATATCTGGTAAGATTCTAAGACCAGACTGTACATTACCTATACCGCTTATGTTCGTTGGTTCACGCCTTTTGTTGCCGGTTGCGCTGCTCTTAACCTCGACGGGTTATGCCCAAACGGTTTCGCCCCAGACCGTGACCGGGCAAACCCGCGAGATGGGCCAGCGACTTCGCCTTAACGAAGGCCAGTATGTGAAGCTGCTGACCCTAAATCGGATACGCCTTACCCGCCAGCGCGAGATTGAGCAGGCTACCCTTGCCGATGCCGCGGCCCGCGCCAGTCAGCTAGCCGAGTTGCAAGACCAGTACGAGCTGGAGTGCGGCCGTATTATGTCGGCCACTCAATTGAGCCAGCTGCAACAGGGCGAAAACCAAAGCTTGACGCCCGTGGGCAACGGGTAACAAGCGCGGTGTGCAGTTGGGTGGAAAGTTGGCGCTACTATTCTTCCGAATAGCAACCTTAGTTGCCCAGCGGGTCGGCCTGCACTTCCGTGACGGTGCCGAGCGGGCCGAAGTGGATGCTCAGGCGGGGGGTAGGGGAGTGCGGGTGGCGGGGGCCGCACTGCGCCCCCGGCACCAGGTAGTAGTGGTATACTTTTTCGGTCTGGGCCATCAGCTCTTCCTCGTCGGGGCGGCCCAGCAGGGCCGTTACGTCATTAGCGCGGGCCTCGTAGAGCCGGGGCCGGGCCGCCAGCAGCGGCGGTAGCAGCGCCGCGCGCTGCCCGGCGCAGGCGTAGCGGTCGGCGCGCCAGGCTGCCGCCTGAAAGCCTGCAATATTAGGGAGAGCATGGCCGCAGCCCGCCAGAGTCAGGCCGGCCAGCAGCGGCAGCAGGCGCGCGACCGGCCGCCAGAAAGAAGTGCAAGAAGTCATAGAAAAAGGATGCCGGGCCCGGTAAGATGGGAGCGCGGAGCCAACCGCCGGAGCGAAGCTAGCGCCCGGCCGCGGTTCGCGGCGCTGGTGGGGGTAGGGCCAGCCGCCTTATAACCTAGCAGTCGGGGTATCGTTATAAGCCGTTGGGCCGGGCGGCTTCATTTTAGTTGCACCGGTCACTTTTACTTTCTCTCGCTCTTCATTTCTACACCTTATGCGCCTAAATCTTCGCGTTATTATTGGCTTGGTTATCACGGTGGTGACGCTGCTGGGCTACTTCCTAAATACCTCTACCAACCCCGTAACGGGTGAGAAGCAGCACGTCGACATGACGGCCAGTCAGGAAATTGCCCTGGGCGTGCAGGCCGCGCCCGAAATGGAGCAGCAGTACGGCGGCGAAAGCCAGGATGCCCGCGCCGTGGCCGCCGTGCAGCAGGTGGGCCAGCAACTGGTACAGGCCAATGGCCTAAATCAGAAAACGGAGTATCAGTATCGCTTTCACCTGCTGGCTGATGACCAGACTATCAATGCCTTTGCCCTGCCCGGCGGGCAGGTATTTATTACGCAGGGCCTGCTCAAAAACCTGAAAACGGAGGGCGAGCTGGCCGGCGTGCTGGCCCACGAAATTGGCCACGTCGTGGCCCGGCACTCGGCCCAGCAGGTAGCCAAGAGCCAGCTGACGCAGGGCCTAACCGGGGCCGCCGCCATCGCCACCTACGACCCCAATAGCCCCGGTAGCAGCGTGGCCCGCGCCGCCGCCGCCGCCATGATTGCCAAACTCGTGACCCTGCGCTTTAGCCGTAACGACGAAATGGAGGCCGACAACTTTGCCGTGAAATTTACACCTGCCGCCGGCTACGACCCGCACGCCATGATAAATGTGATGCAGATGCTGAAGCAGCAGGGGGGTAGCGGCGGCCAGCCCGAGTTTCTGAGCACTCACCCCGACCCTGGCAACCGCATTGGCGAGCTACAAACCGATATCAAGCAAGATTATCCGCAGGGCCTACCCGCCGGCCTAAAGATGTAGGGTGGAGTTGGGGCGCGGCGAATATATTTGTGGATGTTTCCCCAACTACCCGCTACTGCTACCGGCTGGCCCCGATTGGCCCCACGCGCGCGCTTTTTGCTCGTTGCGGCGGGCCTCTACCTCGCGTGGCTGGTGGGCTATGAAGGTTTTATTGGTCCCGAGGGCCATTTTGATGCCCTGCTATCGGTAAATATCGCGGCGGCCAGCGCTAGGCTGTTGCGGCTGCTGGGCTTCGCGGCCGGCCACGCGGCCGGCACCACGCTCCTCACGATGGACGGGCTACCCGCTGTGTACGTCGGGGCTCCTTGCGACGGACTGGTGCTATACGCGCTATTCGCGGGCTTTATTATTGCCTTTCCAGGGCCGACGCGGCCCAAGCTGTGGTTTGTGCCGATGGGCATCGCGGCGCTCTACCTGCTCAATATCGGGCGGGTAGCGGCGCTGGCGCTCAACCATCACTACGCCCACCGCTCGGTCGATTTCAACCACCACTACACGTTTTCGTTCGTGGTTTACGCCTTCATCTGCCTGCTCTGGATGCTGTGGGTGCGCCAGTACGGCTCGCCGGCCGCCGAGGCGTGAGGCCCCTACCCCCCGCTCCGGCCGTAGCGCCTCTTACGCCGGCCCGCTGGGCGCTGGTGGGTTTGCTAGTGGGCGGGCTTTTTGTGGCCGGAACCGAAACCGAGGCCGTCTTCGGCTGGCTCACGCGGGCCTGGCAGGCGGTGTTCAGCGCGCTGGGGCTGGGCGGGGCGCTGACCCACTGGCAGCAGGCCACCAGCCACCTGGTCACGACCCGCAGCCTGCCGGCCGTAGTCAGCTATAGCCTGCTCTACGTGGTGGCTTGCGTGCTGCTGCTGCACCTGCTGCTGCGCAATGCCCGGCGCACGCGCTGGGTGGTGCAGGTGTACCTGGGGTTGCTGGGGCTCTACGCGCTGCTGCTGCTGCTGGGTAGGGTAGGGGGCACTATTCCTTGGGCGCTCAAGCTAAGCCGGCGCATTATTGATTTTCTGGTGTCGCCCCTACCCGTGATGCTGCTGCTGCCGCTACTGTGGCCAGGCCTGCGGCGGCCGGGGCGTTGAGAGGGGGGTAGGGTGGGCAAAAAAACGCCCCGCTGCGCTGGCAGCGGGGCGTTTTGAGCGTTGTATTACGGATGAGATACTACTGCACTACCAGCCGCTTAGCCACTTGGCCGGCAGCCGTAGTAGCGCGCACGGTGTAAATGCCCGTCGCCAGGCCCGTCAGGGGCAGCTCGATGTTATCGGGGCCGCCGGCCGCCAGCGTGCGGGTCAGCACGACCTGGCCCAGGGTATTGAGCAGCTGCACCGTGCTGGGAGCAGTGCCGCGCAGCGCCTGCGGCAGCACCAGCGTAGCCGTGCCCTGCGCGGGGCTCGGAAACACCGAGGCCAGGGCCGCCAGCGTGGCCGGGGCCGTAGCCAGCGGCGAGGCGCTCGTGAAGAGCACCGCAAAGCGCCCGGTGGCTGCCCCGCTCGCCAGGTTCAGGCTAACGCTGGGGGTAGTAGCCAGGTCAGTGTAGGTGTTCTGGGTGGCATCGCGTAGGTAGGCGTGGTAGCCAGCGGGCAGGTTGGCCAGGGTGGCTACGCGCAATGCGTAGGAGCCGGCAGTAGCCACAGCCAGGCGCAGCGGCACCGTCACGGCCGCGCCGCTCAGGGCCGGCTGGCCGTTGATGGCCAGCACGTCGGCTCCCGCTTCCGAGGCCAGCACGAGGCCATTGGGGAAGGGTAGGGCCGGGGCGTCGAAGGCATTATCGAGGCCCGCCGTGGCACCGCTCTCGAAGTAGATATCCGTTTGCGAAGCCAGCGGGCCGTTGCTCAGCTCCAGCAGCAGCTGGGGCCGGGTATCGGCGGCAGTGCGCTGGAAGGGGGCCGTAGCATCGGTCGTGATGCGCTGGCTGTTAGCAAAGTTGATATTGCCCGTGGCCCCCGCCGCGGCAGTGCGCACCAAGAAGCCCTGCGCCACCGGCACCACGTTGGTGCCGCCATTGGTGCCCTGGCCATTCACGTAGCTGGCGTAGCTGCCCGTGTACTGGCCACTGCTCTTGTACACGTAGAGCGACGGCGCGATATTGGCGAGGCCGGTGGCCGTTACCTGGTCCCAGTCGAGCGAGCTGGGGTAGGGGTTGCCCAGCAGCTGCCAGCCGGCGTTGGCTTTGGTGCTGCGGCCCTGGCCGACCGTGCTGATGGCCCCATTGGCCAGCGTACCCACGAAATCAACCAGCTCGCTAGCTCCCAGGTTGGCCGTGAAGCCCGTGCCCGAGGGCCACGCATCGCTGCCGCCGGCCGGCGAGTAGAATCCTTTGTCAAAATCAAGGGTAATGGTCGTGGCCGGCGAGCCCTCGTACTGCGCCTGGCTGTAGCCAAATACCGTGGGGAAGGGCGTGGTGGTGCCGGGGGTAGGGCTGGTATTATAGGCCGCGTTAAATATGGGCGTGAACGAGCTGGTGGCCAGGTCGCCGACCGTCGTATTCGTCACCGGGGCCGAGTAGTGGCGGTAGCCCAGGCCCGAGTTGGTAGGCGTGATGTAGCGCCGCACGGTAGCCGTGCCGTTCACTACCCCGCCGCTGTTCACCACGTAAGCCACGCCGGTGGTAGAGTTGGAGGACAGAATAAAGTCCAGCCCGGTGCCGATGGTCAGGTCGCTGCTCACCGTCAGGGCCCGCTCCACCGATACTGCCGAGCTGGTCGTTACGCCGCCCGTGTTGTTGATGGTCAGGTTGCGGAAGTTGGTTTGGTTGGGGCCCGAAATCTCCTGCGTAGCCGTGCCCACGAAGGCCACCGTGCCGTTGCCATCACCCGTCACGGTGCCGTCGTTGTTCACGAAGTTGCCGCCCAGGCTCAGCATGCCGCCGTTCTGGGTATTGAGTACCGCTCCGGCCCCCAGCGTCACCGAAAATGCCTGCTCGGCATCGCCCACCGTGGGCTGGTAGAGAATGGTGGCGCTCGGGCCGGGAATAAACACGTCGTCGGTGGCGGCCGGCACGCCCGTCGGGGTCCAGTTAGCTGCGTTGCTCCAGGCGGTGTTCACGCTGCCGTTCCAGACTTTGGGGGCATTAACGCCCACCGCAATATCCGAAAAAAACAGGGGCGACTTCCCAAACAGGTTCATGCCGCTGGCCTGGCCGGTCGTCAGGTTCAGGCTGTAAAAGTTAGATGCAAAACCCTGGCTGACATCCGTATTCTTGGGGTCCGAGAAGCGCGCCACCAAGAGGTAGGCCAGGTTCTGCCGGCCCGTGTGGTCGTAGTAGATATCCAGCCCCGCGTTAACAGTCGGCGAAGTCAGGGGAAAGTATTGCGGGTCGGTATTAGTTTGAAACGTGACCGGGGCCTGCGGGTTAAGAGTACCCGCGTTGGGTGGGTTTTGGGTCGAGAGCAGCGCGTTATTAGCCGTCAGGTCCAAGTCGTAGAGGGTGGTGCCCGACACGCCGGGGGCGGCGTTGGTGTAGGCCGCCGTGCCGATGTAAGGGTCGTGGCCCACGTTGTTGCCAGCTACGTAGGTAAGCTGCCCGTCCTCAGCAGTAAGCGCGCCGGTGTTGGGGTTGAGGCGGTAATCGGTGCGGTTGGGAGCCACTACCCGGATGCGGTCCACGCGCGGGTTAAAGTCGAAGCCCACGTTGGGCACGTAGCCGCGGGTATTGGCGCGGTTATCGTCGGCCAGGTTCAGGGTAAGGGCCGGGCCCACGGCCGTCAGCACCGCCGTGCCATAATCGAGCGTGTACAGCTGCGCGTTGGCCGTAGTGGCGCTGCTGTTGTAGCCCAGCGCATAGAGCTGCCCCGTGTTGGGGCGCACGTCGATGCCTACCAGCTGCTGGCCGGCCATGATGCCGGTAATCACTTTCGTGTTATTAGCCAAGTCCGCAACGGTAAAGCTGCTTGGGTTGAACTGGGTAAGGGTTTGCGCGCCGGCCGGAACCCCCAGGTAGGCCACCGAGGAGGAGTTATTACCCAGCGCGTAAACGCTGGTCGGAGCCTGGGCAAACGCGGCCGGTGCGGCCAGCACTCCGAGCGCCACGGCCACCGGGCGTAGGCTTTTCAGAAGAGACTGGGTGGGGAAGAAGTTTTGCATAAATTACTGATTTTCATGAATTAATAAATGAAATCGCCGCCGCTGGGCGAAGCTTCGCCCAAGGTACGCAATTCGCCTCAAAACAGGCTGGTTTACTGCCTGAATTAACAAATACCTAACTCTTTAACCGCAGTCAGGCCGCAGCGCGAAGCTGCCACTTTGTGCGCAAGCAGAGCAAGCAGGTGGTACCGCGCGGCGCGCCCGACGAATGCGCACGGCGCGCGCGCATGAATTCACGAAGTATAAGCTTCGCGCTACACCTACCGCCGGCCCCTAAAACTGCGGCGGCTGCAAGTGCTTGAAGTGCCCGTTCTGGCGCACGCGCTCCTTGAGGCGCTCGGTTTCGAGCACGGCGGGCAGCAGGCGCTCCAGATGCTCGCGCACCAGCTCCTGGCGCTCCTGCTCGGCGGTGGTGCCCAGCAGCTGGTACTCCTGCTCGGTGCTGAGGCCGATGTGGTGGGCTACGTCGAAAATCCGAAAATCAGGGTCCAGCTCCAGCAGCAGCTTGCGCAGGCCCAGCGCCTCGTAGAGCTGGCGTACCTGCCCGGCTATCTGGCCCCGCAGCGCCGGGTCGGGCTCGTCGTCCTGGGTCACGGCTTCTACCTGGCCGGCGGCGTAGAGCTTGCCAGGAGCCTGACGGTAGAATTTCTGCACCCGAAAAATGCCAACGGCCTGGGTCCGAATATCCATCTCGCCGCCGGCGTGAGTTTTCTCCACGCTCAGCAGGCGCATCTCGGTGCCCAGCTCCTGCACCGCGTCGTTGAGGTAGGGCGTAATGCCGAACGGGAGGTCGTCGGTGAAGCAGTCGCGCACGAGCTGGCGGTAGCGCGGCTCGAAGATGTGCAGATTGAGCTTCTCGCCCGGAAAGGCGACCAGATTGAGCGGGAACAAGGGAAGGAGACGCATACGCAGGCAAGAATACGCCGAGTAAGCTAAATGTTTTACGGCCCGGCCCGGTTAAACGCTTCACTTAAATTAGGCTTAAATTTGACGCAAACCGCCGGCCGGCGCGAACATTAACCCGGCCCCGGCGTTTCGAGGAGCAACATGAAACAGGTCTTTGCCTTTTTCTTAGCCTGCCTGATGCTGGTGGGCAGCCTCATTCCCCAAAACGATTTGGCGGAGTTGAGCAAGCTGCCCCAGTTGCTGGAGCACTACCGCTTTCACCACTCAGTGGCGGGCGGCGGCTTGTCGCTGGCCGAGTTTCTGGCCGAGCACTACGGCGCGGGCGAAAAGGCGCACTTTGGCTACACCTGCTCGGCGCAGCACCAGCAGGACCACCAGGGCTTGCCCCTGCACGGCCAGCACACCTGCGACGGCCACGTGGCTTTCCTGCTGCTGGCCCCTACCCCCCTGCGCTGGCGTCAGCTTCTGCCCGCGGCGGCCCCCACCTACCGGCCCGCTGCCCACCCGCGCTACCCCGCCGGGCAGGCCCCGGCCTTGCTCCAGCCGCCCCGAGCCTAAGCTCCGCGTCGCCCCTGGGAAGCGTGCGACTAATGAGCTGTTAGCCATTAGCTGCTAACTGTTAGCTTTCTTTCTGGTTCACAGCCGTTTAGCTACCAGGAGAATGCGTTCCCGGCGGGCCGCCTATATCGGTAAGGTTCCAAGCTATTGTTCTGGATTTGAGGTTGCTAGCCCCCGGCGCGCCCTGCGTTGGCGCGAGGGGGTAGGCGCACCACGTAGTGCCGGCCTCAGCCCCGCATCCCTTCGTTTTTATGTTGTCAAAAATCATTGCGGCCAGCGTCCGCAACAAGCTGCTGGTGGCGCTCATGCTGGTGGCGCTCATGGGCTGGGGCGGCTACTCGGCGGTCAATATCCCGCTCGATGCCATTCCGGACGTGACCAATAACCAGGTCCAGGTTATTACTCAAAGCGATAACCTGGCCGCCCAGGAAGTGGAGCAGCTCATTACGATTCCGCTGGAATTGCAGCTGCGCACGGTGCCCGGCGTCACGGAAATCCGCTCCATCTCGCGCTTCGGGCTATCGGTGATTACCATCGTTTTTCCCGACGACATGACCACCTACCAGACCCGCCAGCTGGTGTCGGAGAAGCTCAAGGCTGCCGGGGCCGACCTGGCCGCCGGTACCGGCGTGCCCGGCATGGCTCCCATCACCACCGGCCTGGGCGAGATTTACCAATACACCATTCGGGTGCTGCCCGGCTACGAAAAGCAGTTTTCCCTGGCCAAGCTGCGCGATGTGCAGGACTGGATAGTGAAGCGCCAGCTGGCCGGCGTGCAGGGCATCGTGGACGTGAGCAGCTTCGGCGGCTACCTGCGCCAGTACGAGGTGGCCGTGGACCCCGCCCGCCTCGCCGCCAACAACGTGACGATGGCCGAGCTGTACCAGGCCTTGCAGGACAACAATGCCAACACCGGCGGCGCGTACATCGAGCGCGGCCCCAACGCCTTCTTCATCCGGGGCGAGGGTAGGGTTAACTCCTTGGATGACCTGGGCGCGACCGTCATCAAGCAGGCTGCCAACGGCGTGCCGCTGCTGGTGCGCGACGTAGCCACCCCGCGCATGGGCCACGCCGTGCGCTACGGGGCCATGACCCGCAATGGCGAGGGCGAAACCGTGGGCGCGGTGGTGCTGATGCTGAAAGGTGCCAGCTCGGAGCAAACCATCAAAAACGTGAAGGCGCGGGTGGTCGAAATCCAGAAAACCCTCCCCAAAGGCTTGGTCATTACGCCGTTTCTGGACCGCACCAAGCTCATTGACAAGGCCATTGCCACCGTGGAGCACAACCTCATTGAGGGCGGCGTGATTGTGCTGGCGGTGCTGCTGCTGCTGCTCGGCAACTGGCGCGCCGCCGTGGTGGTGGCCCTCATGATTCCGTTCTGCATGCTCTTCGCGCTGGGGCTGATGAATATCTTCGGCGTGTCGGCTAACCTGATGAGCCTGGGGGCGTTGGACTTCGGGCTGATTGTGGACGGGGCCGTGATTATCGTGGAGGCCGTCATTTTTCACCTCGTGCACCAGCGCCGGCAGGCCGCCCACGAAACGATGGACGCCATGACCGAGAGCGCCGCCACGCGCCTCATGTCGTCGGCCTTGTTCGGGCAGCTTATTATCCTCATCGTCTATCTGCCCATTTTGTCGCTCACTGGCATCGAGGGCAAGATGTTCCGGCCAATGGCGCTCACGGTGAGCTTCGCCATTATCGGGGCTATGCTGCTGTGTCTCACCTACGTGCCGGCCGCCACGGCGTGGGCGCTGAAGCGCGATATCAAGGAGGAAGGCACTATCGCCTACCGCATTATGAAGTTTCTGCACCGCGGCTACGACCCCGTTATTCGCTGGGCGCTGGGGGCGCGGGCGTTGGTAGTGGGCGGCGCGGTGGCGCTGCTGGTGCTGGCCGGCTTTATCTTCTCGCGGATGGGCGGCGAGTTCATTCCGCAGCTCGATGAGGGCGATATTGCCCTGAACGTAACTCTGGCCCCCGGCTCATCGCTCAGCCAGACCATTGCCACCAACCTGCGCGTGCAGCAGATTTTGCGCAGCAAATTCCCGGAAATCGAGCAGATTGTGGGTAAGAGCGGCACGTCGGAGATTCCGACCGACCCGATGTCGCTGGAAGACAGCGACGAAATGGTCATTCTCAAGGACCGCAGCCAGTGGACGTCGGCCCACAACCGCGAGGAGCTGGCCGATAAGATGCAGGCCGCGCTGGCCGGTGTGCCCGGCGTGACCATGGAGTTTCAGCAGCCCATCCAGATGCGCTTCAACGAGCTGATTTCAGGTGTGAAGTCGGACGTGAGCATCAAGATTTTTGGCGACGACCTCGAAACCCTTTTCCAGAAAGCCAACGAGGCCGCCGACCTCATCCGGCCCTTGCAGGGGGTAGGGGATTTGAAGGTGGAGCAAATCGCGGCCCTGCCGCAGATGCGCGTGACCTACAACCGCCAGAAACTGGCGCAGTACGGCCTGAAAGTGAGCGACTTGAACATGATACTGCGCGCCTCTTTCGCTGGGGGCGTGGCCGGGCAGGTGTACGAGAATGAGCGCCGCTACGACCTGGTGCTGCGCCTCGACAGCGTGCACCGCGCGGGCCTCACCAACCTCCAGGACCTGTACGTGGACACGCCCGGCGGCCAGAAAATCCCGCTCGATGAGGTAGCCACAGTGGCCTACCGCAACGCGCCCATTCAAATTTCCCGGGATGATGCCCGCCGCCGCATCAACATCGGCATCAACGTGCGGGGGCGCGACGTGCAGAGCCTGGTACAGGAAATTCAGGGCAAGCTGAGCCAGGGCCTGAAGCTGCCGCCCGGCTACACCCTCACTTACGGCGGGCAGTTTGAGAACCTGAACCATGCCCTGAAACGCCTGAAAGTGGCCGTACCGGTGTCGCTGGTGCTCATTTTCATGCTGCTCTACCTCTCGTTCCGGTCGGTGAAGCAGGCGCTGCTCATTTTTACGGGCGTGCCGCTGGCTACCATCGGCGGCATCGTGGCGCTGTGGGCGCGCGGCATGCCGTTCAGCATTTCGGCGGGGGTAGGGTTTATTGCGCTCTTCGGGGTGGCGGTGTTGAACGGTATCGTGTTGCTGGCCAGCCTCAACGAGCTGGCCGCCACCGGCGTGCGCAAGGTGCGTGAGCGCGTGCTGCGCGCCACCGAGGAGCGGTTCCGGCCCGTTATTCTCACGGCCAGCGTGGCTTCGCTGGGCTTTTTGCCAATGGCCCTGAGCACCTCGGCCGGCGCGGAAGTCCAGAAGCCGCTGGCCACGGTGGTCATTGGCGGGCTGATTTCGGCCACCCTGCTCACGCTGCTGGTGCTGCCGGTGCTCTATTCCATCTTCACCAAAGACGACGAGTCCGACCCCGAAAAGCAGGCCGAAGCCGCCGAAAAAGCCAAGCACGCCGCCGAAATCAGCGGCAGCGGTCCCGCCCACCGGCCCGTGAACGGGCACGATGACAGCCCCGCCGCCGACCCAGCCATTCAGCCCGGTTTGGCGCTGGCTGGTCGGCCGGCGGGGGGTAGGGGCGGGGTGGCCCTGGCCCTGCTGCTGGCGCTGCTAGGCGCGGGGGGGGTAGGGACCCCGGCGCGGGCGCAAAGCACGCTGGCCTCCACGGCCGGGCAGGCGATGAATCTAAGCCAATCGCTGCAAGCGGCGGGCACCGGCAACCAGTCGCTGCAAACGGCCGGCCTGCAAGTGGCGCAACAGCGGGCGCTGGTAGGTATTGGCCGCGAGGCCCCGCGCACCATCATTGACTTTCAGCTGGGTCAGATTTCGAGCAATTACACCGACCATACCTTCAACGTTATTCAGCAAATGGCCTTTCCGGGCTACTACGGAGCGCAGCAGCGGCTATTGCAAGGCCAGAGCGCCACCGCCGAGCAGCAGGCCCGCATCAGCCGGCGCAGCCTGACGCAGGCCATCCGCGGCAGCTACTACGGCCTGCTGGTGACCTACCGCCGCCTGGGGTTGCTGCGCCGCCAAGACAGCCTGTACCGCCGCGCTGCCCACGCCGCCCTCATCCGCTATAAAGTGGGCGAAACCAACCGCCTGGAACAAGTGGCCGCCGAAGCCCGCGCCCGCGAGCTGGAAAACCGCCTGCTGACCGTGCTCACCGACCTCGACGTGCAGCGCATGCAGTTGGGCCAACTGCTGGGCAGCCCCGCGCCGGCCGCCATCGATACCACCGAGGTACTACTGGCTCCCCTCGCGCCCGCCGACACGGCCGCCCTCTCGCCCGAAAGCAACCCGACCCTGGGTCTGCTGCGCCAGCAAGTGGCCGTGAGCGAGCTGCAAACGAAAGTCGAGCGCCTGCGCCGCCTGCCCGACCTGCGCGCCGGCTACTTCCAGCAGAGCATTCACCCCGAGTTTAAGTCTTTGAACGTGGGGCAGTTAGGCGTGGCAGTGCCGCTGCTGGGCGGGGCCGGCCGGGCGCGGGTGGCCGCCGCTCGCCTCGGCGAGCAGGTGGCGCAGGGCCAGCTGCAATACGCGACCAGCCAGCTCGCTACCCAGCTGCGTACCCTGCGCCAGCAGCTGCGCCGGGCGGCGGCCTCACTGGCTTATTATCAACGCACGGCCCTGCCCCAGGCCCAGCTTATCCTGACCACGGCCGAAAAAAGCTTCCGCGCCGGCGACATCGACTACGTGACCTACGTGGTGAACACCGACCCGGCCTGGCAAATCCAGGCCAACTACCTCGACCAGGCTCAGCGCTATAATGACCTGGTAGTGAGCGTACAGGCACTCACGGGGGCGGATATTCCGTAGGGGCGGGGCTTGCCCCCGCCCGGCGCTGGGCGAGCCCCGGCCGCGCCTTATTTCTTCGCATTTGAAACCGTTCAACGACGGGCGGGGGCAAGCCCCGCACCCTACTTATGTCTTTTATCCCAAAACTATTCGTCCTGGCTACGGCCCTGGCGCTACTCACTGCCTGCGGCTCCAAAGGGGGCGAATCCAACCCCCAAAACATGGCCGACGACGGCAAGGACTGCGCGAAAACCGACAACGGCAAGGGCGGCAATAAAAAGCCTACCCCCCCCACTAACCCCAACCAGGTCGCCATCAATCCTGCGCAGGAGAAAGCGGCCGGCATTCAGCTTGGCACTTTCGAGCGGCAGAACATGAGTACCGAAGTGCAGGCTAACGGCTCGGTGGAGGTGCCGCCCGGCAATCGGGTGTCGCTCACCGCCATCATGGGCGGCTACGTGCAAACGGTGACCGTGCTGCCCGGCGAGCACGTGCGGACCGGCGAAACCGTGGCGACCCTGCGCTCGCCCGAGTACCTGACCTTGCAGCAAAACTACCTGCAGAGCAAGGCCAAAGTGGGCTTTCTGGCTGAAGATTTGGAGCGCCAGCGCATCCTCGACGTGGAGGACGTGGGCGCCAAGCGCAAGCTCCAAATGGCTCGCGCCGACTACGCCACCGAGCAGGCCGCGCTGCGCGCTACCGCCGCGCAGCTGCGGCTGCTGGGCATCTCGGTGGCCCACCTTGACGCTACCGGCCAGATTGTGAGCAGCGTGCCGCTCACCACGCCCATCGCGGGCTACGTGAAGGCTGTTAATATTAATCCTGGTCAGTATGTGGGGCCACAAGACGTACTAGTTGAGGTTCTTAATCACGACGACCTGCACCTGGAGTTGAAGGTCTTTGAGAAGGACGTGGCCCAAGTGCATCCCGGCCAGAAAATTCTGTTTCAAATAAAAGGCGCGGGCCGGCCCGACGAGGTGCTGACCGCCCGCGTGTTTCTGGTGGGCCAGGCCTTCGACGACAACGCCCGTACCGTGCGCGTGCACGCCCACCTGGAGCCCGAGCGTACCGATTTGCTGCCTGGTCAGTTCATCGCCGCCCGCATCCAGACCGCTGGCCAGCGCGTGCGCACCCTGCCCGAGGCCGCCCTCATCCAGGCCGGCGAGCTGAGCTACATCTTCCAGCGGGTGGGTAGCGACTCGGGCCGCGTCGTGTTTCGGCGTCTCAAGGTGCGCGCTGGCCAGCCCCAACACGGCGACGTGCCCATCACCGTGCTCGACCCGCTGCCCGATACCACCGGCCTCGTGCGCCAGGGTGCCTACTTCCTGAACGCCGAACTGACCAAAGGCGCGGGCGAAGACTAGGTTTTGGCTGCTGGCTATTTGTTAATGGCGAGGCTTTTAAGTGCCTTATTTGCGCTAACTCATAATTATTTTTCAGGAATAAAGAAATTTACACTTCATAAGTAATGAACCCTACCCCCCTTACTCCGGCCACCCCGGCCGAAGCTGAAGCGGAAGCCACCTTCGTGCTGCAAAAAGTGCAGCCCGCCCTGCTGGGCCTCATGGATGGCTCGGTTTCGACCCTGGCCCCGCTCTTCGCGGCGGCCGAGCTGACGCACTCGCCGCACGCGGCGTTTTTCGTGGGGCTGGCGGCCTCCTTGGGGGCCGGCATCAGCATGGGCCTAGCCGAGGCGCTCTCCGACGATGGCAGCGTGACCGGGCGCGGCAACCCCTGGACGCGGGGCCTCATCACCGGTGGGGCCACCACCCTGGGCGGGATGCTCCACACCCTGCCCTTTTTACTCGCCGACCTTACGCTGGCCCTGCACGTGGCCTACGTAGTGGTGGGCATCGAGCTGGTGCTCATCGCCTACATCCGCTACCGTTTCATGCGCGGCTCGCTGCTACCTACTGTTTTTCAAGTGATTGTGGGGGGCGGCATCGTGTTCGCCATTGGCTTGTGGCTGGGTAAAATCGGGGCGGCGGGGTAGCGCTTGATTACTAGTTGTTAAGCAGCGTGTTTGGGGGGTTGCTGAAAATAATTTTCTGCCCGGCGTGGGGGTAAGCGTGGAATTGGGAGTCTTGCTAGTAGGCCGGCTGCCGGAGGCTCGTCGGTTATATCCACTCCAATTTTCCCCGCCATGTACCTTGCCCGTTGCGCCGACTACCCATTCGCAGCTTTGGTCAGCTTATCGCCGGGGCTCCAGCGGCTGGCGGCCTACGCTGATGGGCAGTATTACCGGGCCGCCGGCCCAGGGCTGCCGGCCAGCCCGCTACCCGCGACCACGCGGGAACTCACCCGCGATTTAGCCGGCTGGAGCCTGCCCGGCGGGAAAGGAAGCGCTGGTAAGTCGGGGGGTAGTAGTTCCGAATTCACGCGGTCAGGTAGCCGCGCATAAATACCCGTGGTCGTTCTAAAGACTAAAGAGCCTCCGGCCCCGCTCCAAAAAGGAAAGGCGGCCGGGGTAGAGGCGAGCAGTAGAAAGACTACGGCTGCTTCTGCGCACCTGTTTAACAACGCTTTCGCAGCAGATGATAGGCTTGTCTGCTTAGGCGTAACTGCTTAGCTAATAAATTTTTATTTCGTCATCTTCCCACTTACTTCCTTTTTATGAAGCGTTTTTCTTCCCGTGGCGTTGCCCTGGCAGCCCTACCCCTGCTGAGCCTGGCGGCCAGTACCTTGCTCACCGGCTGCTTCGACAAAGAAGACAAGAAGAGCTGCACTCCCCAGGGCGGCACCTGCGCCACCGCCGCTACCGTTGTGGACCTGAGCAAGACCACCGGCTGCGGCCTGGTGCTGCACCTGGCCGATAGCTCCTACGTGGTACCCACCGGCACCACCTGGGCCAATTTTCACGCTACGGCCGGCGAAAAAGTGCTGGTAGGCTACGCCGGCGAGCGCGGGGGCCACGCCATTGGCAAGAAGTGCGGCGTGCGCGACAGCTGCTCGGCCGGCCCGCTCGTGGAGCTGGGCTGCATCAGCGTGAACCCCACTGCGACTACCACAACTACCGCTAAATAGCTAATTAGCCCCTTCCGCGATACCCAAAAAGCCCCCACCGGAACGCCGGCGGGGGCTTTTGTGTAAAATCCGGGGGTTAAAAAATCAGGTGACCAGTTTACTGCCCAAACTCCAGCACCCGAAACGTGCCGGGCATGATGCTGGGGCGCGGGCGCGGGTTCTCCGTGGTGGCGGCGGGGGTAGGGCCGTAGTCGGCGGTGCAGGTGAAGAGGTGGTGCGTGGTGGGGCTGATAGCCAGGGTGCGCGCCCCGCGCTGGGTGGGGATGGTGGCCACTACGGTGTACTTGGTAGGCGAGTCTTGGTGGATGACGGTGAGGGTGCCCGCCGCGCCGTTGGAGGTAATCACGTTGCCGGTGCTGGGGTCAAACGCGGCCCCGTCCACGCCCTGGCCAATGGGAAGTACGGCCACCTGCTTCCCGGTTTTGCTGTCGGTCACCACCAGCTTCTCGTTGTGGCAGGCGCTGAAAAGGCGGCCGGCCCGCGGGTCGAAGGCCAGGCCGGTGGGCTCCTCGCCGGGGGCCAGGGGGTAGCGATGCGTGACGGCCAGGCTTTTGGCATCAAACTCGACGACCTCGCTCTTATCCTCCACGTTGGCAAAAATGTGGCCCTTGCCGTCGGTGGCCGGGGCTTCGATGTCGCCGCCCAGCTCGGCGGCACCTTCCACGGCCCCCGTGGTGGCGTTGAGCACGGTGCTCTTGCCGCCCTTGTTGCTGAACAGAAATACGCGCTTCGAGAAGGCATCGTAGAGCAGCGCATCGGGCTTGGGGCCGGTCGGGATGGGCTCGCCGATGGGCTTCAGGGTTTTCAAATCAAACGCCACGCAGGTGTTGTCGCGGCCGCAGGTGATGTAGCCGCGCCCCGTGCCGGGTGCCGCCTCAATGCCGTGCACGCCCGGCGTGTTGGGGATGGTACCGATGACCTGGCGAGTCTGCAAGTCTACCACGTCCACCTGGGTGCCGTGCGAGAGGTAGAGGCGCTCGCCGGACGGGTCCACGCTGAGGTAGTCCCAGCCACCCTCGCCGCCAATGGTGATGGTGTGCAGCAGGTGGTAGGGCGCGGCGGCCGGGGCGGTTTGGGCCGAGGCCGCGCCGCTCAGCAGTAGGGCGGCGGCAAAGGGTAGTTTTCTCATGGCAGCGAGTTAGTTGAAAGCGAATGCCGCAAGGTGCGCCCCAATTCTGGGGCGAAGCTGTAGCGGAGATTAACGTCGGATGAAGGCAAACAGCAAAAGAGCCCGCGCCGGCCAGGCCCTGGGCTAAGCTTGTCGCCCCGCGCTCACAACTCACGCAGCCCGCCGCTTTTATCTGCAGCCGGTTCAAGTCAGAATACGTGCGTTGGATAGATTATGACTTACGCGAAAGAAAAGACGTTTGTCCAAGTCCTATTAAAAACAGCTAAAAAACTGGCCAGGCCAACGGCTAAAACCGCAGCCCTACCTGCACCCCCGGCCAGAGGCGAGTGTTGGCCCGGTTCCCGTCCGTATCGAGCCAGTTCCACTGGCCTTGCCCCAGGGCGTGGCGCGAACTAAAGCCGGCCCGGCCGGGGCTGGAGTCAGGGTCGGGGGCGGTGGCCAGGTTGAGGGTAGGGCCGCCTACGAGCTGCCAGCGGCCCTCGCGCTTGAGCTGCCAGGCCAGCGCGGGCCGCAGCTGCGTGAGGTGGCCCCGCGGGCCGTCGTCGCGGTCGCCCCCGGCTATCACCCAGTGCAGCACATCGAGGCTGAGCGTGAAGCGGCCTTTGGGCTGGCCCACCGTGCCCAGGCCGCCGCCCCAGGCCCAGCCGCCGCGCGAGTCGAAGGGCCCGGCCGCGATGCCCAGCACCAGGTACAGGCGCGGCCAGCCTAGCTTGCCAGCCACGGTGAGGGGTAGGGTTTCAGCAGCCCAAGCTTCGCCGTGCAGGTAGAGCGGCCGGCGCGGGGTCTGCCCTAGCTTCGGCGCGGCGGAGTCGGCCCGCGGCCTGCTCGCGGGGCGAACCTTCAGCAAGTCAGAGCTGGGCAAAATGCCGCCCGCTGGCGTACTTATTGGCGCGGGAAAAACCGGCCGTAAAGCCAGGATTGCCAAGGATTCGCGCCCCGCCGCCGAGCGGCTTTCGGCCTGGTAAGCTAGGCGTGCGGCAGCGGTAACGGCCCGCCCCGCCCTGGCCATCGCCTCCGACCTGCTGGCGAGGGGTAGGGCGCGGCCCGTTGCCCGGCTAGCTGCCGCCCGCCGTCGGGCGCTGGGTAAATCAAGCAGGGAGGTGGTCACTCTATTGGGTGAGCCTGCCCATCGCCCGGCGGCGGACGGGGGGTAGGCCGAGGTAAATACGGTTGAGCGGCTTTGCCCGACTACGGCGGGCGGCCCGGCCGATGGCGCGGGCCGGACTGCCCACCGTAATTGAGCCGGCGAGGATGCGTCAACCGGCCGCTGGCCGGCGGGTGGGTCAACTGGCCCGGCGGTTGGGCGCAAGGCTGAGGCCGCCGGGCCAGCTACCCGGCTCCCGACCGCTGCTATGCCCGGCGGGGCGGCGGCCGGCGCGGGCCATAATACGAGCTGGCCACCTACTATTCCGTAGGTGAGGTGCCCGGCCGCTAGCACCTCGCGCAGTACCTCGCCGGCTGGCCGCGGGGGGCCGGGCAACAGAGAATACGGCTGGCCCAGCGGCACCAGCGAGCTGCTGTAGCTGAAAGTTAGCCCACTCTGACGCGATAAATCAGCCAATACAGCTCCTAAAGAATGGTGGCCGGGGGCCAGCCGCACGCGCCGCCGGAGCGCCGCCGGCCCGGGGGCCTGCCCCCAGGCCAAGCTCAGGGGCAGCACCAGGACTAGCAGCAGTGCCAGCCCACATCGGGCAACCGGCCCCCTCACGGCCGAGAGGAGCCGCGCGCCGGCTCCGCCGCGGAGGGTGAAAGCGCGGCCGGCGCGCAGCCCGGCCCTTGCAGCTGGTAGCCACCGTGGCCGTCGGGGGTAAGGCGGCTGGCGGTGGCGGCCGCCAGCACCGCCAGCACCTGCGCCGGCTGCGGGCGCACGAAAGTGCCCGTGAAGCGGCATTGCCCCAGGGCGGGGCTACCCAGTGCCACGGTGGTGCCAAACGTGGCCTGCAGCGCCCGCGTCACCTGCGCCACTGGGGTATCGGCAAAGCGTAGGGTATCCGTCTGCCAGGCCCGGAAGTTGGTGTTGGCCAGGGGCGAGCGGCGCAGGGCGGTGGCTACCCGGCCGGGCGCGTCGGCGGCTCGCAGCGTGGCGCGGGTGCCAGCCACCAGCAGCACGCTGTCGGCAGCGGCGGGGTGCAGCAGCCACACCCGGCCCCTAGTCACGCTCACTTCTACTGAGTCTTCGGCGGCGAAGGCCCGCACGTTGAAGGCCGTGCCCGTGACCCGCACCCGCGCCGCGGCCGTGCTCACCACAAAGGGTTGGGCCTGGTTGGGAGTAACCTCGAAGTAAGCTTCACCCGTGAGAGCTGCGGCGCGGGTGCCGGCGGCCGCGCCGCCGGTATAGCGCAGCCGCGAGTGCGCGTTGAGCCACACCAGGCTGCCATCGGGCAGGTGCACCAGGTGGCGGCTCAGCCCGCTGGCATAGGTAGTGGTGAGCGTAAGAGGTTTAACTAAAAAATGCGCTGTTAGCGCGTAGGCCGTGCCCAGCAGTAGCGCCAGCCCGGCCGCCAGCTGCCAGCGCGCCGCTGGCCAGGCCCGCCGCCCCGGCCAAAGCGGGCGCACCACCGGCACGGGCGCTTTGGCCGGGGCGGCAGTCGGAACCTGTAGTAGCGGCCGGAAGCGCTGCCAGGCGGCTTCCACGTCGGCTGGCGAAAACAGCACGGGGCCGGCCGTGGCCTCCCCGGCCCGCTCCCAGGCGCGGGTCACGGTGGTCAGGATTTGCAGGTGCGCCGGGTCGGCCCGCACCCAGGCGCGTAGTTCGGCCCGCTCGGCGGCGGTGGCTTCGGCCGCCAGGTGGCGGGCCAGCAGCGCCCAGGGCGCATCGGGCGGGTCGGCGGCGTAGCGGGGCGTCATGGCAGGGTAGGAGCGGGGCGGGCGGCGGCCTCCAGGGGTAGATACGCGCCGGGCGCGCTACCCCCACGCGGCCCCGCAAAATAAGCTGGCCACCGGGCTGGCACCGGGGGCGGGAGCGCGCATACTCCCGCTGCCGACGGGTGGCTGACCAGCACGTACACCAGCAGCCCGTACAGGTTTTTGAGAACGCCGGCCAGCTCCCGGCGCAAAATCCGCAGGGCCTTACCCAGTTGATTCTCGACGGTTTTGGGCGCAATTTCCAGCGCCTCTGCGATTTGCTGGTAGCTCAGCTCCTCGTAGCGGCTTAGCTCAAACACGATGCGGCACTGCGGTGGTAGCCGGGCCAGGGCGGCGGCTACGGCCGCGCTGGTTTCGGCGGCGTGCAGGTCGGCCAGCGCATCGGGGGCCACCGGGGCGGCGGCGGGCGGGGCCTCGTCCCAGGCCACCTGCCGCCGGGCGCGCTGCTGGTAGCGCAGGGCGGCATTCAGGGCCATGCGCGTGAGATAGGCGCGGTGCGAGCCAATGGCCGGCAGCGTGGCCAGCCCCTGCCACACCCGCAGAAACACGTCCTGCAAAATATCTTCCACCGCCGCCCGGTCGGGCACTACCCGATATACGAGACTGCCCAGCGGCGCATAAAACGCCTTGAATAACTGCTCCAGAAAAACCGCCGGGTCGGCCTGGCGCAGCCGCGTCAGGTGCTCGTCGAGGGTTTTATCATCGGGCTTTGCCATACATCAGTGCTCACAAAGAGGCTACCGCCCCGTGAAACGGTCCCGCAACGAAGCTATTGCGGCTCCTTACCGCGACCAAAGGCCGCCAGGTTACCGGTTGCCACGACCTACTCGCGGCGCAACCAGTGGCTAAAGTAGCTCTCAGAATGGCTTCGGAATAGCTGCCTCCACGCGCTTGGGCCGCGCCGGCCACCGAGACTGGGCGCGCCGGATAAAATAAGCGCCGGGGCGCGTGGGGGTAGCTGCCCCTTGGGGTATCTTATCTGAGCGGGCTACCCCCGCCCGGCGGGCAGCCATTTAGCCAAATGATAATAAAATAGTTGATTGTCAATAACTTAATATTTTTTCTGCTATAAGGGCCGGTAACCGCACCAGGCGGCCGCGGCTTGGTTGGCAGGTTTCAAGAAGCTTAATAGAAGGTTGTCTTAAGACTTGCTTAAAGCTTGCCTGGCCAACCAACAAACAGTCCCGCCCGCCGTTGGGTCAGCAAAGCTGGTCAATAGCTTCCATCCCGCTACCCCATCACGCGGGTAGCTGTTCGAGTAAATCCTTCCCTTCGTTTTTTTTCGCCGTGCGTATTTTTCTGTTAAGTAGCTTGGCTGCGAGTCTGCTCGCCGCGCCCGCCCTGGCCCAAACCACGGCTCCTACCTGGTACTCGTCACTGCCCGCCGCGCTGGCGCAGGCCAAGGCCAGCCAGCGGCCGGTGCTGGCCGTGTTTTCGGGCTCCGACTGGTGCAAGCCCTGCATGATGCTCAAGCAGGAAGTATTCGACCAGCCCGAGTTTGCCGGCTTCGCCCAGGATAAGTTCGTGCTGGCTCGCTTCGACTTCCCGCGCACCAAGAAGAACCGCCTGCCCGACGCCCAAACTAAGCTCAACGAAGAGGCAGCAGCCAAACTCAACCAGGAAGGCTCGTTTCCGGCCGTGGTGCTGCTCTCGCCCGAAGGCCAGATTCTGGCCCGCACCGGCTACCGCCCCGGCGGGGCCGCCGCCTACGATACGTACCTGGAGCGTTTGCTCGCTAAGAAATAGTACTCATGCCTGGTCCGTGGACGTTGCTGCGTAGAAGGGGGGTAGGGCTGCTAGCGGCGGCCCTGCTGCTGGTGAGCGGGCTGGCGGCCCAGCCGCTGGCTCCGCCCCGTGCCCGTGCCTACACCCGCGAGGCCCACCTGATGGGCTCGCACTTCACCTTCACGGCCGTGTCGGCCAACGATTCGCTGGCCTGGCGCGCCCTGCGCGCGGGCCTGCGCGAAACCCAGCGCATCGACCACCTCTTCTCATACTGGGATTCCACGTCGCAGGTGGTCAAAATCAATCGCCTGGCGGGCATCCGGCCGGTCGTGGTAGACCAGGAGGTGTACGACCTCATCGAGCGCACGCTCAAAATATCGCGGCTCAGCGGCGGCGCGTTCGACATCACTTTCGCCAGCGGCGACAAGATTTATCAGTTTGACAGAACCGAGCACGCCCGCCTGCCCGACTCGGCCACGGTGCGCGCGTCGGTGCGGCGCATCGGCTGGCAAAAGGTGCGGCTGGACCCAGCCACGCACGCCGTTTTTCTGCCCGAAAAGGGGATGCGCATCAACCTGGCCGGTATTCTGCAAGGCTACGGCGTGCGCCGGGCGGAAGAAATCATGAAAAAAATGGGCATCGCGGGCGGACTCATTAATGGCTCGGGCGACGTGTACTGCTGGGGCAAGCAGCCCGACGGTTCCGGCTGGCGCATCGCCATCGGCGACCCGGCCCGGCCGCACTCCGTGTCGTCGTGGCTCACGGTCAGCGACTTGGCCGTGGTCACGGCCGGCAACTACGAGCAGTACTTCACGGTGGGCGGCCGCTACTACGGCCACATCATTAACCCGCACACCGGCTACCCGGCCACGGGCCTGCGCTCAGTCACCATCATTTGCCCCGACGTGGAGCTGGCCGATGCCCTCGATGATGCCGTGTTCGTGCTCGGCCCCGTGGCGGGCCTGGCTTTGATAAACCGCCTCAAAGGCGTGGACGCCACCGTAATAACCGACGCGGGCCAGACCCTGGTTTCGCGCGGCATGAAGCTCAACGCCTACCACAGCGCCGACGCTGCGCCGACTCCTACCCCCCTTACTACCGCCAACCCCCAGCCGAAGCCATGAGCCCTACCCCCCGTTTTCGCCCGGTACTGCTGGGCCTGCTGCTGGCCGGCAGCCTGGCGCTGCCCGCCTGCGTGTCGGTTAAAGCCTACCAGAAACAATACCTCAACGATGAGGATATGAAGCTGGCTTCCAAGAAGGTAGAAAGCCCGGAAGTCAACTTCGAGAGCTACCGCGAAGGGGCCGGCGGGGCCAACGGCGGCAAAGTAGGCGGTGGCTGCGGCTGCAATTGAATTATCAGTGAACGTCATACTGACGAAGGAAGCAGCTCTACTGCGTGAGTAAACCCAACGCTTGCAGGTAGTTACGCGGTAGAGCTGCTTCCTTCGTCAGTATGACATTCCTTCCTAATCCTTCTCGCTTGGTATCAGTGAAAAACCTCTTCTTAATTGGGCTGGCCCTGGCGGCTCCGCTCGCCGCCTTGGCCCAGGGCACGCCCACGCCCAACCGCATTGACCACTACGGGGTAACCAGTACCAACCTGACCCCGCCCGCGCCCAGCCGCAGCGGCGAAACGGAGGTGGACATCCTGGGCAGCTACTACCAGCAGAACGGCAACCACTCAGCCGTGGAGGGCGGCATTGGCACCCAGCAGCTAACCGACGTGTCGCCGGCCATTCTGCTCAACGTGCCCCTCGATTCGGTGACGCGCCTTACGGCTAATCTGGGGGTGGATTTCTACGCCTCGGCCTCTACCGACCGCATCGACCAGGTGCTGTCGTCGCCTTCGGCCAATGCCCAGCGCGAGCACGCCGACTTCGGCCTTACCCGGCAGCTGGCCGATAAGCTCACCCAGGTAGGGGTAGGGGCGGGCGTGTCGGTGGAGTATGATTACCTGTCGTTCAACCTGGCGGGCTCCTGGACGCGCACCTCGCGCGACGGCAACCGCGAGCTGAGCGTGGCCGGCCAGGTGTTTCTGGACCGGGTAACGCTCATTCGGCCCGCCGAGCTGCGTACCGGCCCCAACCAGCGCCGAGGCTCGGGCTTCGATAACCGCCAGAGCTACAACGTGTCAGTGGTGTATTCGCAGGTGCTTACCAAGCGGCTGCAAGTGGCCATCAGCGCCGAGCCAGTGGTGCAGCACGGGCTGCTGAGCACGCCGTTTCAGCGGGTGTACTTCTTCGACTACGCCCCCGATGGCCTCGCGCCCGGCCAGCTGGGCACCGCTAAAACGGAGGTGCTGCCGCGCCAGCGCGTGAAGTATCCCGTGGGCCTGCGCCTCACCTACTACGCCACCGACCTGGTGCAGCTGCGCGGCTACTACCGCTTTTACAACGACAATTTTGGCGTGCAGGCCCACACCTTCGAGCTGGAAGCGCCGGTGAAGGTCACACCCTTTTTCACGCTCTACCCCTTCTACCGCTACCATACCCAGACGGCCGCCGACTACTTCGCGCCCTACCTGGCCCACTCCGTGGCCGACCAGTACTACACGTCGGACTACGACCTGGCGGCTTTTTCGGCCCAAAAGGTGGGCCTGGGCTTTCGCTACGCCCCGCTCTACGGCCTGAGCCGCTTCAAGACCCCGTTTGGTGGCCGGGTGGCCAAGTTTAAGTCCCTGGACGTGCGCTACGGCTACTACCGCCAAACTACCGGCCTCACCGCCAATGTCATTAGCTTCGATATGGCGTTCGTGATGCCGTAAGCTTCTTTCTTTGCGCCTATGAATCCACTTGCTGCCGCCCCAACCGAAAAGCACCTGACCAGCTCGGCCATGCTGCAAGATATTGTAATTGGGCTTTCCGATGGCTTGACGGTCCCTTTTGCCCTGGCCGCCGGGCTAAGCGGGGCCGTGCAGTCATCGGGCCTGGTTATCACGGCGGGGCTGGCCGAAATCGTGGCCGGCTCCATCGCAATGGGCTTGGGCGGCTACCTGGCCGGCCGCACCGAGGTGGAGCACTACGGGGCCGAGCTAGCCCGCGAGCACGAGGAAGTGCGCACCGTGCCCGCCGTAGAGCGCCGCGAGGTGCAGGAGCTGTTCGTAGCGATGGGCCTCTCCGAACCCACCGCCGCCCTGGCCACTAATGAGCTGGTGCAGGACCCCACGCAGTGGGTCAAGTTTATGATGAAGTACGAGTTGGGCCTCGAAGAGCCCGACCCGCGGCAGGCCTTCAAGAGCGCCTTCACCATTGCCGGGGCCTACGCCGTGGGCGGCCTCATTCCGCTTAGCGCTTATTTCCTGACCGCCACCCCCCACGCGGGGCTGCTGTGGTCGGGCCTCATCACGCTGGTGTGCCTGCTAGTATTTGGCTATTTTAAGAGCCGGATGACGGGCCAGGCCCCAGTAACGGGAGCCCTCAAGATGGCGGCCATCGGGGCTACGGCGGCGGCGGCGGCCTTCTACGTGGCACGGTTGGTGCAGGGCCACGGGTAGCAGAATAGACGCAACTAGGGAAGGACAAAGGTATAATTCAAAAATTATTCAAAGCTCAAAAAATATATGATTTTTGATTATATTTATTATAGAATTGCCAGGTTTTACCATAAGTGGGATGGTAACCGTGCGACCACTGCAGTGAGCGCAGTTTCTTTATTAGAAACACTATACATTGGATTTTTATTAATGGGAGGTTTAAGATTTTTCATAAATATATTATATTTAAGGCCTTATACAAAAATGTTTAGTATGGTAGGGATGTCAATTTTTTTTATGTATTTTAATATATAACATTATAAAATATAAAAGTGTTTATGAAATTTTTGATGCTAAATGGCAGCATGAATCTGCTTTTCTGCGATTCAGCAAAGGAGTAGGCATTGGTATATTTAGATTTTTGCCAGTTATAGGTTTTATTTTCCTTGGAGGCAGATAACCCTCGAACATTTAAACCTGCGGCAAACGAACTGGTTGCCAGCTACAAACCGCCCGGTCAGCGCTTTTCTTTGGCCAAGCTTCATCTGAAACCCTGGGCTGGCGGGCTACCTTCGCCGTGGGCTTGCTGCCGCGCTCGGGTACTGCCCGCTACCGGCAGCGCGCCCTACCCTGGGTTTCAGGGGCAAAGCCGGCCGCGACGCGGGCTGGTGCGGGCAAGCGGGCTGGTGGAGCCAGCCACTGCCCGACGAGGCCGGTTTTCAGAACTGCCCCCGTAGCGTGCTTTCGTATGGCCGATTCTAAGCTTACTACCCGCTACGAGCAGGCCCTGGCCTGGCTCGACCACTACCTGATTCGGCCGCTCTACACGGCGCGGGTGCGGCGGCTCATCCTGCAAAGCTTTCCCTTCTGGATTGCCTCGCTGCTGACCGGCCTGATGGCCGTGGGCTACGAGCGGGTGTTCGTCTGGGCCGAGCAGGTGAGCTTTACCTGGCTCGGTAAGGTGCCGCTTATGGCATTTGGGCTCACGCCGGTGGCCTTTCTTAGCTCGTGGGCGCTGGTCTACTACCTGGCCCCGGCCGCCAGGGGCAGCGGCATTCCGCAGGTGATGGCCGGCATCGACCTCTCCAACCCCAGCCAGTACCGCCACACCGAATACCTGCTGAGCCTGCGCGTGGCCGCCGTGAAAATACTAAGCAGCGTGGTGCTGCTGCTGGGCGGCGGCATCATTGGCCGCGAGGGGCCTACCATCCAGGTGTCGGCGGCCATCTTCCGGGCTATCAATCGCTTGCAGCCCAAGGGCTGGCCCCAGCTCTCGCGCCAGATTGCCCTCGTCACGGGCGGGGCGGCCGGCCTGGCGGCGGCCTTCAACACCCCGCTCGGCGGCATCGTGTTCGTGGTGGAAGAGCTGACCCAGATTCACTTGTCGCGCTTTCGCATGGCCGTGTTCGCGGCCGTTATCATCGCCGGGCTCACGGCCCAGCAGTTTCTGGGCCCCTACCTCTACCTGGGCTACCCGAAGGTGACCTCGCCGGGCGGCTGGTACCAGGTGCTGGCAATGGGCTGCGCAATGGCTTGCGGCCTGGCCGGGGCGTTCTTCGCCAAGGCGCTGCTGGCCATTGGGCAATACCGCAAGCGCTTTACCACCCTGCGGGCGCAGGTGGGCTGGGTAATGGGCTGCGGCCTCGTGCTAGCCGTGCTGGCGTATTTCGTCGGAATTGATGGGGTAGGCACCGGCAAGCCGATTATCAACCGCCTGCTGTTTCAGAACAGCGGTACCACGCCTTTTTACTTATTTCCGGTGCGCTTCCTGGGCATGGTGCTCAGCTACAGCGGCGGCGGGGCCGGGGGGGTGTTTGCTACCTCGCTGAGCGCGGGCGCGCTGCTCGGCGATGGCCTGGCCCGCCTGGCCGGCGTGCCGGTGATGGACCGCAACCTGCTGATACTGGTGAGCATGGTGGGATTCCTGACCGGCGTGGTGCGCTCGCCCTTCACGGCGGCCATCCTGGTGCTGGAAATGACGGACCGCCATTCGGCCATCTTTCAACTGCTGCTGGGCGCGCTGCTGGCCCAGGGGATTGCGGCGCTCGTAGACCCGCACTCGCTCTACGAGCACCTCAAGCACGGCTTCATCCGCGAGTCGCTGGCCCAGGAGCTAAGCCCCCACGCCGCCGCCCTACCCCCCGAAGATGATGACGAGCGCGACCACGAGCAAGAAAACGTGAAGCCTATGAAGCCGCAGCCAGCCGACTAGGGAGTAGCGCGAACTTTCCAGTTCGTGCGCGAGCGCCAGCGAGCAGACGGGACTGCCCGGCGCGAACGACGCTGCTCGCTGGCGCTCGCGCACGAACTGGAAAGTTCGCGCTACGGCCCGCAAAAAGCCGCCCCGGCCGCCCTTGCTAAGAGGCAGCCGGGGCGGCTTTTTCACCAGCGGGCTATCCGCTTACTTCTTCAGCTGCTGGAGCACTTCCTCGGCGGCAAGCTCCGACGAGGCGGGGTTTTGGCCCGTGATGAGGTTGCCGGCCGTCACCACGTAGGGCTGCCAGTCGGCCTTTTTGGAGTAAGTGCCGCCGTTTTCCTTCAGCATGTCCTCTACCAAAAAGGGCACTACCTTGGTGAGGTGCACGGCCTCTTCCTCGGTGTTGGTGAAGCCCGTTACGGCCTTGCCTTTCACCAGCGGCTCGCCGTTGGCGGCCTTCACGTGGCGCAGCACGCCGGGCGCGTGGCACACCACGGCCACCGGCTTGCCAGCGGCGTAGGCCTTTTCAAGGAGGGCGATGGAGTGCTTATCCTCGGCCAAATCCCAGAGCGGGCCGTGGCCGCCGGGGTAAAAAATGGCGTCGAAATCGGCGGCCTTAATGGTGTCGAGCTTCACGGTGTGGGCCAGGGCCTGCTGGGCTGCGGGGTCTTGCTTGAAGCGCTTGGTGGCGTCGGTCTGGGTATCGGGTGTGTCGCTAGCGGGGTCGAGCGGGGGCTGGCCGCCCAGCGGCGAAGCCAGGGTAAGGGTCGCACCGGCATCCTTAAAAACGTAATAAGGAGCAGCAAATTCTTCCAGCCAAAAGCCGGTTTTGTGACCCGTGTTGCCGAGTTGGTCGTGCGAAGTCAAAATGAGGGCAATTTTCATAATCTTGCGAAATAAATGGGTTAAAAAAGACGGGTTGCCGCGAATGCGGGCCCGGTAGCAGCGCCCGGCAGCTAGCCCAGCAGCTGGTAAAACGTGACGGTGCGGTCCGTGAGCAGTGGCACTAGCTGCTTCACCACAATATCTTGGTAATGAGTTGAGTCACGGTGTGCTTCGAGCGCTTGCTGGTCGGCGTACTGCTCGTAGAAGAGAAAGTGCGTAGGGTCGGCCGGGTCCTGGTGGCCGAGGTAGAGCAGGTTGCCGGGCTCGTGCTGGCGCACGGCCGCGGTGGCTTGCAGCATGAGCTGGCGCACGGTTTCTTCCTGGCCGGCCTGCGCGCGCCACTCGGCGGCCACGGCAATGATAGCGGAGGGGGTAGGGGACATGGTAAACTTAATTTTAGGGATATTAGCGCTACTGGCTTAGGCCACTCTCACCACCGCCTTACCCGTGTTTTCGCCCGCAAATAGGCCCAGGAAAGCGGCCGGAATTTGGGCGAAGCCTTCAGTAATGGTTTCCTCGCTCTTCAATTGGCCGGCCGCGTACCATGCGGTCAATTGCTTTACGCCCTCGGGCCAGCGGCTGAGGTAGTCGCTCACGATGAAGCCTTGCAGCTTGGTGCTGGTTTTGAGGAGCTTACTCTCCGGGCGCGGGCCCATCGGCGTTTCCGTCGCGTTATAAGTCGAAATCTGGCCGCAGAGCGCAATGCGCGCGTGCTTGTTCAATAGGTCGTACACGGCGTCGGTGATGACCCCGCCCACGTTGTCGAAGTAGCAGTCTACGCCATTGGGAGCAGCGGCGGCCAGCGCCTTAGCAATGTTGGGCGTAGTCTTGTAGTTGATGGCCTCGTCGAAGCCCAACTCTTTCAAATACGCCACCTTCTCCTCGGAGCCGGCGGTGCCCACCACGCGGCAGCCCTTTATTTTGGCCAGCTGCCCCACAATGCTACCCACCGCGCCGGCCGCCCCCGATACTATCACCGTTTCGCCGGCCTGGGGCTGGCAAATGTCGAGCAGCCCGAAGTAAGCCGTGAGACCGGTCATGCCCAGCAGGCCCAGGAAGTAGCTGGCCGGGGCCTTATCGGTCGGCACGCGGGTCAGGGCCGTGGCGTCGGCCACGCTGAACTCCTGCCAGGGCAGGCTGCCCACCACCACGCTGCCCACCGGCAGCGCCTCGCTGTGGCTGGCGATGACTTCGGCCACTACCCCGCCCGCCATCGGCTGGCCCACCTCGAAGGGCGCCACGTACGACTTAGCCGCGCTCATGCGGCCCCGCATGTAGGGGTCTACCGACACGTACAGCGTTTTGAGAAGCACCTGCCCGGCGGCGGGCGCAGGCACCTCGCGGGTTTCAAAGCGGAACTGCGCGGCCGTGGGCATGCCCTGGGGGCGGCTGGCTAGTAAGATGGTGTTGGTAGTCATAAGTAATGCAGTTATAGTCGCCCCGGATGGGGGTAGGAAAATAAAAACGCCCAGGCTCCGCCCGAGCGTTTATTTCAATAAAGCCGGTTACCGGGCTTTAGGCGTGGGTCGTGGTAGTCAGGTTTACCTCAATGTTGCCCCGCGTGGCGCGCGAGTAGGGGCAAATGCCGTGGGCGGCTTCCACCAGCTTTTCGGCCTGCGCCTGCTCAAAGCCGGGCAGGTTCACGTGCAGGTCGGCCGAGATGCCGTAGCCGCCATCTTCGGCCTGGCCGAAGCCGATAAAGGCCTCCACCGATACGTTAGTGAGCTTCACCTGGGCCTGGCGGGCGGCCACGCCGAGGGCACCCTCAAAGCAAGCCGCGTAGCCGGCGGCAAACAGCTGCTCGGGGTTGGTAGCGCCGGCTTTGCCGGGGCCGCCCATCTCCTTGGGCGTGCTCAGGGTAAGGTCGAGCACCTGGTTATCGGAGGTAACGTGGCCGTCGCGGCCCCCAATGGCTTTCGCCTGAGCGGTAAATACTTTGGTGATTTTCATAGTCTTATAAAAAAATGCCTGGCTAAGCCAGACGGGTGAGAATCTGCGTGAGCTGGGTGCGCAAAGCAGCCAGCTCGGTTAGCGAAAGACCTAGCTTATCCAGCAATTGGGCCGGGATGTCGCAGGCCCGCGCTTCGAGCGCCCTACCCCCCGGCAGCAGGCTGATGACGACCGAGCGCTCGTCGCGCGGGTCGCGGCGGCGGCTGAGCCACTGCTGCTGCTCCATGCGCTTGAGCAGCGGCGTGAGCGTACCCGAATCGAGTAGCAGCCGCTCACCCAAGTCCTTCACCGTCAATTGCTCATGCTCCCAAAGTAGCAGCAGTACCAGGTACTGCGGGTAGGTGAGGCCCAGCGCCAGCAAGTAGGGCTGGTACGCCTTCGTGAGCTGCCGCGACACGGCGTAGAACGGAAAGCAGAGCTGGTTTTCCAGCTTCAGCAGGTCGTTCGGCGCGGGGGGGGTAGGGATGGTTGTCATGGCGTTCGGGTGGTAAACGGCATTCGATTGTATAAGGTTTAATTGTGCACAATTTATTTCTATCTGCGCTAGCTGTTCAATACCCAGGCAGGGCCGCTACCAGCGGGAGGGTAGGCGGTTGTTGCACGTAGATGAAGAACGTGATGAGTTGCTAAGTGCCTGGAGCGGGGGTAGAGTCGTAAGCGCCCCACCCCGCGCGGTCTAAAACACGTCGCCCAGATTGAAAAATACGCCCTGTGAGCCCTGAATGCCGAAGGCGTAGTCTACGGCCAGGTAGGTGCTGGTTTTCTTGCTCAGGCACAGGCGCAGGCCGGTGCCCACGCCCGGCGCCACGCGCCCGTAGCCGGTGTAGGGGTTGCGGGCGGTTTCCTCGTTCACGAACACTACCCCCCCCAGCACCCGCGAAGGCGCGAGGTTGAAACGGTACTCGGCCTCGCCATACACGAGGCTCGTGCCCCGGAAGCGCCCCTGAATGTAGCCCCGGCCCGTGACGCTATAGGTATCCCAGCCGGTGGCGGGCAGGTCGAGGTAGGGCGCGGCCTGGCCCAGCGCGAAATCGCCGTAGAGCCAGAGGGCCAGCACGTTGCCGCGCGGCCCGGCGCGCAGGTAGCGCCGGGTGTCCACCTGCGCGAAGCGGTAGGTGGCATCCGAGCCCAGGGCCCGCATATTGGCCCGCAGCGCCAGAAACAGGTAGCTCTCGCCGGCAGCGGGGCGCAGCTGATTATCGCGGGTATCGCGCAGCACCGATACTACCAGCCCCGACGAGGTGGAGCGCCCCGCTACCCCCGGCCGGTAGCCCGATACCGCGTACACCTGCTGCCCGTCGCCGTTCACGGTTGCGATATTCCAATGCGTATCCAGGAAATAGCCGCCGCCCACGTAGAGGTTACCCGCCGGCCCCACGCGGTGGTAGTAGCTCTGGTGGACGCGCAAAAAACTGTAGTTCATCGCAATAGCATCGCCCACGTTCGAGCTGCTGCCCAGGCCGTAGGTCCGCTGTGGGTAGCGCAGCAGGCGGTAGTCGGCCAGCCACAGGCTGTGGTTGTGGCTGGTCCAGAGCGGGCCGTTGAAGGCCAGGATAAGCTGCCGGTTCTGGGTATAAGTAAGCGTGGCCGAGAGGGCCGAGAGGTTGGCCGCGGGCCGCTGAAACGTGTAGCTGGCCGTGAGCGTGGCCAGCAGGCGGGCCTCCAGGGTGTAGGCCACGGCCGGCAGCGGCACAATAGAGTGCGTCTTGGGCTGGCGCGGGCGGACCGAATCAGGGGGGGTAGGGCGCGGGCGGCGGCGCGGCAGCACCCGGCGCACAAGGTCACCCAGGTCTTTGGTGGGGTGGGGCAGCGAGTCGGGGGCCTGGGCTTGGGCGGTGAAAGCCGGCAGGGCTAGCAGCGCCAGCCACAGTATCAAGCGTAATCGTTCGGCAATCATCAATTCGTATGCTATCCCTTCAAGCGGCAGACGCAGCTACCGATTGGATGTTTTAGTGGGAGCATGGCCAAAAAAAGGCCGCCAAAAAAGAGTGCGGGCCGCAAAGGTCGCGTTTATTAGAGGCAGGACTATACCTGCCCGATGGCCCGGCCCTAACCGCCAGCCTAAGCTAGCGGACCACTTGCTGGTTCTCGTTCGCCAGCCGCCGCGCTCTTAGTTTTGATGGCCAACGCCTTAGGCCAAGCTCTGAGAACCCAGATTAGCCCACAAATTTCTGGGAATTACCCCGTTGATTTGGGCTTCGCCTTCTCCACTACCTCTTATGAAACAACTAGCTACTTTTGGGCTTCTCAGCTTGGCGGTGCTGGCCACGCAGGCCCAATCCGCTCCGCCTTCTCCCATGCCTACCCCCCCCCTTGCTACGAGCCGGCCTAAGGCGCTTGTTTCGCCCTACGGCACCCGCACCGACAACTACTACTGGCTCAATGAGCGCGACAACCCCGAAGTGCTCGGCTACCTGAAGGATGAAAACGCGTATTTTGACCAGCAGATGGCCCCGGTCAAAGAGCTGGAGGCTAAGCTGTTCACCGAGATGAAGGGTCGCATTAAGGAGCAGGACGAGTCCGTGCCCTACCGCGACCACGGCTATTACTACTACACCCGTTACGAAACCGGCGGCGAATACCCGCTTTATTGTCGCAAAGCGGGTAGCCTGCAAGGCGCGGAGGAAATCATGCTCAACGGCAACGAGATGGGCCAGGGCCACAGCTACTTCGCCATCGGCGGCTACGAGGTGAGCGACAACAACGAGCTGCTGGCCTTCAGCACCGATACTGTGAGCCGCCGCCTCTACACGCTGCGCTTCAAGAACCTGAAAACCGGCCAGCTCTACCCCGAAAAAATCGTCAACGTGGAAGGTAACGCCGCGTGGGCCGCTGATAACCAGACGGTTTTCTACGCTAAAAAGGACGTAACCACGCTCTTGCCCTACCAGGTATACCGCCACGCGCTCGGCACCGACCCGGCTCAGGATGTGCTCGTGTACGAGGAGAAAGACGACACCTTCGGCCTGCACGTCAGCCGCAGCAAGTCGCGCCAGTACCTGGGCATTGAGCTAAGCAGCGCCTTTTCGTCGGAGTACCGCTACCTCGATGCTGCTACCCCCACCGGCGAGTTCAAGATACTTGCGCCGCGCACCCCCGATTTGCTCTACGAGGTGCAGGATGCCAACGGCAAGTTTTACGTGTTTACCAACTGGGAAGCGCCCAACTTCCGGGTGATGACCGCGCCGCTCGCCAGCCCCGGCCGCGACCAGTGGCAGGAAGTCATCCCGCCGCGCGCCGATGTGTTTCTGGAGCAGATGGAGCTGTTTAAGGACTACCTGGTGCTCAACGAGCGCGCCGAAGGCATTCGGCAATTACGGGTTATCAATTTCAAGGACCAGGTAGGGCGCGTGGTGGATTTCCCCGAGCTGGCCTACACCACCTTTATCGGGGCCAACCCCGAGTTTGATACGCCGCTGTTGCGCTTTACCTACACTTCCTTCACGACCCCCGCCAGCACCTACGACTACGACATGGCCACCCACCAGCTGGCCCTGCGCAAGGAGCAGCCGGTGCTGGGCGGCTTCGACAAGCAGGACTACGTGACCGAGCGCCAGTTCGTGACCGCCCGCGACGGCAAGCGCATCCCCATTGCCATTGTTTATAAGAAGGGCTTCCACAAAAACGGCCAAGGGCCGGTGCTGCAATACGCCTACGGCTCCTACGGCCTCTCGATGGACCCCACGTTTTCGTCGGCCCGCCTGAGCTTACTCGACCGTGGTTTCGCCTACGTACTCTGCAACATTCGGGGCGGGCAGGAGCTGGGCCGCCAGTGGTTTGAGGACGGCCGTATGCTGCGCAAGATGAACTCGTTTACCGATTTTATCGATTGCTCCGAGTATCTTATCAAGGAGAAATACACCTCACCCGCCAAGCTCTTCGCGCTGGGCGGCAGCGCCGGCGGCCTGCTCATGGGCGCGGTTGTAAACCTGCGGCCCGACCTCTACAAGGGCGTTATCGCGGCCGTGCCGTTCGTGGATGTGGTTACCACCATGTCGGACGCCAGCATCCCGCTCACCACCGGCGAGTACGAGCAGTGGGGCAACCCCGCCGACCAGCCCGCCTACGACTACATGCTCTCGTACTCGCCTTACGACAACGTGAAGCCCCAGGCCTATCCTAATATGCTGGTAATCACCGGCCTGCACGATTCGCAGGTGCAGTATTTCGAGCCCGCCAAGTGGGTCGCCAAGTTGCGCGCTACCAAAATTGACCACAATTTATTGGTGCTGCATACCGACATGGAAGCCGGCCACGGCGGCGCTTCCGGCCGCTTTAAGGCCCTGCACGACGTGGCCCGGCAGTACGCTTTTCTGCTCCTGCTATTAGGCCAGAAGGCGCTGTAAAATAGTACGCCCCGTAGGGTGCGGGGCTTGTCCTCGCCCGTCGTTGAACGACTCGCGTTGGTGTCGTTCAGCGACGGGCGGGGACAAGCCCCGCACCCTACTTCGGGTATACATCAACGTAGCGTAGAGGGCGCAGTGGTCGTGTGAGCCGCCGCGTCTTTTTCGTCGGCGCTCAGCTGGGCTTGCAGCTGAAAGGTAACCTGCTCGCAGGCCGCGCTTTGTCGCTGCGCATCAGCCAGCGCGTTTTGAGTGACGGTGAGCCGCCAGTACAGGAAAATAATCAGCCCCAGCGACACGGCCAGGGTAGCGATGAATGCGATATTTTTCATAACTTACTGAAAGACAAGAATAAAAAAACGGTCATGCTGAGCTTGTCGAAGCATCTCCACCGCGGTCGTTAGGATTACTAACTTTCTCGGCGTGGTAGAGATGCTTCGATAAGCTCAGCATGACCGTTCTTTTTTTGCAGCATCAACAACCCGCTAGACTGTCGTGTTCGGGTCGAACTGCTCCAAATAATCAGCCACCCGGCGCACGAACATGCCGCCTAAAGAGCCGTCTACCACGCGGTGGTCATAGCTGTGGCTCAGGAACATAAAGTGCCGCACACCGATGAAGTCGCCCTGCGGCGTCTCAATCACGGCCGGCTTTTTCTTGATAACGCCCACGGCCATAATGGCCACCTGCGGCTGCATGATAATGGGCGTGCCCATGACGTTGCCAAACGAGCCCACGTTGCTCAGCGTGTAGGTGCCGCCTTCGAGGTCTTCGGGCTTGAGCTTGTTTTGGCGGGCGCGGTTGGCGAGGTCGTTCACCTTCTTGCTCAGGCCATTGAGGTTGAGGCGGTCGGCATTGTGAATCACCGGCACGATGAGGTTGCCGGAGGGTAGGGCCACTGCCACGCCCACATTAATATCCTTCTTCTTGATAATATAGTCGCCCTCCACCGATACGTTGATACCCGGAAAGTCCTGAATGGCGCGGGCCACGGCCTGCACGAAAATGGGCGTGAAGGTCAGGTTTTCGCCCTCGCGCTTCTTGTACGCATCCTTGTGCTGGTTGCGCCAGGTCACCAGCTCCGTCACGTCGGCCTCCACGAAGCTCGTCACGTGCGGCGAAATCCGCTTGGAATCCACCATGCGCTGGGCAATCAGCTTGCGCATGCGGTCCATCTCCAGCAATTCCTGGTTGCCGGAGATGGACGGTTTTTTGGGTTCTGGCTTTTGGGTTCCTGGTTCTTGGGCTCTGGTTTCTGGTTGCGCCTTTTGGGCAGCGGAGGGTTCGGTTTTCGGAGCGGGCGCGGCCACCGGCTGCGGGGCCTGCTGGCCGTTGAGGGCCGGGGTAGGCGCGGGGCTGGCGGCCGGTGGGGGGGTAGGAGCCGGCGCAGCCGGCTGCGCGGCCGGCACCAGCGCGGGCTTGCCGGCCGTCACGTGGGCCAGAATGTCCTGCTTGGTCACGCGGCCGTCCTGGCCGGTGCCGGGCAGGCGCTCCAGGTCGGCCATGCCGATGGTTTCCTCGCGGGCAATGCTAAGCACCAGCGGCGAGTAAAAGCGGCCGGGCAGTACCGGGTGCGCCTCGGCGGCGGGCGGCATCGTGGCCGGCGCGCCGGGCTTAGTCGGCGCTATGGGCGCGCCGGGGCCGGGCAGGTAGGGTACGCTTTCGTCGCCGGCCGGGGCGGGGTGCAGCGGCGGAACATTCTCGGGCTCGGTGAAGGGCGGCTCGGCGCTGGCTTCTTGCAGCTCGTCGGGGTTTTCGGGGGGGGTAGGGGCCGTGCCGGCCGCCGTCTCGATGCGGGCAATGGGCGCGCCCACGGCTACCACTTCGCCTTCCTGCACCAGGATTTCGGCCAGGGTACCGGCGTGTAGGGCGGGCACTTCGGTATCTACCTTGTCAGTAGCTACTTCCAGCACCGACTCATCCTGCTCAATGGCATCACCAACTTGCTTGAGCCATTTCAGCACGGTGCCTTCCATGATGGATTCGCCCATCTTGGGCATCGTCATTTCCACTCGGGCCATAATCGGGGGCGGGGGGTCTTAAAAAAGAAGGGTGGGGTAGGGAAGAGAATTGGGACGCAAAGGTAAGCAGCAGCCAAACGCCCCCGCGCGGGCGGGGCGGGCGGGGGCGTTGTCAACTAAATCAGTGCTTGATTACTGGTCGAAGTCAAATGAGTGAGACCAATTGCTGACCTCAACCCTAGGATTTTTCTGGCGCACTGCTTGCTCAAAAGCTTGTAGCTGAACGCTGGGAATTATTCGCACAGACTGTTGCTGGTTGGCTGCATCGAAGTAGCCTATTTTCCAGTAATGCTGATAGCCTACTCTGAACATGGTGAATTTAATTTTATTGACTTGGTTCAGTGGAATTTGCTCCGTACCCAACTTCTTGTACAGGTACAGAGTGCTGGCATCAAAGGCAGTAGCGAAACTGCTGTTAATTACCCTGTAAACAAGCCAAATTCCAACCGGAGCTACTAACAGAATTACTGCCTCGCCCCGTGAAATGGTGGCTGGAGCGCGTAGCTCATTACGCACAGCCTGAGCGTAGATAAAGAGCAAAAAAGGGATAACGACCCAACGTGCCGGCCGCCAGCTAGTTGACAGTGACTTTACAACTTCTTCCATTGTTTTCTTACGCAGTACATCCACTACGGCCGCCCTCTTGCCTACGGGCCAGTCATTCTTCCTCAATTATGCGCAGTATTCATGCCAAGCGCACTCCGCAGTTTCGGTGTCGAATAGCCGAAAATAAGATTTGAAATTCAAGCGTACTATAAACTGCGAAAGAGGTGAAAAGGGAAAAGCGGAGCTAACCAGTTAGCGAAGTAGAGTTGGCATGATTGGTCTAGCGACTCTCAATCGACATAATTGGGGCGTTGGTCGGGGTTTGGGGGGGTGAACGGGCTACCGCGGTCCGCAATGCGTATTTGCGGCCGGCTGTTTGCAAAAGCATCATCAACCAGCCGCCGATGCCTAGGCCGCCGGCGCGGTTAGCATCTCACCTTCCATCTTCTCCTCGTCATGAAATCCTTCTTGTTTGCCGCCCTCGCTTCCGCCACCCTGCTCGCCAGCACCAGCGCTTTTGCCGCCCCTACCCCCGCTAATGACCACGACCGCCGCGACCGCTACGAGTACGACCGTCACGACGACCGCTTCGACCGCGACCAGAATTACGGTTTCGACCGTGACCACCGCGTGTCGATGCAAGAGCGTCGCCACTGGGAAATGGGCCACAACTACGGCTACGCCCAAGACTACCGTGTACGCCGTGAGGAGCACGCCCGCTGGGAAGCCCAGTATCGCCGCTACTAATTCGTCGCACTAAACCTATCGGCCGGCCGGGCATCTAAGTTCTTACAACTGCCGGCCCCAACTACTTTTCTTACCCCCTTCTTTTCTCGTTAAATCTTCTTTTGTTCCATGAAAAAGTTTCTGTTGCCCCTGCTGGCGCTCGCCCTGTCCGCCACCGCCGCCTCGGCCCAAACTGCCCCCGCCCAGCAAGGCGGCGGCCCCCAGCGCACCCCCGACGAAATGGCCGCCCGCCAAGCTCAGGGTCTGGCCAAGCGCCTGAACCTGAGCGCCGACCAGTCAACTAAAGTGCAGCAAATCATGCTGGCCCGCGACCAGGAAATGCAAACCATGCGCGGCCAGATGCAGGCTGGCACCGGCGACCGCAAGCAAATGCGCGAGCAGATGCAAACGATGCGCGCTAAATATGAGGACCAACTCAAGGCCGTGCTCACCCCCGAGCAGTTTACGCAGTACACGACCCTCGAAGGCCAGCGCCGCGAGCGCGGCCAGGCCATGCGCCAGGGCCAGATGCAGGCCAACCCGCAAACTGCCCAGTAACCCGCGTTTAGCCTGAAACACAAACAGCCGGCCGCTCTCGCGGCCGGCTGTTTTTTCATTGCTTGTCAGTACGAGCAGTGCGAAGTACTGACACTTCACTGGTAAATAGCGGTTTTAAAACAGCCCCGTAGTGCGCCGGTGGCTGCTTTTGCGGGCGTGCAGCGGCCCCTGGTGCCGGGCCGAAGCGCGCCCACTGCCGTGCAGAAAGCTGAACACTCCGTTGTCTTGGTGGCTGTGGTAGCGGTAGGTGCCATAGTGGTGAGTGTAGTCGCCGGGTAGCTTGCGCTGGCCGTGGCGCTCGGGGCTGGAGAACCAGAAGGGCCAGCTCGCCGGGCGGGCCGCCGCGGAGCCAACGCTTAGGAGCCCGAGCAGGCAAAGAGAAAGAGCGGTTTTCAACATGAGTTTTTTGCGGAAAAAAGGAGAGAAGCAGTTGGCAGCACCGTGCCACCGCGCTCTAAACTGGCATTCGGCACAAAATCGTATGCGGCGGGCCGGTCGCGGCCCGGGCGGGGGGTAGGGCGTGCAAACAACCCCTGCCGCATGACGTGCGTCTAGGTGCTTGTTTCCATTGCCCCGCCCACCCATGAGCCTTTGGCAAATAATTCAACGCCTGCTGCCCTTCGTGCGGCCGTATCGCCGCCTGGTCGTCAGCACGTTATTGCTCACGCTGGTGGGCTCGCTGGCCGCTCAGGTCAACCCCTTCGTGTTGCGCTATACCGTCGATACGGTGCAGAATTTATTGAATAAAGGCCAGGGTTTGGCCCAGGGCTGGCACATGCTGGTGTGGGTGAGCGTGCTGTTATTAGCCAAAGAATTACTGAATACGGGCATCACATTCGGCCAGAAATACTACGGCGAGAAAATCCGTATCAGCGTGTCGGGTGCGCTGGCCGAGGCCGCCGTGACTAAGATTCTGGGCTACGAGCTGGGCTTTTTCTCGGAAGGCGGCAACCAGACCGGCAAGCTCCAAACGCGCATCGACCGGGGGGTAGAGAGCCTGATGAAGCTGGTGCAAAACTTCTTCATCGACATCCTGCCGCTGTTTGCCAACGCGCTGGTAGCGCTGGTAGTTATGTTCTTGGCTAATAAGTGGGTAGGGCTGGTGGCGCTGTCCATCCTGCCCGTGTATTTCTGGCTGAGCTACCGGCAGGCTGACCGCCTCAACGGCACCCGCCGCATGTTGCGCAGCCTGCGCGAGGAGAAAAACCACGGCCTCATCAGCATCATCGACAGCATCGTGGTCATTAAGAGCTTCGTGCGCGAAGCCTATGAAGGCGACAAGCAGCTTGCCGTGCAAAACCGCCTGGAGGAAGCCCAGCTGACGACCCGCAAAACCAACTTCCGCTACGACGGCCTCAAGTCGTTTTTTGAGCAAATTGGCGTGGTGGCCATCATCGTGCTCACCGCCTACCTCGTGCTGGTGGGCCAAATGAGCATTGGCGCCATCATGTTCCACGTGCTGCTGTTCAACAACGTGTCGGCCCCCATCCGGCAGCTGCACCGCATCTACGACGAGATGAACGAGGCCCTGACCTACGCCGAGGGCTTTTTCGCCATCCTCGACGCCGACGACCAGACCGAGCGCCCCGGCCCGCTGCGCCCCGCGCATTTGGATGGTACGTTCGAGCTGCGCCACGTCAACTTCACCTACCCCAGCGGCACGGCCGCCCTGCACGATGTGAGCATGACCATCGAGGCCGGCAAAACCACCGCGCTTGTGGGTCTCAGTGGCGCGGGCAAGAGCACGATTATCAATCTCTTGTGCGAGTTCTATCGCCCCGATAATGGTGGCGTGTTTCTTGACGGCCTACCCCTCTCCGAATATGACACGCCCGCCCTGCGCCAGCAAATCGGGCTGGTGCTCCAGAAAAACCATATTTTCAAGGGTACCATCGAGGAGAATATCCGCTACGGCAACTTCCACGCCACCCAGGCCGAAATCGAAGCCGCCGCCCGCCAGGCCTACCTCCACGACCAGATTCTGGACCTGCCCAAGGGCTACCAGAGCGACGCCCAGCAGCTCTCGGGCGGCCAGCAGCAGCGCATCGCCATCGCCCGGCTCTTCCTCAAAAACCCGCCCATCATCTTCCTCGACGAGCCCACCGCCAGCCTCGACGCCATCGCCACCGAGCAAATCAAAAACAGCCTCGACGCCATCAAGCAGGGCCGCACGGTAGTCATCATCTCCCACAGCCTCGCCCAAATCGTGGATGCCGACTGCATCTACGTCATGAAAAAAGGCGAAGCCGTGGAGAGCGGCACCCACGCCGAACTCTACGAAAAGCGCGGCACCTACCGCGAGATTTTTGACGCCTCCGCCCGGAGTTTGAACATCGAAAAATTAGCTAAGACGATGGCCGATGATGGGGATGAGGTGCTGGACACGGCGCTGTAACTTTGCTAAATAAATCCTTCTTTTACTTCAACCTGATGAAGTTCATCTTACTATTAGTGATTTTTACTTTGCAAATACAAGTCTCAGTGGCTCAAGATAGTAAGGTGCCTAAAGAAAATTGGTGTATACAAAAAGTAACTGACCAAAGCGGTAATGATGCTTTTATAACAGCTAACCTTGGCTACAAAGACTACGCTTATAAAGCCGATTTTCCTTGGTGCTTGGCAGTCAATATAACTACTATCCATAAATACCCAAACGGTCATCCCACGCATGAGGAAGCCCCCGTCCTAAACGAAACGGAGGATATTATTACACAGGCGCTGCAACGGGTGGGCGCTGTCCAGTATGTGGGCCGCGTAACAGTAAAAGGCTATCGAGAACTGTATTATTTTGTAGCTGACCCAGAGAAGGCGAACGATGCTTTAACTAAGTTGACTAAAAAGCGCCAACCAAGAGCTTGGGAGTATCAGATGAAGGAAGATAAAGGTTGGGACCGAGTGGCACTTTTTTTTGGGCCGAATGCTAAGTGCTTGTAGATTAATTCTTCCTGCACGTTTGTCTCTCATGTTGGAGAAAGAAGTTAGGTGCTTGACCACCTGCTTCTTTGAAACCCCGGTTGTTTCCGCAGCCGGGGTTTCGTCTTTTTAGGGACTTGCCGAGGTGAGGTGGATTAACCGTGCAACAGGCCAAAGATATAGCCGCATCGCACGGTTGAATTACCCAATGGCCACCCGCGTAAACTCGCTTAGTACCAGTCGGCCACTTATGGCGGCGCGCTCCACGAGCAGCGTATCCCAGTGCTCGGTGCCGGCCCACAGGACTTGCTTGAGTTCGCGCATAGCCTCGGGCGAAGAAGTGGCCAAGCGCTGGGCCAGGGCTTGCACGGCCGCATCGAGGGTAGGGAGGTCGGGCAGCACGTCGGCGTAGAGGCCGCGGGCAGCGGCCCACTCGGCCGAGCGAAACTGCGTGGCGTCGATAGCCAACTGGCCGAAGGCGGAGGAACCGATTTTGCGCTCCACGGCGGGGCCGACCACGAAGGGGCCGATGCCCACGGCTAGCTCGCTGAGCTTCACGGCGGCGTGGGTGGTGGCCAGGCAGTAGTCGGTGGCGGCGGCCAGCCCTACCCCCCCACCCACGGCCTTGCCCTGCACGCGCCCGATAATGAGCTTGGGGCAGGTGCGGCAGGCATTGATAACGTGCGCGAAGCCCGAGAAAAACGCTAGTCCCTGCGCCGCATCGGCCACAGCGCGTAGTTCATCGAAGCTGGCGCCGGCGCAGAACGTGCGCTCGCCTTCGCTTTGTAGGATGATAACTTTAGTCGCTTCGTCGTGGCCGGCCTGGGTGATAGCGGCGGCCAGCTGGGCCAGGATGGTACCGGGCAACGAGTTGTGAGCCGGGTGAAAAAACGTAATGGTAGTGATGCCAGTGGCATCGGTCGCAGTGGTGACGTGGCCGGCGGTAAGGGTGCTCATGGGGGGTATGGAAAGACTAAAAAGAACGTCATGCTGAGCTTGTCGAAGCATCTCTACCACGCCATGAGGATTACTAACCCAGCGAAGCGTTAGAGATGCTTCGACAAGCTCAGCATGACGTTCCTTTTTCAATTGAGATTGATAAGGGATTACTCCTGGTTTTTCTTCTTCACCATCGTCAAAATTGTGGCTACGGCCACGGTTTCCTTGGTTTCGTCGGTCACGGTTACGAGCCAGCGCACGATGCCTTTGGCGATGTCGGTTTCGTCGCGCTTTTCTTGGCCTATTTTCTCCTTCACCGTGAGCGTCACGCCGATGGTAGTGCCGGGGTACACGGGCTTGGTGAAGCGGCACTCGTCGAGGCCGTAGTTAAGCAAAACGGGTCCCTTGCGCGGGTCCACGAACATGCCGGCGGCCTTGCTCAAAATGTAGTAGCCATGAGCCACGCGGCCGGTGAAAAGCATGCCTTCCAGCGAAGTAGCATCGACGTGCGCGTAGAAATTATCGCCCGAAATACCAGCAAAGGCGCTGATGTCAGCCTCCGTCACGGTGTGCTTGTGGGTGGTGTAGGTTTCGCCGATTTCCAACTCCTCGAAGTAGCGCTGGAAAGGATGCTTGTCGTATTCTACCGTTTTGGCGCCCGTCTGGTACACTTCCGTAATGGCGGTAAGCATGCTGGGCGAGCCTTGGAGCGCCACGCGCTGCATGAAGTGCTCGACGCCCCGAATTCCGCCCATTTCTTGGCCGCCGCCGGCCCGGCCGGGGCCGCCGTGCACGAGCTGGGGTAGGGGCGAGCCGTGGCCGGTGCTTTCCTTGGCCATCTCGCCATTGAGCACCAGAATGCGGCCGTGGTGAGTGGCCGCACCCAGCACAAACTCCTGGGCCAGGCGCGGGTCGTTGGTAGCCAGCGAGCACACCAGCGAGCCCTTGCCGAGGTTGGCCAGGGCCACGGCTTCAGCGGGGTCGTGGTAGGGCATGAGCGTCACGACGGGGCCGAAGGCTTCCAGCTCGTGGCTATCCAGGTGCTTGAATGGCTGGTCGTTGCGTAGTACGATGGGCGAGATGAACGCGCCCTTGGCCGCGTCGGCCCCGCGCTCCTTGCCCAGAATCTCCACGTGGTCGAGGTCGCCGTACACGATGGGGGTAGTCTTGACCAGCTGGCGCACTTGCTCGCGCAGGCGCTCGGCCTGCTCGCGGCCGGCCAGCGCACCCATGCGCACGCCCTCGGCTTGCGGGTGGCCGATGGTGGTCTGGGCCAACGCTTTACCCAAGGCAATCTGCACGTCTTCGAGCAAGTCGGCGGGTACAATGGCGCGGCGGATGGCGGTGCATTTCTGCCCGCACTTGGCCGTCATTTCCTTGCGTACTTCCTTGATAAAGAGGTCGAACTCGGGCGTGCCGGGCCGGGCGTCGAGCCCCAGCACGGCGGCGTTGAGCGAGTCGGCTTCCAGCGTGAACGGCACCGCTTCGCTGATGATGCGCGGGTGGGCGCGCAGCTTCGCGCCGGTGGCCGCCGAACCGGTGAAGGTGACCACATCCTGGTACGTCACGTGGTCCAGAATACCCTGGCCCGAGCCCACCACGAGCTGTAACGCGCCGTCGGGCAGGATGCCGGAGGCGATAATTTCGCGCACCACGGCCTCGGTGAGGTAGGCACCGGGTACGGCGGGCTTCACCACAGCGGGCATGCCGGCCAGCAGGTTTACCGCGATTTTCTCCAGCATACCCCAAATGGGGAAGTTGTAGGCGTTGATGTGTACCGCTACCCCCTCCTTCGGCACCAGCAGGTGCTGGGCCATAAAAGTGCCGCCCTGCGACAAGCCCACCGGCTCGCCCTCCACGTAAAACGGCTTGTCGGGAAACTTGCGCCGCAGCGAAGCATTGGCAAACAGGTTGCCGATGCCGCCCTCGATGTCAATCCACGAGTCGGCCCGCGTGGCGCCCGAGCGGTAGCTCAGCTCGTAGAAAAGCTCCTTCTTTTCCTGCAAGTGGAAAGCCAGCGCCTTCAGCATCCGGCCGCGCTCGTGGAAGGTCAGGCGGCGCAGCTTGGGGTTACCCACGCGGCGGCCGTAGGCCAGAATCTGCTCAAAATCAAAGCCTTCGGTATTGGCCAGGGCAATAACTTCGCCAGTGCTGGCGTCGCGCAGCTCGTGTGGAGCGGAGCCGCCGGGGGTCCAGCGGCCGAGAATATAGTTTTCGAGGGTAAGCATGTTTGGGGTGGGAGGGTGAGGGGGCAGGCGGGTAGTAGGGAGGGGTGGAGGCGGAACTGTCCTTGCGAACGTAGCGCGGCAATCGCCTCCGAACGACACCCGCGCCGGTCGTTCGGACGTCGTTTGGATGCCATTGCCGCGCAACATGTTCGCAAGGACAACTAACTAATTATCAGCCAACAGCTTATTCTCCTGACTAGTGCGATAAGCCGTGCCCTTAAACAGCGCCAGCCGCAGCCCGTCCTGGTTATGGATGCGCACCTCGTACACGCCAATACGCTGCTTGAGGCCCATTTCTTCGGCCTCGATGATGATATTATCACCGGGCCGGCCGGGCTCCAAATAATCAATGGTGGCACCTAGGCCCACACTCTGGCGGCCGTGGGTGTTGCAGGCGATGGAAAACGCCGTGTCGGCCGCCGCGAACGTGATGCCGCCGTGCACTAGGCCGAAACCGTTGAGCATTTCGGGGCGCACCGGCAGGCGCAGGCGGCAGTAGCCGGGCCGCACTTCTTCCAGCACTACCCCCAGCCAGGCGCTGAACGGGTCATGCTGCGTCAGCCACTGCTGCGCGGTAGCCGCGTAATTCGGCGATTCGGGGGTAGGGCTCATACGGAAAAAAAGGTCTGATTATCCCGCGCCAGCCGGCGCAGCAGCGGGCTGGCGCGGTAGCGGTCCTCATGGTACTCGTGGTAGAGGCCGTCGAGGGTAGCCAGCACCTGGGCCGGACCCAGCGCGTCGGCCCAAGCCAGCAGGCCCTGGGGGTAGTTCACGCCGGTCGTCATGGCCAGTTCCAGGTCCTCACGCGAGGCTACGCGCAGGTACAGCGCGTCGGCCGCCTCGTTGATGAGCATCGCCAATACGCGGTGTAAGATGCTCAAACCCAGCTTAGCATCGCGGCGGGGGGTAGGGGGCACTGCGCCAGGCGCGTAGTCGTAAAATCCCCACCCCGCCTTGCGCCCCAGGTAGCCAGCCGCCAGCAGCCGCTGCTGCGTGAGGGAGGGCCGGTAGCGCGAATCGTAGAAAAAACCGGCGTATACCGCCTCCGTTACCCGGAAATTAACATCGTGCCCAATGAAATCCATCAGCGCGAACGGCCCCATGCGAAAGCCGCCCAGCTCAGTCAGCGCCCAGTCGATGGTAGCCGCGTCGGCGATGCCTTCCTCTAGAATCCGAATAGCCTCGCCGTAGAAAGGTCGCGCCACCCGGTTCACGATGAAGCCGGGTGTATCCTGGGCCAGCACCGGCGTCTTGCCCCAGCTGGTTACCAGCGCTTTCACCTCCTCGGCCAGCCCGGCGCGGGTTTGCGCCGCTGGTACAATTTCGACCAGCCGCATGAGCGGGGCCGGGTTGAAAAAGTGAATGCCGAGAAAGCGCTCCGGCCGCCGGCAAGCCGCCGCAATGGCTGTAATCGAGAGCGAGGAAGTATTACTGGCCAAAAGGCAGTCGGCCGACGCAATTTCTTCCACTTGCTTGAAAACCTGCTGCTTAACCGCTAAATCCTCCACGATGGCCTCAACGACTAAGCCGCAATCGGCAAAGTCCGTCATGGTGCTCGTGAAGTGCAGACGGGCCAGCGTAGCCGCGGCGGCCCCTGCCGTCAGCTTGCCTTTCTCCATCAGCTTGCGCAGGCTGGCTTCGATGCCGGCCCGCGCCTTTTCAAGCGCGGCGGGGTTCTGGTCGAGCAGGCGCACCGGGTGGCCGGCCGTGGCTGCCACCTGCGCAATGCCTGCGCCCATCGCCCCGCTGCCAATAATTCCAATGGTCATGTTTGTTTAGTATTGATTATTAGTCATTTGGCCTTGCGAGCAATGCGAAGCAGTCGTACTCGAACGAAATCGTGCGGGTCTCGTTTGGGTGCGATTACTTCGCGTTGCTCGCAAGGACGGACGACTTATTTATTCCCCGCTAAACATCGGCGGCCGCTTTTCCAGAAAAGCCGCGACGCCCTCGCGGTAGTCGGCGGTCTGGCCAGCGCGCAGCTGGTAGTCGGCCTCAGCACGCAGCTGCTGGGCCACGTCGTTGCCGAAGCTACGGTTGAGTAGGTGCTTGGTGTAAGCCAGGCCCTTGGTGGGCAGCGCGGCAAGCTTGCGGGCCAGCGCGGCCACTTCGTGGTCAAAAGCCTCGTCGGCGAAAACCTTGTAAATCATGCCCATTTGCACGGCTTCGGTGGCGCTCACCTTGTCGCCGAGCAGCATGAGGGCGCTGGCGCGCTGCAAGCCCACGAGGCGTGGTAGGAAGTACGTGCCCCCGCTATCGGGCACCAGCCCTATCTTGCTGAATGCCTGGATGAACGCCGCCGATTCTTTGGCCACTACCACGTCGCAGGCCAGGGCCAGATTGGTGCCCGCGCCGGCTGCCACGCCGTTCACGGCCGCGATAACCGGCTTTTCCAACTCCCGAATTAGCAGCACAATCGGGTTGTAATGCTGGGTTACAATGTCGGCCACATCGAGCGCATTCGGCCCGGTTATCTCCCCCAAGTCCTGCCCCGCGCAAAAGGCCCGGCCGGTACCCGTGAGCACTACGGCCCGTACCTCGCGGTTGTCCTGGCACTCGCGCAAGCGCTGCTGTAAGCTCATTGCCAAGGGTTTGTGAATACTATTGAATACGTCGGGCCGGTTGAGCGTGAGCGTGGTTACGCCGTCGGCGAAGGAGTAAAGCAGGGAGTTGTCGGACATATTTTTAGAAATGAGGAAGTAGGGTGCGGGGCTGGCCCCCGCCCGTCGTTGACCAATTCGGGCGGGTTTCGGGCAACGATGGGTGGGGGTAGGCCCCGCACCCTACCCCCTCATTAATTCAAGCGTGGCATTTAAAATAATCGAACGGCTCGCGGCAGTCATCGCACTGGTAGAGTGCCTTGCAGGCCGTGGAACCAAACTGGCTGACCAGGTGCGTGTTATCCGATTTGCAAAGCGGGCAGCGCACGGCCGTATCCTTCCCAAATAGGTTGAGCACGTGGCCGCTGGCCGTGCCGTCCACGGGTGGCGCGATGCCGTATTCTTCGAGCTTCTGGCGGCCGGCCGCACTCATCCAGTCGGTGGTCCAGGCCGGGCTAAGCTGGTTTTTAATAATCACTTTGGTATGCCCCTCGGCCAGCAGCCGCAGCCGAATGTCGGTAGCAATGGCGCTCATGGCCGGGCAGCCCGAGTAAGTGGGCGTGATGGTAACCGTAATCTGTTCACTATCCAGCTCTACCCCCCGCACAATGCCCAGGTCTAGAATACTGAGCACTGGCACTTCGGGGTCACTCACCTCTTCCAGCAGCTGCCAGATGTGGGCTTCCGTAGGCATGGAGGATGATACAGCTACCACGTGAGGCCGGGATAAGTGCGTTGCATATACTGTAATTCGGCCAGCAGGTAGCCCAGGTGCTCGGAGTGGCGGCCCAACTTGCCGCCGGGCTGCGCGAAGGCCGCGGTAGGTACCGGCAGCGTAGCCTCGGCAAAGACGTGGGTCACGTAAGCGGTGGCGCGGGCGTGTAGCGTGGCGTAGTCGGGCACTAGGCCCAGGCCGTGCAGGTCGATTTCGAGGGGGGTAGGGGCGGTCAGCTCGGCGGCGTAGCGCCAGAGCACGGCCAAGGCTTTTTCCACGCGCCGGCGGCTTTCGGCAGTGCCGTCGCCGAGGCGAATCATCCACTCGGCGCTCCACTTGCGGTGGTAGGCGGCCTCTTTCAGCGACTTCTCGGCGATGGCGGCCAGCTGCGCATCGGGACCACTCTTTAGCTCACTAAGTAGCTCGTAGTGAAAGACATCGAATAAAAACTGCCGCACTACGGTGTGGGCAAAGTCGTGATTAGGCTGCTCCACCAGCAGCGGGTTGCGGTACTCCACGGCGGCGCGCAGGTAGGCCAGGTCGTCCTCGGTGCGGCCGCGGCCTTCCAGTTCGGCGGCGTACTGGTAATAGCTGCGGGCCTCGCCCAGCAGGTCCAGCGCAATGTTGGCCAGGGCCAAATCCTGCTCCAGCACAGGGCCGTGCCCGCACCATTCCGAGAGGCGGTGGGCCAGGATGAGGCTGGTATCGGCCAGCTGTAACACGAACGGAAACAGCGGGTTAGCCGCATTAGCCGCATTGGCCGGCGGCGGCGGGGTAGGGGCCAGGTCGGGCATCATCACATGTGCTTGATGGAGGCCGGCACGTCGTAAAACGTGGGGTGCCGGTAGGCTTTGTCATTAGCCGGGTCGAAAAACTCGGCTGCCTCGTCGGGGTTAGAGGCGTGCACGTGCCGCGACTCCACCACCCAGATGCTCACGCCTTCCTGGCGGCGGGTGTACACATCGCGGGCGTTTTGCACGGCCATTGTCGCGTCGGCGGCATGCAGGCTCCCCACATGCTTATGGTCGAGCCCCTGCTTGCTACGGATGAAGACCTCCCACAGGGGCCATTCGTCTTGGTTCATTAGTGTATTACTAGCTGATTTTCAGTACAAAATGCTTGTCATTGCGAGCGCAGCGCGGCAATCTTTCCTTCCACCAGGGGTAGTAAATCCAACAATGCGAACAACAAGGAGAGATTGCCGCGCTGCGCTCGCAATGACAACTGGTTGCAACGCATTTTCTACGCCGCCACAGCCACTTCCCGCGCCGCGCGCTTTTGCGCGTGGGCCAGGGCTGCTTCGCGCACCCAGGCGCCTTCTTCGTGGGCTTGCACGCGGGCTTGCAGGCGCTCGTGGTTGCAGAGGCCGTTGCCCTTCACCACGTTCCAGAACTCGTTCCAGTCCACCTCGCCGAAGTCGTAGGCCTGGCGGGCCTCGTTCCAGTTCACCCGCTCGTCGGGCACGGTCAGGCCCAGAAACTCGGCCTGGGGCACCATCATGTCCACGAATTTCTGGCGCAGCTCGTCGTTAGTGAAGCGCTTGATGCGCCACTTCATGCTTTGCTCCGTGTTGGGCGATTCGCTGTCTTTGGGGCCGAACATCATCAGCGTGGGCCACCACCAGCGGTTGAGGGCCTCCTGCGCCATTGCTTTTTGGGTCGGCGCGCCCTCGCACAACGTCTGCATTATTTCGAAGCCCTGGCGCTGGTGGAAGCTTTCCTCTTTGCACACCCGCACCATCGCGCGGGCGTAGGGGCCGTAGGAGGTGCGGCACAGCGGCACCTGGTTCAGGATGGCCGCGCCGTCTACGAGCCAGCCCACGCAGCCCATATCGGCCCAGCTTAGGGTAGGGTAATTGAAAATACTGGAATACTTGGCTTTGCCCGAATGCAAATCACTCAGCATCTGTTCGCGCGAAACACCCAGCGTCTCGGCCGCGCTGTACAAATACAGGCCGTGGCCAGCCTCGTCCTGCACCTTAGCCAGCAAGATAGACTTGCGCTTGAGCGACGGCGCGCGGGTTATCCAATTGCCCTCGGGCAGCATCCCCACTAGCTCAGAGTGAGCATGTTGCGAGATTTGCCGAATCAGCGTTTTGCGGTAGGCGTCCGGCATCCAGTCTTTGGGCTCGATGCGCACGTCGGCATCAATTCGGGCCTGAAACTGTTCTTCGGGGGTGAGGTTGGGAGTTTCCATAAGCTGGTCAACGATAACTAACGGTTGTTAGTTTAACAAAGAAACGCAAAAATAGCGGCTTCGGCGCGGGGCCGGGGGGTAGGGGCACAGCGCGCTCACACCTGTACCGAGTCGTCGCCCAGCACGTCCTGCACGTAGAGCATCTTCACCAGCACAATGAGAATGGCGATGATGGGCGTAGCCAGCGTAAGACCCAGCAGCCCCGTGTAAGAGCCGATAATAAGCTGACCGATGAAAATAAGCGCCGGCGGCATCAGAATCAGCCGCTGTTGCACTATCGGCGACACGGCCGCGCTTTCCAGCGTTTGCACGCCCAGGTACAGCAGCAGCACGTAGAGCGCCATGTGGGGGCCGCCGTTGAAGAAGGCCAGTAGCAGCGCCGGCACCATCGAAATGATGGGGCCGATATTGGGAATAAACGTCACCAACCCCGCAAATAGCCCCAGCACTGCCGCCATCGGCATTCCCAGCGCCCACAGGCCCAGCACCGTGAGCATGCCCACGGCCAGCATCGACACCAGCCGGCCCAGCACCCATTTCACCAACGTATCACTGATTTTGTCAAGTACTTGGTCGGCCCGTTCGCGGTGGGCCTTGGATACCAGCATCACCAGGCCCGCCCGGTAGAGCTTGGGCTGAATGACGATAAAGAGCGCCAGAAACACGATAACGTAGGTATCGGCCAGCACGCTGAGTGTGCTCGAAAAAATGCCCGTGGCCCGGCCCAGCCACGCCGAAGTACCCCCGGCGATGTGGGTAAAATCGATGTTTTCGCGGCTCAGCCACTGGCCCCACTCGGTACCCTGTACCCGCGCCTGCACGTCGCGCACGGCCCGCGGCAATTCCTCTTGCAGCCCGCGCACCTGCTCGCTGATGCGGTCCGAAAACAGCCAGCCCATGCCCATCAGCAGTCCCAGCACTAGCAGCGTCACTACTAGCAGCGCCAGCCCCGTGGGCAGCTTCGTGCGCCGATGCAGCCAGTCGGCCCCCGCCCGCAGGGGTAGGGCAATGAGCAGCGCCGCCAGCACCCGCAAAAAAACCCCGAACGCCGTGCCTAGTAAGCCTGTCAGTAATAGGACTAAGAGGGTGATACCTACCGCAACGCCTACGCGCCACACGTAGGCGCTACCAGGTGAGGATGGGGGGGTAGGGGCTGGATTCATAAAAAGACAGAGGAAAAAATCTCAGCCGACAATGGTTGAGGTAAGCAGCCAGTACGGATAAATGCCGGGTGGCGGCTACACTCAGCCAGTTTCGCGATGCTTACGGCCAGCTTGGATTTTTCATCCGGCATTAAAAGTAAAAAGCCAGCGGCCAGTAGCGCGAAGTTTCCACTTCGCGTGCGAGCGCAGCGGGCAGTCGGCACTACCCGGCGCGCACGCTTGAAGTAGAAACTTTGCGCTACTGGCCTCAGCATTAGGCGTCAAAATCGACCGTTACGGCGGGCGCGGTGGGCCGGGCCTGGCACGTGAGCACGTAGCCCTGCGCTATTTCGCGCTCGGAAAGCGAGTAGTTGACATCCATCGCGGCGGTGCCGGCCGTGACGCGGGCGCGGCAGGTGCTGCACATGCCATTCTTGCACGAATACGGGGCGTCGATGCCGGCGGCCAGGGCCGCATCGAGCACTGTGTCGCCATAAAAGGACATGGGCATGGAGTAGCTGCGGCCGTCGAGGTGCAGGCTTACCTGGCTTTTCTGGTCGTCTTCGCCCGCCGGGCGGGGAGTAGGGGCTTGCTTCTGCGTCTGGCTGGCAGCGGCGGTAAACAGCTCAAAATGAACGTGCTCCTCCGCTACGCCAGCCTCGGCCAGGGCCAGGCGCACGCCGTGAATCATCTCCTCCGGCCCGCAGATGAAGCACTCGTCGAGGCTGGGGGTAGGCAGCGCTTTTTGCAGAATCTCGGTGGCTTTGGCGTAATCCAGGCGGCCAAACAGCAGGTCACTCTCGCCCTGCTCGCGGCTCAGCACGTGTAGCACGCTCAGGCGCTCCAAAAACCTGTTTTTCAGGCCCTCCAGCTGTTCCTTGAAAATAATGGAGTTGCGCCCCCGGTTGCCGTACACCAGGTACACGCGGCTGCCCGGCTCGGTCAGCAATATCGTTTTGGCAATGCTCAGGATGGGCGTGATGCCGCTGCCGGCCGCAAACAGCGCGTAGCGCCGGGCCTGCGCCGGGTGCAGCCGCACCACGAAGCGGCCCTGCGGCGGCAGCACGTCCAGCATGTCGCCCGCCCGCAGGCCCTCAGCCACGGCCAGCGTCGAGAAGCGCCCGCCCGGCACCTGTTTGATGGCCACCCGCCACTCGTCCTCCAACGGGCTGCTGCACAGCGAGTAGCTACGGCGTAGCTCCTCGCCCGCGTGCTCGCGCCGCAGGGTCAGGTACTGCCCCGGCTCGTAGCGAAATGTCTCGCGCAGCTCCATCGGCACCTCAAAGGCCAGCGACACGCAGTCGGCCGTTTCGCGGGTAATGCTTTTTATTTTTAAAGGGTGAAAGCGGCTCATGGGTGGGGTAGGGAGGTAGGAATACAACTAACATTGAACGTCATGCTGACGAAGGAAGCATCTCTACCGCATAAGTAATTCCAAGCGTTAGGACTACTCACTCAGTAGAGATGCTTCCTTCGTCAGCATGACGTTCTAACAAGCATCAAAACAGCTTCAAAATTACTTCGGCGCGGGCTGGCACTTGGGGCAGATGTACGTAGCGCGGCCGCCCACGTAAAATTTCTCAATCAGCGTCTTCGGATGGCGGGGGCAAAACGTGTGCGCGTCGGAGCCGGGGGTAGCCGACTCGTCCCACTCGCGGGCATGGATGAGAAACGACTTCGGAAAGAGTCGGTAATTGGCCTCGTGCCGGATGGCCGTGGTGAGCACCAGCTGAATAGCCCCGTGCAGCGCCGTGGTTTCCTTCTCCAAAAGCGAATTGCCCGGCCGCTCAGGATGGATTTTGGCCTGAAACAGCACCTCGTCCACAATCCAGTTGCCGAGGCCGGCCGTGAGGCCCTGGTCCAGCAGCAGCGGCTTCACAAACACCCGGCGGCGGCTGAGCTTCTGGTGCAGCTCGGCGGCCGCTATTTGCAGCGCGTCGGGCCCCAGCTTCTTGGCTTTTTGGTAAGCTTCTACACTCTCCGCCAGCCGAATGCGCCCGAATTTACGCGGGTCAATGAAGGCCAGGCTCAGGCCCGAGTCGGCCAGTTGCCAGGCCACGCGCGTGAAGCGGGGCGCATCGGGCGCGTCGCGGTAAGCCCCAATGTCGCCGGTCATGCCGAAGTGCAGCACCAGCAGCCGGCCGTTGTCCAGCTCTACAAAGCAGTTTTTGCCCAGCCGGCCGGTGCCGGTGATGCAGCGGCCCACCACGCCGGCGCGCAGCTCGGCTTCGGGCACGGCCAGCACGTGCGCATCGCGCACCTCCAGGCCGATAATTGTCTGGCCCACCGCTACTTCCTCAATAAAGCGGCGGTAGGTTTCGACCTCAGGTAACTCGGGCATCCTGTTTTACAGTTATCAGTTATCAATCATCCGTTATCAGCCGTTCTAACAGCATACGTCCAGTATGGGTGCCGCTAAAACGACTAATAACGAATAGTTGAAAAATTACTCGTGTAGCTTAGCCACGCGCTGGCCGGCTTGGTCATACACGTCGCCGCCGGGCGTTACGAAAAGCTGGTGCTGGCGGCCATCTTCGAGCACGAACGGGAAATTAGCGTTACCGGTGCGGCGCAGGCGGCCCACCACCTGGGCCTCGCGCACGGCCTCGTCATCAGCACTGCTTTCGTCAGTCAGGCGCACCACGTTCAGGGCGCTGGTGAGGTAATACGGCACGTCGGGGCTGGCGCGAAACGTGAGTTGGCCCACCAGTCGCACAGGCGCAGCGCTGGCGTTGCGGGCTAATGGGGCGTGGGTATCACTTTGGGCAGCCTCATCGGCCGCGGGGCGGGGGGTAGGGGCCAGGGCAATAGGCTGGGCCGAAGGCTGTGCGCTGCCGGCCCGGCTGCTGGCCACTATTTGGTCGTTGGCACGGCCCCAGCCCTGGCTGATGGCCGCCAGGCGCGGCGCGCGACCGGGGTGGCTGGCCGAGCCTGCCTCGGGCGCGACGGCCGCTAGCGCGGCCTGGGCCTGGGCCAGGCTAGCCCCCAGCCGCCGCAGCACGAAGCCCGAAAACTCGTCGGCTTCCAGCTCGTCCTGCGGCTGCGAGCCGCCGCCGCGCAGCGTGTGGCCGTTGAGGTGGTGGCCCATCTCATGGGCCAGAATACTGATGCCCGCCCAGTCGGTGTGGCCCGCCTGGTTCACGGCCGCCAGAAACTGCGGATTATAGAGCAAATAGCGTCGGCCATCATACACCACGGCCGCCGCATTATCCACCTGCGTGGTGGCGCGCAGCTCAAAGCGCGGCTGCAGACCCACCGCATCGGTGATTTCGCGGATAATACCGGCCGCCTGGCTGGCGGGCACGTCGGTGGGGGTAGGGGCCTGCGCCTGGCTGGCTGGGGCCGCCACTAGTAGCAACAGGGCCGGCAGGCCGGCGGCTACCGCCAGCCGGCGAAAAACGCGGGGGAGAATGGGCATAGCGATGCTTGGTTGGTAATTAGGGGCTGAAACCCGTTTGCCATTGCGAGCACAGCAAAGCAATGGCAAACGGGTTTCAGGAATCTATCAAAAAGACAACGTTACAGTCGACCTTTTTCGTTTAACGAATGGGTGGCCAACAGTGGCCGCCGCTACCCCGCCCTTTTCCTTCATTCATGACTACTACCGCCCACTTGGCCACCGACCCAGCCACGCCCGCCGTGCGCGTGCAGCCCGGCATCCCGTTTCGCCTCGCCGACATTGACCCGAGTAATACCGAGCCATTTTCCCGCCACAAAAAAAAACTGCTTGAGCGCCAGCGCGAACTGCGCAAGCAACTCAGCGACTACCAAGTGAATCTCCACGCCGAGCACCGGCGTAGCCTCTTACTCGTGTTTCAGGCAATGGACACCGGTGGCAAGGACGGCACCATTCGGGTGCTGCTCACAGGCGTAAACCCGGCCGGTATTGAGGTGGCGGCTTTCAAGCAGCCCAGTGCCGAAGAGCTGGACCACGATTTTCTGTGGCGCATTCACCAGCACACGCCGGGCAAAGGCCGCATCGGGGTCTTCAACCGCTCGCACTACGAGGATGTGCTCATCACGCGGGTGCACGGCCTCATCCAGCCCATTACCTGGCAGCAACACTATCAGGACATCATCAACTTTGAGCAATTACTAACCCGTAGCGGTACCCGCGTCATCAAATTCTTCCTCTACATCTCGAAGGAAGAACAAGCCAAGCGTCTGCAAGCCCGCCTCGACGACCCCAAGAAGCGCTGGAAATTTGAGCCCGCCGACCTCAAGGAGCGCTCCCTCTGGGATAGCTACCAAGTGGCCTACCAAGAAGCCCTGGCCGCCACCTCTACCCTCGACAGCCCTTGGTACATCATCCCGGCCAACAGTAAGCGCGCCCGCGACCTGGCTATTGCCGAAATCGTAGTCGCTGCCCTGGCCGACATGAACCCCCAGCCCCCTGCCGCCACCTTCGACGTAGCCGCGCAGGTGATTAAGTGAAAAGAACGTCATGCTGACGAAGGAAGCATGACGTTCTTAGTTAATTACTCTTAAATATACGCATTACTAATTCATCCACACCGTGGCTACTGGCTCGAAGCGGTGGGCGGCAAACGCGCCGTAGGGACGCTCAGCGTAAAAACCTAGCACTTGCACCTGCTGCCGGCCAGTGCGGGCGTGGGGCAGCATGCGCACCGGATACACGCGGCCGGCAGTAGGCCAGTCGCCGACGAAGCCGGCGGGGCGGGCCGTATCATCAACGCAGCGGGCAAACTGCTGCACGGGCGGGGGGGTAGGAAGCTGAGTCTTACGCATAGTCAAAGATACGAAGAAAACGCGAAAAGCTAAAAATATTGGGAATAAAAATAAGGCCTAAACCTACACAATTTTGGCCTCTCCGCTTCGTTAGCACGATGATTTTTCGATTAATTAGGGCGAAGCTGAATATACTAAAAATGCTGGCTAACAGCTGTTAGTTTTGTTTGCCTTAACTACGCAAAAACGGGTGGCCCGGATTGCGGACCACCCGGCACGGTGAAGGGGGGTAGGGGTGAGGCTTAGCGCTGATTCAGGTCGAGGCGCTGGTAGGCGATGAGCAGGTCGGTGCGCACGCCGGGTGGGCGGTAGTACACCAGCAGGTCGTATTGATTCTCGGTTTCCTGGTGGGTGCCTTCGAAGAAAATCTCATCGGGCGCGACGCCGGCCCGCGCGGGGGCTACCGCATAGTCGTAGTTATAGTAGCCCTGCTTAAGCAGCGCGTGGCCCGTGTAAGCCGCCCGCACCGAGTCGTATGTCAGCCGGAACTCGTCCTTGAGCTGCCAGTCGCTGAGCGCCCCGAACACGTAGACCGGGCCCAGCGCGGGCCGCGGGGCCTGCAAATTAAACGTAACCTCGGCGTAGTCGGCATTGTAGGCCCCGTTGCCGTACTCGCGGTTCTGAAACACGCGCTGGCCGTTGGCATCCACGTACTGGTTGTAGGCCAGGCCGTTGCGGGTTGCTTCGGGTACTAATTCGACCTGGGTAGGGGTACCCTGGCGCAGCAGCCGCGCCACGCCCAGGCCGCCGGCCTGCAAGGAGCGCATATCGAAGTAGCGGTACTCGCTCAGACCCGGAAAGGCGTTTTCATAGTTGATATACTGGTATTGGAGCACGCGCTCGGCATCGCGCACGAAGGTGGGAGTCAGGTTGTAGTGGGCATTGTCCCAGCGGTAGTTTTGGCGCAGCACCACCTTTACCTCGGCGGCCGGGTTAACCAGGTCCACGGCGCTATAATTGATGCTGAAATTGAGCTGTTGGTAAGCGTAGCGCGCATCCAGGCCGCCGGCCAGAATACCGGGCTGTAATTGCGCAATAACCTGGTTCTCATACACCAGCATTCGGCGCGAGAGCAGCGGCGCGCCGGCCTGGTTCTGCACTACCAGCAGGTAGTTGCCGCTGAGCTTCACGCGCGGTACCTGCAAGGTATAATGGTAGTACGGCACCTTGGTATTAACCGAAGTCTGGTAATTGGTGAGCGTAAACTCGTTTATCTGGTCCAGAAACTGCGTATCAATCAGCTGCGAGGGCGTCCAGCTCAGGTCGCAGTGCACGAGCTTAGCCGTGAGGCGTGGGGCCTGCTCGCCCAGCACGTCAAACTCCAGCGTCACGGGCTGCTCTTGGGTCAGGGGCACAATGGGGGGTAGGAAAATATCGTTGACCTGCGCCGTCGGCACGTAGCACTGCACGCTGTGCACGCTGGGGTCATAGATGTAGTCCTGGTAGCGCAGGGTGCGCTCTGCGTAGTATTCGGCCGGTTTCTGCTGGCTCACCGGCACGTTGGGGTTGGTAATGGGCGTGCCCAGCGGCACGCAGGCCGCCGCGAGCAGCACCAGGGGGTAGGAGAGAAGGCGAAAGCGCATGGGGCGAAAGTACGGCCGGCCTCTTGGTCTAGCCCCTGCCCGTACCTCACCCGAAAAGGAAACCTAGTAATTTCACGCCGAAGCCAATTAAGTCGGTCGCTACTGCGGCATTCTCCAAACTAGCATGGCATTAAGTACCACGCAGCCGCTAAAAACCAAGCAGCACTTTGAATTATTGGATGGTCTCCGGGGAGTGGCGGCCGTAGCCGTCGTCATTTTTCATTTTATGGAATTCGCCATTCCCGATTATACGCACAATTTTATCGCGCATGGCTACCTCGCAGTTGATTTTTTCTTTTGCTTATCCGGGTTCGTAATTGCTTACGCCTACGATAATCGAATAAATGCAATGGGAATGGTGGAATTTTGCAAATTGAGGCTTATTCGTCTGCATCCACTCGTTATTATTGGTTCAGTTTTAGGATTAATATTCTTCTTGCTTGACCCTTATAGCAACCTGGCCGCCAAGTATAGCGCTAGTCAGCTGGTAACGATGTTCATGGCTTCCTGCCTATTGATTCCCTATCCGGTAGTACTGCAACGCTCTGCTAATCTTTTTCATCTCAACCCGCCAACCTGGTCGCTATTCTGGGAATATATTGCCAATATTTTTTACGTGCTGATTTTATTCAAACTATCTAATAAGCTACTGTGGCTAATAGTCTCTTGCGCAGCACTTCTGCTATGTTACGAAGCTCATCATGTTACCTACTTGGGGGTAGGCTGGGGCAAAGATAATTTTTGGGGTGGTGGCATCCGAATTTTATATTCCTTTCCTATCGGGATGCTCATCTACCGTTCCAACTGGATTGTTAAGTCGCGGCTAGGTTTTATTTCACTTGGCTTTTTATTATTTATCGCCTTTCTGATTCCCTACTCAACTAAGACAAACTGGCTAGCCGACTCTCTCATCGTACTTTTTTATTTCCCCTTTCTGGTTGCCTTGGGCGCGGGAGCCAGTGCGGCCGCACCGCTCCAAGCCATCTGTCGCTTTTCAGGAGAAATTTCCTACCCACTCTACATGATTCACTACCCCTTTTTATGGATATTTTTGAGCTACGTAGAGAAAAATAAGCCTAGTTTGAACCAAATGACACTCATTATCCTAATAGCGGCGGTCCTTTTAATTATGCTGGCGTACTCAGGATTGAAGTTTTTAGACGTGCCAATTCGTGCTTACTTGAAGAGATATTTAAAAAAAAGCGAAAACCCCTAGCTTTAAGTAATATTATGCGCTACCTCAATGATTCTCATCTCTTACGCCAAAGCTTCATTGAAACTAAATTGCGGAAAGCCCTGCTGCTTGATAGCCCCTGCGCGCTCTTTATAAGCACGAAGGGCTTAGCAGCTAGCGTGCGCAAGTTATCTAGCGCTATGCTCTAGTAGGTTAACTGCATAGAAATAATTATTACATAAAGTTATTCAATTGTTGAGCCTATGTAAGATTAGTATGATAGCGCGCCCGGCAAAAATGCGCACCTCCTCTCGCTAATCTGCGTATCAGATAAAAATGTCTACTACTTCTGCTCTTGCTCGCGTGGCAAGCACTTCTCCTAGTTAACAACTTGCGTCAATACCTTCCTATTATGAACAAAAAAGCTTTTCTTCTCAGTCTGCTTGTTTCGATAATATGTATTTCATGCTCCGTTAAACTGGCTTCGCTAGCTGATGAAACTACTGAGCAAATACAGACTACATACAAAGTAACAAAAGACGTATCGTATGGCGTTGATGCGGAGCAGGATATGGATATTTACCTTGCAGAAAATGTAAAGAAATTAAAAAATAAAAATTACACCATCATTTTTTTACACGGCGGGGGCTATTATATCAGCGATAAGTCGCGTGAGGAACGATACATTCAGCCATATCTGAAAAAGGGGATGAATGTAGTCAACCTGAACTACCGAATTAAACGCGGGATTCCCATCGCCACGGAAGATTTAACATATGCCCTAAATTTTTTGAAAGTGCACAACGCTACGTACCACCTGAATTTAGAACGGGTAGTTCTTACTGGCTTTTCGGCCGGTGCACACATCGCCAGCATGGTGGCAGTTACGGCCAACGACCCGACTTATCCCAACAAGCTGGCCGCAGGAATTAAGATTGCCGGGGTTATCAACTTTTCCGGCCCGGTTGATGGATTAGACGTAGTAGAAAAGGTTTTTATGAGCAACGAGGTCCCCATTATGAAGGAAATTGGCTTCGCACTTTTCCCAGCAACTACCGATTATGCACCCAAAGAATATATTCGAAAGTATGAACCGATAACTTACTTTGATAAAAATGACCCGCCATTCTTTATCTGGCACGGTGGTAAAGACGACCAGGTTCCGCCCGAAACCTTTGAGAAATTCGTGGGGCTGCTCAACGAGGATAAGAAAAAGAACGAAGTTTTTTTTCTGCCTCAAGGTCTTCATAGCCCCAATTCCAGTGAGTTAAAAGACGCTTACGTGGAGATATTTAAGTTTCTGGACAAAAAATAGCGTTGAGTATTACCTTGCCGTCACGCGCATCTGATGTCCGCTTGTTAAAATGCGTAATTATGAACGAGTTACTACTACTTGCCGTGTCGCACAATAGTGGTAATTTAGATGTTAGTAATGATGATAAAAAACGAAATTACCTATATAAGTATGAAAGAAAATATCAAAGAACTAAATGAGAAATTATCTACTTTAAGACCAGAATTCTACGTAAGTCTCCAACAACCCCTGGCTGAGAGTGAAATTAATAGTTTAGAGGAAAAGTATAAAATGCAAATCCCTAGTGATTTGAGTGCACTCTACAAGTGGAAAAATGGCCAGGTATCTGATTGCTATGAGTCGTTTGTGAACAACTCAATGTTTATTCCACTAGAACAAGCGCTTGCGATAGCAGCGGAAAATACTTCGATGATTGGGTACGATTTTGAAGTTGAGAATTGGTGGAACGAAAAATGGATACCAATTTTCCACAATGGTGGCGGTGACTATATCTGCTATGACCTAGGTGGAATCTTCACGGGACAGCAGGGACAGCTACTTGAATTTTGGCACGCTGATAATGACAGAAATATTATTGCGCCGAATCTGGAAGCATTTATTTCTAAAATAAATTACTTCTATAATACTAAGCAGAAGCAGGAATTTGATGAATATTTTCAAATTGAAAATATAGACGGTTATCCCCAAGAATTCACTGTTGAATAACTTAAAAACCATATCTCCGATACTCGTTCTGCCAGAACGTCGACTTATTTATCAATGAGTAAGCGTGGGAGAAGCTACGAGCTATTTGGCACTATGAAGGAGTATATGTCCGTAGTCTGGAATTAATGATTCTGCAGATAACAGAGCAGCTTGCCGCTGGCGAACTGTGGGTAACCGGGGTAAAAACCATGTTCAAATTACCCGGCGGGGATACCGGCTACGCGCTGCTGCCTGGCTCTGGCTAGCAGGCATTTGGTGGGCTATTGGCTACTCAGACTCCTCTGCATAAAAAAGCCTCACCAGAAGCGACTTGCTTCCGGTGAGGCCTTCCTCATTAGTTGTTTTTCTACATTTCGGCCAGCATTTCCCAGCGGTCGTTCTGGCGGGCCAACTCTTTTTTGACCTGCTCGAATTTCACCGTCGCGTCTTTGAGCTGCGCGGCATTTTGGTAAATCTTGGGGTCGGCCAGCTGCTTTTCGTAGGTGGCCAACTCTTTTTCCAGCTTGTCGATGCTGGCTTCCACGTCGGCTAGTTCGCGCAGGGCCTTTTTCTGGTCGGGCGAGGACGTTTTGGCGGGGGTAGCATCAGCTTTCTGTTCGGGCTTCGGCGCGGCCTTGGGGGTAGGGGCGGCGGAGCCGTTGAGCTTGGCGGCTTTGGTGCGCTCGTCCTGCCACTGCTCGTATTCGTGGTAGGTGCCGGGGTATTCCTTGAGCTGGAAATCCTCGATGTACCAGATTTTGGTGGCTACGTTCTCCACGAAGTAGCGGTCGTGGCTGATGACAATAAACGTGCCCTCGTACTGCTCCAGGGCCTGAATGAGAATGTTGACCGACTGCATATCCAAGTGGTTGGTCGGTTCGTCAAGCAGCAGGAAGTTGGCCTCTGAAATCAGGGTTTTGGCCAGGGCCACGCGGCTTTTCTCACCACCGCTCAGCACCTTGATTTTCTTGTACACGTCGTCGCCCGTGAACAAAAACGAGCCCAGCACGCCGCGCAGCTCCATTTCGTTGCGCCGGGAGCCCGCCTCGTTCATCTCCTGAATAATCTCGTTGTCCACGCTCAGGCTTTCGAGCTGGTGCTGGGCGTAGAAGGCCATTATGACGTTGTGGCCCAGCTGATGCTTGCCGGCGGTGGGCGCTTCGGCCCCGGCTACCAAGCGCATGAGCGTGCTCTTACCCTTGCCATTGGCCCCAATGAGCGCGATTTTATCGCCCCGCTCGATGTGCACGTTCGTATCGCGAAAAATCAGCTTCTCGCCGTACTGCTTGCCCACGTGCTCCATGCGCAGGATGTGGCGGCCGGGCTGCTGCGTGAAGTTGAACTTGAAATTTACCTTCGCCGCGTCCGGCGCTACGGCATCAATGCGGTCCAGTTTATCGAGCGCCTTGATGCGGCTCTGCGCCTGCTTGGCCTTGCTGGCGCTGGCTTTGAAGCGCTGAATAAAACGCTCGGCCTGCTTGATGGCGGCCTGCTGGTTATCGTAAGCGCCCTGCTGAATCTCGGTGCGTAACACCTTCTCCTCCTGGTAGAAGGAGTAGTTACCGGCGTAGGCATTGAGCTTGCCGCTGCTCACTTCCACGGTTGTGTTGGTAGTGCCATCCAGGAACTCGCGGTCGTGGCTCACGATGATGACCGCACCCTCGTAGCCGGCCAGGTAGGTTTCAATCCACTTGATGCTGGGTAGGTCCAAGTGGTTGGTGGGCTCGTCAAGGAGCAGTAGCGAGGGCTGTTGCAGCAGAATTTTAGCCAGCATCACCCGCATCCGCCAGCCCCCCGAAAAGGTCTTGAGCGGCTTCGATAAGTCGTCGGTGCTGAAGCCCAAGCCCTCCAATATTTCCTCGGCCTTGGCCTGCATGGTGTAGCCGCCCAGCGCCTCAAAGCGCTCCTGTAAATTGGCGAGCTTATCCACCAAATCGTCGGAATAGTCGGTCTCGAATTTGACCAGAATGTCGTCAATTTTCTTTTGCAATTCGAGCGCCTCGGCAAACGCCTGCATGGCCACATGGAGGATGCTCTCGTGGGTGTCGTAGCTCAGCAAATCCTGGTTCAGGAAGCCTAGGCTTACCTCTTTGCTCATTGAGATGGAGCCGCCGTCAGGCTTGTATTCGCCCACCAGCAGGCGCAACAGCGTGGACTTGCCAGTGCCGTTGAGGCCCACCAACCCAATCTTATCCTTGGGCTTGATGTGCAGGCTGGCGCTGTCGTAGAGGGTGCGCGAGCCGAAATGGAAGTCGAGGTCAGAAATGGAAATCATGGTGTAGCCGAGTAGGGCCGCTGAACAGCGGGTGAGACGGAGTGCGGGGGGTAGGGCGAAAATCAGCCGCCGGCCCGCGCACGAGTGGCAACGCAAAGGTACGGCCGACAGGGGCGTAGCGCGAAGCGAAAGCTGCGCCTTACTCGCCGACCTTTGCGCCATGCCGGCTCCCGCTTCCTCCGAAACCATTCTGCTGATTGATGACGAAAATCACCTGCGCACCATCACGGCGCGGCTGCTGGAGCTGGAGGGCTACGCCGTGCTGCAAGCCCCCGATGCCTACCGCGGCCTGGCCCTGCTGGCCGAGCACGCCGACGATATTATCCTCATTCTCTGCGATGTAAAGCTGCCCGACGCCAACGGCGTGGAGCTACTGCCGCGCTTCCGGCAAAAAGCCCCGCTGGCCGAAGTGGTGCTGCTGACTGCCTACGGTACCGTGCCCGACAGCGTGCGCGCTATCAAGGCCGGGGCCTTCGACTACCTCACCAAGGGCGACTCCGACGACCAATTGGTGGTAGTAGTGGACCGCGCCGTGACCAAGGCCCGTCTCCAGCGCCGGGTGGCCGAGCTGGAAAAACAAGTGGGCCAGCGCGCCACCTTCGACACGATTATCGGCCACGCGCCGGCCCTGGAAGCGGCCAAGCACCTGGCCCGCCAGGTGGCACCCACCGAGGCTACGGTGTTGCTCGAAGGCCCCACCGGCGCGGGCAAGGAGCTGTTTGCCCAAGCCATTCACGAGGCCAGCCCCCGCAAAAACAAGCCGCTCGTGGCCGTCAATTGCAGCGCCTTCGCCAAAGATTTGCTGGAAAGCGAGCTATTCGGCTACAAAAAAGGTGCTTTTACCGGCGCAATGACCGATAAGAAAGGGTTGATAGAAGAAGCTAACGGCGGCACGCTGTTTCTGGACGAAATTGGGGAACTGGAGCTGAACCTGCAAGCCAAGCTGCTGCGGGTGCTGGAAAGTCAGGAGTTTATCAAAGTCGGTGACACCAGGCCGACCCGTGCCAACGTGCGCATCGTGGCTGCCACCAACCGCAGCCTCAAGCAAGAGGCCGAGCAAGGGCATTTCCGGCCCGATTTGTATTATCGGCTCTCCGTGTTTGTGGTGGCGGTGCCGTCGCTCAGCGCCCGCCGCGCCGATGTGCCAGCGCTGGTTGCCAGCTTTTTGCCCTACTTCGCGGGTAAGCTGCGGCGCAGTGCGCTGGTGCCCACCGCGGCCGCTTTGCAGCTGCTGCAAGCCTACCCCTGGCCCGGCAACGTGCGCGAGCTGCGCAACGTGCTGGAGCGCGCCGCCATCCTCACGCCGCCCGGCCAGCCCCTCGACGTAGCCAGCCTACCCCTCGAAGTGCAGCTGGCCGCCGCCCCGGCCCCCGGCCCCGCCCACGAGGACGAACGCAGCCTGCGCAACGCCGAGATGCAGCACATTCGGCGCATCTTGCTGGAAGCCAACGGCAACAAGGCCGAGGCGGCGCGGGTGCTGGGCATTGCGCACACGACGCTGTACCGCAAGATTCAGGAGTACGGGTTGTAGTAAGGGGTCAATAACAACGGGTAGCTGGCCTTACCGACTCACGCTGTGGGCGGGTAGGTCGCCGTTGAATTCGCCGTGTTGCAGCCAGAGCTCGAAGGCGACGGCCGACAGCCGCTCGGCCATGAAGAGGCGCATGGCGTAGCCGCGGTTTTCGAGGCAATAGCGCAGAAAGCCCGGCTCGGCCTGGCTGGTAGCGAAGCCGTGCGCCTGCACCGTCGCGCGGTAGGAGGGGGGTAGGGAGGCCAGCCAGTCAAAAAAATCGGTAGCCGTGAGGGTAAAACCGGTGGTCTGGGCGTAGTACGCCTTGGCGGCGTGGGTTATTTCGGCGAGCAGGTCGGGCATAGCGCGGGAGTAAAGCTGAAGAGGGAATTCTCCAGGTAGCAAGCCAACGCGGGGCCAACCGCCCCAAAAGGCCATTAGGCGCGTTCCCGGCGCACTTGCCGCCTGGCACCGGGCTAGCAAAACGCACACGCAGGCTAGCGAAACGCTAGCTCTCCTTAGGCTACCCACGCTGGAATACCGCCGGGTGGTAAAAATTAACTATTGACTATCAATTTCTTAGCTAAAAAAATAATAAGAAATGCTATTCGGGGCCAAGGCTTGCCAAGTGGTGGGCAACCCCGCTTTTGGGAACGAGCCAAGCTTTCTACTAATGTCGCCCGCCCTGATGATTCCCCTGCTGACTGCCGCTGGCCTGGCGGGCTTCTGGCTTTTCCGCTGGTCAGTTGACTTTTTCGACCACATTTAACCCTATCCCCACTGCTGCCATGATGCTTGCCCTGCTGCTGCTCTCCATCGCCACGTTTGGCTACCTCGGTTACGTGCTGCTGAAACCGGAGAAATTTTAAGTTGGGACTCTAGGTATTAGCGCTTAAGTTCTATGTCGCTACTATTTAAGCTCCTAAGACCCTAATCCCTAAGGCCATTGAACCCTACTACTAATGAATAAAGAACTACTCGGCATCCTCGTCGTTTTCGGTGCGACGGTGCTGCTGGCTTTGCCGCTTGGCCGCTACCTGGCCACTATTTACCGGGGCGACAAAAGTTGGTCCGACTTCCTGCTGCCGCTGGAGCGGCTGCTCTACCGCCTCGGCGGAGTGCGGCCCGAGCGTGAGATGACCTGGCAGCAGCACATGCTGGCGCTGCTGGCTATCAACCTGGTATGGTTTCTCTTTGCCCTGCTGGTGCTGTGCACGCAGGGCAGCCTACCCCTCAACCCCGACCACAACCCGAGCATGACGCCCGACCTGGCGTTTAACACGGCCATCTCGTTTCTAGTAAACTGCAACCTGCAGCATTACTCGGGCGAGTCGGGCCTGTCGTACCTCTCGCAGATTGTGGTCATTATGTTTCTGCAATTCGTGTCGGCCGCTACCGGCATGGCCGCCTGCGTGGTCGTTTTCAACGCCCTGAAAGAAGGCAGCACCGAAAAGCTCGGCAATTTTTACACCTACTTCGTGCGGAGCATCACGCGGGTGCTGGTGCCAATTTCGTTCCTCGTGGCGCTGGTGCTGGTGTTCCAGGGCTCGCCCATGACTATGCAGGGCAAAGCGGCCCTCGTAACCGTGCAGGGCGACAGCACGGCCGTGAGCCGCGGCCCGGCCGCCGCCATGATTGCCATTAAAGAGCTGGGTACCAACGGGGGCGGCTTCTTCGGGGCCAACTCGGCCCATCCGCTCGAAAACCCCACCTACATTACCAATATGGTGGAGAACTTCGTGCTGGTGCTGATTCCGATAGCGTTGGTGTTTGCTTTTGGCTACTACATCCGGCGGCCCCGGCTCTCCTACATGGTGTTTGGAGTGATGACCGTCGGCTTTTTGATGCTGCTGGCCCCCACTATATACTATGAGATGCACGGCAACCCCGCCATCGCGCACATGGGGGCCAACCAGCAGCTGGGCGCGATGGAGGGCAAGGAAATTCGCCTGGGCGCGCCGGCCTCGGCCTACTGGGGCATCACCAACACCATTATTTCGTGCGGCTCGGTCAATTCGATGCACGACTCCCACATGCCTATTTCGGGCATGTGCGAGCTGCTGGGCATGATGACTAACGCCTTTTACGGGGGGGTAGGGGTCGGCTTTCTCAACTTCTTCGTGTTCGTCATCATCGCCGTGTTTATCTCGGGGCTGATGGTGGGGCGCACGCCCGAGTTTCTGGGCAAGAAGATTGAGGCCCGCGAGATGAAGATTGCCATCATTGTGGCCCTATTGCACCCGCTGCTGATACTGGCTGGCACGGCGCTGGCTACCCACCTCTACGCCGGCAACCCCACCGAGTACGCCGCCTGGCTGAACAACCCCGGCTACCACGGTTTCTCTGAAATGCTCTACGAGTACACCTCCTCGGCCGCCAACAACGGCTCGGGCTTCGAGGGCCTCGGCGACAACACGCCCTGGTGGAACATCTCGACCGGCGTGGTGCTGCTACTCTCGCGCTTCCTACCCATCATCGGCCCGGTGGCCATTGCCGGCCTGCTGGCCCGCAAAAAATACATCCCTGAAAGCGCCGGCACCCTGCGCACCGACACGGGCACCTTCGGCATCATGGTCTTTTTCGTGATTTGGATTATCGCCGCGCTGGCTTTCTTCCCGGCCCTGGCGCTGGGCCCACTGGCCGAGCACTTCACGCTGTACTAGCGACGCGGCCGGCTTACCTCACGAGACCCCTCTGGGGCCGGCCCCCTCTCCTGCGGAGAGGGGAAGCCTGACGATTACTTATTTAAAAGCTCTGCACTCTTACTGTATGCTGCGCCGCTGGGGCTCCCCCTCTCCACAGGAGAGGGGGCCGGCCCCAGAGGGGTCTCGTGAGGTGAACGCGGAGGGCGACTTCCTACCCTAAAATGGCAACCCAATCCCAATCCCTCTTTCAACCCGCGCTCGTCGCGGAGGCCACGAAGCAGGCCTTCGTGAAACTCGACCCGCGCGTCATGTTCCGCAACCCGGTAATGTTCACCGTGGAGCTGGGCACCGTGGTCATGGGCATTGTCACCATTGGCCAGCTCGTGCGGCCCGATGCCAGCCAGGGCAGCTTCGGCTACAACCTCACGGTATTTATCGTGCTGTTTATGACGCTCTTATTTGCCAACTTCGCCGAGGCTATTGCCGAGGCGCGGGGCAAAGCGCAGGCCGATTCGCTGCGCAAAACCCGCCAGGACACGCCCGCCAAGGTGCGCCAGCCCGACGGCTCGTTCACGAGCGTCAACTCGGCGCAGCTGCAAAAAGGCCAGGTGTTCGTGGTGGAGGCCGGTGAGATTATCCCCACCGATGGCGAGATTATCGAGGGCTTGGCCACCATCGACGAGTCGGCCATTACCGGCGAGTCGGCCCCGGTTATCCGTGAGTCGGGCGGCGATAAATCGTCGGTCACGGGCGGCACGATGGTGCTCTCCGACCGCATCGTGGTGCTGGTGACCACGGCCCCCGGCGAGTCGTTTCTGGACAAGATGATTGCGCTTGTGGAGGGCGCGTCGCGTCAGAAAACGCCCAATGAAATTGCCCTTACCATTCTGCTGGCCGGCTTCACGCTGGTGTTCGTGATTGTCTGCGTCACGCTGGAGCCTTTTTCGCGCTATGCCAAAACGCCCATTGCGGTGGCCTCGTTTATTGCGCTGTTCGTGTGTCTGATTCCGACCACTATCGGCGGGCTGCTCTCGGCCATCGGCATTGCGGGCATGGACCGCGCCCTGCGGGCCAACGTCATCACCAAGAGTGGCAAAGCCGTGGAAACGGCCGGCGATATCGACGTGTTGCTGCTCGATAAAACGGGTACCATTACCATCGGCAACCGCAAGGCGACCCACTTCTGGCCCGCGCCCGGCGTGAGCGAGCGCGAGCTGGTGGAAGCCGCTACCCTCAGCTCGCTGCACGACGAAACCCCTGAGGGTAAGAGCATTGTGGAGCTGGCCCAGCAGGTGCGCCGCCAAGATGCGGCCGACCTCCAGCAACGCGCCCAGGGTAGCGAGGCCATCAAGTTCACGGCCGAAACCCGCAGCTCAGGCGTGACCCTGGCCGGCGGCGTGCGCATCCGCAAAGGCGCTTCCGATGCCATTCGCATCTTGGCCAACGCCGCTGGCCAGGAGTTTCCGAGCGAAACCACCCAGCAGGTAGCCAAGGTAGCCAGCAACGGCGGCACGCCGCTGGTGGTGAGCCAGGACGACCGCATTCTGGGGGTAGTCGAGTTGCAGGACATCATCAAGCCCGGCATTCAGGAGCGCTTTGAGCGCCTGCGCCGCATGGGCATCAAAACCGTGATGGTGACTGGCGATAACCCCCTCACGGCCAAGTTTATCGCCGAAAAAGCCGGCGTGGACGACTTCATCGCCGAGGCTAAGCCGGAGGATAAGATGAAGTACATCCGCGCCGAGCAGCAGGCCGGTAAACTGGTGGCCATGATGGGCGACGGTACCAACGACGCCCCCGCCCTGGCCCAGGCCGACGTGGGGGTAGCGATGAACTCCGGCACCCAGGCCGCCAAAGAGGCCGGCAACATGGTAGACCTCGACAACGACCCCACTAAACTCATTGAGGTAGTGGAGATTGGCAAGCAGCTGCTCATGACGCGCGGCACGCTCACTACCTTCTCCATCGCCAACGACGTGGCCAAGTACTTTGCCATCGTGCCGGCCTTGTTCATGGTCGCCATTCCGGCCCTGGGCGCGCTCAATGTGATGGGCCTGAAGTCGCCGCAGTCGGCTATTCTGAGCGCCGTTATTTTCAACGCACTCATCATTCCGGCGCTGGTGCCGCTAGCCCTGAAAGGGGTGGCCTACCAGGCCGTGGGCGCGTCAGCGCTGCTACGCCGCAACCTGCTCATTTATGGCCTCGGCGGGGTAATAGTGCCCTTTATCGGTATCAAAATCATTGACCTGATAGTAGGCGTGTTTTTGTAAAACGGAGTGGCAATCCGTTCCCGTTCGCGCCGGTAGCACCTTGTTAAACAACGATTAACGGAGTACTACTCCGTTTTACCCAGTAAAACCATGAAATCCCAATTCCTCCCCGCCCTGCGCCTGACCCTTGTGCTTATGGTGCTATGCTGCGGTATTTACCCGGCCCTGGTGTGGGCCGCCGCGCAGCTGGCACCCGGACGGGGCGAGGGCGTGCAGGTGCGCCAGAACGGCCGCCTCGTGGGCTTCGCCAACGTGGGCCAGCGCTTCGACAGGCCTGAGTATTTCAATTCGCGGCCCTCGGCGGTCAGCTACCACGCCGACGGCTCGGGCGGCTCGAACAAGGGGCCCAGCAACCCCGATTATCTGAAAGTAGTGCAGGCCCGGCTCGATACGTTTTTGTTGAAAAACCCCAGCGTAAACCGCGCCGACGTGCCCGCCGAGCTGCTCACGGCCAGTGGCTCGGGCCTCGACCCCGACCTCTCGCCGCAGGGCGCGCTGGTGCAGGTGCCCCGCGTGGCCAGGGCCCGCGGCCTGGCCCCGGAGCAGGTGCGCAGCCTGGTGCAGCAGCATATCACGCCGGGGATTTTAGGCCCCGACAAGGTAAACGTGCTGGCTCTGAACCTGGCTCTGGACGCGCTAAAGGGCCGCTAAGCCCCGCTGGCGGGCTGCGGGAAGCTATAAAAGCATATTTCTTGTATGAGCAGGTTTTTTGTTGAAACTCTCTTTTATTATGAAAATACATTTACCTACCGGCTTGCTGGCTTTGCTGCTTGCCCTACCCCTTGCCAGCCAGGCCCAGGCCCCGGCCGATACTACCCACCACGGCGGCCTACCCGTCGTAGATGGCTCCAACGGGCGTTGCCTGCCATCGCCCATTTTAGGGCCTTATCCAGTGTCGGAGTGGGACGGCTCGCCCGTTATTGGCTTGCCCAGCGAGGGTACCGACTACCCCCTGCAAAAGGCGCTGGGCCTGGCCAAAAGCCGCTTCAAAATCTACGGCTGGGCCAGCATCGGGGGTAACCTGAGTACTTCGCACAACTCGAACGCGCCCACGGCCTACAACCTCGTGCCCAACAGGGTGGTGCTCGACCAGGTAATTATTCGCATGGAGCGCCAGCCCAACACCGTGCAGACCGACCACGCCGACTGGGGCTTTCTGGTGGATAATATCTACGGCATTGACTACCGCTACACCATCGCCAAGGGAATTTTCAGCGACCAGCTGCTGAAAAAAAACAACCTCTATGGCTACGACCCTACCCAGGTGTACGCCCTGCTCTATCTGCCTAAAATAGCGCAGGGAATGCTCCTGAAAGTAGGCCGCTTTATCTCGCCGGCCGATATTGAGGCGCAGTGGGCTCCTGATAATTATCTCTACTCGCACTCGCTCATGTTTGCCGTGGACCCCTACACCTTTAGTGGGGCGCAGGCCACCATCCGCTTCAGCCCCTACTGGCAGATTGAGCTGGGCGTGCACGGCGGCAACGACGTGGCCCTATGGAGCAATTCGGCCCACCTCAATGGGCTGGCGATGTTCCGCTGGGTATCGCGCAACAACAACAACTCGGTGTATGCCGGCATTAACTCTGTTGGCAGCGGCCAGTATAGCAACAACCACGATAACCTGCAGATGGCCGTGGCCACCTGGGGCCACCGCTTCAACGGCACCGTGCACATGATGACCGAAGGCTATTACCTCTGGCAGTTCAACTCCTTGATGGGCGGCACCGTCATCGACGGGCCGGGCCAGCGCTTCTATGAAAACACCGGCGCTGGTGCCTTCACGCCCGGCCTCGCGCACGCCGTGGGGGCCGTTAACTACTTCCAGGTGCTGCTGGGCGCGAAAGACTACCTTTCCATCCGCAACGACCTGCTGATGGACCCTCAGGGCAACCGCACCAGCTACGCCACTTCGTATTCCAGCCATACCATCGGCTTGGTACACACCTTTAACTCGCTGCTACGCATTCGGCCCGAAGTGCGCTACGAGCGGGCCTACGCCGCCGGGGCCACGCCCTACGACAATGGCCTGAAGCGCGACCAGTTTCAGGTCGCGGCGGACGCGGTTATTCGCTTCTGAGGCTGTTTTTTGGCGTAGTCGACACCGCTACCGGCTCGGCCGATTCTTTATCAACCATTATCACTCTTCTCTCCCCTGTTCAATACCTGTGATAGGCAGCCTCGCTGGCTGTCGGCCAGGTATTGATTACCACCCCATTCATTTTTTATGAAAAAGCAATTTACCTCCACTTTAGTTGCTACGGGCTGCCTGTTGGCCCTACATGCGACCGCCCAGGCGCAGGTTACCCTCTCGCCGGCCGAGCGCCAGGCCATTATCAACCAGATTAAGCAAGAAATGCGCGACAGCGCAGCCCTCACCGCTACAAACCGGGTGATTTCCAACGACCTAACGGTAACCAAGACGGATACTGGCAAGTACACGGAGCCTTTTGCCTGGGGCGACTTTACCTGGGTGCAGGGAGCTAATCGCCAGAAAAAAGCGTTGCTCGACTCCAAATACTTCACCGGCGGCACTACCATCGACTGCAATTATAACTACTCGTTTGCCCGGCCCATCGACCACACTAACTCCGGTTCGACGGCCACATTCCGTTCAAACGAATTTAACATCTCGTATATCGAGGCGGGCGGTGAGTTTCACGACCCCAAGACGGGAGCACGGGCCAAGCTATTTTTGCAGTTTGGCACCCGCGCTACTGGCATTCCGCGCAACGACAATACGCCCTTGCGCGGCCAGTTTGACCTGTACACGGCCCTGCGCTTCGTGACCGAAGGCTACGCGGGCATTCACATCAACAAGATGCACGGCATCAACATCGACTTTGGTATCTTCAAGTCGTATGTGGGCCTGCTGTCTTACAATAACTTCGAGAACTGGAACTACCAGCCCTCCTTCACTTCTGACAATACGCCGTGGTTTTTTACCGGCTCGCGAGTGCAGCTGTTCCCCACTGATAAGTTGAAAGTAGAATTGTGGCTTGTGAACGGATGGCAGACCTACGGGATGTTTAACGAATCGCCGGGTGTGGGCTTCCAAATACAATACCGCCCGAAGGAGTGGCTTTCGGTGCTGGGTTCGTCGTACTACGGCCACGACACGGCCCTCGACCCTAACCGCTACCGCTTTCACACCGACAACTCCGTTGTGGCCCGCTATTACAATGCCCCCGGTGGCCCCGGCATCACCAAAGCGGCCTTCTCGCTGACCGGCGACCTGGGCTTCGAGGGTGGCGACGGGATAGTGAGGCCCTTCGGCAACAAGGGTGGTATTCCGGAGCAAAACTTCTTGAGCGCCATGTTCTACAACCGTTTCTGGTACGGCCCGAAGCAGCACTTCGCCACTACCTTCGGCGGCGGCGTTATTTCGAACCCCGGCCGATACCTGGCCCTGTTGCCCACCGGCACCGGCGTACTCACGCAAAATCCTGGCGACCTGTTCAAGGGCTGGGACTCTTCGGCCAACATGCAGTATATGCCCAACGACTACCTGACCTTCGGCATAGAGTACGTAACACGCCACGCATCGGTGCCTTATTTCAGCGGGCACGGCGGCGTAACCTCTCCTAATGGCTGGAACCCACCCATCGGCGACCCTACCGGCTACGTAGCCGATTTGGTGAAAGACGAAAATCGTATTATTTTCTCGACTATTTTTCGTTTTTAAGTTTCCGCGGTCCTTCTATCCGCACTCAGGAAGCCCAACTATTGCTCTCAGCTAAAGTTGGGCTTCCTGAGTTGCTTGCTGTAAGTATTCGGCAGGGCAAGTTTACTAGTCGGTCGGCTGTACTTGCCCTACTAAACAGTTTTTCCCTCATTATTTCCCTTCCTGGTTTCGGTTTCCCTCGCTACGCTAAGCCACTGACTATGCCGACCTCCGCTACGGCCGCTGCTACTATTCCCATTCCTACGCCCGAGCCGGGCGGCCACGGTACCCTCCACACCCGCATTACGGCCGCGGGCTCGCTCATCGCCCTAGGCATCGTGTACGGCGATATCGGTACTTCGCCCCTCTACACTGTGCGCGGCGTGTTCGTGCACCGGCCCGTGACGGAGGAAGTGGTGCTGGGTACCGTATCGGCCATTATCTGGACGCTCACGCTGCTTACTACTTTTAAGTACGTCTTTATTGCCATGCGGGCCGACAACCACGGCGAGGGCGGCATTTTGTCGCTCTACGCCCTGCTGCGGCGGCTGAAGCTGAAGTGGCTCTACCTGCCAGCCATCATCGGGGCGGCGGCGCTGCTGGCCGATAGCCTCATTACGCCGCCCATCTCGGTGGCCTCGGCCATTGAGGGGCTGCAAATGATAAAGCCCGACCTGAATACGGTGCCCATCGTGTTGGTTATTCTGGTGGGTTTGTTTGCGTTTCAGCAGTTCGGCACGGCCATTATCGGCAAGCTCTTCGGGCCGGTCATGGTGGTTTTTTTCTCGATGCTGGCCGTGCTGGGAATCCGGTTTCTGGTGCAGGAGCCGAGCATTTTGCGGGCCCTGAACCCGTACTACGCGGTGCACATGATAACCCGGCTGCCGGGCGCGTTCTGGCTGCTGGGCAGTATTTTTCTGTGCAGCACCGGGGCCGAAGCGCTCTACGCCGACATGGGCCACGTGGGTAGGCGCAACATCTACGTGTCGTGGACTTTTGTTAAAACCTGCCTGCTGCTCAACTACCTGGGGCAGGGGGCGTGGCTGCTCCAGCACCAGGGCGCGCCCCTGGGCGAGCGCAACCTGTTCTTTGAAATGATACCGCAATGGGGCCTGCTGCCGGCCATCGGACTGTGCACGCTGGCGACCATCATTGCCTCGCAGGCCCTGATTTCGGGCTCGTACACGCTCATTATTGAGGCGTTGCGGCTCAACTTCTGGCCTAAGGTGAAGGTGTCCTACCCCACCGAATTGCGCGGGCAGGCCTACGTGCCCTCGCTCAACTGGATACTCTGCGCCGGCTGCGTGGGCGTGGTGCTGCACTTCCGCGAGAGCAGCCGCATGGAGGCGGCTTTCGGCCTGGCCGTGACCGTGACCATGCTCATGACCACGGTGCTGCTGGCCTACTACCTGCGCCTGCGCCGGGTTGGCATTGTGTGGATTGGGCTGCTATTGCTGACGTATTTCACCGTGGAAGGCTCATTTCTGATTGCCAACCTGCGCAAATTTCCCGAGGGCGGCTACATCAGCGTGCTACTGGGGCTGCTGCTGCTGCTGGTGATGGTGAGCTGGATTCAGGGCCGCCGCCTGCGCAACGACCTGGCCAAGTACGTGCCGCTGGCCGACTGGCTATCCCTGCTCAGCAAGCTCAGCGCCGATGAGTCGGTGCCCAAGTTTGCCACCCACCTGGTGTACCTCACCGATTCGGAAGACCCCAAAATGGTCGAGAACGGCATTATCCACAGCATTTTTCGCAAAAGCCCCAAGCGGGCCGATATCTACTACCTCATCCACGTCACGACCACCGACGAGCCATACACCAAGACCTACCACGCCACCACTGTGCTCGCCGACGACCTGGTGCGCATCGAGTTCCGACTGGGCTTTCGGGTTGACCACGCCATCAACTACATGTTCCGGCAGGTGGTAACCGACCTGGTGAAGAACAAGGAAATCGACATCACCTCGCGCTACGACTCGCTGCGCGGCCAGGATATGGTGGGTGATTTTCAGTTCGTTATCCTCAACCGTACCCTGCCCTATGCCCAGTCGCTCAGCGGCTGGCAGCGGCTGGTGGCCCGCCTCTCGGGCGCGTTGCGCTGGCTGGGCTCCAGTCAGCAGCAAAGCTTCGGGCTGGATAACTCCTCGCTCACCATCGAAAATATTCCGCTGCTCACGCCCGAGCGGCCCGAGCTGCAGCTCACCCGCGACTAATTCTTTAGGCAGGCCGCCCGCCGGGTAGCCTCCCTACCCCACCTTTTTCGACGCACCTATGCGCCATTCAGTACGCTTCTCTTCTCTGCTGCTGAGCGCGGGCCTGCTACCCGGCCTGGCCCGCGCTCAAACTACGCCCGCGCCCGCGCCAACTACCACCACCACTACCGCGCCGCCCGCTGCCCCCACGGCCACGGCCGCCGCCACTACGGCCGCCGCGGCCGCCGACACGGCCCGGCTGGCCGACCCCAAGCCCGAGTTTTTTGGCTACGTGGGCGTGTACTACGGCTACGATTTTAATAACCCCGCCAGCCTCACCCGGCCCAGCTTCATTTACTCGGAAAATCTGCACAACCAGATTGCCATCAACATTGCCCTGCTGGGCGCGCGCTACAACAGCGACCGCATCCGGGGCACTTTTGCCATCCAGACCGGCACCTACCCCGATGCCAACTACGCCGCTGAGCCGGCCATCTTCAAGAACATCTACGAGGCCTGGGGCGGCGTGCGGGTGGCCAAAAACCTCTGGCTCGATGCCGGAATCTTCCTCTCGCACATTGGCCTGGAAGGCCCCAACTCGCGCGACGACCTCACGCTGACCCGCTCCATTATGGCCGAAAACTCGCCTTACTACGAGACGGGGGCCAAGCTTACGTATGACGCGGGCAAGAAGTGGCTGTTTTCGGTGCTGACCATCAACGGCTGGCAGGTTATCCGCGACCGCAACCAGAACGAGGCGGTGGGCACGCAGGTGCAGTTTCGGCCTACCCCCAAGCTTTTGTTCAATTCGAGCACCTTCATTGGCGAAGGCCGCAACGTGCCCGACTCGCTGGGCGTGCGCCTGCGCTACTTCCACGACTTCTACGTTACGTATGACCCCACGCCAAAGTGGAAAATAGCCGGTGCCTTCGACACTGGCTGGCAGGAAAAACTCGATGGCCGGGGTGGCTACGACAAGTGGCAGGGCGGCTCGCTCATCGTGCGCCGCCGCCTGTGGACGCGGGCCGGCCTGGTGGGCCGCGTGGAGTATTACCACGACCCCAGCGGCGTGCTGGCCACTACCCGCGTGGGCGGCTTGAACACCACCGGCTACTCGCTGGGCTTCGACTATCTGCCCGTGCCCCGCGTCATTCTGCGGGCCGAGTTCAAGGAATTCATCGACCAGAACAACGCGTACATCCGCGATAAAACCCCCAAGCGTACCGATGCGGCCGTGACGACGCTGCTTGGCCTCACCTTCTGAGCTACCTACTGTCGTTCAGGCGGGTGCGGCTTTAAAGCGACGGGGCTGTTCTGGCTGGCCCCCTTGCAACTGGTGAGCGCTGCCTGCAAAGATGTATAAAACCCGCTGCGTAAGCCCTGTTAATCAACAGGAAAAGCGAATAGTTAAAAGCTGACAGCTTATTATTCCCCTGCTATGTCTACCGCCGAAGCCGACCTGCGCGACCAATCTGCCGAGCGGTTCCTGCGCCTGGTGCGGGAGAAGCGGCGCGGCACGCTCAAGATTTACCTGGGCCTGGCCGCGGGGGTAGGGAAGACCTATCGCCTGCTGCAAGAGGCCCACGACCTGCACGCCAACGGCGTGGACGTGCTGCTCGGCTACGTGGAAACCCACGGCCGGGCCGGCACCGTGGCGCAGCTGCGCAACGTGCCGCTGCTGCCCCGCAAGCAGGTGTTTTACAAGGGCCACGCGGTGGAGGAAATGGACCTGGATGCCATTGAGAAGCGCCGCCCGCAGGTAGTGATTGTGGACGAGCTGGCCCACTCCAACGTGCCCGGCTCGCGCCACGAAAAGCGCTGGCAGGACGTGGAGGAGCTAGTGAAAAGCGGCATTTCGGTGATAACCGCCGTGAACGTGCAGCACCTGGAAAGCCTGCACGACCAGGTGCTGAAAATAACCGGCACCGACGTGACCGAGCGCATCCCGGACCAGCTGCTGCGCGAGGCCGACGAGGTGGTGAACGTGGACCTGACCGTGGGCGAGCTGCGCGCCCGCCTAGAGGAAGGCAAAATATATGACCCGGCCAAAGTGCCTACCGCGCTGGCCAACTTCTTTCAGTCCGAAAACCTGTTGCAGCTGCGGCGGCTGGCCGTGCGCGAGGTGGCGCAGCTGCTGGGCCGGCAGGTGGAAAGTGATGCCGGCGGCGCGCCGGCCATCGCTACCCCCCGCCGCAACGATGACCGCCTGCTGGCCTGCATCAACTCCAACGCCGAGGCCGCCAAGGAGATAATCCGCAAAACCTCGCGCCTGGCCGACCGCTTTTCGGCCGCCGCCTGGTACGTGCTCTACGTGCAGACCGGCCGCGAGAGCGCCGACCGCATCGGGCTGGCTACGCAGCGGCATCTGCTTCGCAACCTGCAACTGGCGGTGGAGCTGGGCGGGCAGATTCTGCGGGTGAAGGACGACGACGTGGTGGCGGCCATCCGGCGGGTGGCGCAGGAAAAGGGCGCGACGCTGCTCGTGTGCGGCATCACCCGCGAGAAAAGCCAGTGGGAGCGCCTGAGCCGCCGCGGCATCACCAACGACCTGCTGCGCGCCGTGGCCCGCGACGGGGGTGATTTGGATGTGTATCTGATAACTTATTGACTAACAGAATAAATCGTCTGTCATTGCGAGCGCAATGCAGTGGAGCACGGCAATGACAGACGATTTACAAAAGACTCCCTCATCATGACTCTCAAGACCAAAATTACCCTCGGCTTCGTGGCCATGCTGGCGCTGCTGCTCAGCATTGGCAGCTATGCTTTTTATACGGTGCGGCAGCTAGATTTGAAATCGCGCAATATCTTGAAGGACAATCTATATTCCGTGGATTTGGGGCAGCAGATGCTGCACGGGCTGGATGCGCTGCGCGAGGAGCCCGGCAGTGCTCCTGGCCTGCGGCAGCTGCAGCGGGGCCTGACGCGGGAGGCCGGCAATATTACCGAGCCCGGCGAGCGCGAGGTAGTGGACAGCCTCACGCAGCAGCTGGCTGCCTACCAGGGCGACCTGAGCCGCGACGGCCGCGCCCTACCCCCCGCCTGGCGGCCTTTGCGCGCCCAAACCCTGCGCATGATGAACCTGAACACGGCAGCCCTCACCCGTAAAAATACCCTGGCTAACCACTACGCCGAGCAGGCCAACCGCAACCTCATCCTCTTTATTACGGTGGCGGCGCTGCTGGGCCTGGGCTTCGTGGCGAGCGTGCCCGAGGCGGCGGTGCAGCCCTTGCGCAAGCTGAGCGCCGCCCTGAGCCACGCCACGGCCCGCGACTTCGCGGCTACCATTCCGCAGGAAAGCAACGACGAGTTTGGGCAGGTGGCGCTGGCTTTCAACAAGATGCTGAGCGAGCTGCGCGAGTTTCGCAGCTCCACCGCCGCCGAATTGCTGACGGCCCGCAACCGCGCTTCCAGCATCATCAATACCCTGGATGAAGGTCTGCTGGTGCTGGATGAGAGCCGCCGCGTACTGCTGGCCAACCCCGTAATGTGCGAGCTGCTGGGCCTACCCCCCGAAAAACTGGTGGGCCGCCCGGCTAGCCTCGTGCGCCTCGAAAACGACCTGTTTCAAACCCTGACAGCACCGCTCGACGCGCCCAACCGCGAGCAGGCCGTGGCCGAAGCGCCGCTGCTCACCATTACGCAGCGCGGCGAGGAAGCCTTTTACCGGCTGGCGGTGCAGGACCTGGTTTCCTATAATGAGGCCAGCGACAAAACCGAGTTCATAGGCCAGCTGCTGACGCTGCGCAACGTGTCGGACTTCAAAAAGCTGGACCAGGTAAAGTCGAATTTCCTGGCCACCGTGTCGCACGAGCTAAAAACGCCGCTCTCTAGCATCAATCTTAGTCTCAAGGTATTACAAAAAGACAACCTGCCGGAGGCGGAGCGCCAGGATATTACGGTGGGCATTCAGCGCGAAACGCAGCGCTTGCAGCGCCTGGTGAGCGAGCTGCTCGACGTGTCGCGCCTCGATTCGGGCCAGGGTATTCAGCTCAACTTCGCGCCCACCCAACTCGCTGAGGTGGTGCGCTTTGCCGAGGCCACTGTGCAGGCGCAATTAGCTAATAAGCAGCTCACCCTGCAAACCGCCCTACCCCCCGACCTGCCGCCCGTGCGCGCCGATGTGGAGAAGACAACCTGGGTACTTATCAACCTGCTGGCCAATGCTATCCGCTACTCGCCGGCCGGCGAAAGTATCGCGGTGCGGGCCGCCCGCGCCGGTAAGTTCGTGCAGGTGACGGTGCAGGACCGCGGCCCCGGCATCGCGGCCGAGCACCACGACAAGATTTTCCAGCGCTTCGCGCAGCTGCCCGACAAAGCCGGCTACACCGGCGGCTCGGGCCTGGGCCTGAGCATCGCCCGCGAGTTCATTACTACGCAGGGCGGCCGGCTGTGGATAGAAAGTGAGCTGGGTAGCGGCAGCGCGTTTCACTTCACGCTGCCGGTGGGGGGGTAGGTCGTCCGCGGCGGTTTATCTCACCCCTAGCCCCCTCTCGGAGCGCAGCAGAGAGTGGGAGGCAGTCGCATGAAGCGATTATCGGGAGGAGGCTGCCGGCGGTGGGCAAGCGCTTAGTAGCCGCCACGGCCCCCACTTTTTGCTGCCCTCCTACTACCCGACTCCTGTTCAGCCGGGCAGCCAATTCAGGTACGCTGCCCACGGCGGGCAGCGGCCAACTTATCCGCGCAATTTTACCGATTTGCCCGTTGCCACGCCCGTACCCGCGCCGCTGCGTTCTCACGAAGGTTCATATAGAACAGGCCAATGTCAGCGGCGTGGAAGGAGTGGCGCAGCTCGGGGTAACCGGGGACGAAGAGGCGGGGGTAGCCGCGGACGTTGGGCGGGGTAATCCAGAGCAGGCCGCCGTGGACTTGGGCATCAGTGATGTGGGCATCGATGCGCTTCATGTGGGGACCGACGCCGCCGCGGTTGCGGGCGGCGGGGGCCCGCAAGGTGTCGAGCGTCCAGGTGAGGGGGTTGGTGGCGGCCAAGCCGTTGTAGGGCGCATAATCGAAGCCGCGCTCGGAGGTGTTCCAGGCCACAAAGCAGCCGGTGGCTAGCGAATCGGGGCAGGGGCGGATGGTTTGGTACTCGTTGGTTTTCACCTGGCCGCCGATGAGGTAGGCGGCTACTAGGCGTTTGCGCAGCGCGGGGTCGTGGTCGAAAAAGTCGTGGAGCAGGCGCGTTGCGTGGGTAGCCCCCTGACTATGACCGGCGATGATAATGGGCCGGCCCTGGTTGTAGTGCGCGAGATAGTATTGGAAAGCCGCCTTCACGTCGGTATAGGCCAGGTCGAGGGCCTGCTGGCCGTCGGGGCCCTGCTTGTCGAAAAACGAGTAGAGCGTGGCTTGCCGGTAGCGCGGGGCGTAGATGCGGCCCGCCGCATTGAACGCGCTGGCCTGGTTGAAGAGAGTGGTGCGGTCGGTGAAGCGGTTGAGGCGGACATTGCCCACGGCGGCGTTCCAGTGGCCGCGCCAGAAGTAGGTGGTAGGATAGATGAAGAACACGTCGGCAGCGGCCGTGGTCTGGCCATCGCGCAGGCCGGCGGCGCGGGGCACGGCATCGGCCGAGTCGCGGCGGGTGGGCAGGGCGGCCCAGTTGCTTTCAAGGGCATAGTTGGGGGCCGTGTCGGGGGCCGGGGCCCGGAACCCGTGGGCGGGCTTCAACAAGTTGACGCAGCAGGTGAGCGGCAGCAGGACCAGGAGTCCCCACCGGGCCAAGCGGTTCAGCAAGACGAAATGAAGCAAGCGCATGGGGTAGGAACGTGATTAATTGACCTGTGAAACAGCCCCGGCGTGGGGCAATGTTTCTGGCGCTGGTGGCGGCGCCGCCACCAGCGCCAGAAACATTGCCAGCTAGGGCATTGTCCCGATTAACCGCACGATGATTCAGATAGGGGTTCTTCTTCCAACCAGCTCCCTTTGGAGCGCAGCAGAAAGCAGGGGGCCGTGGCGGCTACTAAGCGCTTGCCCACCGCCGGCGACCTCCTCCTGATAACCGCTTCATGCGGCTGCCCCACCCTGTTTGCTGTTCGCGCTCTCCTGTGAAGAGGGGGCAGGTGAACCGCGCTGGCCGCCTCACTCGTTTCGTAACCTTCGCATAATAGCAAAAGCCCCGCGCTACCCCGACCTTTGCGGCGTGCTGATTTTACCCCGAATCGTTATGAAACGCCTGCTTTCCGCCGCCACCGTGCTGGCCCTGCTCACCAGCGCGGCCCACGCCCAACTTCCCACCAACGACCCGCAGGCGGCCCACATCCTGCTGCCCAACGGCTGGAGCCTCACCCCGGCCGGCACCGCGCTGCCGCTCGGCGACCTGCCGCTTAACATGCAGCTCGCGCCGGACGGCAAAATGCTGGCCGTGACCAACAACGGGCAGAGTACGCAGACTATTCAACTTATTGACCCTGCGAGCGAAAAGCTGCTGGATGAGCGCGTGATTGGCAAGGCGTGGTACGGGCTGGCGTTTGGCCCGAAGGGTGATAAGCTCTATGCCTCGGGCGGCAACGACAACATTATTCTGGCCTACCCCACGGCCGGGCGCAAACTCGGCGCGCCCGACACACTGCGCCTGGGCCGGCCCTGGCCAAAGGCCAAAATCAGCCCCACCGGCCTGGCCGTAGACGCGGCCGGGCAGCGCCTCTATGTAGTGACCAAGGAAGACAGCGCGCTCTACGTGCTCGACCTGCAGACCAGGCGCGTGGTGCGCCGCCTACCCCTCGGCGCAGAGGCTTACGGCTGCCTGCTCGCGCCCGATGGTAAGACGCTGTACATCACGCTTTGGGGCGGCGATAAGCTGCTGGCCTACGACCGCGCCACCGGCCGCGTACGCGCCGCGCTGGCCACCGGCAGCCACCCGAATGAGCTGATTCAGCGCCGCGACGGGCGCTATTTGTTTGTGGCGAATGCTAACGATAACTCGGTGTCGGTGGTAGATGCGCGGAGCTTTCGGGTGCTCGAAACCATCTCGACCAGCCTCTTTCCCACGCGCCTCACCGGCTCGACCACCAACGGGCTGGCCCTCTCAGCCGACCAAAAGACGCTTTACATCGCCAATGCCGATAACAACTGCCTGGCTGTGTTCGATGTGAGCCAGCCTGGCCACAGCGCTGCCAAAGGCTTCATCCCGACCGGCTGGTACCCGACCTGCGTGCGCACGGTAGGTAGTAAGATATTGGTAGCCAACGGCAAAGGCATGTCGAGTCTGGCGAACCCGCAGGGGCCGCAGCCAGTGCGCCGCAACGACGACAGCGGCTACCAGTCGGGCGGCGTGCACCGCGAGGTGCAGTACATCGGCGGCTTGTTTAAGGGCACGCTCTCCTTCATTCCTACCCCCGATGCGACCCGGCTTAAGGCGTATACCCGGCAGGTGTACGCCAACACGCCCTTTACCAAGGAAAGCGAAAAGCTGGCGCTGGGCGCGGCCGGCAACCCGGTGCCGCGCCGGGCGGGCGAAACGTCGCCGATTAAGCACGTCTTTTATATTATCAAGGAAAACCGGACTTACGACCAGATGCTGGGCGATGTGCGGGCCGGTGCGGGCGACTCGTCGCTGTGCATTTTTCCGCGGAAAGTGACGCCCAACCACCATGCGCTGGCCGCCGAGTTTGTGCTGCTCGATAATTTTTACGTGAATGCCGAGGTGAGCGCCGACGGCCACAACTGGAGCACCGCCGCCTACGCCACCGACTACGTGGAGAAGTCGTGGCCCATCAGCTACGGCGGGCGCGGCGGCACCTACGACTTCGAGGGCACCCGCAAAGTGGCCTACCCCCGCGACGGCTTCATCTGGGACTACTGCCAGCGCGCGGGCCTGAGCTACCGCACCTACGGCGAGTTTGCGGACTACGGCAAAACCCCGCTTAAGTCGCTGCGTGGGCACGTGTGCGCCCGGTCGCCGGGCTTCAACCTGGACGTGACCGACCAGGAGCGGGTGCGCGTCTGGGCGCAGGATTTTGACTCGTTGCTGGCCAAAAACGCGGTGCCGCAGTTCAGCACCATCCGCCTCAGCAACGACCACACCAGCGGGCAGCGGCTGGGCAAGGTGAGCCCGACGTCGGCCGTGGCCGACAACGACCTGGCCCTGGGCCGGCTGGTGGAGCACTTGTCGCAGAGCGCCATTTGGGGCGAGTCGGTGGTGTTTGTGCTGGAAGACGACGCCCAGAACGGCCCCGACCACATCGACGCGCACCGCTCGCCGGCCTTTGTCATCGGGCCGCACGTGCGGCACGGGGCCGTAGACCACACCCTCTACACCACGGCCGGCGTGATGCGCACGATAGAATTGCTGCTGGGCCTACCCCCCATGAGCCAGTACGATGCCGCCGCCCGGCCGCTGTTTGGCGTCTTTCAAGCTACCCCCAACCCGGCCCCCTACCAGGCCAAACCCAACCAAGTGCCCCTCGATACCCGCAACACCGCCTGGAACCGCAGCGCCGAGCGCTCGGCCAAATTCGACTTTGCCCACGAAGACGAAGTGCCCGATTTAGACCTTAATGAGGTAGTCTGGAAGTCGGTGCGTGGCGAAAATTCGGCGATGCCCGCGCCCCGGCGCGGCGCGTTTTTGCAGCTCACGCCCAAGCGCGATGATGATTAAGAGTAGGGTGCGGGGCTTGTCCCCGCCCGGCGTTGAACAAGTTGGGCGGGTTTTGGGCAACGATGGGCGGGGGCAAGCCCCGCACCCTACTTCGTGGTGAGTTGGCGCGACGCCCGCCCAACCCTACCCCCCCGCCGGCCCGTAAAGCAGCCAGCTTCTGCCTTTCAGGAAGCCCCCAGCTCCTTTTCCATGCTACTCTCTTATTCCCGCCTGACGTGCCTGGGCTTGCTGGGCGGCGGCCTGTTACTCGCGGCCTGCGACAAAGACAGCGATACCACGCCCACCACCGTACTGCCGGCGGCCGTGACGTTTACTAAGCCCGGCCTCTACCCCGAAGGGATGCAGTACGACGACGACCGGCATCATTTTCTGGTCAGCTCGCAGACGGCCGGGGCCGTGGGCCAGGTGAATGATTCAGCTCAATACAAGGTCTTTGCCGACGACCCGCAGCTGATTTCGAGCATCGGGCTGCACCTCGACGTGGCCGGCGGCCGCCTGCTCGTGGCCGTGTCGGACCCTGGCTACAATGCCACCCGCACCAGCGCCGCCACCAAGGGTAAGCTCGCGGCCGTGGCTATTTTCAACCGCGTCACCGGGACTAAAACTGGTTACGTGGACCTCGGCGGCCTGCGCCCGAACTACCCCGCGCACTTCGCCAACGACATTGCGGTCGATGGGGATGGTAATGCCTACGTCACCGATAGCTACGCCCCGATTATCTATAAGATTGATACCAAGGGCGTGGCTTCAGTTTTTCTGGAAGACCCCAGCCTGCAAGCGCCGGCCGGCATGTTTGGCCTCAATGGCATTGTGTATAATCCGAATGGCTACCTGCTCGTGGCGAAGTCGGACGTGGGCGCGCTTATTAAAGTGCCGCTAGACAGCCCCAGTAAATTTGCCCAAGTAAAGCTGCTGGCTACGGGCACAATGGCGCTCAACCTGAGTGGCGACGATGGCTTGCAGCTCCTCGACAATGCTACCCTGCTGGCTGCCTGCAACGCGCAGGGCCAGGTGTACCGCCTGGCCAGCACCGACAACTTTGTGACCGTGAGCGGCACGGGTAGCTTCGCTACCGGCGCGGTGTACCCCACCACGCTGGGCCGGCGCGCGGGCCAGGCCAGCTACGTGCTCTACTCGCACCTCGATTCGCTGCAAGCCATGCTCACGCCGCCCGTCAAGCAGTTTCAGCTCACGAAAGTGGCGTTTTAGCCGGCCACTCCGGCCCGAATAACTGGCCGGCTCCCTAGCTTTAGGGCCGGTAGCTCCGACTGCATCCGTGTTTCTCCTTTTTGCCCGTTTCCATGCTCGCCATTACTTCGCTGCTGCCCTCGCCGGCCGCCGACCACATCAACGCCCTCATCAAGAGCCTGGAAACTGAGTTTGGCCTCACCGACGTGCAGGCAACCCCCGAGCCCCACCTCACCTACCAGATAGTGGAGCCCGCCGACTTGGATACTCTTAAAACGGCCCTGCGCGACATCGCCGCCACTACCCCCTCATTTGTGGCGCATACCACCGGGCTGGGCATGTTTCCGGGCAGCCGGCCGGTTATCTACATCCCGGTGCTGCGCTCGGATGCCCTCAACGAGCTGCACCACCGGGTCTTCAACATCGCGGCCCCGCTGTGCTCGCGTACCGACAAGTTCAGCGCCCCCGACCTGTGGCTGCCCCACGTGTCGCTGGCCCTGCACGACACCACGCCCGAGCTACTGGGTCCCGTTTTGCAATTTCTTAACAATCAAACGTTTAACCTGGAATTAGCCATCAGCAACCTCGCCATTTTGCGCCCCGAGGGCGATATGTTTGTGCGCGAGGAGGTGTTTGAATTCGGCGGGAAGTAGGGGGTAGGGTGTCGGTTGTTAGGAGGAGAAAAGCACGTCATGCAGACCGCAGGGAAGCATCTCGCCCGCATCGTTGGATTACTCGGGGCAGCACTAGAGTAGGACCAAAAAGTATCGGTAGAAAAAAGCTGGACGGTCGGGCGTCTCAAAAAACGGACGCTTTAGCAAACCTCCCGGCTTGGCTCTTCCACACTATGACTAGGTACGAGAAATTGTCTGATTCACTATTATAATTAATAAATAAATACATATTATTTTTAATAATTATTAAGAATACTGCATTATGCTTTTTGAGCTGAGTTTGAGCGCGACATTATCCGCGAACGTATCAAAGCCGGCCTGACGGCCGCACGGGCCCGGGGGCGCCAAGGTGGGCGGCCCAAAGTCCTCTCCAAACAGGTCCTTTCCAAAGCCCAGGCGGCTAAAACTTTCCACTTACAGCAAGACAGAACAGTAGCTGAAATCGGGCAGCTGCTCGGCATAGGCAGGGCCACTGTTTACCGCTGCTTAGCGCATTTAAGTGTCTCTACTGGTGAGAGCACGAGCGTAGTTCCTGGTCTTTAACGCAGGATTACGCTCAACAACCGTTAACCGGTAGTCGCATGGGGGAACCACAGCTGAAATCCACTGCCTGCCCCCTCTACGGAATGGACCTGAATGCTGCCCTGGTGCAGCTGCATGATTTGCTTGGCCAGGCTCAGCCCAATCCCGGAGCCGTTGGGACGGGTAGTGAAAAAAGGAATAAAGATGCTGTCCAGTACGTCGGCGGGAATACCAGTCCCGTTGTCTTTCACCTCCATAACCACCCGTTCCTGTTCATCGGGCCAGGCCAGCAGGCTAATGCGAGGGTTGGGGGTTTGGGTAACTGCCTGCGCCGCATTGAGCACCAAATTGATGAGCACTTGCTCCAGTAAGTGGCCGTCGGCGTGCAACGTGAGGTGAGCGGGGCGCACGCTGATAACTACTTCGATGCCTTGAGCGGTCAGCTGTTCCGCCAGTAGCTGATGGGTCGTCTGAAGCAATTCCTGCACGTAGAGGGTCGTGCGTTGCGGCGGGGCTAAGGTACTGAAGTCGCGGTACACCTGGGCGAAGCGCAGCAATCCTTCGCTGCGCTGCTGAATGATGCGAATGCCGGTGCGCACGTCGTCGAGCAGTTCGGTGGCGCTCGCATCCGACTGCTGGGCTGCCTGCACATGGCGGCCCAACGAATCCGCCAGCGAAGCAATGGGGGCGACCGAGTTCATGATTTCGTGCGTCATCACCCGCAGTAGTTGCTGCCAGGCAGTGGTTTCGGTGTCGGCCAGGGCCTGGCTCACGTTCTTGAAAGCCAGGAGAGTAAATGCTTCGCCCCGCAGCTTAAACTGGGTGACGGACACGAGCAGCTGCACCGTTTGGAGGCCTACCGTCAGTTTCACCACCACGGGCTGGCCGGGCACTGCCCGGCAGATGGCTTCGTACAGCACCGGCTGCCGGGATTGTAGCCCCTTGATGTTTTTCAAATACGGCAGGTGCAGCGTCTGCTTGAACACCTCGTTCACCCAGGCCACGGTGCCCGCCGCGTCGTAGGATACGATACCGGTATCGAGCAGCGCCAGGATGGTTTGCAGGTACTGAAACTGCCCTTCCTGCTCTGCCCGCAACTCCCGAAACGTGGCGTTGACTTGGTTGAAGGCCGCGTGCAAGGGCCGCAGCGCCACCGGGACGGACTGCGTCGGGTACTGCCGCGAAAAGTCGCGGTACTGGAGGGCTAGGGTAAAGTCGGCCAGGGCCTGCTGGCCGCGCGTCAGGTAGCGCGCCAGGTCTAGGACCAAAACTATCAGCAGCACCAGCGCCCCCAGAGCTAGCCCGTAGGCGTGGTACAGCGTGGCGTACCCGCCCCCGGCCAACGCGGCCACCAGCAGTACTAACCGCCTCAGCAGGCGCACGTCCATGCGATTAAATATCATGCTTGTCGAGCCGGCGGTAGAGGGCGGTGCGGGTGAGGCCCAGCTCCTTGGCCGCTTTGGTGAGGTTGCCCTGGTGGCGCTCAATGGCCTGCTGAATGATGTTTTTTTCTACTTCCATCAACGGCGGCGGCGGCTCCGCTACGGTCGCAGCCGCCGCCGATTCGGGGTTCCGAAACGAGAAATCGGCCGGGTGCAGCACGGAGCCAGCCCGCAGGATAACGGCCCGCTCCACGGCGTGTTGCAGCTCCCGCACGTTGCCGGGCCAGGCGTGCGCCCGGAGCTTGCGCAGGGCGGCGGCACTAAATTCCGGCACGGGTTGCCGGTTGCGGGCGGCGTACACCTGCGCGAAGTGCTGGGCCAGCAGGGGCACGTCGTCGTCGCGCTCGCGCAGGGGCGGCAACGTGATTTCGACCGTGTTGAGGCGATACATTAAATCCTGGCGGAAGGCCCCGCGGGCCACCAGCGCGTGCAGCGGGGCGTTGGTGGCCGACAGCAGCCGGATGTCCACCGGCACGGGGACGTTGCTGCCCACGGGCACCACCTGGCGGCTTTGCAGGGCCGTGAGTAGCTTGGCTTGCTGCGGCAGGCCAATGTTGCCAATCTCGTCCAGAAACAGGGTCCCCCCGGTGGCCGCCTCAAACCGGCCCACGCGGCTGGCCTGGGCATCCGTGAACGCGCCCTTGGTGTGCCCGAACAGCTCGCTCTCAAACAACCCCTCGCTGAGCGCGGCCACGTCGGCGGCCACAAAGGGCCGGGCGGCGCGGCGCGACTGCTCGTGCAATGCTTTAGCTACCAATTCTTTACCGGTACCGTTCTCACCGAGTAGCAGCACGTTGGCTTCGGTGGGGGCGACCTTTTCGATGATGGCCCGCACGTCCTGCATGGCCGCCGACTCGCCCAGCAGGGCAGTAGTGGCGACCGGCTCAGGTGACTTTTTTGGGCTGCCCCCACTTTTGCTGTTGGTTTTAGGTTGGAGGGCGGCGGCCAGCGTTTGCAGCAGCTGGTCGTTGTGCCAGGGCTTGAGCAGGAAGTCGGTGGCACCAGCTTTAAGGGCGCGCACCGCCGTACGCACGTCGCCGTAGGCCGTGAGCAGGATAACGGCCGTGGTGGGGTCGTGCTCCAGGATGCGGCCCAGCCAGTAAAAACCCTCGTTGCCCGTCGCCTGGCCGCTGCGGTAGTTCATATCGAGCAGCACGGCGTCGAAGGGCTGCTGGCGGAGCAGCGAAAGCAGCAGTTCCGGGTTTTTCTCCGTCACAACTTCCCGCACCTCGGTTTTGAGCAGCAGCTTAAGCGCGAACAGCACGTCGGGCTCGTCGTCTACCACCAGGATGCGGGCCTGCTTGAGAATCATGAAAAAAGGTTGGGTAAAACGTAAAAGTCGGAGCTGGCGGGTACCCGTCCCAATCCAGGCCATATACAGGGGGGGCTCTCAGAAAACGGAAAATAGCGCACGTTAAGAGTTAAAAGGGGCTGCCAGAACTAGGTGTCGAGTCAAAACCTCCGACTCGGAGATTTTGCCCTATCTGTTTAACAGTACCCAGAGTACGCCAATGCCCCGCATAGCTGAGGCATTGACTGTTAACTTACTACTCTTCTGTTGGGGTAATTTCAAGTGGAACAGCATCTTCGTGCCTTAGAAAGGACCAAATATCAGTGCAAAGCAGATGGTCAAGGGTTTTAATATGGTCCTTGACAATGGGTTCCGTTTTCATATTCGGGCGAATATCACAGTAATAAACCCCATCCAATGGGTTCAGCTTTACCGTGTAGCCCTTGAAATGACCCAGTAGGAACGTTGAGCTGATGCCATATTTTGGTGCCGTTCCTTTGCGCTGCACGTCGTTCAGAAAAATGGCGATGTGCGGAAGGTCGCTGCCAGTGATTTTAGAATATAAGAACTTATCCATAAATATTTTATCGATTCGGTCCTTACTGGTAGTCTTAACGCTACCAATGGCCTTTACATCGCCTTCGTAGCTGATAATCAGGTCGTGCTGGTAGTTCATCTTAAACTGCTCCACTCCATCCACCACGACAGGCACCCGGACAGTGCCCGAAACGGCCGCTACCCCCATTTCCTGCAAAATGAGCTGCATCAGCCGCTCGAATAAATCGCCGTTAATCTTCCGGGCCGTGTTGCTCTCCCCAGCCGGTAGGCCATCCAGGGCAGCGCCAATGCTCTGCTGAATGCTATACACGGTGTTGTTTAGGCTGCTGCGCAGGCCAGCGTTATCTTCTATGTCCCGCAGGTTTTGCAGAGTAGAGATGAAATTTCCGCGAATGGCCCCGAACTCCGCAGCCTGGTACATCAATTGGGAATTGATGGGCCGGGTAATCTGAAAACCAGCAGTTTCGTCGTATTGCCAGAATCGGTAATGATTCTCGTTTTGTGATACAATAACCGCTTGCAAGTGCCCTGCTGCAACAAAATCTAGGTAGTGTTGGCAGAAATCAATGTACCCCTGTAGGGTGGTGAAGTTGTCCTTGTTTCGGGCTCTAGTAGTAAGCTGGTTGATGGTCATCGGATGGAGGTGCGGCGTTTATTGTTGTCAAAGTCGTATTTCTTCCACTTTCCAATGCTCCAATCTTCCACCAGTTCCAGGCGGTCGGCGGCCCAGCCCAGGTACTCGGGAGCAATGTCACAGGCCAACCAGCGGCGCTTCAGTTGCTCCGCGCAAACGGCGGTAGTTCCCGAGCCCGAAAAGGGGTCCAGTACCGTGTCGCCCACGTTGGAAGATGCCAGGAGAATCTTGCGCACCAACTCTTCGGGCTTTTGGGTAGGGTGGGGCGTTTTTTCGTGCATGCCGTTGCACGTAGTCGGAATTTCCAGCACATCCTTGGGCTTGGCCCCATCAGGGTGCGGGTGCCAGACATGACTTTTCTCTTTGCCTTTGCCGAAGTTGCTTGTTTCCGCTTGGGGGTGCGTTGGGTACTTCAGCGTGTGCTCTCCGTAGGGAATGCGTACTTCGTCAATGTTAAACGTGTGGTCTTTCCCCTTGCGCAAATGCAGGATGCTCTCATGGCTTCTTCCCCAATCACTACCCAGGTTGGCCTTGTTCTTATAGTGCCAGATAATCCACCGGCACCCTTTGAAGAACTTCATCGAGGGCGCTTTGAGGTCGGCCAGAATTTCGGAGAAGCCGCAGATGTACAGCGTACCGTTTGGCCGCAGCACACGCGCCGCTTGCTCAATCCAAAGTATTGACCAATCAACGTAGGCTTGGTGACTCTCAAAAGTATCCCAATCTGCTTTTTTGATATTGTAAGGCGGGTCAGCAAAAATCAGGTTCACTGATTCAGCCGGTAGTGATTGCATCCAGGCGATGGAATCCCCCAGCCATAGGGTGCCGTTTAGGTGCTGATAGAAAGGCTGAGGTGTGGTTGTTTCAGGGTTTATTTCAACTCGGTGCCCTTTGGGGGCAGGAGCAGCAAACAAGGAAGGTGAATTAAGTTGTTTTGAGGATTTATTGCGGGAATATGTTTTCGTTTCTGCCTTCATCAAGAACTCTTTTTGAGCAATGTGTAGAGCTGAACAGGACACTAGAGTTTACCTGAAAGCTGTTCCAAACCACTAAAGTAGGTAATTTAAGTGAGTGCCTGCCGAAGAAAACAGGGGCATCTTACCGGAAAAATACCACGTCGGATACGGCCCACCTAGAAAGGGTATTGTTAAACAGATAGGGCATAACCTCCGAATTAGAGGTTTCGACTCGACACTTAGCCCTGGCAGCCCCCTTTTAGCCCTTAATGTACTCTATTCTCCGTTTTCTGAGAGGACCTCATAAATCGTGCAGGCTTCGAAAAATACTGGGTTTCAGTCGACCAGGCCGTTTTCTGTCCGTCAACAGATTCGAACTGTATCAGAACCGAACGGTCAACTGTATCAAAACCGGACGCTCGGCAGCAACTGGCAACCAGGACTCAAAAGCAGACTGCTGATTAGCAAGCGTTTGTGAGTAAGGCACTGTTCTTGGCACCTCTGGTCAATAGCTTTTTGCAGCTAGTGCCTGCGCCGAACTGAATGGATATTCTGACACCGAAGAAAAGATGGTCGTGGGTGGTCCGCTGGTGGTGGCTGGGGGCCCTGCTGCTGGCGGGCACGGGCGCGGCCAGCCGCTACTGGCCCCGGCCGGGGCAACGGCTGCACGTTGCGGCCAGCCGGTTGACCATCAGCCCCGTCACGCGGGGTAATTTTCAGGAATTTACAGCTATCGATGGGGTCGTGCAGCCGCTGCGCACCGTGTACCTGGACGCGGCGGAGGCCGGCACCGTGCAGCAGGTACTGGTAGAGGAAGGCACCACCCTAACGGCGGGCCAGCCCCTGCTGCAGCTGGCCAACCCCGACCTGCAACTGGAAATGGTGAACCGCGAAACGGCCGTGTACGACCTGATGAACAACCTGCGCAACACCCGCAACCAGCTGCTGCAAAACCGCATCCTGCGCCAGAATCAGCTGGCCGACATCGACTTCCAACTGGCCGAGGCCCGGCGGGTGTTTGACACCAACCAGGTGCTCTACGACCAGAAGGTGATTGCGCGGCAGGACTACCTGCAAAGCCAGAACACCTACCGCTACCAGCTGCGCCGGCGGCAGCTCACGCAGCAGACCCTGCGCCAGGATTCGGTGGCCATGCTGCAGCAGCTGGGCACCATGCAGGAATCGGTGCGGCGCATGACCAGCAACCTGGCCCTGATGCGACGCAAGATGGACGACCTGCTGCTACGGGCCCCGGTGGGCGGGCGGCTCAGCTCGCTGGCCGCGGAAGTGGGCGAGGCCAAGACGCGGGGCCAGCGCCTGGGGCAGATTGACGCGCTGGCGGGCGTGAAACTACACGCCGCAGTGGACGAGTTTTACATTGCCCGCATCGCAGCCGGTCAGGTAGGCGAAGTGGTGGTGGATGGCCAGGCGTATGCCTTGCGCGTGACCAAAATCTTCGCGCAGGTGGCCAAAGGCCTGCAAATCGACTTGGCCTTTACCGGCACCCCGCCACCGGGCCTGCGGCGGGGCCAGACCCTGCCCATCCGGCTGGCACTGAGTGCAAAAGCCCCGGCGGTGCTGCTACCTAGAGGGGGCTTTTACCAGCAAACGGTGGGCAACTGGGCCTTTCGGCTGGATGCCGATGGCAGCCAGGCCGAGCGGGTAGCCATCCGGCTAGGGCGGCAGAACCCTGACTATTACGAAGTGCTGGCGGGCTTGCGGCCCGGTGACCAAGTGGTAACGTCCAGCTACGAAGGCTACGCCGACCAGCAGGAGCTGGTGCTGGATAAGGACCGTCCCTAGGCAACTAAAATTGACCAGTAAAGCATGGAACTCATGATTAAGACCGAAAACCTGGAAAAGGTGTACCGCACCGAGGAGGTGCAAACCAAGGCGCTGAACCACGTTTCGCTGACGGTGGAGCAGGGGGAGTTTGTGGCCATCATGGGTCCCTCGGGCTGCGGCAAATCGACGCTGCTCAACCTGTTGGGCCTGCTCGATGAGCCCGACGGCGGCAGCCTGCAACTGCTGGGCACCGAAACCAGCCGCTACTCGGAGCGGCAGCGGGCCGAGCTGCGCAAGCGCAGCCTGGGCTTCGTGTTTCAGAGCTTCAACCTGATTGACGAGCTGACGGTGTTTGAGAACGTGGAGCTGCCCCTGCGCTACCTCGGCGTGGGGGCCGCCGAGCGGCGGCAGCGGGTGGAGCGGGTGCTGGAAAAAATGCAGCTGCTGCACCGGCGCAACCACTTTCCGCTGCAACTCTCGGGCGGGCAGCAGCAGCGCGTGGCCGTAGCCCGCGCCGTGGTGAATGCCCCGCCGCTCCTGCTGGCCGACGAGCCCACCGGCAACCTCGACTCGGCCAGCAGCCACGACGTGCTGGGCCTGCTGACCGAATTGAACGAGGCGGGTACCACCGTGCTCATGGTCACGCACTCCGAGCACGACGCCCGGTACGCCCGGCGCGTCATCCGCCTGCTTGACGGGCAGGTGGTGCTGGAAAATAGCCGCGGCCAATTCTGAACGCCTACCCCCCTTTTCGGCCATGCTTCCCTACCCCCTGCTGCTCCTCTATCGCAACTTCAAGCGGTTCAAAAGCACGTTTTTTATCAACCTGATTGGCCTCTCGACCGGCCTGGCCTGCGCGCTGCTCATCTACCTGTGGATAAGCGACGAGCGCAGCTTCGACCGCTACCACGCCCTGGACGGCCGGCTCTACCAGGTGCTGGAAAACCGCCGCACGGCCGCCGGCATCGAGACCCAAACCGGCACCGTGCCGCTGCTGGCTGAGGCCCTGCGGCGGGAAATGCCGGAGATTGAGTTGGTGGCCACCACCACGCCGGTCCCGTTTTTCCCGCCGTTCACACTGGCGGCGGGCGGCCGGCAGCTCACCGCCGTTCCCAAATACGCGGACCCGGCCTTCTTCCAGCTGTTTTCCTACCCCCTGCTGGTGGGCACCCCCGCCACAGTGCTGCGGGACAAGCACGCGATTGTGCTCTCCGAAGCCTTGGCTACCAAGTTCTTCGGGTCGCCGCAGCGCAGCCTGGGCAAGGCCGTGAAATGGCAACTGGCCGCCGATAGCACGCAGACCAGCCTGGTGGCCGGGGTGTTTGCCGGGGTACCCCGCAACTCGTCCGAGCAGTTTGACTTCGTGCTGCCCTTTGCCTCGTTCAGGGACCGGATGCAGATGAGCGAGACCATCAAGTGGGACGACGACGGCCCCTACAACACCTACCTAGCCTTGAAGGAAGGGGCCGACCCGGCGCAGTTTCAAGCCAAACTGGCGGGGTTGCTGAGGACCAAAAGTGCGCAGGCCCAGGCCCAGGCGCGCACGCTGTTCGTGCGGCCGTTCGCGGCGGGGTACCTGCACGGCACCTACGAAAACGGCGTCGCCACCGGGGGGCGCATTGCCTACGTGCGGCTGTTCGCCCTGATTGCCGGACTCATTCTGCTGATTGCCAGTATCAATTTCATGAACCTGTTCACCGCTAAGGCCTCGCGGCGGGTCAAGGAAGTGGGCATTCGCAAGGCCCTGGGAGCGAGCCGCGCCGCGCTGATAGGGCAGTACCTGACCGAATCAGTGGTGATGGCCCTGCTAGCCCTGGTGGTGGCCGTGGGGCTGGTACAGCTCGTGCTGCCGCAGTTCAGCGCGCTGACGGGCAAGCCGTTGGCCCTGCACTGGGAGTGGCCGCTGGTGGCAGCCGGCCTGGCCCTGGCGCTGGGCACGGGGCTGCTGGCGGGCAGCTACCCCGCGTTCTACCTGTCGGGGTTCCAGCCGGCGGCCGTGCTGAAAGGCAAGCTGCCGACCCGGGCCGGCGACGTGTGGACGCGGCAGGGCCTGGTGGTGCTGCAATTTACGCTCTCGGTGCTGTTCATCGTGGCCGTGGTGGTCGTCAACGCGCAGCTGGCGTTTGTGCAGCGCCAGCCGCTGGGCTACGATAAAGCCCACGTGCTCCGCTTTGAAACGGCGGGCAAGGCGGCGCGCCAGCAGGCGGCCTTTCTGAGCGAAGTGAAGAAATTGCCCGGCGTCGTGCAGGCGTCCAGCGTTTTGGGCGGCTTCCTGGGGGGGCGCCACATTGCGGAGATGAGCTGGCGGGGGAAGCGCCTGCCGGTAGCGACGATGCTGGTCAACTACGACCTGTTGGAAACGATGGGCATGCACCTGGTCGCCGGCCGCAGCTTTGCGCCGCAGTTCCGCGCCGACAGCGCTGGTATCATCGTCAACCAGACCCTGGTGGCCGGCCTGGGGATGCCGGACCCCGTGGGCCAACAACTCGACGGGAGCCGCATCGTGGGCGTGGTCCGCGACTTCCACTACGAGTCCCTGCACGAAAAAATCAAACCCCTTCTCCTGCGGCTCGACCCCCAGATTAACACGGTGCTAGTGAAGCTCCAGCCCAACGCGGAGCAGGGCGCGATTGCGCGGCTTCAGCAACTGTACGCCGCCTACAACCCCGGCTTTACGCTCGACTACACGTTTCTGGATGCCGACTATCAGGCCCAGTACGCGGCCGAGCGGCGGGTGGCGGTGCTCGCCCGCTACTTCGCCGGGCTGGCCATTCTCATTTCCGCCCTGGGCCTGCTGGGGCTGGCGGCCTTCACCGCCGAGCGGCGGCGCAAGGAAATCGGCATCCGCAAGGCCCTGGGCGCAAGCGAGCTGGGTATCGTCTGGTTGTTGACCAGCAGCCTGACCGGGCTGGTTGTCGTGGCCATCGCGCTGGCGCTGCCCCTGAGCTACTTGCTGCTGCAGCGGTGGTTGGAAGGCTTTGCCTACCGCGTGGCGTGGCAGTGGTGGTACTTCGCGGCAGCCGGCACGGGGGCCCTGCTTATCGCCTGGCTCACCGTAGGCGTGCAGGCCTGGCGAGCCGCCCGCCGCAATCCCGTGCTGAGCCTGCGGGCCGAGTGATAGAAGAATAGGATGGCCGCTCTGAACTACCAAAAGCTAGGCGACCAATCTCGGCGACTCTCGGGCGGAGCTGCTGCGAGGTGAGGCCTGGGAGGCGGCGCGGGAGTCGGTAGCCCGCGCCTTGGACCGTTCACTCGACCCGGCCGTGGAGCTGGCCCGGCTCCAAGCGCAGCTACGGGCCGCCTACACGGAAATGAGTTAAAATTTGCCTCACAATACCGCGTTCCAAGTGCTGAAGCAGGATGGGCAGCCCTACGTGCGGATGAGCCCACTGCCCGCTCAGGAAGAGCCGGCCAATTTGACGCACTTGCTCGAGCAACTGGCAAGGCAATTGTCCCACGTTGAACTGGCGGCGCTGCTGTTGGAAGTAGTACTTAAATCACTTACCTTAGTTCGCTGTCCGTTTTTACTGGACTACCCCAAACGTCACTCAGCGAATTGGCCTACCGATACTTTCTGTTCCTACCCCAGCGATGCGGGCGAGATGCTTGCCTGCGGTCTGCATGACGTGCTTCTAATTTCCAAAGCCCAACCCGTTTACCGGTTCAGAATCGTTTTATTCCGGTTCAGTTTCAGGTCTTGCAGCAGGCTGCTTTTGGCGGCGATGGTGAAATTATAGCCCCGGTAGGGCCCCACCGGTATCCAGAAGCCCGAAATCTGCCAGCAGTGCAGGTCGCGGGTGAAGTTGACATTGGGGTAGACGAACGTGTTTTGGGTAAAATTGTAGTTGAGCGTGGTGCTCAGGCGCAAGTTGGTGGTGAGCTTAACCGAGCCGCTGGCCGTAACGGAGCTGCCCGAGAGCAGCGGCAGCGAGCCATAGAGAATGGGCCGAATAGGGGCCGCCGCCGTGGTGTAGCTGGCCGTGTAGCTCATGGTGGCCTCCCACGGAATATTGAAGTCGATGTAGTCGGCGTAGATGGCCTGGGGTAGGGGCGAACCCAGCACGGGGTCGTTGCTGGGGGCCACGGTTCGCGGCACGTTGGCCTTGCTCTTAGGGCGGGCGGCGGGGTTAAACTGGTAGCCCAGGTTCAGGTTGGCGTTCAGCAGGCGGGCCAGGCGCAGCCGGCTCAGGTTGGCTTGGTCCTGAAACAGGTAGCGGCCGAGCAGCTGCCCGGTCGAGTCGCGCTGGTGAAAATCAAAGGCCGAGCTGAACACCACGTTGAGCTTTTTGGCCACCTGCACGCGGTAGTTCAGGTTGAGGGGCGAAAGGCGCTGGTAGGGTAGGGCCGCCGCGAAGTTGTAGGCCACGCTCAGGTCGATGCCATCGGCCAGGCTCACCTTCTTATACGGGTTGGTGCCGGTGGTGTCCTGGCTGTTGCGCACCTTCATCTCAATCTGGTTCTGCACGCTGAGCGAGAGCTGGCTCACGCGGGCGCTGGTGGGCGTGCCGTATACGAAGCCCTGGTAGCGCGAGAAGGTCCGCGGGTCCAGAATGCGGGTAGTATAAGCGTTCTGGAGGTTGTCGAACGCCAGTTGTCCCTTGGCATTATCACCGTTGCCAAAAGCGGTATATTGCGAGTTTTTGGCCAAATCGGGCGAAAACGAGTAGCTCAGGCTCGGCGTCACCTTGTGCCGGATGGCCTTCACGTAGTGGTTGCCCTTGAACTGCACCAGCCCGTAGAAGCTGGTAGTGCCCGACACGCTGCCCGAGTACGAGTACGCCCGCTCGAAGCTCGGCGAGATGGTGTCAATCCGAATGGCATTGGCCCGGTCCCGGAATGTATAGTTGAGCCGCTGGAAATACCACGTCTCGCCGTAGCTGACGGAGGGCGTTACCTGGATGTGGTGGCCCAGCAGCGCCGCCGAGGGTAGGGTTATCTGAAACTGGTGCTGGATGCCATTCTGAGCATTGCGCAGCAGTTGGCCGATGCTTTTGAGGCCCACCGGAATGGTGTAGCTCGTGCTGCTGCCGCCCAGCAGGGGCAGGTCGCCGGCCAGGGTGCGGGCCGGCACCAGGCTGCTGATACGGTTCTGGGCCACCAGGTTGTAGCTCACCGCAAACTGCTCGTACCAGGCCCCGTGCGGCTGAACACCCAGCCACTGGTACGGGTACTGCCGGGCCACGCCCACGTTGAGGGAGGGGAGGGTGAAATCCATCACGCCCGTCTGCACGTTTTGGCTCTGGGCCAGTTGGATGGAGTAGTTGATGGGCAACCGGCGCGAGGTCTTGCTGTAGCTCACCGTCGAGTTGAAGCTAGCCGAGAGCAGTTGCCGGGCATTGAGCGTGTTCACCTTATTATACGACGAGCTGCCCGCCTGCACGCTGGCCGAGAACGTGCCGCCGCCCGGCAGGGGGGTAGGCGAGTGGCTCCAGCTTATCCAGAAGGTATTAATGGAGTTGGCGTAGGGATACTCCGTATTCGCCACCGTAGTGCTGCTGAGAATAGGAGCCACCGGCTGGTTGGCGTAGGTGAAGCGAAAGCTACCCTGGTACTTGTAGCGCTTGCGGTACGTCAGCTCGGTAGAAAGGCCGTAGCCACCGATGCGGTCGGCATTGCCGGCGTAGATGTCGCCCGTGATGCGCACGCCGATGTAGTCGTTGGGGGCCCAGTAGTAGCCGCCATTCGTGAGCGAGTAGCCCCGCTGCGCGCCCTGCCCGAAGGTGGGGATAATGAAGCCCGACCCGCGCCCACTGTGGGGGGTAGGGAAGTAGCCAAACGGCAGCCCGATGGGTAGCGGCACGTCGGCAATGACCATGTGAAACGGCCCGGTAATTACCTTCTGGCCCGGCACCACCTTCATGCGCTTCGCCTGAATGTAGAAGTGCGGATGCGCCAGGTTGCAGGTGGTGTAGCGCCCGTTCAGGCCGTAGAAGTCGTTGTCGGGCAGCTTCTTCACCACTTCGGCGTGCACAAAACCCTCGCCCTGCTGGGTCACGACCTCCGCGATTTTGCCCTTCTTGGATTTGAAGTTGTAGTTAATCTTACCCGCCGAGTACGTCCCCTCCGCGTCCTTGAACAGCGGCTGGTCCATCATGCGGTTTTTCACCGTGTCGCGCCGGCCCACGGCCTGCACCGTGTTATCGCCGTAGTTGATGGTGATGAGGGCCGCCTTGAGGCTCATCGTCCCGTAATCCACACTCGCCTTGCTATAAAGCTTGGCTATTTTCTCGTCCACGTTAAACTGAATCGAGTCCTTGGCGGCGTACTTCACGGTCGTCTCGACTTGGCTGCGGCGCTTGAGCAGCACCACGTTGAGCGAGTCGCGCACGCGGCGGCTGGTGTCGGCCAGCAAGCCAGTGCTGTCGGGGGTAATGGCTGGGGCGGGCTTGCGCGACACACCCGGTAGGGCCGGCTGGCCGGGGTTGGCCACGCCGGGTGGGGGCGGGCTCTGGGGCGCGTTGCGGTCAAAGTTGAGGTCGCGCACCGGCTGGGTCGGGGCTGAGCCCGGCCGCTGGGGATTGCTGGGCGTGGCCCCGCTGGGCGGCCCGCTGGCCGGGAAAGTCTGCGTCGGGGTTTGAGCGCGGGCCGGAGCCAGGCAACCCAGCCCCAGCCACAGGCCCACCGCCGCCGCCAGCCCCCAGCGGCTGCGGCCGAAAAGACCCGCAAAAAATGTATAAAAGAAAAGCAAGTTAGCTAAAGCCACCGGGTGAATTACTTTTGAGGCTTACTACAAAGATAAGAGGCTGCCTACCCCAGCAAAGGTTGCCTGCGGCCAGTTTTTTCTCAACGACCAACGTGCGAATTATTGCGCTTTTTTTAGCCGTTAGCTGTCAGCTGCTAGCCGTTAGCTTGCCCGCGGTGCCTATGCGCAGAGGGCTATTGGCCGGAGAATTACAAACCGTGGAAGACAGCGTTAAGGACGACGAAAAAGTTGATAGCCAGCTGCTAACAGCTAACAGCCCTAGCAAAGGCTACCGCCTGCGCACGGTGGTGCTCGATGCCGGCCACGGCGGCAAAGACATTGGCTGCAACGGCCTTAATACCCACGAGGCCGATGTGGCGCTGGCCATCATCAAAGACCTGGGCCGGCGGATTGAGGCCGGCTCGCCGGGCGTAAGGGTGATTTACACCCGCAAAACCAACGTGTTTATCCCGCTGGATGAGCGCGCTGCCATCGCCAACCGCCACCACGCCGACCTCTTCATCTCGGTGCATTGCAACGCCGGCCCCCAGGGCTCGCACGGCACCGAGGTCTGGACGATGGGCCTGCACAAAACCACCGCCAACCTGGGCGTAGCCCAGCGCGAAAATTCGGTTATTCTGCAAGAAAAAGACTATAAAAGCCGCTACAACGGTTTTGACCCGCACTCACCGCAGTCGCATATCCTGTTCTCGCTTTTTCAGAGTGCCTACATCACCAACTCGCTGCGCCTGGCCCAGCGTATCGACCAGCAATTTCGCGGTAGCGTGGGGCGCAGCTCACGCGGGGTGAAGCAGGCCGGTTTCATTGTGCTCTGGAAATCTACCATGCCCTCGGTGCTGGTGGAGGCGGGCTTTTTGACCGACCACAGCGAGGAAAAGTACCTGCGCGACCAGGCCGGACAACAAGCCATCGCCGGCGGCATCTACCGGGCCTTTCGGGCGTATAAGCGCGACCTGGAGGGCGGGCCGGCCGAGTAGGCTATAGTTGGGCTTAGCGCCCGCCCCAACATCCATACCTGATTTGCCGTTAAGGGCAATAGACCGGGCCCTAATGCAACTAAACCGGGTGGCCCGCGCATCCAGTAACTGGCTTACTTCAGCTTAAATATACTTTCCTGTGTCTAAAGAAATAAAAGTGGGCCTGTTGGCCGTAGTGGCGTTGGTAGCCCTGGCCGTCGGGTTCAGCTTTCTGCGGGGTAGCAACCTATTATCCAGCGACCGCACCTACTACGCCATTTATCCCAACGTGGACGGCCTCAACGTGGGAGCCCCGGTTATTCTCAACGGCATCAAGGTAGGGCAGGTGAAGAACCTGGAGCTGCAACCCACCCACGACAATACCGTGCGCGCCGCGCTGGAGCTGGAAAAGGGCCTGCAACTCGGCGACTCGACCGTGGCCTCGCTGGGCGGTTCGCTGCTGGGCTCTAAAACCATTAACCTGACGTTGGGCCGCGACAGCAAGAAGTTCAGTGGCGGCGAAGATTTGCAAACGACTTCTTCGGCGGGTATCGCCGGCATCGCGGCGGCTTTGCAGGCCCGCGCCCTACCCCTGATTTCCAGCCTGGACTCTACGTTGCAACACGTGAACGGTATTATTAATAAGGATGCCGAAACCAACATTCGGGGAACGCTGGTCGGCGCGCGCGCGAGCACGGTAGCCTTGCAGCAGCTCATTGTGGCCAACCAGGCTAATATCAACGAGATAACCCGCAATTTTGCCCAGATGAGCAAGGCGCTGAATAAGACCACTGGTAAGCTCGACCGCATCGTTAGCAATTTTGGACAGCTTTCCGACTCGCTCAGGAGCGCGCCCGTAGGCCCGGCCCTGCGTAACCTGAACTCGACGCTGGTAGAAGCCCAAACCTCGCTGAAGGGCGTGAGCGCGGCGCTGACCGATAAAAAGGGGTCGCTAGGCAAGCTTATTAACGATTCGACGCTCTATCGCAATCTGAACGCCACGGCCGCCAGCTCCAATGAGCTGATTCAGGACCTGCAAGCCAACCCTAAGCGCTACGTGCATTTCTCGGTGTTCGGGGGCGGCGGTAAGGACAAAGTCAAGAAGGAAACCACCAAGAGTCCCGATGGCACGGTGAAGACCGAAACTAAGCAGGTGACGACTCCCCCGGCCGTTACCAACTAGGCCCGGCGAGTGCCCGTCGTATCTTTGAAACCCGCCCGCCAGGGCGGGTTTTTTCTTGTTCCCTACCCCTCCCACCCAGCCTGTTGGTTATGAATATTGAGTTTAATCGCAACGAAGACCATCTAAAGCAGCTCACCTTTCAGCTTCGCAAAAAACTCGAAAAAGTAGCTCTCGGCGGCGGCGAAAAGCGCTTGGCCGCGCACCGCGCCAAGGGCAAGCTCACTGCCCGCGAGCGCATCGCCTACCTGCTGGACAAGGGCGCGGCCCAGGTCGAAATCGGGGCCCTGGCCGGCGAGGGCATGTACGAGGAAGAAGGCGGCTGCCCAGGGGGCGGCGTAGTTGTCGTAATGGGCTATGTGCAGGGCCGCCAATGCGTGGTAGTGGCTAACGATGCCACCGTGAAGGCCGGCGCGTGGTTTCCCATCACGGCCAAAAAGAACCTGCGCGCCCAGGAAATCAGCATGGAAAACCGGCTGCCGATTATCTACCTGGTGGATTCGGCGGGCGTGTACCTGCCCATGCAGGACGAGATTTTCCCGGATAAAGAGCACTTCGGCCGAATCTTCCGCAACAACGCGGTGATGTCGAGCATGGGCATCGTGCAGATTTCGGCCATTATGGGCCCCTGCGTGGCGGGTGGGGCCTACCTGCCCATCATGAGCGACGAGGCGATGATAGTGAGCGGCACCGGCTCGGTGTTTTTGGCCGGCTCATACCTGGTAAAATCCGCCATCGGCGAAACCATTGATAATGAAGCGCTGGGTGGCGCGGCCATGCACTCCGAAGTATCGGGCGTGACGGACTATAAGTTCGACACCGACGAGGAGGCGCTCGACCACATCCGCAACATCTTCGATAAGCTGGGCGCTACCCCCACCGCCGGCTTCAACCGCGCCGCGCCTACCCCCCCCGCGCTGCCCGAAGCCGCGCTGTACGGCCAACTGCCCAGCGACCGCGCCAAGCCCTACGACATGATGGAAATCATTAACCGGCTGGTCGATAACTCGGAGTTTGAGCCCTACAAGGACCTTTACGGCCAGACGCTCATCTGCGGGTTGGCGCGCATCGAGGGCTGGGCGGTGGGCATCGTGGCCAACCAGCGCAAAATCGTGAAGAGCAAGAAAACCGGGATGCAGATGGGCGGCGTCATCTACTCCGACTCGGCCGACAAGGCGGCTCGCTTCATTATGAACTGCAACCAGAAGCGCATCCCGCTGGTGTTTCTGCACGACGTGTCGGGCTTCATGGTGGGCTCGGCCAGCGAGCAGGGCGGCATCATCAAAGACGGCGCGAAGATGGTCAACGCAATGGCCAACAGCGTAGTACCGAAGTTCACGGTCATCATCGGCAACAGCTACGGCGCGGGCAACTACGCCATGTGCGGCAAAGCCTACGACCCGCGCCTCATCGTGGCCTGGCCCAGCGCCCAGCTCGCCGTAATGAGCGGCGCGGCGGCGGCCAACACGCTGCTGCAAATCCAGGTGGCTTCGCTGAAATCGAAGGGTAAGGAAATTACCCCCGAAGCCGAAAAGGAACTGCTGGATACCATCAAAGCCCGCTACGAGGAGCAATTATCGCCTTATTATGCCGCAGCGCGGTTGTGGGTCGATGCCGTGATTGACCCGGCGGAAACGCGCCGGGTGCTTTCGGAGGGGATAAGCGCAGCGAATCATGCGCCGATTGAGCGGGCGTATAATGTGGGGGTTATTCAGGTGTGATAATAATTCTGCTGGAATACAACAGGATAAATCATTCTTTACCCACTCAAATCATTTTTCCCATTTCAAGCATGAAAATGAAATTACTGTTGACCATCTTATTTGCTCTTAGCTACACTATTACTGTCCTTGCTCAATCATCTCGAACTGATATGATGATTGTTGGGTCTGACCATTTTAGTCAGACTTACAAAAAGGGCAACCCAAATACGGACGTGCTAACACCCACAGGGCAACAAGGAATGGCCCGCTTTACGGCATCATTGGCCCGATACAAGCCGGATATGTTGGTAGTAGAAAGCTTACCTGAAAAGCAAGCCGAGATAGATAGTCTCTACCTGCTGTACGTGCAAGACAAGCTAAATCTGATGACGTTGCCCGACAGCCGGAGCGAAATATACCAACTCGCTTTCCGGTTGGGTAAACAGCTACAGCTGCCCAGGATATACTGTGTTAATGCTCCCGGAGGCACCTCGCAAAGTATTCTGAAGAAGGGTGATAATATTGAACTGTACCAGAATGCCACTACCGAACTGCGCAAAGTAGTAGCCGAAATATCAACTGCGCTACAAAATGGCACCCTGTCACTATATGATTATCTGGTAACCATTAATCAGCCAAAGATATACAATATTGTCTACCAGTTGCGATATATAACTCCTGCTCGTGTTATCAACGGGAAGTTCGTAAATCCTGATAACATGGTGGATACCGTTTTTGTGAATCCAAAATACATTGGCGCAGAATTAATATCCGTTTTTAAAAATCGAGATTATAAAATTTATTCCAATATCGTAGTTCGAGCTATGCAAGTAAAGCCCAAGCGTATTATGGCATTATTTGGGGCCGCCCACATTGGTTCTCTGAACAATATTTTCACTGACGACCCAGATTATCAAGTAGTACAGGCTAGCAAGTATTTGAAAAAATGAGAAATATTTCAACCCTACATTATCAGTAATTATTATGGATTTACTGCCTAATATTCACCCTGGTGAAGTCCTCCAAGAGAAGTTCTTAGATGAACTTAAGTTAACTGCTTATCGCTTGGCACAAGACGTAGGTATTCCCCAAACCCGCCTATCGGAAATCCTGAAACGCAAGCGTCGCATCACCGCCGACACGGCACTGCGTCTCGGCCGCTACTTCGGCAATTCACCTAAGTTCTGGCTAGGGTTGCAAAATGATTATGATTTGGAAGAAGAACAGCGTAATTATACTCTTGAGCTAGAGCGTATTCAGGTGTTCATTCCCAGAATCGCCTAGGTCTTTCAGCTAAACGTTCAGACGGCAAGCTAAAGCTTATTCTACTTCCGCGTTTCCAGAAACGCGATAACGTCCGCCAGTTCCTTCTCCGAAATTACGCCGCCGTAGGCGGGCATGTTGCCGCCGCCGTTTACGATGCGGATGCGCAGTTCATCGGTTTTGAGGCGGCGGCCCACTTCCGTTAGCTCGGGGCCGCGGTGGCCGCCGTGGCCGTCCACGAGGTGACAGTAGATGCAGCCTTTGTTGTAAAACAGGCCCGCGCCCGCCACTATTTGCGGATTATGCGAGTTGATGAGCTTGGTGGTCAAGGGCTTGGCATCAAACTTAGGTGACCAGGGCGCTTGCTCGCCCAGCACGAGTAGGGCAAACACCAGCGTCACCACCGTGCCCGCGCCGAACACCGCCCAGGGCCGCCGCAGGGGGCTGCGCTCGCCAGCATTGGAAATAAAGGGTAGGGCCAGTAGCGCCAGCACCGTGAGCAGCGGCGCGATAATGATGAGGTAGGACTCGATGGCCGGCGGCATCAGAGCGTAGAGTGCGAAGATGGGCAGCATGTACCAGTCGGGGGCCGGGTTGGTATAGATGGTGGCCGGGGAGGGCGGCTGCGTTAACTCGGGCGGGCCAAACACGAGGGCCAGCGTGAAAATGCCCATGATAACGGCCACGCTGAAGGCCACGTCGCGCCAGGCGGCGTAGGGCCAGAACGGTACGCCCACCTTGTTGAGCATGTCCTGATACCACTTGCGGTAGGTTTTGGGGTCCACGAGCTGGCCCGCTTTAGCGGGCTCCGACACGCCGTTGCGAAACACCAGGTACAGGTGGAAGCCCACCAGCCCGAACAACAGGGCCGGAAACAGCAGCGTGTGATAGGAGTAAAACCGGCTCAGCGACTGCCCGCCGATAGTGTCGCCGCCCAGCAGCAGCCGGGCCACGTAGGTGCCGATAATTGGCACCCTACCTGCCTGTTCGGCCGCTACTACCGCCGACCACACGCCGTTGGAATCCCAGCGCAGCAGCTGCCCAGTAAAGCCCATTGCCAAAGTCAGGAAGAGCAGGAAAACCCCACTTATCCAGCTCATTTCGCGCGGAAACTTATACGAGGCCGTGATGTAAACCCGCAGCATGTGGATGCCCACCAGCACTATCATGCCCGACGCCCCGAAGTAGTGAACGCCCCGCAGCAAGCGCCCAAAAACTGCCTGGTGGGTAATGAATTCCAGCGACTTATAGGCCGCCGCCGACGTTGGCTGGTACAGCAGCGTGAGGGCTACCCCCGTCACCACCTGCAAGATGAGGCAAAACAGCGTGGCGCTGCCAAACACGTAGCTCCACTTGGCCCCCGGCGGCACCAGGTGCTTGGCCAGCGGCATCAGCGTATCGGAGATGCCCAGCCGGTCGTCGAGCCAGGCCCCGGCTTTTTGTAAAAAACTCATAAACTGCGGGATAGGCTAGGAATATAGGAGTAGGGATTTAGGGAAAAAGTGCTGGAATGTTGTGCTGATAAAGCCGTTGGAACAGGCTGCCGGCTTTTCGCCGGCTGTCTGCTCGTCGTTCGCGGCATCTGTTCTTTCAGAGAGCGGACAGCCGGCAAAAAGCCGGCAGCCCGCCCCACGCCCCAACCATAAAGCTGCAACAGACCACTCAGCTCGTCATATTCGTAATCGGAATCGGCGCGGTCAATAGCTCCACGTCGTTATTGCCTGCCACCCGGATGTGGTACTGCGTGAGGCCTTGGGGCGGCGGCCCAGCGGCCACGGTGCCGTCTTTGTAATAAATGCCGCCGTGGCAGGGGCACATAAACAGGCCCGCGCCCTGCTCCCAGCGCACGGGGCAGCCCAAGTGCGCGCAATTGACTGAAAAGGCGATAAACTCCTTCTCCGACTCGCGCCGCAGCCAAGCCGCCGACTCGCTCGTCAGGCCCGACCAGGCTTTGGAATCGGCATTCTCAAACTTGACCAGGTGCGTGGAGCCCACCGCAAAATCGGTCAAGGTGCCCACTTTGCGCCAGGTTTGGGGGTCGGGTTCCAGTAGCGGGGCCAGCACGGCGCTTACTACGGGCACGCCGATGGCCAGCGCCGCCACGCCGCCCAGCCCAAAGGTGAGCTTGACCAGAAAATCGCGGCGCGGCTCGCCCTCGCGCTCGGCCCTGGCATCTGCGTCCACGTTAGGGTTGCCGGCCTGCTCCGTGAGCGAGGGAGAGGGGGTAGGGGTGGGGGGGGTAGGAAATTTTTCCTCACTCATGGCGCAACAGGTTAATCCAGCCCGCGAGGGCAATAATAAAGATGATGACGCCCGCCACCAGGATAATCCAGGTCGTGAGCAGGCCCCAGAACATGAACGTGAGCCCCAGCGCCAGCACGAACGGCCAGTAGGTGGGCGCGGGTAGCTTCTCGGGCTGCGCCTTGGCCCAGTCAAGGGGCTGCGGTTCGGCGCGGGGATTGGGGGTAGGCATGGGTTCTACTTATTGGTTACCAAGAATCGGTTGTCATTGCGAGCGTAGCGCGGCAATCGCACCAGAACGATTAACAAACGACCGGCGCGGGTATCGTTCCGGTGCGATTGCCGCGCTGCGCTCGCAATGACAACTGGTTTTACGTAATCATCAATGGCTCATTTGGGGTAATTCCGCCCGTTCAGCAATCGTTTCTCCAACCGACTCCGGCTCGCTGAAATACCGGGCTACTAATACCAGGCAGCCGGTGAGATAGATGAAGCAGCACGGCACCCACATGATGAGGCCGGCCGCTTGTTGGTCGTCGGCCAGGGTGAGGCCCAGGGGGTTGGCGGCGAAATCGGGAGCCAGACCAGGCGTGCCGCACCAGGCGGCGCGGGCGTAGTGCTGATAAGTATCGGCCGGGGCGAAGGTGATGAGCAATCCCAGCAGCGAGCAGCCCACGCAGGCCGAAAACAAGTACACTACCCCCGCCATTGGGTGCAACCGGTACGCCGGCACCGGCCCGAATATTGGCCAGCTGAAGAGCACGCCCGTCAGCAGCATCCCGCCCGCGTGCAGCAGCGGCCAGGGGCTGAATGCCTGGTGCATTCCGTCGAATGACGCATCAAATACGGCCGGCACGTGCAGCAGCCACATGATGCCTACCCCCGCCGCCCAGGCCAGCCCCACGTGCCCACCTAGCCAGCGCGAAAAAGCGCTCAGCCACCGGGCGGCCTTCGGCGCGGGCCGGGGGGGTAGGCCCAGCACCAGCAGCGGCCCGCTCAGCAGCAGCACCACGATGTGCACCACCATGTGGGCACTGAACAGCGCGTGCATCCCCAGATAGTGCAGCGGCGAGAGTTCGACCAGCAGAAACAGCGCTAGCCCGCCCGCGTAATAGCCCACCCGCGGCTGCCAGCGCCCGCCCGCCAGCCAATAATAGCCCGCCGCCAGCCCCGCCGCCAACAGCAGCGCCGCCGGGTTCAGGTCCCATTGCAGCCAGAGGGAAGAAGAATTCATAGTGGTAAGAATTTATAATTAGCGGCTAATCGTTCAATGATACCTCATCATCAAAACCTGCTAAAATGCGGCAGCACGTACACGACTGTGAACACTACCGCCCACACGATGTCCACGAAGTGCCAGTAAATGCCGATGGCTTGGAAAATGGACGAGCCCGGCCGGTCGTAGTCGCCCGCGAAGGCCAGGCCCGCGAGGATGCTCAGAATGATGAGCCCTATCAGCACGTGCAGACCGTGGAAGCCGGTGAGGGTGAAGAAGCTGGTACCGAAGGTGTTGCTGGCCAAATCGATGTGGCGGCCGAAGAGCCCGTGAAACTCCCAGGCCTGGCCCAGTAAAAACACCGTGCCCAGGGCGATGGTCGCCAGCAGCCAGAATTTGAGCGCGCCGGTAGCGCCGCGCCGGGCGCTGGCCTCCACCCGCCAATAGGTGAAGCTGCTGCTGAACAGCACGAGCGTGAACGCGCCGGTACGGCCCAAGTCCAGCGCGGCCAGCTGCTGCTGCCGGAAGCCCGGCGCAAGCGAGAAGAACACGAAGGCCACAAGCAGGGCCATAAAAAACAGCGATTCGGTGAAGACGACCAGCCGCATCAGCAGCCGGGTGTCGAGGGCACTATTTGCCATATATTCCTTTCCTTTTACCAACCTCCTTGTGGTCGGCATCGTGGGGCATTTTGAAGTCGCGGAACGGCCGGACGCTGGCCACCGGAATCACGCGGTCGAAATTTTGCAGCGGCGGCGGCGAGGTCGTGGTCCACTCCAGGGTGTAGGCATCCCAGGGGTCGGCCCCGGCGCGGGGGCCGCTGCGCAGCGCCTGCACGATGATATAAACCAGCAACAGCATAGCCGCGCCCATCAGAAAACCACCGATGCTGGACAGCAGATTGAGCGTGCCCCAGCCCGGCAGGTCGGGGTAGGTATACACGCGGCGCGGCATTCCGAGGGTGCCCAGCACGTGCTGAATCATAAAAGTGACGTTGAAGCCGACGACGAACAGCCAGAAAAACCAGTTGCTCAGCCGCTCGTTCAGCATCCGGCCGCTCATCTTCGGAAACCAGTAGAACAAGCCCGCTAGCAGCCCGAACAGCGTGCCGCCGATGAGCACGTAGTGCAGGTGCGCCACCACGAAGTAGGTATCGGTCAGCTGCAAGTCAATGGGCACGATGGCAAAGGCAATACCGCTGAGCCCCCCAATGGTAAACTCCACCAAAAAGGAAGTCGCAAACATCATGGAAGTCGTGAAGCGGATGGAGCCGCCGCGCATCGTGGCCAGCCAGTTGAAGACCTTCACGCCCGTCGGCACGCCAATCAGCATACTGCTGGCCGCAAAGAAGTTATTGGCCGTGTTGCCCAGCCCCACCGCAAACATGTGGTGCACCCACACCCCAAAAGCCAGCAGCCCAATGGCAATGCCCGAGCCCACGATGAAGACGTAGCCAAACACCGGCTTGCGCGAATACACCGAAAAAACCTCCGACAGAATGCCAAACGAAGGCAGAATTACGATGTAAACCTCCGGGTGCCCAAACAGCCAGAACAAATGCTGCCAGAGCAGCGCCGAGCCACCGTCGTGCACCTCAAAAAAGTGGGCGTGCAGCCGGCGGTCGAGCAGCAGCATGGCCAGCGCCGCGTTCAGGGACGGGAAGGCGGCTATCACTAGGCAGGCCGTCACGAGCATCATCCACACGAACACCGGCATATTGTGCAGGGCCATGCCCGCCGTGCGGTACCGTAAGATGGTTACTATCAAATTAATAGAAGCCGAAACCGTGCCGATGCCGCCCAGCAGCAGCCCCGCGCAATAGTAGTCGATGCCCGGCTGCGAGGAGTAGTTATAGCCGTTGAGCGGCGCGTAGTTGAACCAGCCCGCGTTGGGCGCGCCGCCCGCCAGGAAGCTGAAATACATCAGCAGGCCGCCAAAGATGGTGAGCCACAAGCTCAGCGCATTCAGGCGCGGAAAGGCCATATCATTGGCCCCAATCATCAGGGGCACGAGGTAGGTCGCGAAGCCGAAAATGGCCGGCATGGCCACGAAGAATATCATCGTGGTGCCGTGCATCGTGAACAGCTCGTTGTACATCTCCGGCCCCAGAAACGTGTTGCGCGGCACCGCCAGCTGAATGCGGATGAGCAGAATCTCGGCCCCGCCCACCAGCATAAACGCCAGCGCGGTCCACAAGTACATAATACCCAGCTGCTTGTGGTCCACGGACGAAATCCACTGGAGTAGCCCCTGGTCAGTATCCAGGCTGAGGCCGGGTAGGGCCTCAACGGGTTCGGGCACGAGAACGGGAGGCGGAGACATTTTTATAATATGCTGATGTGCGGATTGGTTGATACGCTTTTCAACGTCTGTCCTTGCGAGCGCAGCGCGGCAATCGCACCGGAACGATGGACGAACGAGCGGCGTGGGCGTCGTGCCAGTGCGATTGCCGCGCTTTGCTCGCAAGGACAACTGCCAAGCAACTTTCTGCTAATCATTTAAGCCCTGCTAAATAAGCCGTTAAAGCCCTAATCGTATCCGGCGCGAATATGAACCGCGGCATGTGCGCTCCCGGTTTCAGTGCCTGCGGGTTGCGGAGCCAGTTGGCCAGGTTGGATTCGTTGTTAGGGAGCAGGCCAGCCAGCATGGTTTCGCGGCTGCCGAAGTGCGTGAGGTCGGGCCCCTGCTGGCCGTGGGCGGCGGTACCCCGAATCTGATGGCAGCTGCTGCACGCGGCCCGCGCGAAGACTTGCGCGCCGGCCTGCGCCAGCCGGTCAGTGGGCTCGGCGGCGGGCTGGGCAGCGGCGGCCAGCCAGCGCTCATAGTCGGCCGGAGTATGGGCAACTACCCGGATGCGCATCCAAGCGTGCTGCTGCCCACAGAATTCGTTGCAGGCCCCTTCGTACACGCCGGGCTCCTTGATGGTGGCCCACACGTGGTTGTGCAGGCCGGGAATAACGTCCATCTTGTCACCAAACGAGGGTACCCACCAGTCGTGAATCACGTCGGCCGAAGTGCCCTCGATGAGCAGGTGCCGGCCGATGGGCAGGTGAATCTCATTGGCAGTTTGTACATCGGTGCCGGGGTAGCTGGCCTGCCACCACCACTGGTGCCCGGTGATGCGCACGGCCGGCACGCTATCGCCGGCCGGTGGCAGCACGGCCTTGGTCGTGTTGAAGCTGAGAAAGAAAAAAGCCAGGACCATGAGCGCCGGAATGCCCACTAGCACCGATTCGAGCTTGAGGTTGCTGGAGGTTTGCAGCGGCTCGGCATGGTCGTCGTGGTCGCGGTGACGGTACTTCAACGAGAAATATGTGGTAGCACCTATCACCGTCAACAGCACCACCGACGCGGCGATAATGAAATATAAGTCGAGCGTGTGGAGCCGTTCGGCTTCGACCGTGGCAGTGGAAAAGATGGAACCCATAGCGTGAGAAGAGCGCGAAAACTAGGAGCCAGCAACCTGGCGGGTTGCTAGCTACCTACCAAGTTAAAGCAGCCAAACCGAAAAGTGTTAGATGAAGCCCTTGTGAATTAGGCTTTTAGACCGAAAGAAAAGCAACCCGCCACCGAATTTCCGGGTATGAAACCAGGTAGACCAGTTGGCCGACCATTTTTTACTACTTGCTCCTACTTCTTTCCCGCCATGTTCAACGCCGTTGATTATCCCGACCAAAATTTAGTAAGCTTTACCATTGCCGGCAAGCTCACCAAAGCAGACTACGCCAGCGTGGTACCCATTCTGAACGCGAAAGTGCAGCGCTTCGGAAAAGTTAATGTGTACTTGGAAGTCGCTAGCCTCGACGCGGTAACGCTACCCGCGCTTTGGGAGGAAGTTAAGCTGGATGCGCAGCACTTCAACGACTTCAACCGCGCCGCCGTGGTTAGCGACGATAGTACCTTGCTCAAAGCTGCCGCCTCCGTTATGAATACCATCACCCCAGCCGAGGTCAAGCACTTCACTACCGACCAGAAAGCCGAAGCCCTGCGCTGGGCCCTGGGAGCCGACCCAACTAAGCTGACAACCAAGCAGGTGTACCAATCAGCTTAATGCAGCTGCCGCAGGGTGCGGGGTTTGCGTCCGCCCGGCATTAAACGGACCCGTTACGAGTCGTTTAGCGCCGGGCGGACGCAAACCCCGCATCTTATTTGCAGCCTACAAGTGGTCGAGCCGGCCGCCGTCTACCCGCACCATCGTGCCCTGCACAAACTCCGACTCGTCAGAAGCCAGGTAAGCGATGAGAGCGGCCACATTTTCGGGCTTACCCACATCGCTGGGGTTAATTTTTTCTACCCCCGACTTCACGTTGGGGTTATTCCAGAGCATGGGCGTATCAATTGCGCCCGGAAGTACTGCGTTGATGCGCAGGCCTTTAGGCTTGCCTTCAATAGCAGCCGAGCGCGTCAGCGATACCACGGCGGCCTTGGCAGCGGCGTAGGGCGTCACGAGGGCTTCGGTTTCGATGGCGTGAATGCTGGCTACGTTCACAACCGTGCCACCAGGCTTCATATTCAGGAAAGCCTGCTTGATGAAGTAGAACGCGCCCAGTAAATCCACATTTAGCGTGGCCATCCAGTCATCAGCAGTCAACTCTTCTAGGGCCTTGAAGCGCATTAGCCCTGCGTTATTGACGATGGAGTCGAGCCGCCCGAACTTGTCGAGCGTGGCCTTTACGGTGGCAATTACCTGGTCTTCCTTAGCCACGTTGCAGATGCTGAGCAGCACTTCGGGCGCGCCGGCTTTCTGCACTTCGGGCAGGGCCTGGTCGAGGTTATCCTGGCTGATATCGGCCAGCACGATGCGCGCGCCCTCCGAAGCCAGGCGCTGGGCCGTAGCCAACCCGATACCGCCGGCCCCGCCGGTGATGATAACAACTTTATCCTTGAATCTCATGGTGATAAGCGAAAAGTAGGGTTTAGGTAGTTTGGTGGGATAGGGGTTGAGCTTTCAGAATCCGGCTTCCAGCCGTGGTCGATGCTAACTGATTCTTAACAAACTACCTACCTGCCCACTTACCCATTTGAAAAAATTAGTGGGAGTCTTGTTGGCCGGCATTAGTGGTCGTCATGTCGGCCTGCGCGGCTTTGGCGGTAGCTTGTTGCTGCTTGCTCCAGTCGTCGCCGCTATCCTGGGGCATCACGAGCGGCATTTGCAGGCACGCGGTTTGGGTCGGCAGCACCTGCTTCCACTGGCTGATGAGCTTCTTGTACGCCTCGCCCACGGGCCGGATGTTGCGATTTAAGTCGTAGAGACCCAGCGGGTTCAGGTTGCCGTTGCTTTCGCGCAGGGCGGTATCCCAGTCCACCTGGTCGGTGAGTGAGTACCAAGTAAAGCCTACGATGGGCACCCCATCGTTGCGCACGCGCAACACGTTGGCCCACTCTTTCCAAAGCCAATTCACGGCCTCGTCGCCGTTGGGACCCTGCCAGAGGTTGGTTTCGGTGTGCATCACGGGCAGCTGGTAGCGGTTGTGATACTGCGTAGTAATGACGTGGTAGCCAAATATTTCGCCCGAAGCCGTGGTGCTGCCATCGTCGCGCACGCGGTGCTCGTTGGTGCGGTAGTAGTCGTTGCCCATGATGCACTGGTGCCGCAGGTCATTTTTCAGAAAAAAATGATACTCGTCGCGGGTCATCCCGTTGTCCATCAGGTACTCATACATGTCGGAGTCTACGCGCTGGCCATAGTTCAGGTCCAATGACAGGAAGCGCTTGGCGTTCAGCAGTTCGGCGGGCTTGATGGCGGCTGGGTTTTCGGCGTGGAAGTACTCGCTCGACTCGCTCTGGATAAATAGCGCATCGGGCCGCACCGCCAGGATGGCGTACATGGCCAGCACGTTGGCCTTTACAATGTACTTGAGGGCCGTGATGAAGGCTTTGTCGCTGGCCAGCTGCTCGTTCCACCAGCCGTACAGGGCCGAAAACTCGGCGCAGATGTACATCTCGTTCACCGGCGTGTAGAGCTGCACCCACGGAAAGCGCTTGGCAAAATCGCCGGCGTACTGCGCAAAAAGCACCGGGAAATCGGGGTTCTGAAAATTCCCCATCCAGTCGGGCACCCCGAAGTGGCACAAGTCCACAATGGGCATGATATTACGCCGCCGCAGGTCGTTGAACGTCTCATCCGCAAACGACCAGTCGTACTTCCCTACCCCCAGCCAAGTGGTATGAATGGGCGGGCCGTAGCGCAGATACTCAATGCCTAGCTCCTGCACCAAGTCAAAATCCTTCTTCCAAAACTTGTAGTGGCCGCATTTTTCCATCTCGTCCTGGCGCACCTTGCCGTTTTGGATGGTAGGATAGCTGTTTTCGATGCCGGTAGCGAACAGAAATTGAGAAGCCATAAAGAGCAAAAAAGTGGAAAAGGAAAGTAGTTTCCCGGCAGAAGCAGGGCGCGGTTACTGTCGGGGGTTTACTGGCAATTCGCGCAAAAGTTGTCCGCTTACCACTGAAATAAAAAGCTTCTTATTTGTTTGTGAAGCCTTTATGAATGCAGTGGCGCGGCTCGGTGGCCTAGCGTCACCCGACCGTTCCGAGGCTAAAGGGGGGTAGGGGCTGGCCCGGCTGGCTAGTGGCTGAAAAATATTTTCCCCGGGAGCTCTTCAACTGACAAGCGATAGTCTACATTTGCAGTGTACTAGAAAACTAATACACCAAATTGTTTCCCTATGGTCCGCATTCGTAACCTGCACTTCGGGTACTCGCGCCGGGTACTGCAACTCGAAAACCTCAGTCTGGATTTAGAAAAAGGCCACATCTACGGCCTGCTGGGGAAGAATGGCGCGGGCAAGTCCACGCTGCTCAAGAACATAGCAGGGCTGGCCTTTCCGCTCAGCGGCACGTGCGAGGTGGCGGGCTACGCCGCCGCCCGCCGCCGGCCCGCTACGTTACAGGAGCTGTTTTTTCTGCCCGAAGACGTGCAGGCCCCGCCCGTGTCGGCCACGCAGTTGGCGGCGAGCACGGGGGTTTTCTACCCCCACTTCGACGCGGCGGCCTTCCAGAACTACCTGCGCGAGCTGGACGTGCCGGCCCACGCCCATCTCCCAGCGCTCTCCTACGGCCAGCAGAAAAAGGCGCTCATCGCCTTCGCCCTGGCCACTAATACCGGCCTGCTGGTACTCGACGAGCCCACCAACGGCCTCGACATTCCCAGCAAGGCACAGTTTCGCAAGCTGGTGGCCGGCGCGCTGGGCGAGGAGCGGTGCGTCATCATCTCGACCCACCAGGTGCGCGACCTCGACAGCCTGATTGATACCGTGCTGGTGCTGCACCAGCGCCACCTGCTGCTCAACGAAACCATTGATAACCTGGCCGATAAGCTCAGCTTCGGCAGCGCGCCCGCCGGCGCAGCCGGCGCGGACGTGCTCTATAGTGAGCCCTCGGTGCGCGGCCAGCAGGTCATCCGGCCCAATCTTACTGCTGGCGAGCACTACACCAAAGTTGATTTAGAACTGCTCTTTAATGCCCTCACCGGCCCGAGTACGGCCGTGGCTTCCTACCTCACCAACCCGCACCATGAGCCAGCTCTTTAACCCGACCCGCTTTGGGCGCTTAGTGCGCAAGCACGCCAGCGAACACGCCCGAACCTATCTGATGAGTGCCGCCGTGCTGCTGGGCGGGGTAGTGGTGGTGCTGGGCGGCCTGACTTACGCCACGCGCCGGCCATTGGAAAATGAGCTGCAAACGCTGCTCTTTATGGTTGGCCTATGGACAGCTGGGCTGGCGTTTACGGCTACGGTTTTTGCGGAGATGGGTAACGTGCGGCGGGCCGCTTCGGCCCTGTTGCTGCCGGCGTCGCACCTCGAAAAATACCTGGTGGTTTGGCTATGCTCGCTGCCCGTGTTTTTGGTAGTTTACCTGGCCGTATTTCTGGCCGTTGATGCGCTGGTGCTTCAATGGGCCGGCCAGAGCTACCCGCAGTTACCCCATCATTTACCCCGACTACTGGACCTGACCAGCAGCCGGCGGCCGCTGCTGACGGTGGTTGCCAGCTACTCGCTGGTACACGCTCTGGCTTTATGCGGGGCCATTTATTTCCGAAGTCTGCACATCGTCAAAACCAGCTTTGCCGTGCTGGGTGGGGTAGTGCTGGTGCTGGTGCTGAACTTCTGGATGTGGAAGCTACTGGCTACGGAGGTGCATACCGCTGTGCCGTTTGGCGATGGTTTTGTGAGTGGCAAAGATAATCTCTTGATAGTTGACCTGCCGCACCAGCTCCAGCTCCTGGCGACACTGCCGCTCGTGCTGGCGGCGCTGCTGTGGGCGGCAGCCTACGCCCGGCTCACCGAAAAACAACTGTAAGCGCATGGAATTCAACGAAAACGAAGCCATCTACCTGCAAATAGCCGGGTACGTGGGTGAGCATATTTTGCGCCAGCAGTGGCTACCCGACCAGAAAATCCCGTCGGTGCGCGACCTTGCCGCCACGCTGCAAGTCAACCCCAATACCGTGATGCGTACCTACGAATTGCTGCAAAGCCAGGAAACCATCTACAACAAGCGCGGCCTGGGCTTTTTCGTGGCCCCCGAGGCCGCGGCGCGGGTGCGCGCCTACCGGCGCGAGCGGTTTTTGCAGCAGGAGCTACCCGCTTTTTTCGCCACCATCTCGCTGCTGGGCATCGACTTAGCCGAAATCAAGCAGCGCTACGACCAGTTTCAGGCCCCTACCCCCTCCCTTGCTGCGCATGAAAACTAGCGTCAAATTCTTGCTGGCCGCCGCCCTGGTGCTGCTGGCTTCCCTCACGGCCTACAACATGGCCCTGCGCGCCGAGTACCTCTCGGGCGCGTACCTAGACCCGCTGCGCGGCTACGCGAAACTTGATTTTAAGAACTTTGAGGAGGTAGCTATTCCGGCTGCCAGCGTGCTGAACGTTAAAGTGATGGCCGGGCCGTTTGGGGTGCGCGTGAACCCTGATGCCCGCGAGTTTGTGCGGGTGCGCCAGCAGGGCGGACGACTAATAGTCGAGGCCGCCCTGCCCACCGAGAATCAAGGCCTGGGCGGGGGCGATGCCGTAGTAATAAGCTGCCCGCAGCTAACTGCGCTCACTACCGGCGGCGAGCACCAGCTAAATGGCCAGCCGCACCGCGACAAGCTACCGCGTTGGGGTCCCAATACCCTGGTGCTGGTGCAGGGCTTCACGCAGGATAGCCTGCTGGTGCGCCAGGACCTGGCCGGGCGCGTGGAGCTGACCGGCAACCGCCTGGGCCTGCTGCGCGCTGTGGTCGGCCCTACCCCTGGCAGCCACGCCGGCCTCACGCTGACCGAAAATAACCACATTGCCGCCGCCAACCTGACCATCGGCCACCAAAGCGAGTTGACTATTGATAACGTGGATATTCCCAAGCTGCGCTACCAGTATGGCGACAGTGCGAAGGTGACGCTCACGGGCCGGGCGCTGCGCGGCGGCCTGCGCTGATTGGACCAAATGCGGGGGGTAGGGTGCCGGCTGGCCCGGTAGCTGGTGCCCTACCCCGCTGTTGCGCCGGCCGCCAGAGCTAGGCGCCCCGCCGGAAAGCGCTCTAAATCAGTATTTTGTAAATCTCTAAAAACAAAGTAATCGGTAGTCAAAAAGCTGGTTAAGGCCCGGCTGGTTACAGGCGGGCGATAGCCTGCTCGATACCCGCTGCCACGCAGCTTAGTGGCAGCCTTTCCTGCTCCAGCCGGGCATTGGTGCGTAGCAGGGTGTGGTAGAGCTGCTGCTCGGTCGGTGTGAGTTGGGGTAGCTCGGCGGGCTGAAAATCGCCGCCTTGCCCGCCGTGGTGGTGCGCGGCAAAGGTGGCCGTATCCATCAGCAGCGACTGGGCCGCCGGGTAGTACGCCCGCAGCCGGGCCAGTATCTGGAAACCATGTACGTCAATATCGCCCCAGTAAAGTACCTGTTTGGTAGTCAGCCAGTCGGCCCCGGCCAGCAGGCTCACCGCGAAGCCGCCGCCCCAGATGGCGACCGCATCCGACACGGGCGGGAAAGAGAGAAACGTCGTCAGGTTTTCGATAATAAATACCCGCTGGCTGGCCAGATTTAGCTGCCGAAACTCGCTGGCCCACAGGCTGCACTGCGACACGGCCGGGTGCAGCCGCTGCGCCGCATCCAGGAAGCGCAGCTTGATGCCGGGCTCTTCCAGTAGCAAATGAAAGCGCCGAAAAAAATCGGTTTCTTCCGCCCGCACGTGCTCTGGAACCAGCCAGTCTAGCAGCTGGCGCAAGGCCGATTGGTGCCGCTCAATGAACTTGGTAGGCAGCGCCAGCGGCAAGTTGCGCACGTATTGATTGGGCTGCGGGTGTTGCTGAAAATACTGGCACACCAGCAGCAAATCGGGCCATTCGGCGGCGTAGTCGAGCAGCAGGGGGGGTAGGGGGGGTAGCAGGAGCAGCGCGGGCACGGTAGCCGCCGTTAGGGCCGCGTTGCTTTCAAAAGCCGCGAACTCGGCCGCCTTATTTAGAAAGGATAGGTAGTCAGTTAGGGTTTCAAACTCAACGCGCTTGATTTCACTCTGGCCGGTTTTGCGGTTTAACTTGGTAGTGAGCCAGTATCCGTGGCCCGTGCGGTTTTTCGCGTGGGCTAGCAGCTCCCTTTGCTGGGCGTGAATGTGCTCGTGGCCCTGGCCGCGGTCCAGGGTTTTATCGGTCGGGATGAGTAGCGGGAACAGGACTTCGCCGGCCAGGTGCGCCCGCAGCACGCGGGGGTAGCGGCGCAGGGCCTTGGCGCGTAGCTCGGGCAGGCTAATCATGGGCGGCGGCTTCTTCGGCTTCCGATTCGGCCAGCAAGGCTTCTTTGCGCTCCCCGTAGCGCCCGATGGGCACGTCCACGACCACCGACTTGCGGGTGTCGGGCTTGCCCTTGGTTACCCAGTGAATGACTTCGACATCTTTTTCCAGCAGGGGTAGGGAGGTAAGCGGCGTCACCACCATTAGCTGCAAGCCCAGGCTGCGGCAGAGGTTGAGCAAATACTTCGACTTATCCTCATCAAGCTTGCTAAACGCCTCATCAATAACGATAAACCGAAACGAGCGGGCCACCTGCGCCGCGCGCCGCCCAATGCCGAACTGGTGCGCGATGGCCGCCCCCAGCACCGTGTAGGCCAGCTGCGCACCCTCGCCGCCCGAGAGGCTGCCCGAGCTTTCGTACACGCTTTTCAGGGTTTTATCGGCCCGGTAATACTCGCGGGCCTTGAAAGTAGACCAGTTGCGCACGTCGGTTACCTGCTGCCGCCACTTCTCGTTTTCCCTGGCTTGCAGCTCAGTAATGAAGGGCTGAATGTGCGCCACGAAATGCACTAGCTGCGCCTCCTTGGGGTCGGCGGTAAAATCCAGCAGCGTCAGGTCCGGCACCCAGCTTTTGAGCTGCTCTTCGCGGAAGGTGCGGATGCTGGGCGTGCGCGAGTCGGTGCGGACCAGCTCGATATAGGTATTCGGGTTCAGGTTGAAGTCAATGTCGCGCAGCGACTGATTTATCTCGTCTATCGTGTCGCAAATGGCCTCGTGTTGCGTTTCCAGCGACTGGCAGTAGTCGGTCAGCGCCTTGGTCACGCCCCGGTTGAACTCGTCGCGGAAGCGGGTTTCCAGCTCCGCCAGCTGCTCGTTGCGGATTTGCGCGTAGCGGTCCAGGTATTCGGCCAGCTGGTCCATTTCATTGCGTAGCTCGCGGGTGTCGCTGTGCCAGTCCGTGAACTTGCTCAGCACCTCCTCGCCCGGCAGTAAAAAGCCCCGCATGGCCTCCCGAATGGCTTTTTCCTGCGTTTCCTTGTCCCGATGCAAGTCGGCTAACTGTTGCGCTATCGTGCGTTCCAGCTGCTGCTTTTGCCCGAAAAACTGCTCATACGTCAGCGCCTCCCGCACGGGCTCCGTCAGGGCGGCCAGGCTGGCGGCGGGCGTGGCTAGGTCAGCCGCGTCGAAGGTTGCGACCAGGTCCTGCTGCTGCCGTTGCTCCGCCGTCAGGGCCTGGAGGCTCTTCTCCGTGTCCTTGAACTCGTCGCGGGTGCGCTCCCGGTCTTTACCCAGTTTATCAATAGCTTGCCGGAGCGCGGCCAGCTGTTCTTTCAGCGTTTTAAGCGATGCATTTTTGTTTTCCAACTCCTCTTTTTGCCGCGTCAGCTGCGTAATGTGGTGCGCGTCGGCCTGCCAGTCCAGCTTCGGAAACTGGTTGAAAAGCAGGAAAGCATCCTGGTCCTTTTCGCGTTTCGCCGCGCGTTCCAGTTCTTGGTCTATTCGCCGCAAATTGCTTTCCGCCTGGCTGATAGCCGCGCTCAACTCGCGGCCCCGGCGCTGGTATTCGCGCAATAATTCGCGGTTGTCCCAGCCCAGAATGTGGTGGTGGGCGGCCGAGTCGTCGCGCTCGTGCCGGTTTTTATGGCGAATAAGGCCCGACGGCAGCACCGCCTTGTCGGCCCGCTCGAACGTGGCGAAATCCTCGGTGCAGACGTAGCCGAACCGCGCCGCTACGGCGTTTTCTGCCCAGACCGCAAACGGGCTTTTGGGGTTGAAATCGAGCTTAGCCACCACCGTCCGCGCATCCGGGAAAATCGGCCGGGGCGTTTTGTCCTCCACCCGGTGAAACACGACTTTGCCGCGCAGGTCGCGCTCGTGATGCACGTGCGCCCGCACCGCCGCGTACAGATGCTCCGGCACCAGCAGGTCGCGCCCGAAGCTGTGCAGCAGCTTTTCGAGCGCCTCGTTCCACACGGATTTTTCCTCGGGCTTCACCTGCATGATTTCGGCCACGAACGGAATATCGACCGGACTAGCCCCTACCGCGTCCAGGATTTCCTGCCGGATATCGGCTACCCGGCCCGTTACCTTGCCCGTGCTTTTTTGCAGCTGCGCCACGTCGGCTTCCAGCCACTCAAAAGCAGTTTTTTGCGCGTCGTGGGCCGTGCGAGCGGCGTATTTCTGCTCCCCGAGCTGCTGCTGAAGCGCCTGCGTGGCCTGGCGGGCCGCCCCGGCCTGGGCAATGTTGGCCTCGAATAGGCCTGCGTCGGGGTCGGCCACCAGCTCCAATTGCCGGGCCAGGCGATTGTAGCTGTTCAGGGCCTGCTCTTTGGTGCTTTTGCTCTTTTCCAGCTCGCGAACCTGGCGCTCCAGCTCCTTTATTTCGCGGCCAATCTGGTCGTTGTCAATCTGCCCGGCCAGCCGAACGCGCTGCTCATCGGCGGTTTCCAGGTCGGCTTCCTGCTGGGCCAGCAGCCCGCCGAGGCGGTCCAGCTCCCGGTCGAGGCGGGCGGTTTCGGCCGTCCAGAGGCGAATTTGCTGCTGCGCAAACCACGGTTCCAGCCGCCGTTCGTCTTCCTGCGTCTGGCGCAGCCGCTGTTGCAAGTCCTCGTATTCGTGGTTGCGCTCATGTACGGGCCGCAGCAGGGCGAGCTGGGTTTTGGCTTTTTCCAGCGCCCGGTGGGCCAGCAGCAGGGTCTGGTAGTTGCCCATCAGCTTGCTGAATTCGACTTCGGCGGTGCTTTCCTCCAGCATATTGGTCCGAATAAAATCGTCCAGGTTGCCGATTACCTTCATGCCTACTGTCTGGTTGAAAAGCGTCAGGGCCTTTTCCTTCATGCCAAACAGCCGCCGAAACGCTGCCGCGTAGGGTGCAAACGTGGGAAAGTCCTCCACTGCGCCCGGCGCAAACTGCTTCTTCAACCCATTCACCCACGGCGTGCTGGTGCCAAAGGCAATGTGGTCGGCAATGTTCAGTTCGGCTTTGGCCACCAAAAACTTGCGTTGCATCCCGCCCGTGCCGAACCACCGCACCTGCACCAGCGTGATGGGCAAGCTGTGCGGATTGGTGAACACGCCGAGCAGGATGGAGTAGGTCTGCCGCTGGTGGGGCCGCAGCTTTTCGGGCTTGGTGTTCTGCTTTTCCTCGTCCTGGGTGCGGCCGTAGTGGCCCTCCACGTACGATTCTTCGCTGCGCCCGCTCCGGCTTTCGGCCCCCGACGACTGGTTGAAAAACCGCTTCGTGTGGTTTACCAGCAGCGCCAGCAGGCCATCCACGAGGGTGGTTTTGCCCGAGCCGTTGCTGCCCGTTAGCAACGTGTTTTGCCCATCGGGCACCAGCCGCCAGATATCCTGGCCGCCGTCGCCCTCGTGAAACGTGCCCCAGTTGAACACCTCCAGCAGCTTGAGCCGGTAGCCCGCCGGCCCGGCCACCGCCTCAAACAGACTCGGCATGGTTTCGCAGTTTTTCTAAAAATTCACTCAGTTTTTCGAGGCTGATTTTAGCCTTCAGCAGCGGCTTCACCTCGTAGCGCGTCTGGTCGGGGTGAAGGTCGCCCTTGTGCGTCATTTTGAGGAAGCCGTGCTCCGTCAGCCGCTCAATAATAGCATCCAGCTTATTCAAAAAGGCTTTTTGGTTGGGCTGCTGCCGGAAAAATAGCTCCACCCGCTCGCGCAGCTGCTCGCGGGTGGCAAACAGGTGTGGGCTGGCGGCGTGGGCGCTGCTTTCGTGCTCCTCCAGCCATTCGCGCAGCACCACGCCCAGCAACGCCTGCTCGTAGCTGAGCGGCACCCGGCGCAGCAGGCGCAGGGGTGGGGTAGGGTCATCGTCGGCCGGTTCGGGCTGGGTAAGGCGGGCGTAGCCATCGGCCCGGTTCAGGTCGAGCACCATTCCCAGCTGCGCAAAATGCGCCCGCACGGCCGCCTCGTGCGTTTCCAGCTGCTGCCAGTGCGCGCGGTCGTCGGTATCGTAAAGGGCGTGGCTTTGCAGCAGCTTGATGATGACGGAGGCGTAGGGGGCGGGCATGGAGGTAGGGGGAATTGATGAGGTGATAATGGATTTGTAATCAGAGATTTATACAAAGAGAACGGTCATGCTCATCTGGCGTCCGCTTGTCGAAGCATCTCTACCGCGTCGCTGTAATGGCATTGATTACTTGCGCGGTAGAGATGCTTCGACAAGCGGACGCCAGATGAGCATGACCGTTCTGATAGTTTCGTTTAACTCCATTTAGCCACCTAGCGGCAAAAAATAACCTCGGGAAATTCGCACCAGCGCCCGTCGCCGAGGTCAAAAATATCCTTTTGCTGCCGGTTGATGAGGTGTTTGGGCGAATTGGCCGCGATGCTGCCGTAGGCCATCAGCTCGGGCACGCCGTGCCGCAGGGCGTGGGCGGCCACCACCTGCCGCAGCGTTATCTGGCTCTGGTCGCGCAATAGGGCGCTGATGTTGGCGGCGAGGCGGGCCTTGTCCACCACGCGCGGGCTTACCAGGGCTGCCAGCTCGGGCTCTTCGGGCCGGGCCACGGCCAGCACGCGGGGCACAATGGCACTTTCGCGCTCCTTGAGGGCCACCGTGCTTTCGGTGGTGAGGTAATCGGCGCGGCCCTCCAGCTCCAGAAAAGCCGGGTCGGTGGGTGGATTATCCATCACGGCGAAGGCCAGCGCCCGAATGTCGTGGATGAGCGCCAGCGACTTGCGCCGGTCGCGCAGGTTTTTTTCCGAAAGTATCTTTTCCAGCTTGCGGGCCAGGGCATAAAACGAGTCGTTCACCTTGCGCCCCTCGCCGAGCAGGTACGGGCGGATTTTGCGCAGAAACTCGTCGCCGGTTTCCAGGCCCCGGTCGGTCAGTAGCTCAAACACCTGGCGCACCAGTGCATCCAGCTCGGCGCGCTGCCGGGGGTCGTTCAGGTGCCGGTAAAACGCCTCGAAGCTGCGGCCCTGGGCCGTGAGGCGCAGCTCGTCGAGGGCATCGAGGGCCAGACCTAGCAGGCCGCCCTTGGTGTGGCCAGCCGCCGCCTGCTGCTGGTAGATGCGCTGAGTAATGTCCCGAAAATTGCCCTCTACCTCCCGAAAATCGCGTAGCAGGCCCCGCGCCACGCCGCTCACCGTCTGGTAGCGCTCCGCGACTTCGTAATCCTCGTAGGTGCGCACGGTTTTGGTCAGCTTCAGCTCCCGAATCTGCGCGTCGAGGGCGCTGCGTTGCTTTTCCAGCTCGGCCAGCCGGGCCTGCCAGTCGTCGGCCGAGTTTTGCACCAGCTCGCGCAGCTTCTGCAAAATATCCAGAAACCGCGACTCGGTGCCCACGAACGTGGGCTTGTGCAGCAGCGACTGCACCCAATCGAGCACGCTTTCCAGCTCGGGCGTAAGGGTATGCTGGTCAGCGCCTTGCTCATCAGTGTAAAGCGTGAGGTAGCCCTTGCGCACCCAGTCGCGCAGCAGCCGGGCCGCCCGCTCGGCCCACGACAGGCCCAGCGTCGGCAGGTCGCCTGCGTCGTCGTCCCCGCGCACGTCCCAGGTTTCCAGAAAGTCGGCCAGCTGCCCGGCCAGCCAGTCGTTGGCCCGCACCGGCGCGTAGCTGCCCGCCTTAAAATTCTCCTGCAAAAAGCACAGCACCAGCGCCGCCTCGTGGCTGCGCAGTACCCGCACCGCCGCCGGGGCGCGGTCGGCGCTGAAGAGGCCGCGGTAGAGGGGGTAGGACATGGGGGTAAAAAGAGGAGTAATAATAGACCAAAATTATAAGAAGTGCTGAATCTCTACCCTGAAGACAGCTATTTGCCCGTGCGACGCAAATCTTGTTGAACGCTGGTAAGAAGCTGCTTGGCGCTGGTGGTTCTAGTGCGTTTCGGTAACAAATAAACAGCCGTCAGTTTGCTGACCGCTTCTATATTAGCTTGATTCACGCGGCACCAATGTTGAACTGCCGCATTAGCCGCGTGCTCGACGCGGGCGGCGGCCGCTGGCGCTTTAGGCTCCGCCTCGCCGCAGGCAAGCCAGTCAAGAATTTCTACATCCGACTTATCATCAGGTAATTGGTTCTTAATATCGTAGCAAATCAACTGCTTTTGCTCACGGTACCGAATAAGCACCACGATGCGCGGGCGGGTCTCACTATAGACGCGGGCGCTGAGTAAGTGGTCGGTTAGCCCGATGGCTCGGCTACGATGCCGCTCCAGCGTAGCATTGTGCGTGAGAAATGACTTGGCTCCCAACCCGCCAATTTCGGATAGAAAATCATCCTGCCATACGAAGTCGGTGGCAGCCACATCGCCCGCGAGCGGAATATCGAGCTGCGCGGCCGTAGTGTAAACCGTTGAGCCCATGATACCTTTGGATTTCTCGTGCCGCTGGGTAATGCGTTCAAACAACTGGCGGATGGTGTGTGCCGCGCGGCTTGAGTTGGCATCGGCCGCTATGATAGTAGGGACCAGAGTGTACACGTATACCTCGCGGCTGGGGTCAGTCGTCAGGCGCAACACCCGCCCTACGCGCTGAAAAAGCACGTCGGCCCCACCCGGCGGGTCATAGTTGACGATGGTAGCGCAGTCTTGGAGGTTGATGCCAAGGCCATCAGCGTCAGTGCATACCAGCACGTCGTACTTGCCCGGTCCTGGCTGGTCGTGCGAATTGGGCGAAAAGTCTACCAGCACTTCCCGGCGCTGGGCGCTGGATTTCAGCTTGGGAGTATTTTTGCTTTTTTCCACGGTGCAGCCAACGCGCACCACGTCTGCAAACAACTGCTGCAAAGCATCTTGCAAATACAAAGCGGTAGAAAGTCGGTTGACAAACACCACTACCTTGCCCCCTCCTTGCTGGCAGTGATACCGCACTATATGCGCAAGCTCTTGGTATTTAGCATCTTCTGCAATAGAGAGGTGCTGAATGGCTGCTAGGATAGGGACTAGCTGCCGGCGACGCTCATCGGCGCTCAGAATCAACGCCTGCTTGAATACCTTGGTGCGCGGTTTGCCCCGGCCGTTCGCCGTTGAGTCGCCCCGGCTGCCATCGGCTCCGCGCGACGATAGATTTTGCCGCAACGAGATAAGCGCGGCGGCCGGCGAGCTAAGCCAACTGCCAATGGTGGTATTATAAACCGAGTCGGTTAGGCCCTGCTTGGTTTGCAGGGCCTCATCGTCAAAAAAGGATTGCCGGACCTTGTATTGCTGGTCGAAGCAGCGCGTATCCACCGCGCGTTCCCAATCCGGCTGCATAGGTAGCTGGTATGGTACCGTGCGCAGTTTGAGTACGGCCGGCAAATAGCGCCGCTCGTGCTCGAACTGGATATATGTGCGGTCCTGCTCGTCCACATCGCCGCGTTCCCTGGCCATTTTCAGAACGTGGGGCAGGCCGAGTACCGTAACCAGGGGCAGGCTACCAAACTTGGCGGCGCTGGTGATTTTCCAAGGCTGGATGCCATCGGGCGAGGTATCGTTAGGGGGTAATAGCCGCAACAAGCTATTGAGATTTTGGAGGCTGGTGCCATAAATAGTTGCGGTAAGCAAAACTACCCGAGCCCCCGCCGCCAGCAGCGGCCGAAGGCGCTCGTACACCCGGCTGGTACGCTTATCCGACTCATCAACCAGCAATTGGTTGCGATAAAAATGGGCCTCATCAATTAGGAGTAGCGTATGGCGGTCGGCTTGCCGCAGCTCTTTATCCAGATTATAAATATGGTGATTAACCTGCTCCGATTTTTCCAGGAAAATTACCTGCGGCGTAAAAAATTTGTACAGCACATCGCGGCCATCCAGCTGCTGTGCCCATTCTGGTTGTACCCCGCGGGGCGCAATCAGAATAGTACGGCTAATGATTTTATCGGCTTGTAGGTGGGCGGCTATCTCAGCGCCGATAATTGTTTTGCCGAGCCCGGTAGCCGCTACAATAAGAGCCCCGCCAAACGCCCGCTCCTGCCGCAGGGCGCGGGCGATAACGCCCCGTTGGTAAAATACTGGTGCGTAGGCCCCTGCCCTTTTGGGTAATTCGGGTAGGTGGTCGAGCGAGGCCAGTATTTTTAAATATGCGTCAAAAGGCTCGGCCAGCAAGCACCACTTTTCCAGGCGCTCTAGTAGTTCCTGCAACAGGTCGCGGGCTTCGGCGGCGATGTCATCATACCACTTGACCAGGGCGTGAACCTGTATTTTGTCGTGGCTGGCACTGGCTTGCTCCGCCGAAATTACGAGGCCCCGGTAAGTGTAGTTGCAGGAGCCATGCCAGGCCGTTTACTCATCAATTAAATAGATTTTGCAATGAAATGGTACCTGCATAGACCGCACCTCCCGAATAAAAAACTGGCCGGATTTTATGCGGATAACTAAGTCAAGCATGGCTGGCATCAGGTCTGCCTCACATTGCCCCAGCTCAGTTAGTATTTCATCAACTACTGCCTCATACGCACTTCCCTCTTCCGACCGTCCCACCAAGATGCGCAGCTGCGCCGAATCCCGCATAAACTCCCTTCCCAGCTTGTAGCCGCGCAACGTGAAGTAAGCCGTAGCAATACGCACTACTTGCTGGGCGGCGGGGAAAAAATGCTTAACGAAAACTAGCCCTACCCCTGCGCCTGCTCCATACGCGGGCTGGTCGGCCGCATCGTAACCCAATAAAAAATGTTCCTTGAGGTCCAAAAGAGTAGCGGCTAAAAAGCTTCATTGTCACAGCAAGCCACCAAATTATTCCTTTTTATTCAAGATGTCAGCCATGCCAATAATTCGGCACTCAGGGAACATCGCAAATATCCGGTCTGCGAATCAATATCGGTAGCCGCCGACGTGTCGTGATTACTAGTTTGTTGCCCCACCCGAATATAGGAAACCCCGCCCCGGATAACCTGCGGCCCCGCGCCGCCCGCCCCCACCAGCGGCCGCGTAAACTCGCCCTCCACGGCCGTTTCTTCCCCTGCCTGGGGGTAGAGCAGCCGCACCCGCGTGGCCTCAAAATGATGCGCGTAGGCGAATAGCTGACGCAAATCATTCTCGGCATGATAACCGTTGGGCCGCTTCCACTTGGCATCCAGAATGAGGCTGCCGTGGGTGGGGTGCTGGAGCAGGATGTCGGGCTGCATCCGGCTTTGCTGGCCGTTTTCAGCCTGCCAGAACACTACTTTGGCCGGCTTGCGCATGGCCCAGCCGGCGGGGGCCAGCCGCCGCAAGGTGCGCAGCAGGTAAGCTTCCCAGACGTGGTTCATGTTGAAAAACAGCGCAATCAGCTCCTGCGGGCCGCTGTTGACTTCGGGGCTTAGGCGCAGCAGCAGGAGCCGGGCAATGCGCAGGGCCGGGCGGTAGGCGGCCATTTTGCGGTCGTAGCGCAGGCAGGCGAAGGTGGCGGGGGTAGGGCGCACGGCCGCCACCTCGGGCCAGGCGAGCAGGGCGCGGGCGGCCCGGCCATGCAGGGTGGGCGAGGGGGTAAGGGCCGGCAGCAGTACCAAAGCCTGTCGCAGCAGGCGATGGGGCAGGTGGTCGGGGTCGTAGGTCTGGTGGCGGGTATAGAAGCGCTCCTGATGCACCACATTGCGGACTAGGTGCTGGCTAAAGAGGAGGCTGCCTTTGAGGGCTTTCACCTGGCCTTCGTGCGGGCGGTAGCGCTTCACAAGGCCCCGGTGCAGCAGCGCTTCTACCTCCGTCAGAAACAGCGCCGGATAGAGGTCGAGCAGGCTGTTTTCGCGCTCGTGCAGCAGGGCCGTGTTAAACGAATCAACGGGCAGCAGGCCCGCTTCGGCCAGCATTCGCAGCAGCAGGCGGCACCAGCGGTCAAAGTTTTCCCCAGTCTCCGGGGGGCGGCCAGGCACGGCATCGGCCTTGGGCAATACCTCAATGGTGAGGTTGCCGGCTTGCAGCACGCCCACGTAGTGCTTGAACCGGATGGCGCGGTGCTGAATAGCGTAGTAGCGCCGGCCCGCGCCGGTATCGTGGTAGCGCAGCAGGGCATCCCAGTGCGCGCGGGTGAACTCAGTCCCGTTTTGCCGGTAGCCGATGGGTAGGAGGCTGTGCTCCAGAACCCGAATGATGCTTGCCATGCGCAGCTTAGGCCGGGGCGTAAATCTGCTGAAAAGCCTAGGCTGGCAGGGTAGCCACCTCGGCCAGCCGGTATACGGGGCGCTCGCGCAGCCTGGCCGCATCATAGCCCTTAAACTTGGCCAGGGCATAGCGACCCGGCTCAGTTGGCTGGCTGACTTTGATTGAGGTGGTCTATCTAAAACGGACAGCGAGAAGTCTTAACTTCCGCTGCCCATGACTGAAAAATCGAATTTTGGAGGGCTTCCCTCCACCCGAAAAAAATACACGCCGGCTTTCAAGGCCGAGTGCGTCCGCCAAGTAGCGGCCGGGGCCCGGCAAAGCGACGTGGCCCGTGCCCAGGGCATTTCGCCCGCCCTGCTGGGCCGCTGGCAACGCCAGGCCTTGGAAGCTGCCGTACCCAGCAGCGCGGAGCGCGACGAAATCCGGCAGTTGCGGGCCGCGCTCAAGCGCGTGGAAATGGAGCGCGATATGTTAAAAAAAGTCGTGACCAGCAAATGCTTGAAGCGCATTATCTCCCAACCGCCCCAGTTATGAGCCGCTACGCCTTCGTCGCGGCCTGCACCGAGCCGTGGCCGGTGCAGTTCCTGTGCCGAGTGCTGGGCGTGAGCCCGGCCGGCTACTACCAGTGGCGGCAACAGCCGGCCGCCGCGCCGGCCCCGTGGCAGGCAGCGGCGCAAGCGGCGTTCACGCGCCACGCCCGGCGCTACGGCACCCGGCGGCTGCGGGCCGAGTTGCACGCCGAGGGACACGCCGTGGGCCGCTACGCCCTGCGCACGTGGCTGCGCGGCCAAGGCTTGCAGGCGCTGAGCACCCGCCCGCACCGGCCCCGCACCACGGTGGCCGACCCGGCCGCTGTGGTGGCCGAAAATCGGCTACTCGGCCAGCCCGCGCCCACCGCTCCCGACCAAGGGTGGGTCGGCGACATCACGTATTTGCCGCTCGTGGGCGGCCGCTGGTGCTACCTGGCCACCTGGCGCGACACCTGCTCGCGCCGGGTGGTGGGCGGGCACCTGGCTGCGCAGATGCCTACCGAACTTGTGCTCCACGCCCTGGAACAAGCCCTGACGCTGCGCCAGCCCGCGCCGGGCTTGATTATTCACGCCGACCGCTGCAGCCAGTACACCAGCGTTGCCTGCCGCGCCCGCATCGAAAAGGCCAAGGCCCTGCCCAGCTTCAGCCGACCGGGCAATCCCTACGACAACGCCCAGGCCGAGGCCGGCTGGAGCACCCTCAAAACCGAACTGCTGCCCCACGGCACTGCGTTTGCCTCGCTCGAAGAAGCCCGTTTGGAAGTTTCTTGGTACCTCGATACCTACTTCAACCTCGACCGCCGCCACTCCGCCCTCGGCTACCGCTCGCCCCACCAATTCGAACGCGACCTGAAACTCAACCTATCTTAGCTCATTGTCCGTTTTTACTGGACCACCCCAGTACTGTGGCTTAAATTTGAGGTATGGAGACAAGCCGGTGTTACCCCAGCAATATTAGCCTTGGTTAAAAGTTTGGTCCAAAAGTCGCATTTACCCATTCCTAATCCGCTCCCGTAATGCGCTGCTTGCTCCGCGGGCCGCTACGCTGGAAAGGAAACGCCGGTCGCCTGCTCGGCTAGGTGCCACAATTCTTTGGCTATGGTTTCATCTAAGGCGTGCGGCGCAATGGGGGCCTCGGCGGGATAGCCCCGAAAGCCCCCGTTCTGGTCGGGACTGTACAGTTTGCCGCCAGCGGCCTCGGGGGCCGCCGCCGCGTAGAGCACCGTCAAGGCCCCTTGCCAGGGTTCCATCGGTGGGCCGCCCCACCGCACTTCGGCCGCCGCCAGGTACTCGGCGCTAATATCCAGCGCCCACGAAGTCCGGTTCGCGCCGGGTTGAGCGGCCATCGAGAGCACCTGCCCATGCGTGGCCGTTATACGGCGCTGTAATTCGAGGGCAAACAGTAGGTTAGCCAACTTGCTTTGCCGGTACTCGCGCAGCGCGTCGTAGTCTTTTTCCAAGCGCAGGTTTGTCAAGTCGAGCCGTCCGTCCAGATAGCCCATGCTGCTCACCGTCACCACCCGCGCGCCGGGCATCGCGTTGAGCAACGGATACAAGCGGCCGGTCAGGGCAAAATGACCTAAGAAATTTACCCCAAATTGCAGCTCGTAGCCTTCGGCGGTGGTACTGGCGGCGGGCGGGACCATTGCGGCGGCGTTGTTCACCAATACGTGCAGCCGCGGATGCTGCTGCCGAAAGGTATCAGCAAACTGGTGGACCTGGCCTAAGTTAGCCAAATCCAAGTGCGCCACTGCCAACGTGCCGGCACCGCCAAGCTGTTGCATGGTCCCTTGCGCGTGCTGAGCGTTGTCGAGGTTGCGGCAGGCCAGTACCACGTGCGCGCCAGCCTGGTAAAGAGCCAGGGCGGTTTCGTAACCTATCCCCGTGTTAGCCCCGGTGACAAGTACCGTTTTGCCAGCTAAGTCCGGCAACTGCTGCGTGGTCCACATATATTAAGTGCGTTGAGTTTTTGGCAAATGTCGGGCCGAATGTTGGGAGCTGGTTTGTTGAATGGCTCATTTTGGGGTAGCTAGACATAAGTGAATACGCTAGCAAATACGACTTTTGGATTAACTTTTAACCGGGGCGATTTCTACCCGTCGCTACGTGGGGCAGGCAGCCTGTTGGTCAGGCTTGCTTAACGCAGTGAGGAATAAAATCAAGTACCTGGCCCATAACTTGCCGGAACCGATTCCTTACAGGGTAAGCTGCTCCCAAAAGACCACTTTCCCTTTTTGGGCCTGCACGAACCGCACACCCCCGTCCTGCGAAATGACAATGGCCATGCTTTCGGGTTCGGCTAAGCACAGGCGGTAGGCAGCGCGGTGGCGGGTGCCGCCCTGGTCGGCGGCTTCCATTTGCAGCTGGGTCGCGCCGGGGTTTTGCGCCCGGTACACATGTGTCAGGGCCAGCTTGGGGGCGTAAACCTCAATGCCGAAGCCAATGATGGCTAACTGCTTGGTCACTACCAGCGCCCCGTCCACGGTCATTAAATCAGCCAGCAGGTCGGCGTACTGACTCACGGCCGCTTCCAGCTCCAGCAGCCGGGCATCATCCGCCCGCCGGTAGCGGCTCCAGGTAATGTCGCCCAGCTCGCCGAGGCGGGCGATGATGGCCACTTGCAAGCCGTTGTAGTAGTGCGCCTGGGTAGGCAGGCGCACGGGATATTTGGGCCGCAGCGTGGCGGCCGGCCCCACGCAATGGGCCACGCTGGTGGTGGGCACGTAGGCCAGCATCCCGCCGTGGCCGCTGGCGCGCGCCCGCGCCACCACGCGCCGGGTAACGTGGTGCGCTAGCTCCGCGAGCAGGGGCATCAGGTCGGGGGGCGCGGCGAGGCCCGCCGCCGCGAGCTGGGGTCCGAGCACGTCAATATTTTCCGCGAAGCGGCCCTGCGACCAGGCCAGCGGGTACTCCACGAAGCCGTGGCCTTCGACGTGGCCGTACTGCAAAGTCAGCACCCGGTCGCGGCCGTAATAAAACACCAGGTTGCCGGGGCCGCAGATTTCGAGCAGCAGGGTTGGCGGCGTAGGACTGGGCGCAAAGGGCCGGGCCTTCCCGGGCTGGCCCCAGGGCGAATGATTCCGCAGCAGGCCCCAGATGAGTAAGCCGGCGGCCGTATCAGCGCGGACAGCCAGCAGGCTGCTGGGCGAGCGAAGCGCCGGACCGAGTCGACGAATCTCCTGCGCCTCGTAGGGCCGGGGCGTGGCCAGCTCCAACACGTAGGGGCCGTTGTTTTCCGGGGCGTGCGGCAAGTCTTCCAACGCGCTTAAGATAAGCCGGCAGCGCACCGGCTGGCCTTCCTCAACCAGCAAGCTGGCCTGATACGCGACAGAAATAAAGGATTCTAGCTCTGGCAGCGGTGGTAAGGGGCTAGCCGCCGCCGGCCAGCGGACCAGCAGCTCGGTCGCCAAATGGCCGGGATAATAATGAAGTTTCATCTTCCGAAAGCGACGGGTTGAGCCGGGATTAGATAGATTAAGGGTGAAAAGTACCAGCACTACTTGAAGCTGAGCAGCAAGTGAATGACCTAATGACCCGCTTTTACTTGTCAGGCTTTCGGCACCACTTGCTCATGCAAAAAGCCTACAAAGTCGCCGGGGGTGCGCAGGGGCACTTCGTCGGGAATGGTGAGCTGGAAGCGGCTTTCCACGGCCAGAATGATGTCCACCATGTCTATGGCCTCGAAGCCAAACTCACGCGGCAGGTCGGTGGTAGGATGCAGGTGGTTCAGCCGGATGCCTTTGCGCTGGCTGATAAGTCGCCGTACCTGCTGCATCAATGCAGCGAAGGCCGCTTCGGAAGAATACTGATGCGAAAGCATAAGCCAAGAGAAAAAAGGGTGAAAATGAGCCGGGCACTTTCTGCCAGCCAGTAGCCCCGCCCGCCGCTACTCGCCGGTGGCCTTCACCAGCGCAGCCTCAGCAATGCGGTATTCCGCCTTGGCATCGACCAGCGCGGCGGCGGCCTGCTGGGTTACGGTCTGGGCTTCGAGCAAATCGGGGAGCGCGAGCAGACCGGCGTGGAAGCGGTTGTCGTTCAGGCGCTGGTTTTCCTGTGCTTGTTCCACGCTCAGGCGTTGCAGCGCCACGCGCCGGGCCGCCTGATTGAGGCGCAGCAGGTCGCGGCTGATTTCCAGCGCCACCTGCTGGCGCGCTTCTGCTAGGTCGGCCTGGCTGGCCTGGGCCTGGTAGCGGCGTTGCGATTCGAGCAGCCGGTTTTCCCGCCAGTGCACCAGGGGCAGGTTCAGGCTCACTACCGCGTAGGCGGGGGTGTAGCTGGTTTCGGGCAGCAGAAAGCTCGGCTTCTGCTGCAAATAGAGCGCGTTCACGCTGCCTGCAATTTGGGGTAGGCGGGCGCTGCGGGCCAGCACGATTTGCAGCGAATCGGTCTGGTTGGCCAGTGCGAGCTGGCGCAGCTCGGGCCGCTGGGCCAGGGCGCGCTGGGCATAGTCGGCGGGGCCGACGGGCGCGAAATCGCCCTCAATGGATTCGGCCAGGCGCAGCGAATCTTCGGCGGGGCGGCCGATGAGCTGGCTGAGCACCAGCCGGCTCAGGCGCTGCTCGTCGCGGGTGCGCAGCAGGCGCACTTCGGCATCGCGCAGCTGCACCTGCGCCCGCAGCAGGTCGGCCTTGTAGCCGATGCCCGCCTGGTACTTGTTGTCGAGGTCGCGCACCAGGGCTTGCAGCTGGGCACGGTTACCAGCGGCCAGCGCCACCTGCTCGCGCAGGGCCACGGCCTGCCAGTAGGTCTGGTCGGTTTCGACGATTAATTCCTGCCGGGTCTTGCGCACGTCCTCGGCCGATACTTGCGTATTAAGGCCCGACAAGGCGATTTGGGCGCGTACCCGCCCGCCCGCGTAGATGGGCTGGTTCAGGGCCAGGCCGCCGGTGATGCCCTGGGCCTGCAAGGGCGTGCCGCGCACGCCACGCACGAAGTAGCCGGTGCTGGTGAAATCGAGCTTAGGCAGGCGGCTGGTTTGGGCGGCGCGGTAGGCGGCCTCGGTGGCCTGCTGCTTGCGGCGGGCTGAGGTCAGGCGCTGGTTCTGGCTCAGGGCCAGCGCCCGGCACTCGGCCAGAGTCAGCGGGGCGGGAGCAGCGGGCACGGTTTGGGCGTAGAGGCCCGGAACCAACAGCCCCAGGCCCACGCAGAATAGGAGTTTCATCAGTAAAAAGCTACGGTTTCAAGTGGACTAAATTTTTTAGTCCAACGTATTATATTGGTAATCAAGGTGTAGTCTAGCATTTACCGCAGGCAGCTATCAGGCTACACCCTAGATGGCTACTGCCCTACCCCCATTACCCCGCCACGGCCAGCGCCGGCTCGTCCTCGTGGTTCTCAACCGGCGTTTTTTGCCCGCGCAGCGACACGTAGTAGAGCACTGGCACCACGAACAGGGTCATTACCATTGCCACCATAATGCCGAAGGCGATGACGCTGCTCAGCGGCGACCACAGCGGCGACTTGCTGAGTATCATGGGGATAACACCCACGGCCGCGGCCGACGAGGTGAGGAAGATGGGCCGCATCCGGCGGTGGGCCGAGGCGATAGCCGCCTCCTTGACCGAGTAGCCATGCTCGCGCACCAGCTCGTCGGCGTAATCCACCAGGATGATGCCGTTGCGCACTACGATGCCCAGCAGGCTGTTGATGCCCAGAAACGCGGTCATACCCAGCGGGTTATCCGTTAGCCAGAGGCCAAACATGGCTCCCGGCAAACTCAGGAAGAACGTGGAGAGCACGATGAGCGCCCGGCCCAGGTGGCGGAATTGCAGTAGTAGCGTTACGAAAATCAGCAAAAAGCTCAGCGCCAGCGCCAGATTGGTATTGGGCGCGGCGTCGCGGCCCGACTCGTCGTCGCCGCCGTATTCGAGGTGGGTGCCAGCCGGCAGCTTCAGCGCGTCAAGTTGGGGCCGCACATCGGCCAGAATCTGGCTGGCCACCCGGCCAAAATCCGTGTCGCTGCTCACCGTGAGGGTGCGCAGGCCGTTGCGGCGCACGATGTTGCTCAGGTGCCAGGCCGGCACCACGTCCGCTACCTGGCGTAGCGGCACCTTGGTGTTATAGGCGGTGGTCACGTACACTTGGCTGATGTCGCTGAGTTGCTGCCGGTCCTGCGCGTCCAGGCGCAGCACGATATCGAGGGGTTTGTCACCCTCCCAGAGCGTCGAAACGACCCGGCCCTTGAGGTTACCGCCCAGGGTTTGGGCCACCGCCTCCCGGCTCACGCCTAGGCGGTCGGCCTCATCGGGCTTCACCTCCACGTTCACGCCCAGGTAGGGATTGCGCCAGTCGTCGCGCACGAAGTGGGTATTGGGGGTGGCGGCGAAAATCTGCGCCACCTGCTGGCCTACCCGGCGCAAATTGGCCGCTTCGTCACTCACCACGCGCACTTCCAGCGGCGCTTTGGTTTCCTTCCAGCTCAGGCGGCGCACCCGCACCGAGCCCTCGGGCACCAGCTTTTGCAGCGAGTGGGCGTACTTTTTGGCCAGCTCCACGGTGGCCTCGCCGCTGGTCGTGTTGATGAAAATCTGGGCGTAGTTCTCGGCCGGTGCCTCGGGGGCGTAGCTCGAATAGAAGCGCGGCGAGCCGGTGCCGATGAAGCTCACGACCTGCTCAATGCCCTTATTACCCTTGATGGCGGCCGTTACGCGGTCCACGGCCTTTTCGGTTTGGGCTTCGGGCGTGCCCTCAGGCAGCCACAATTCCAGGTTGAACTGGTCGCGCTCCGAGTAGGGCAAGTACTCAAACTTGACCTGCGAGCCGAACACGCCGGCGAAAATCAGCGACGAAAAACCCAGTGTCAGCACCAGCTTGGGGTGCTCAAAACTCCAGTCCACGGCCCGGTTGAAGCGCGCCTGCACCCGGTCAATGACCGAGAGCTTGGGGGCCGGTGCGCCCGCCGGGCGCGGCGCGTGCAGGCCCTTGCGAATGGCGAAGTAGCACATCGAGGGCGTGAGCAGCATCGAGACCGTGAACGAGACCGTCAGGGCCACCGCCACCGTGGCCGGAATGTGCAGCGAAAACTCCCGCGTGAGGCCAGTGTAGACGATGGCCGAGGGTAAGAAAGCGAAAATGATGGTGGCCGTGGCCGCCAGCACCGGCACGAATAAATCGGTGGCCGAGCGCCAGGCGGCCGTCCAGCGGTCCATGCCCTCGTCGAGCTTCTCCACGTAATTGTCCACCACCACAATGGCATCGTCCACCACCATGCCCAGCACAATCACCAGCGCCGCCAGCGACACCTGCTGAATCTCCATGCCCAGCATATTCAAAATGGCGAACGTGATGAGGATGGACAGCGGGCAAGCAATGGCCGAAATCAGGGCAATGCGCAGAGGTAACAACAGCATGACCACGGCAATGACCGAGGCCACGGCAATGCTCAGCTCCACGAAAAAATCGCGCAGCTTATGGTCCACCACCCGCGGCTGGCTCACGATTTCCTGCACCTTCACCCCGGCCGGAAATTTGGCCTCCACCTCTTTAATGCGGGCGCTGAGCTTATCGCCAAACCACACCATATTGTTGCCCGGCTGCATTTCCACCGTCAGCATCACCGCCGACTGCCCATCAATCTTGATGCGCGAGGTCAACTCCTCGTTGCGGCGCTCCAGCTGCGCCACGTCGCGCAGCCGCACCTGGTTGCCAGTCGCGGGGTTGCTGTACACCAGTTGATTAGCCAGCTCCTGCTGCGAGCGGAACAGCCCCTCAGTAAATACCGGTACCCGAGCATCGGGCAGCGTCAGCTCGCCCGAGTAGTTCACGTTGTTCTGGCCTTGCAGCACCCGCCCGATTTGGGCGGCATCCAGCCCGTATTGCCGCAGCTGGGCGGCCGAAGTCGTGACGTAGACCTGCTCGCGCTGTTCGCCGTAGCGCCGGATTTTTGACACCTGCGGCAGCGTTTTAATCGCATCTTCCAACTGGTCCAGGTACTCCTTGAGGTCGGCGTAGCTGCGGTTTTTCGCCGTCACGGCCAGCATCAAAGCCACCACGTCGCCAAACTCGCCGTTGACGAACGGCCCCTGCACGGCGGCGGGGTAGGCTTGGCGGTTGGCATTGAGCCCGTCCTGAAGCTTAGCCCAGAACTTATCGGTGTCCGTCACCCAGTCTTGCAGCGTCACGTTTACTACCACCTCCCCGGCCTTGGTCGTGGAGTAGGTTTTCTCCTTGCGTATCTCCTTATAGCTGAACAGCTGCTGCTCCAGCTTCTTGGTCAGCTGGTTTTCCACTTCCAGCTCATTAGCCCCCGGATACACCGCCAGCACCAGCCCCTGCCGGATGGTGATGTGGGGGTCTTCCATGCGCGGCATACTGTACACGGCCCACGCGCCCGCCAGCGCCAGCAGCAGCGTGAAGCCGAACGTCACCTGCCGGTATTTCATGGCCGCCTCAATTAAGTTGATGCGGCGCTTTGGTTTTGGGGGTTGCATAAAAAAAATAATGGGTAGAGGGTTACAAAATCCGAATCGCCTGCCCGTCACTCAGCCGCTGCTGGCCGGCCACAATGACCTTCTCGTCGGCCTTCAGGCCCTGTTTGATGACGACCTGCTGGCCCTGCACGGCCCCCAGCACCACGCGGCGGCGGCGGGCGGTGGTGCCGGCCGCATCGGCCACGTACACCACGCTGGCCCCGTCGGGCTCCTGTACCACCAGCTGCGGGGCCACGGCCACCACGGCTTGGTTTTGGCCCGCCGGCAGCGGAATGCGGAGGCTGGCCAGCATTCCCGGCAGCAGGCGCAGGCCGGGGTTGGGCAGCAGCACCTTCAAGTAGAAGGTGCGCGAGGTAGGGTCCGCTACCGGGTTGATAACCTGCACCGTGCCGGGGTAGTCGCGGCCCAGCGCGGGCACTGTCACCCGCACCTTCGCGCCCTTGGCAATCCGGCCAATCTCGGCTTCCGGCACCACCGCCCGCGCAAATACCTGCTCGGTCTTGATGAGGCTGAAGGCTGGGCTGCCGGGCATCACCGTCACGCCCGGCTCCACCATTTTCGCCGCAATCAGCCCGGCAAACGGGGCGTGCAGGTTTGTGTCGCTGAGGTGCTTGCGGGCCACCTGCGCGTCGGCTTCGGCCCGTTGCAGGGCCGTGGTGGCCTGCACCAGCTCGCGCTCGGTTAGGGTTTGCACCTTAAAGAGCTGCTGGGAGCGGCGGGCGTGGTCGCGGGCTTCAAGCAGCGAGGCGTTGGCCCCGGCCAGCCCGCTGGCGTATTCTTCGGGATTTAGTTCAGCTAGCAGTTGGCCCTTCCGCACCTGGTCGCCCTCGCGTACTAGCACCCGCCGCACCGCGCCCGGCACCATAAAGCCCAGGCTGGCCGTGTTTTCGGCCTCAATCGTGCCGCTGTAGGTCTGGTTTTGCGGGCCAGTGAGCGTGCCCACCGCTTGCACTTCCACCGCCACTGGGGCAGGGCCGGCCGGCTGGTCGGTCGTTTTTTCGGCGGCGGACTTCGAGCACGCTACTACCCCCGGCAACAAGGGGAGGGTAAGCCAAAAGAGTTTTAAGAATGGGCGCATGAGGTAAGAAAAAAGCGTGAATAGAATTTTTATTCACAAAGTGACCAGTAGTCCAAATAGAATGAAAAAATAGCAACTTCATCAAAGCTGCTAGAAAGTTTGGCAAGGGTAATACGCTAAAGGATTAAATATCATTCACAAAATGACTATTAGTCCAAAAAATAATCAAGACGGTGCTCTTTCTTGGTTCGCCTACTGCTTTGGCTTACGCAGCCCACCTTCCAGGTAAGCCAAGAACGTTTCAAACAACTCCTGCGAATCAATGTGCCGCTCCTGGGCCAGATGCCCGCCCTTGCTTACGATAAACTGCATCATGCCGTAAGAGGAGGCCCAGAGCGTGTTAGACATGAGGTCGGCCCGCAGGTCGGCCCGCAATGACCCGTCAGCGATACCCTGCTGCAACACGCGCTGAAACAGTTCGTTAATCGCCGTGGTGGTTTCGTACACTACCCCCGCGTTAGTTGTGGGAAAAGGAGATTCGAAGAAAGCGATAAACCCAAAGTAGGCTGGGTTAGCTATCACGAAAGCGTAGTAGCCACGCATCATGCGCAGTATTTTTTGCAGGCCGGAACCTTCGCCCGCCGTGGCCGTAACGTACAAAGCGTGAAGCTCTTGCGTAGCTTGCTCGCTGATAGCCAGCATAATATCTTCCTTGCTGCGGTAGTGCCGGTACAGGGTGCCCTTGCCAAGCTCGGCCTCAGCGGCAATGTCGTCAATGGTGGCTGTTATCAGCCCTTTGGCCAGGAATACCTTTTTGGCGGCTTCCAGAATGGACGTTTCGCGATAGGCTTTTTCCCGCTGTTTGCGCTCGGTTACTCCCATTGACTAAGATGTCATTTTCTGACTGACGGTCTAAAGGTACGCTGGATTTGGCCGGCGAAGGCCCCGCCGCGAAGTTGCGCAGCAGCAGGCCGGCCCAGTTGCGGTAGGGCCGCCAGCGTTCGGCCACCCGTTCAAGGGCCAGCAGGGCGGGGTCATCGCCCAGGTCGTAGGCGGCGGCCATTGCCCGGTGCAGGCGCTTCTCGGTCAGCGGAAAGGCATCCGGCTCGCCTACCCCCCGCAGCATGACCAGTTCGGCTGAGAACGGCCCAATGCCGGGTAGCTGCTGCAATTTCGTCAGCGCCTCGGCACGGGGCAGGGCGCGCAGGCGGGCGCTGCTGAGCCCGTCGCCCGTGGCGGCGTGGCCCAGCACCCGCAGCTGCTCCACCTTGCGGGCGGCCAGCCCCCGCACGGCGGGCAGCGCGGCCAGCTGGTCGGGGGTCGGGAAGGCAAACAGCTGCTGGTCATCCAACTGCACCGCTACCCCGTGGGCCTCCATTATGCGGGCGGTGATGGCCGCCGCCTGCCTTACGGGCAGCTGGTGGCCGATAATGGCCCGCGCCGCCGCTTCGTAAGGGGTAGGAAACAACACGGGGCGTACGCCAGGGTGCCGCGCTCGCAGCTCGGCCACCACCTGGTCGTGGGCGGCCACGGCGGCAAAACCGGCCCCGTCGGTATCGAGCGACAGCATCCGCAGTAGCTGCGTCCGTAGGTCGTCGGGTATGGCCTGGCCGGGGTTAGCCAGCACGCGGGCGCGCACTGGGCCGGCCGGGACGGGCTGGTCCAGGCGCACGCCCACCGTCAGCCAGGAGCCTTCCAGCAGCAGCGCCAGGTCGAGTACGTCGGCCCCGGCACCCGGCTCCGGGCGCAGGGCGGCTACGAAAGCGGCCCCGGCGGCCAGCGCCACGCTGGCCGCCAGCGAGTAATCGCCGGTATAAGGTAGGTGGAGGGTAGTGAGGGGCATGAGTAAGGCGCTTTAGAGTTGCGCATCCCGGTGGGGCCGGAATGTCCAGTTGATGCGCTCGCCCACCGGGCGGGCGGTTTTTAGCACCGCGTGTTCCCATTCTTCCTGGCAACCGGGTAGCATAAGCAGTAGCGAGCCGCTTTCCAGTTCATAGTCCACTACTTGGCCACTGGTCTTGTGACGTAGCTTAAACCGCCGGGTGCTCCCCAAGCTCAGCGAAGCCACGGCCGGCCGCGTCCCAATTTGCGGAAAGCTATCCGAGTGCCAGCCAATGGAGTCTTTGCCGGTTACGTAGCGGTTGCCGACCGCGAAGTGGAAGGTTAGTCCGCTCAGCGTCTGAATCCGGTTGCGGGCTTCGAGCAGAAAATCGGGCCACGGTTCGGCCTTTAGCAAGGTGCCCCGGTATTCATAGCGGAAGTCGTCGCCAAACAGGGATTCCTCGCGCGGCACGGGGATTTTTTTGCCGTACATGTTCATCTCGCCCCGCGTCCAGGGCAGCGCCTGCGACCGGGCAAACCAGTCCAGGCTTTCGGCTGGACCCAGGAAGGTGGGGTAAAAGGCCACGGGCGGCGCGACGGGGGCGGCAAGCAGGGTAGGCATGGCATCGTTAGGTTGGAGTTGACGAATTGATGAGATAAAACACAACCTTGATTATTAACAGATTGCGCCATCATTCTTGCGCTCGCTCGTAGGCCGCTGCGAATTCCGGCGCAAAATCTTCCAGCTTAATTTTTCCTAGCTGAGTTGGCCGGTGCCGCTCATAGTCCGCGCCCAGTGCCCCGCTGTGAATGCTATTGCCCAGGTCCACCGACAGGGCGGCGATATGGGGCGGCACACCGCGCTGTTCCAGGGTTTGCAGCACCTGCTCGTCAGGGAAGGTGACCCACTTCAGCGCGGGCTTGGCGAGGGCCGCGCCCAGCACCCGCGCCACCTCGTCGGGCGTGCGCTCGTCGCTGGCCACGTAGCGCACGCTGCGGCCGGCGGCATCTGGGGCGGTTAGCTCCGCGGCCGCCGCGGCGGCAATGTCAGTGGGGTGCACCAGCACCAGCTTATCCTGACCGCCGTAATTGGCCCCCATAATATCCTGGTGCCTTATCAGCCCGAAGTAGTTGTTCAGGTTATAGTAAAAATAACCGGGCCGCAGGTGCGTCAGGGCCACGTTTGGCAGTGCGTTGAGCAGGCCCTCCACGTCGTGCGAGCCCAGAATAAAGCCGGTGCCCGTGCTTAGGTCCGCGCCCCAGCTGCTGAGGTGCACCACCCGCGGCACGCCCGCCTGACCGATGGCCTGCGCGTAGCTGCCGCCCAGCTGCTGGTAGTACGCCCGCGGGTCGGGCGCGCCAAAATTGGGCGGTATCATCACGAACACGGCCCCGGCCCCGGCGAAGGTCGCGGCCAGAAAGTCCGCGTCCTGCACCGAGCCAATGGCCGCGGTAGCGCCCAGGGCCGCGATAGTGGCCCGCCGGTCGGCACTGCGGCTGATAACCGTGACGGCGTGGCCCTGTCCAACTAGGTTCTCTGCCAGTGGCTGGCCCACATGGCCCAAAGAGCCGGTAATGACAATTTTCATGGAAGTTGTTTTTACGAGGGTAACTTTTTCAATTCGGCCGGGAACGTTGGTCGAATAAGCCTAAAAATGGCCGCTCTCAGCTAACGGCTTGTCCGTACCGCGAGCGGTCTGAAACAAGCCGTTGCCTGGGAGCGGCCATTCAAACGGAGCCTCAGGGCTAGCTCAGGCTGCCCGCCGCGTCGGTCAGCAGCTTGCCGATTTGCTTGATTTTGTCGGCCGTAACGCCTTCGGCGCTGCTGGCGGCGGCCGTCGTGTGGTGGCCGATGGAGGCCAGCGCTTTTTTCAGGGCCGGGCCCGAGAGGTTGTCGCCGCTGAGCAGTGTGTCCAGCTCTTTCAGCTCGCCGGCCAGCTTGTGCAGGGCCGGTACTTTGCTGCCGTTGAGGGTTTCTACCCAGCTGTGAAGGCTGCGGGTAGCACCACCTTTGGCGTGGCTCAGACCCTGGCTAAGCGACTCGATGGTGGAAGTGAGGTGGGCGGTGGCGGAGGTATCCGACATGGTAATGGGGATTGGGGTAAACGAAATGATGAGCTAGGCAAGACCTTCTTGCCGACTCTATTAACGCGGGTAAACTAAAAAGGTTTACTTTTAGTCAAAAAATGACTGATAGTCATAAAATGGCCATACTTATTTTCATTAAGTAGGTATTTATACTGACTACGAATAAGTTAGCAGTTTATAGTTCTATCTGAAGAGCATCAAAAAGTGTGGGGCAATGGGGGTAGGCTGCCATCTGCATCGGTTCTGCTGGCACTGACCGGAAGCCCGGGTACTGTTGCCGGAAATAGTCTTCCCATTCCTCGTTGAGCACTTTGGTACGGGCCTTTACGAGCAGATGCGCGCCCTTTTTGGTCCACTGCATCTGCTGTCGCTTCACCATTCGCTTGGCCAGCACTTGGTTCACCGCCGACTCCACAAAGCCCGTAGACACCCGTTCGCCGTAGCGCTGGCGCTCCGAGTAGTCCACGATGAAGGCGCTGTTCTGCTCCACATAGGTGTGAAAATCAGCCAGTAGCCGAGCCAACGGCTTGTACTTGCTGTATTTCCGGGCCACCAGCGGGTCGTCTTGGTGCGTGGCCAGCGCGTCGTCCAGGTCCAGGATTTTCTCTAGCGCCCGCTCGGCGCTGCCGTGCCAGAGGTGCCATTTGATGCTGGTCAAGCCGTCTTGCAGCGCTTTTCCCCCAGCCGTATCGACCTGAGCGAAGCCCAGCGCGTATTGCTGCAGCACCGTCAGGCGCATGGTCAGGTGAAACCAGTCCAGGATGTGCGTGGACTCCGCACTCAGGTAGCTGGTCAGCGACCGTAGAACCGCGGCTCCATCGGTGAAAAATTCCACCGACTGATTAGCCTGCAGCCCCTGCGAACGCAGGACTTCAAACACGCGCCGCCGTGGCTTGGTATCGACCTCCTGCACGAAGCCGAAGCATTTGGCATCCCCTTCGGCGGGAATGCTTTTGCCCGCAATCACCTCGAAGCAGCCCTTTTTATGCCAGTGCCGGACGTAGCCGCCGTCCAGGCCGACCACCAGCGGGCGAGGCGGGCACGGCAAGGCCTCGCGGTCGCGCTGACAAACGCCGTGAAAAGGGGCCACTTCCTGCGGCAGCTGCTGTTCCTGCGCCTCGATCACGGCATGCAGGTGCTGCTGGATGGTCGTACCTGATAGTCTCGCACTCAGGGGCAGCACGTCGTGGAGCAAATCGGCCGTTTTCTGGTAGGGAATCAGGCTGGCCCACTTGGTTTCCAAATAGAGCCGCTCCGGCGTCACGTGCTGCGGAAATAGGTGCTGGAGGGGGCTGAATGTTTTGGCTCCCGCCTCGGTGGGCAGCAAATAATAGCGCGGGCTGTCGACCGTCACATTCCTGAACAAGGTTTTCAGCTGGAGCGGGTAGCTGCCCTTCTTGCGCAACCCGCTGGGCTCCAAACGCTAGCTACACGCCATAACATCGACCCTAAAACGGTGGCCAAGTGGCGTAAACGCACGACGACTGATGCCCCGATGGAGCCGAAGCCCGTTTCGACGGTGCTTACTACCGAAGAAGAGGCTATTGCCGTCGCCTTTCGTCCCCACACGCTGCTGCCGCTCGATGACTGTCTATAGGCCCTGCAAGAAACCATCCCGCACCTTTCGCGCTCGGCGCTGCACCGCTGTTTTCAGCGCCACGGCGTGAGTCGCCTACCGTTGAGCGAAGACGGGCAGTCCTCGCCAAAGAAAAAGTTTAAAGACTATCCGATTGGCTACCTGCACGTCGATTTTGCCGAGGTGCCTACGGAAGAAGGCCGTTAGTGCCTCTTTGTCGCCATCGACCGCACCAGCCAGGTGGCCTTCGCCGAATTGCCTACGAGAGCGAAACGAGTGGTAACGGCGAATTTTCTGCGGCGCGTGCTGGAGAAATTGCTGTATAAAGTGCATACAGTACTGACAGACAATGGGGTGCAACTCACGCCCCAGCCGCACCAACTCCTACCAGGCGGCCACAGTTTTGACCGTATTTGTCGGGAATACGGCGTGGCGCATCGCCTCACCAAACCGGCCCATCCCTGGACCAACGGGCAGGTCGAGCGCTTCAACCGCACCCTCAAAGAGGCGACCGTGCAGCGCTATCACTACGAATCTACGGCCCAGCTGAACGAACACTTGCAAGCCTTTTTGCTGGCCTACAATCACGCCAAACGCCTCAAACGCCTGCGTGGCCTGACCCCGCACGAGTTTATCTGCGCCCAGTGGCAGAAAAATCCTACTATCTTCAGTCGTGACCCCACCCAGCTCACCCTGGGACTATACATCTAGTAAGCGAAGGAGTTTGAGCGTGTGAGATGTATATGCTGCCATCTTTACCAATGCTTGAAGCGTACATATTTACTTTTTCCACGGTTAGCAGAGTAGCCCGCCCATGTCCGGCATCTATACGCTCTTGTATGTCGGCCAGCTAGGCATCGTACACGAGCTGAAAAGGTAGTTGAGCTACGGTCTGCGGTTGGCTAGCCTGCTGCCATTCGGCTAGCGCCCGGTCAGCCAAAATCCGAAAAATACCCGGCTCAATCGTGTATTGCAACCCGCTAACCTCTTCTCGTAAATCAGGTTTGATACCCTCAACAAAGTCTTCATAGCTAAAGGCTTGGTGAAACGTAATGAAGCCTACTTACCCAGATTGACGATAATTGTCAAAACGGGCTACTACCTGCTCCCTAGAGTAAGTTGTGTTGACAGTATCTTCTGTCAATCTCTCAATTAGCCCTACTACTCGTGCTGCAGTATGAAAGGTTTTGCCTGTACCGGGCGGGCCGTAGAGAATTTGATTTAGCGGGAAGTTCAGCTTAGATTTCTGGCTACTTGGGTTGCCACCTACCAGTGCCGCCAAATGGGTAGGCTCCACAACGCGCTCCACCGTGTCCCAGTAGCGCCCGATACCCGGCACTGCTTTTTCGGTTAAATCTTTCTCTTTGAAATCCTTGTTCCAATTAACGGTCAGATGCCGCCCATCGTCTTGGTTCGCAGTCACCACGCCCTTGGCTTTGATGCGCAGCACCGACGTCTTTAAACCGTTGTGGTAGAATAGCGATTTTATGAAAACCGGGCTGCCAACCGTGATGCTTTTCACTAAATCCAGGTATTCGGCCTGGTAGCCATTTTCCCAAATGTCGTTTTAAATGAAGCGAGTCGTCTGGTCGCGGGGATTGTTGTCGTGCCAGTAAGCACCAAGAAGATAGGCAACTAGTTGGTCAGTCATTAGGGTATATGGTAGCTATTAGTTAATATGAGGGCGCAATGCTGAGTCGCAGCCACCCTGTCTTCCAAACTACCCCCAATGCCTCGCTAGGGTGTAATCTCTTTATACCTTGCTGGGCGGTACCAGTAAAATTTGAAGCTTAGCGCCGCTCGGGCCGCGTAGCCGCTGGTCCGCGCCTAGAAGGGCCTGGGCCAGATAAGCAGGCATGGAAGCTGCCTGCTGGCCGTGCTATATCGCCTGTTAGTCGGAGGTAGGTAACCAAGGAGCCGAGCTGAACGAACAAGGGATGCAGACCGTAGGAAGAATTACGCAAGTGTTTTATTCTGTTCTACGCCCAAATATGGCCAAAAAATCAGTTTCCGACATTATTATCGACACCCTGCAAGCCGCCGGCGTCAAGCGGGTTTTTGGCCTGGTGGGCGACTCGCTCAACGGCATTACCGATGCCATTCGGACGCGCGAGGGCATCGAGTTTATTCAGGTGCGGCACGAGGAAGCTGGGGCTTTCGCGGCCGGGGCCGAGGCGTTCCTCACCGGCGACCTGGCGGTGTGCGCCGGTTCGTGCGGGCCAGGCAATACCCATTTAATCAACGGCTTGTACGACTGCCACCGTTCGCGGGTGCCGGTGCTGGCCATTGCGGCCCACATTCCGAGCGTCGAAATTGGGACCGGTTACTTTCAGGAAACGCACCCTACCCGGCTATTTCAGGATTGCAGTCACTACTGCGAATTGATTTCGACCCCCGAGCAGGCCGTGCGCATTATCGAGAGCGCCATTCAGGCGGCGCTGGGGCTGGGGGGGGTAGGGGTGATTGTCATTCCCGGCGACATCTCGCGTCTCGAAGCCGAAGCGCCGGAGCCACGGCTGGCCTCGCTGGGCCACCACAGCGCCCTCGTGCCGGCTTCCGATAAGCTGGCCGCCGCCGCCGCCCTGCTCAACGACTGCGACAAAGTGACCATTCTGGCCGGCGTGGGCTGCGCCGCCGCGCACCCCGAGCTGCTGCAACTAGCCGCCGCGCTGCAAGCGCCGGTGGTGCACGCGCTGCGCGGCAAGGAGTGCGTGGAGCCCAACAATCCCTACGACGTGGGCCTGACCGGCCTGCTGGGGATGCCCGCCGGCTACCACGCCCTCACGGATGCCGACGGTATTCTGATGCTAGGCACCGACTTTCCCTACCGCCAGTTCTTCCCCGAAGACGCCCGCGTGGTGCAGGTAGATACCCGGCCGCTGCACCTGGGCCGCCGTACCCGCGTGGAAGTGGGCCTGCACGGCACCGTGGCCGAAACCGCCCAGCGCCTCCTACCCCTGCTGCGGCCCCGAACCGACGACGCGCACTTAAAAATGGCTCAGCAGCGCCACCAAGACGATGAGCAGCACCTGGCCGAGCTGGCCACCGGCGAGGCCGGAGCCGCCGCGCTGCACCCGCAGCACGTGGCGCGCCTGCTGGATGAGCTGAGCGCCGACGACGCCATTTTCACCTGCGACGTGGGCACGCCCACTATCTGGGCGGCCCGCTACCTGCACCTGAACGGCCGGCGGCGCTTGCTGGGCTCGTTCATTCATGGCAGCATGGCGGGGGCGCTGTCGCAGGCCATTGGGGCGGCGCTGGCCTACCCCGGCCGGCAGGTGGTGGCCCTGTGCGGCGACGGCGGCTTTGCCATGCTGCTGAGCGAGCTGCTGACGTTGCGCCAGCTGAAGGTGCCTGTCAAGGTTGTCATCTTCAATAACAGCGCCTACGGCTTCGTGGAGCTGGAAATGAAGGCTGCCGGCACCCTGGAATACGGCACCGGGCTCGACAACCCCGATTTCGGCCAGCTGGCGGCGGCGGCGGGCGTGCAGGGCTACCACGTCAGCGACCCCGGCGCGCTGGAAACCGTGCTGCGGGCCGCCTTGGCCCACGATGGCCCGGTGGTGGTCGATGCCATCGTCAACCGCGAGGAGCTGAGTATGCCGCCCCACATTGAAGCCGCGCAGGCCAAGGGCTTCGGTATTTACGCCGTGAAGGCGCTGATGAACGGCCGGGGTAGTGAGTTGCTGGACTTGGCTAAAACCAACCTCTTCCGCTGAAATCGCCGATTTTTATGGATTGGGCAGCTTTCGTAGATTTAAATGGCTGCGTGGAGTTTGCCAAGGGCTTTTTAAGTTTGCCAGGGCGCTTCCTGCGGTCGGTGGGAACGATTTGGGCGCGGGCTGTTTAGTACTAAAGCCAACGCGCTACTGCGCGCCACTTAAAAATCCGCGAAAGCTGCTTAAGCCGCAAAATCTGCGATTCATGACGACCAACGAAATTAAAGCGCTTATCTCCCTGCTCGATGACCCGGAAATTGCCCCCCAGATTCAGGGCGAAATTCAAAGTCTGGGCGAGGCTATTATTCCTTTTTTAGAAGAATCCTGGGAGGAAACCCTGGACCCGCAGCAGCAGAGCCGCCTCGAAAACCTGATTCACCAGTTGCAGTTCGAGGGCTTGCAGCAGCGCCTGCGCGTGTGGCGCGACGCCGGGGCGCAGGACCTGCTCGAAGGCATGTGGCTGCTGAATTCTTATCAGTACCCGGATGCTGACCTTCAGGCCCTTAACCGCGCCATTGAGCAGCTGCGCTTTGAAGCCTGGACGCTGCTGCGCCCCGAAATGCACCCCGCCGACCAGGTGCAGGTGCTCAACCACGTCATTTTCCGCAACCACAAGTTCGCGGCCAACACCCAGCACTTTCACTCGCCGGCCAATTCGATGCTGCACCGGGTGCTCGAAACCAAGCGCGGCAACCCGCTCTCGCTCTGCGTGATTTACCTGCTGGTGGCCCAGCGCCTCGACCTGCCCGTGTTCGGCGTTAACCTACCCAACTTATTTGTGCTGACCTACCTGGTGCAAAAGGATGACGACGACAAGGCCGTACTACCCTTCTACATTAACTGCTACAACCGGGGCGTCATCCTCTCCAAGGCCGACATTGAGCACTACGTGGGCCAGCTCGGCATCACTTCGCAAGATGGCTTCTACGAGCCCTGCACGCACCTCGACATCGTGCGCCGCGCCATGCGCAATCTGCAAGTCGGCTTCGAAAAGCTGCAAGAGCCTGCCAAAGCCGAGGAAGTAGCCCAGCTGCTGGCTCTGCTGCTGGAACAGGATGAGGAACAGTAATTTAGAGATTAGGGGTTAGGGTTCAGTGAGTAGAAATTAGCGTCGCTCAGCAGGTCAATAGAACGATGTTAATCCCAATCACTTCTTAATGAGGCAGCCGGCGGCGCGCTTGTCGGCTACGCCGGCGGGGCGGCCGGCGAGTATGTTATCGAGCACCTGCTGCAAGTAGTGCTGTTGCACGCCGCTGGCTACCTGCGGGTTATCATCAATTGCCCCGCGGTAGCGCACCGCAAACGAGCCGCTGGCCGGCTGCAGCACCACGGCCTCGGTGGTTTTGGCCACGCCCAGAGCCGTGCTGGCCGCGCCGGTATCGGTGAAGGTGGCCAGCGAGCCGCCGCTACCCTCCGCCGCGTCGAGGTTGATGGGTACATTGACGAACATGAACTCGACACCCCGGCCTCCGTAGGCGCTGCTGAGGGCGGCCAAGCGCTCCTGGTAGAGGCGGGTGTAGGCGCAGGCCGGGTTCATAAAAACCACGACAATGGCCTTCTGGCCGCTATAGGCGCTGAGCGAAGTGCTACCCCCCCCGCTTTTTTGCACCGTGAAATCACCGACCGTGCCCTGGGCGCGGGCAACGCTTACCGTGCTGGTAACCAGCAGCAAGGCCGCGGCCAGCAGCCCCGGAAGTTTGCGAAAAGACATGGCAAGGGTAGAAAAAACCAACGAAGAGAGGCGGATTAAGCCGCGTAGGCAAGCTGTTTACGAAAAAACCTGGTAGCAGTAGGTGAGCACGTAGCCGGCCGCCGGCCGAAGGTAACAAATCTGGTGCCGCGAAACGGCCTTGCCCAGGCGCAGCCGGGCGGGCAGCGTGCCAGGCATGGGCCAGGCTTGCGGGGGCAGGTCGAGCAGCAGGTTTTCGCGAAAAATAAGGCCCCGCTGCCCGGCCAGCTTATAGAGCGTTTCCTTCGCGCTCCAAAGCAGGCTGAACAGCTCTTGGTCAGCATGGAGGCCGGGGCAGGGGGGTAGGGAAATTTTTTCTGCAATAGCTAACTCCTTTTCGTTTAAAAACTTGCGGGCGATGCGCTGGGCTTTGTCGCGCACCATTTCTACGTCAATGCCCAGGGCCGTGCCAGGCGGGGCCAGCAGAGCCGCCACCCACTCGCCCGAGTGCGAGAGCGACACCGCCGGCTGCGGCCTTACCCCCGCCAGCCAGGGCCGGCCGGCCTCGTCGTTGCGCAGTAGGGGTAGGGGCGCGGGGCTGGCCGCTGCCAGCAGCCGTTGCGCCAGCACCCGCCCGGCCAGCCACTGCGCCTGGCGCGGGCCGTCGGCGCGGGCGGGCAGCAGCGGGGCGTAGGCGGCGGCATCGGCTAGCAGGGGCCACAGCGCGGCGGGCGTTTCGGTGAGGTGCCAGCGGCCCAGCGTGGCCCCGCCGGGCAGGGGCGTGAGGGAGTGTAAGGGCATTTTTGGCGCGAACCAAAGCGCGGGACGAAGGTAGTGCCGACCTTTGCGGCGGGCTGCCGTTGACCGGTCGGTTCTCTTTTTGCCTTTTCCATATGATGCTCCACCGCCCCACCGCCACCCGCGTCGGCACGCTGGCCGGGCACCGCGATGCGGTGTACGCGCTGGCCGGCGGGCCGGGCTCCGACCAGGTTTTTTCGGGGAGCGCCGATGGGATGGTGGTGGGCTGGAACAGCGCCGACCCCGAAGCCGATGGCGAGCTGCTAGCGCAGGTCGAGAACTCGGTGTACGCCCTGCGCGAGCTGCCGGCGCGGGGCCTGCTGCTGCTGGGGCACAACTTCCAGGGCGTGCAGGTCCTTGATTTACAGACCAAAACGCTGGCGTTTGCTACGGCTCTACCCCCCGTTGCTATCTTCGACCTCGTGTATGCCGAAAGCCGGCAGCGGCTGTACTGCGCCCTGGGCGACGGCACGCTGGCCGTGCTGCGGGGCAGTGATTTTCAGCTCGAACACCTGCTGCGCCTCAGCCAGAAGAGCCTGCGCTGCCTGGCCCTGCACGAGGGCCGCGCCGAGCTGGCCGTGGGCAGCTCCGACTGGCAAACCTACGTGCTGGACCTCGACTCGCTGGCCGTGAAAAGTACGCTTACCGAGGCCACCAACTCGGTTTTTACGCTGGCCTATTCGCCTGCCGGCGACTACCTGCTGGCTGCCGGCCGCGATGCCCACCTGCGCCGCTACCACGCCACCGCAGGCTACCCCCTGGCCGACGCCGTGGTGGCTCACATGTATGCTATTAATCACCTGGCCTTCAGCGCCGATGGGCGCTACCTGGCCAGCTGCTCTTTGGATAAAAGCATCAAGCTTTGGGACCCGGCCAGCCTGGCGTTGCTACGGGTGCTGGACCGGGCGCGGGCGGCCGGCCACGGCACGTCGGTAAACAAGCTGGTTTGGCCGGGCGCGCAGCAGCGGCTAGTTTCGTGCAGCGATGACCGCAGCCTGGCCGTGTGGCAAGTAGCAGTGAGCAGCGAATAATGAGCAGTGAACAGATTTGTTCGCGGCGCGAAAGCTCTTGCTCCGATTCCATTTCCCCCACCGAGCCTCACGGGAGCAACTGTTCCTTGCTCACTACTAATTGCTCATTGATTTTATGAAAATAACCGCCCTCGATATTCGGCAGAAGACGTTTGAAAAGTCCTTTCGGGGCGTGGATAAGGACGAAGTGCAGGCGTTCCTGAGCACGGTGTCGCAGCAGTGGGAGCGTATGGGCGACGAAAACCGCGAGCTGCGCCTCAAGCTGGAGCACGCCCAGCAGGACGTGCAGAAGATGCGCGAGGTGGAGTCGTCGCTCTACCGCACCCTCAAAACGGCCGAAGATACCGGCAACTCCATTACCGAGCAGGCCCAACGCGATGCCGACCTGCGCCGCCGCGAGGCCCAGCTACTAGCCGAGCAGACCCTGGCCGAGGCGCGCCAGCGCGCCCGCACCATTGTGGAGGAAGCCTACCAGACGGCCGAAAAAACCGTGGCCGATATGCAGCACGAAGTCGGCGGCCTGAGCCAGGAGTGCCAGCGCCTAGAGCAGCAGCTCGACAGCCTGGTGCGCGACCTGCACCACTTGGCCTCCGATGCCCTGGAAAAAGTAGAGCGCGCCCGCGCGCGCCCCAAAAACGGGCCGGCGGCCATCCTTTCGCGGGCGGCCAGCGTACAAGTAAAACGGCCCGCGGATGCGGCCCCCGCCGAACCTTCCGCCAGCCCTACCCCCCCCGCCATGCTCGTATCAACTGCTTCTGCCCGCCCCACGGCTGCCGCCGTGCCGCCTACCCCCGCCGCTCCGGCTGGCGCCGCGCCCGCCATGCACCCGGCCGCGCCTAACTTGGCTACCGGGGCCGGCCCCACCGCTTACAACCCCAAGCCCGGCCAGCAGCCTGACCCCGGCCAGCAGCCTGACCCCGGCCAGGCCCCCTCGCCTGATATTGAGCGGCCCCAGGCCCCGCGCGAGAACCCCGGCATTGCCCCGCCGCCGCGCATCGACCAGCCCGGCCCCGAGACTGTGCCCTCGCCGCCCCCGCCCTACGTGGAGCCCGCCCGGCCCGAGATTACGCCCATCGGCCCCGACCGGCCCGATATTCAGCAGCCCGAACCCATGACCCACCCCGGCATGGCCGCCCAGGCTGAGCCGGTAGGGGAAAAGTCGTTTTTTGACGAGATTTAAGTAGAACGTCCTGCTAAGCTTGCCGAAGCATTTCTACCGGGCAACTAAATTCTGACGTTGGATTTATTCACGCAGTAGTGATGCTTTGACAATCTCAGCAGGACGTTCTACCTGTAAAAAGGTCTTTTCTAACCGAAAAGACCTTTTTTGTTGCGCTAAAAATCCAGCCGTTACGCCTACCCCCTTATTTTTGGCCGATTACGTCCTTCTTCTCCCCTAAAAAATGCGCCTGCTTCCTTCTTTACTTCTGGCTGGCCTGCTGAGCGGCCCGGCCGCCGCCCAAACCGCGCCTGCTCTTAAAACCGACTCGCTCAACCTGCGCAAAATCTACGATGAGGCGCTGCTACGCGGGCAGAGCTACGAGAACCTGCGCTACCTCTGTGAGCGCATTGGGGGGCGGCTGGCGGGCTCACCGCAGGCCGCGCAGGCCGTGGAGTGGGGCAAGGTGACGATGGAAAAAGCCGGCTGCTACGATAAGGTGTACTTGCAGGAATGTATGGTGCCGCACTGGGTGCGCGGGGCCAGGGAGAAGGGCCAAATCATAGGCAATAAGAACAAAGGCGTGCCGGCCGCCGTGTGCGCGCTGGGCGGCTCGGTGGCCACGCCCGGCAGCAAGCCCCTACGCGCTGGGGTAGTGGAGGTGCAGGGTTTGGACGAGCTGAAAGCCCTGCCCGATGCGGCCGTGCGCGGCAAGTTCATCTTCTTCAACCGGCCCTTCGATGATGCGCTCGTGGAGCCGGGCGCGGCCTACGGCAAGGCCGGCGACCAGCGCCGCAGCGGCCCCGCCGAGGCCGGCCGGCGCGGGGCGGTGGGCGCGCTCGTGCGCTCGCTCACCGCGGCCCACGACGACTATCCCCATACGGGCGCGACCAACTACGGCGATACGCCCACCAAAGTGCCCGGCGCGGCCCTCAGCACCATCGCCGCCGACCAGCTCAGCCAGCTGCTGAAAGCCGACCCCAAGCTGGAATTTGAGCTGACCATGAGCTGCCAGCAGCTACCCGACGAAAAAAGCTACAACGTTATCGGCGAGGTGCGCGGCACCAAATACCCGGAGCAGATTATCACCGTGGGCGGCCACCTCGACTCGTGGGACCTGGCCCAGGGCGCGCACGACGACGGCACCGGCGTAGTGCAGAGCATCGAGGCCGTGCGCCTGCTGCGCGCCGCTGGCCTGCGCCCCGAGCGCACCGTGCGCACGGTGCTCTTCATGAATGAGGAAAACGGCACCCGCGGCGGCGATAAATACGCTGCGCAGGCCCAGCAGAACCAGGAAAAACACCTGGCCGCCATCGAGAGCGACGGCGGCGGCTTCACGCCCCGCGGCTTCAATGTGCAGGCCAGCCCCGCCGTGTTTCAAAAAGTAGCGGCCTGGAAACCCCTGCTGGCTCCCTACCTGGCCGGCCAGCTCACGCCCGGCCACGCCGGCACCGACATCGAGCCGCTGGCCGCTGCCGTGCACCCTACCGCCCTATTCGGCTACGACTGCGACTCGCAGCGCTACTTCGATATCCATCACACCGCCGCCGACACCTTTGATAAGGTTAATAAGCGCGAGCTGGAATTGGGCGGCGGGGCGATGGCCGCATTGATTTATCTGCTGGGTAAATATGGCTTGTAGAGCTAAAAAGAACGGTCATGCTGAATGCATTCAGCATGACCGTTCTTTTTGACTAGGTTATCAGTTGGTGCTAGTTCGCGTTTAGAATCGAAAACAGCTCGTCCAGCTTCGGGGTCAGGATGATATCCGTACGGCGGTTCAGGGCTTTGTCCTGGGGCGTGTCGTTGGCAACCAGGGGCTGGTATTGGCCGCGGCCGGAGGGCGTAATCTGGGTAGGGTCGATGCCGGCGGCGGTGAGCAGGCGCGTGATTTCGGTGGCGCGCAGCACGCTCAGGTCCCAGTTGTCCTTGGCCCCGTTGTTTAGGCCACCTTTGATGGGTACATTATCAGTATGGCCTTCGACCAGAATGTTAACGTCTTTATTGCTAGCCAGCGCGTTGGCCAGCTTCACGAGGGCGTCCTGGCCTTTGGGGTCTACCTTGGTCGAGCCCGATTTGAAGAGCAATTGCTCGGAGAGCGACACGTAGACCTTGCCGTTTTTGATGTTCACCTGCAAGTCGTTGGCGTTGAAGCCCAGCAGGGCGTCGGCCACTTTTTTGCGCAGGGCATTGGTAGCGGCTTCCTTCTCATCGAGCACCCGTTGCAGCTCGGCCACGCGGGCGTTTTTACCGGCCAGGTCCTGCTCGGTGGTGCCGAGGGCATTATTGAGCTGGCTGACCTGGTTGGACTTGTTCATCAAATCGGCGTTGAGGCTGGCCTGGGTGCGGGTGCTGGACTGGAGCAGGGCATCTTTCTCGGCCTGCAGCTGGCTGCGCGACTTGGACAGGTCATCGCGCGAGCGGGTGAGGTCGGCGTTTTGCTGTTGCAGGGCGGCGATTTCCTTTTTGTTGCAGCTGGGCAGCACCAGCAGGCCGGCGGCCAGCAGTAGGGTAGGGGCCAGGGACAAGGATTTATTTCCGAAAAAGGTCATGAATAAGGCACGTAAAGTCGTAGAAAACAGCCAGCTTCGCGCCGGCCTTACCTGGCTAAACGCAGGAGCCGGAAGCCAGGTTACCTCGACTGGAGGCCGGTGCGCGGCGCGGCGGTACTTTTGCCCGCCAGCCGGCGGCTCCCCGTTTCCTTTATGCGCTTATTTATACTGTTTACTATCGGCCTGGGGCTGCTGTGGTCTTGGCCGGGCCGGGCGCAGCGCCCCGTGCCTGCCGCGGTCGAAAGCCGGTACTGGGTCAGCTTCCGCGATAAGCAAGGGGTAGGGCTTGCGCCGGCCACCTACTTCAGCCCGGCCGCGCGGGCCCGCCGCCGCCGCCAGGGCCTACCCCCCTCCGACTTCACCGACCGCCCCGTGCGGCCCGACTACCTGGCCGCCGTGCGCGGCCGCGTCGATACCCTTACGGTAGTCAGCCGCTGGCTCAACGGCGTGGCTTGCCGCGCTACCCCCGCCCAGGCCGCCGACCTGCGCCGGCTGCCCGGCGTGGCGGCAGTAGTGGCCTGGCCGGTGGTGGCCCGACTACGGCCAGCCGCACATCTACTTGATACTAAAAATAATACTCCAACTAATAGCCTGGCCGCCATCAGCCCGGCTGACTACCAGCTGGCGCGCCAGCAAACGGCCAGCCTAGGCCGGGCCGACCTGGCGCGGGCGGGGCTGCTAGGGCAGGGTGTGCGCATTGCGGTGCTCGACGTGGGCTTTCGGGGCACCAACTGGCACCCGGCGTTTCGGGCGCTGCGGCGCGAGAAGCGCATCGCGGCGACCTACGATTTTCTGAAAAACCGGCCCGACGTGTTTCGGGGCGGCACGCACGGTACCGAGGTGCTGGGCTGCCTGGCGGGCCGCCTGGCCGGGCGCGACACCCTGGCAGGCGGCCCCGCCCTGGGCCTGGCCCCGGCCGCCACCTACCTGCTGGCCCGCACCGAAAGCCTGGCCAGCGAGCGCTATACCGAAGAAGAAGCCTGGCTGCGCGCCGTGGAGTGGGCCGACCAGCAGGGGGCCGACATCATCAGCTCGTCGTTGGCCTATACCGAGCAGCGGTATTTCCCGGAGCAGATGGACGGGCGGCACTCCCTCATTGGGCGGGCGGCCACGCTGGCGGCCCGTAAGGGAATACTAGTAGTGAGCGCCGCCGGCAACGACGGCGACGACGACTGGGTGCGCATCGGCACGCCCGCCGATGCTGACTCGGTGCTGGCCGTGGGCGGCCTGGACCCGGCCACGGGGCTGCATCTGGCCTTTAGCTCGGTGGGGCCCAGCGCCGACCGCCGCGTAAAGCCCGACGTATCGGCCTTTGGTATTGTGCTCACGGCCAGCGCCAACGGTGGCTACGAGCGGGTCGAGGGCACGTCGTTTGCCGCGCCGCTGGTGGCGGGGCTGGCGGCCTGCGCCCAGCAAGCCGGCGGCGGCAAGCTCCCGGCGATGGACCTGCTCCGGCGGGTGCGCGAGGCCGGCGACCTGTACCCGTACTACGACTACGCCCACGGCTACGGCCGCCCCGAGGCCGGCCGCCTGCTGGCCCGCCTCCAAGGCCCGGTGCCGGCCGTGGAGCCAACGTTTGACTTCGTGGTGCACGACTCGCTGGTGGCCGTGGTGCTGCGGCCCGCCGCCACCGTGCCGGCGCCCGTGCCCCTACCCCTGCTGGCCGAGGCCGACGAGCTGACTCCCGCCACGGCCAGCTGGCTTACCCCGCCTACCCCCGCCCGGCCGCCCGGCACGCCCACGGCCACTGCCGCCAATGTGCCGCCCGTGGGCCAGGAGCAGCCCACTGGTTTTGCGCCCGTGCTGCCGCCCTACCCCGCCTACCCTGCCCATCTCTACTGGCACTTGGCCAACGCCCGCGGCGTGTTGCGCCGCTACGAGGTGCGCGCCGTGAGCCAGCGACTGGTGGTGCAGGTGCCGCGCCGGCTGGCGCGGGGCGGTGACGTGCTGCGCGTTCATTACCAAGGTTATACGGGCCAATATGCGGAATGATTCTGTGCAATGCCCGCGAGACTTCTGGCCCTGGGCCGCGCTGGTAATGCTGGCCCTGCTGGCTGCCGCGCCGGCCGCCCGCGCCCAGCAGGTGCTACTGCAAACCGACGTAGCTACCGATACCCTACCCCCCCGCACGGGGCCCAACCGGCGCTACTTCGGGCACCTCTACGTAGGCTATGCCCTAGCCGCCGGCCCGAGCGCGCTGGGCGTGCAGCGTGGGTTATCCTCTTCCGAATTGCAGCTGGGCGGGCGGCTCAAGCGGCGGCTGGGGCCCTATCTGGCCCTCAATACCGACTTGCGCTACGCCTATTTGCGCTACGGCCTGGCGCCCGATGCCCCGCGCCCGCTGCCCTTTGGCGCGGGCTTTGATAGCCAGACCATCGGCTTTCACCAGGCGCAGGCCGAAGCCAGCCTGCGCTTCAACCCCGGCCGCCGCCGGGGCAATACCGTAGGCCGCTACCTCGACCTGCTCGGCTACGGCGGCTGGGCTTTCAGTACCAACTACACCACCCGCCAGCCCTCGGCCAGCGGGGGGCAGCTAGAGGTGGTGGCGCACCAGCCCGACTACCTGGCGCGCTGGCAGGGGGGGGTAGGGCTGCGCGTGGGCAGCGGCGCGCTGGCGCTGGTGGGCCGCTACCGCCTCAGCGCCCTGCTGCCCAGCCCCGCACTCCCCGAGCCGCCGCGCCTGCTGCTGGGCCTGGAAATCGGCTGGCTGTGAGTTATTAGCTGTTGGCTTTCGTGTTGACAAACAACCGTTTGTTCTGGCGAGCGCAGCGTGGCAATCGCCCCAAAACGAAATCGTTCGGGCTTCGTTCTGGAGCGATTGCCGCGCTGCGCTCGCCAGGACAAACGGATTTTTATGAATACTAATAAAAATAATTTTTCCTTCATTCTAATGAGAATTTCTATTCCCTTACTCGCCACCGCCGCGCTGCTACTCACGCTGACTTCCTGCCTCAATACCGAGCGTGAAACGGCTACTGCGACCAAAGGCCCGCACACTGAGTTTACGCCGCCCAGGGGCCGGGGCGAGCGTGTGAACGGGGCCACGGTACTGCACACCGTGCGCGTCGCCCACGTTTTTTCCAGTCTCAGCGCCCCCGATACCTTCGTGCTTCAACTGCGCGGCCCGCGCGTTTTGAGTAGCCGCGCGTACTTCAGCGTGCTAAATAGCCGCGGCGACACGCTGCACCGCGAGGTGCTGCCCGCCAGCGTGCTCCTCACCGACCCTACGTTGCGTAGCAACGAGTCGGCCTCCGTGCGCGACCGCGAAATCAATATCCTGCGGGGCATGAACACGTTTTTCAGCGATACTCATTTTGAGCGGTCCGCCGCGCCCGTCGGCTCCGATGCCCCGGCCGTGAGCTTCGACTACCTCGGCTCTACCGCCAGCCAGCGCCTGGTATACTCGCGCCAAACAGGGCGGGCGGTGATAGTGAAGGAAGAATAAAGCTGATAAAAACGGTCATGCTGACGAAGGAAGCATCTCGGCCGCGTAGCTAACTCCTGCCGTTAGCGTTACTTGCGCAGCCGAGATGCTTCCTTCGTCAGCATGACCGCTCTTTTTGCCGCGTTATTACCTTACTAAATCTTGCTCCAGCCCTGCTGCCCGGCCGGGCCGCGCAGCAGGGCGTAGCCGGCGCTTTCGCCCAGCACCACTACCGGCGTGCGCGGGGGCCAGGCAGCCAGGGCGGGCGCGCCGGGCTGGGGCACGGTCTGAATTTCGTGGGCGGCGGCCAGCGTCAGCCGCCGCAGCGGCTGGGCCAGCACCACGGCGCGGGCAGCCACGTAGCGCCGCTGGCCATTGGGCAGCGCTACGCGCAGGTAACCGGCGCGCTGGCCCAGCACCAGTAGGGGTAGGGTGGCGGGCAGCTGCCGGGTGGCCGCGGCCGGGCGTGGGCGCACCCACTCGCCGCGGCGGTCGGGGCCGGCAAGGGGGGTAGGGAGGGCGTCTTCGCGGTGCAAAAACGGCCAGGGGTCCACGGCCCCGCGCCCAGCCTGGTAGATGCCGAAGTGCAGGTGTGGCGCCGTGGTGCGGGCGTTACCCGTGTTGCCGACCAAGCCCAGGGTGTCGCCGGCTCGTACGTGCTGGCCGGGCCGCACCAGCTGCTTATCCAGGTGGGCATAATACAGAGTTTGACCTTGATTATCAGCCAGCCACACCACGCGGCCGCCGAGCTGGCTTTCGCCGGTGCGGGTGATATAGCCGTCGGTGGCGGCCACGGCGGGCGTGCCACGCGGGGCGCTGATGTCCAAGCCCTCGTGGCGGCGCGCCCCGGCATCGCGCGGGTCACCCCAGCGGCTGATGATAGCTTGGTCGGTGCGGCCCTTCACCGGAAACAGCCCCAGACCCGGCCCGCGCCACAGGCGCAGGGTATAGCGACCGGCGGCCAGCAGCTCGGGCTGCACGCGCAGCAGGTGCTGGCCGTCGTCGGTGGCTTGGTAGGTGTAGTCGTAGCCGGCGGCGGTGGTGTCGGTGGCGGTCCAACGCAGTGGCTCGGGGGCGCGGCCGGGGGGTAGGGCAAAGGCATCGACGAACACGCGCGGGGCCAGCACCGGGCCGGGGGCCAGCGTGAGGCGCACGTGCACCAGCTCGCCGGCCCGCACGACGTAGCGGTAGCCGGCCGCCGTGGGTTCCTCGGCCCGGAAATAGCCGGTTTCGAGCACCGGCAGCGTCACGGTCAGCGAGTCGTGCAGGGCGCGCTCGGCGGCTTGCTGCCACTGCTGGCCCAAGGCGGCTTCGCGCAACCCGGCGCGGTCGAGGGCGCGGGCGTAATCTTCGTGCGGGGTGGTTTTTTGAAACAAAGCCGCCAGGGTTTGGGGCTTGCTGCAACTGGCCAGTGAGGCAAGCAGCAGCAGCAGAATACCGCTTCCGGCGCGGCGGCCGGCCCGGCCAGCGGGCAAAAAAGGAAAGTACATGGCCCCGAAACGCCGGCCCGCGTAGGCAAGTTCGGGGTAGGAGCGGAGACATTGCGAATCTGCGCGCGGGTGGTGGCGGGCATCAGCATCAGGCAGCACGACCCCGCTTGCCCTACGCTGCTTGATGCTCTTTCTGTCCGGTATCGCCAGCGCGTATTATAGACTTGCAGGCCAGCTTATAGCCGTTCCCGAGTGGCTGTACCGTTGGCTGGGTGCGGGCTGCCGGCTTTTCGCCGGCTGTCCGCTCGTCGGCAGCACAACCGGCGCGCACAACGAGCGGACAGCCGGCGAAAAGCCGGCAGCCCGCCCTGTACACTGACTTGGAAACGGCTCTAGGGGTAGGAAAGCAAGCCGCCGTGCCTGCCTCAGAAATACAAACGAGGAGGAGTAGGCAGTTGTACTGCCTCATTTGCTGGTGGTATGTGACGCCCGGTAGTAGCTATGCTTCCTCACGCAGGTAATCGAAAAAAGAATACCCGTCAAGCTGCTATCAGATAAGTGATTAAATCTTATGCCGAAGGCGTAATCTGGGCCAGGTACTCGGTGGGTGTGCAGCCGGCAAGCTTCACGAAGGCGCGGAAAAACGTGGTGCGGTTGCTGAAGCCCGCTTCGAGCGCGAGGCCTTCCAGCGTGAGGTGCCGCCAGTCGAGCTGCCCCATGCGCGCCTTGATGTACTCGACCCGGTAGCGATTGAGAAAGTCGCTGAAATTCATCCGGTACTCTTGATTGATGAGAGCTGAGACGTGGTGCGGCGGGATGCCGGTTTCGGCTGCCAGGTCTTTAATACTATACCCTTTGCGTCGAAACGGCTGCTGCTGCATATGTCCTTTCAGCAGGGCGCAATACGTCTGTTTGCGCTCTTTGCTCAGCAAACAGGCTCGCGCCGGGTCTGCCTTTTTAGTGGCGGCTGGCGCGGTGGGTGCAGGAGCTTCGGCTGCACCAGCCGCCGCTGCCGGCGCGGGGCGCAGGCCGTACAGCACCTGGGGCTGAAAGAGCAACAGCGTGGAAGTCACCAGTAGGTAGCTGCCCAGCACGCAAACGGCGAAGATAGTGGCGTAGGTACCACTCACCGGCAGCACTATTGCCAGCAGCACGGGCGGGTAAAGCAGGGTGTTGAGCAGCGTAAAAAGCCGCAGCCAGCGCAATAGCCTGTGGTTTTCGCCACGGCTGGCCCGGTCGGCCCGGCGGCTGAACTGCCCCAGCAGCCGCCACTGCAGCACCACGCAGGCGGTGCCATAGCCGAACTTGAGCACCGGGTGGTAGTAGGCCGGCAGCAGCCCTTCCTGCTGCTTGGCAACGCCCGCCACATCCACCAGCAGCCGCTGCAAATAGTGAACTTTGTAGGCGGCCCCGTGCAGCAGAAACGGCAGCAGCTCCAGGGTATGCAGCCCGAAGGGCACAAAAAACAGCCAGTCGAAGCGGCGAAACCGGGTTTCCTGGTACAGCACCGCCCGCACGTAGAGGTAGGCGCAGGGCGCGACCAGGTAGTGCAGCGGCATATTTACCCGGAACAGGTGCGGCACCAGAAAAATGGCGTGATTGATGAGCAGCGCGCTGGTCAGGGCAAACAGGGCGACGCTGAAGAGCGAAACGCTCAGTAGGCGGTTGGCGTGGCGCGGCACCGGGCTCCCGAACGCCAGGATGAGGCTAACGAGCGTGCCGATAAAGGCACCCAGGAACATGAACACGGTCAGCAGCTCGGCGTGGGCCAGCAAAGGCAGGACGGGTATCATGCGGGCGGAGCGTTAGGGACGCAGGCGCATTTCCAGTGTCGGCCATAAACAAAAGCCGAATAGCCGGTTGCCATACCACAATATTATGTTGACTTATAGCAAGATACAATAAAACTTTTTAAAGCCCTGCTCCGAAGTACTAATGCTGCCGAGCCTACCCCGCAATTAGCCAGGTACCGCGCCGGACTATGGCCAGAGGTCAAGAGAAATTAAAAAATAATGTGCTAAAAATCAAATAGTTAATGCTAAAAATCTGTTTTTGCCCAATCTTATCCTGTTACATTTTGCAAAATGTAACAGGATGGTCCCCCGCCCCCTTGCTTACCGGAATGGGCACCTCTACTATTGCTATCGGAAGCGGCGGGCTCTACAGGCCGCGCAGTGTTGACTTCACGCAGCAAGGGCCTGCGAGCCGGGCTAGTCCTGGCACTTCCTATAAGAAACGGTTTTTCCTGGCGGCCCCGGCCCCCCTTTTAGTATGCGCAAACTACTCTTTCAGGCTAGCTTGACCCCGTTGATTTTTCTGTTGCTGGGGTGGGTTCCGCCCGCTGCCGCGCAGGCCCCGCTTCGCAGTGGGCTATCCCGCGATTCGCTGGTGCGGGTCTACGACAGCCGCACGATTTATGGCTATGGCGATAAGTACATTATGGGCGGCAAGCAGCTGCCGTTTCGCAAGCTGAAGACGGAATTTATCTCCGGCGTAACCAACGACCTGTATCGGCAGGGCCGGCACGACCGGGTGGTGAGCCGCGTGCTGAGTATAACGTCCGTGGCCGCGCTGGTGGGTAGCGTGGTGCTGAATAAGAATGCGCGCGCTGGCAGCATTGCCTTGCAGGTGGTCGGTATTGGCCTCAATTTCAGTAGCCTGCGCTTCAATAAAAAGTCTACCGAGCTAGTGGACCGGGCCTTGTGGCTGCGCAACAAGGACGTCTTACTCGGCGAACGCTGATGCGGGTTTTTGGGCGGGACACTCCCGCCGCACGTTCCCAATTATCCCAATGGGGCTCATGTAGCCTTCAACTCTTACGCGCTATGAAAGGATTAGCTACCCCACTCTTACTCCTGAGCCTGCTACTGGCCCGTGCCCCCACGGCCACGGCCCAGGCCGACGGCGGGGACCTGGTGGCCACCACGGCGGCGGGCCAGGTTCGGGGGCAGCGCGTGGGAGGCGTGCTCGTTTTCAAGAGCGTCCCCTACGCCGCCCCGCCCGTGGGGGAGCTGCACTTTGCGGCCCCGGCCCCGCACCAGCCCTGGCCGGGTGTGCGCGACGCTACCCACAGCGGCCCGACCGCGCCGTTTAATCGCCCGCCCGCCGCGGGCATCGACAATGACGCGGCCTTCGGCACGGGCTGGGTGAAGGGCGATGACTACCTGACTACCAATATCTGGACGCCCGCCCTGACGGGGCCCGCCCGCCCCGTACTGGTGTTCATTCACGGCGGGGCCTTCGTGATTGGCACCAGCGACGTGCCGCTCTACAACGGCGCGAGTTTCGCCCAAAAAGGCGTCGTGCTGGTTACGCTCAACTACCGGTTGGGTATTGAAGGCTTTCTCAAAATCAACGGCGTGCCCTCCAACCTGGGCATCCGCGACCAGCTGGCGGCCCTGCGGTGGGTGCAGGCCAACATCGCCCACTTTGGGGGCGACCCGGCCAACGTGACCATCTTTGGGGAGTCGGCGGGGGCGATGAGCGTGGGGATTCTGCTGGCGAGCCCGGCCGCGAAGGGCCTGTTTCAGCGGAGCATTATGATGAGTGGCTCGGGGCAGGCCGTGCTCACCGGCGAGCAGGCCGACCGCGTGACCCGCAAGTTTGGGAAGGTGCTGCACCTCAAAAACACCCGCGCGGCCTACGCCCGCCTCACGCCGGAGCAGCTGCTGGCCGCCCAGCCTAAAGTAACGCCCCGCATGGTGAAGCTCGAAACCGCGGAAGCCGCCGACCCCACCGGTGGGCTGGCGCTGTTCTTCCCGGTCATCGACGGCGACATTATCCCCACCCTACCCCTGCAAAGCGTACTGAAGGGGGCCGGTGCGAACTATGACCTGCTGCTGGGCTACAACACCGACGAGGTGAATGCTTTCCTGGTGCCAACGGGCTTGCTGAAGAAAATCAAGCTCGATTTTATTCTCAATAAAGCCGCGCAAACCGTGCATCCGGCCCCGGCGGCGCTGGTGGCGGTGTACCGGCAGGCCTACCCCAAAAAGACGCGGGGCGAGTTATTCTCAGCCATCCTCACGGCCTATCAGTTTCAGCTGCCTTCGATACGCTACGCCGATGCCCACGCCCGGCTTTCCGGCAAAACGTACATGTACGAATTTGCCTGGCCCTCCTCGGTAGCGGCTGGCACCTACGGGGCCTACCACGGGCTGGCGCTGCCTTTCGTCTTCAACCAGCGCGCCCTGGAGACGGGCCCGCGCGGGATGCTGGGCCCCGCTGGCGGCCCCGCCGAGCTGGCCGAAAAGATGCAGGACGCCTGGGTTGAGTTTGCCAAAACCGGCAGCCCCGGCTGGCCCCCCTACACCACCGCCGAGCGCCAAACTATGTTACTGAACACCACCTGGCAGCTCCAAGCCAATCCGCACGCGAAGGAGCTCCGGGCCTGGGATGGGGTGCGCTGAGAAAGGGGGGTAGGGGCACGGGGCCAGTCAGTCAGGATTACTAAAAAGCCTTTATTGTCGGCTAATTTTTTAATCAATTACCGCTGGCCGCCGCTGGCTTATCCGCCCGCCTATGAACCAGTTTTTCTGCTTTTGCGCACTGCTGAGCGCGTTGCTGGCTTCCCGGCCCGGCGCGGCGCAGGAGGTGGTGCCGCCGCCGCGGCCCCAGGTGCAGCCGCCGCGGCCGCCACAGCCTACCATCCAGCCGCAGCCCCCGCGGCCACCCATCCAACCACCCCGGCCGCCCTACCCCCCGCGCCCCCCGCAGCCGGCTATTCAGCCGCCGCGACCGCCCTACCCCCCACGGCCACCCTACCCGCCGCGGCCGCCCTATAGCGGCTGGATTCCCGTTGCCACTATTGCGGTGCGGCAGCCGGCGGGGCAGGCCGGCGCGGTACTGAGCGGGGCCTACCACAGCTTCCGCTATTTCAAGCTCCGGGTTAATAACCGGCCCCTGACCCTGGACCACCTGCTGGTGAGCTACGACTACGGGCCGGCCAGCAGCTTACCCCTGCGCTACCGCCTGCTGCCGGGCCACGACAGCCCCCCACTCAGCCTGCAGCGCCTGGGCGGCCGCCGCATCCGCCGCGTTGACCTTTGGTATAGCAGCGGCGGCGGGCTGTTCAACCCGGTCAGCGTGACCATCCTGGGTCTGCGCTAGCTTTTTTGGCCATCCGGCTTTTACCCATTGCCCTACCCTCTAAAAAGTCAGCAGGAGGCTTTTGCTCATTACCCTACCCCCTGTTTTCACGCAGGCCTTGCTGCGTAACGTTATGAAGCACGCCCACCGCCCGGCCGCCCAACCCATTCTGTATCAGCGTTGGCTGGGCTTGGTTTTGCTGTTGCTCACCACCAGCTTGGCCTGGGGCCAAACCCCGGCCCAGCGCCCGCGGGTGGGCCTGACGCTGAGCGGCGGCGGGGCCCGCGGCTTGGCTCACATCGGGCTGCTCAAGGCCCTGGACTCGGCTGGCGTGCGGGTCGATTACGTGACGGGCACCAGCATGGGGGCCGTGGTGGGCTCGCTGTACGCGGCCGGCTACTCGGGGGCCGAGATTGAGCGGGTGGCCCACGGGCTGGACTGGGACGCGCTGCTCACGAATGCGGCCCAGCTGAGCACGATTACGCTGCCCGGCAAAGACGATTTTGGCCACTACCTGCTGGAGCTACCGGTGGTAAAAGGCAAATTGCAATTTCCCAACGGCGTTATCGAGTCGGAAGAGTTGTGGCTCAAGCTCAGCGAGTTATTTCTGCCCTACTACCGCACCAAGGATTTTGCGCGCTTCCCGCGGGGGTTTCGGTGCGTGGCGACGGACATTATTTCCGGCGAGCCGGAAGTGCTGCGCACGGGCGAAATCGTGGCGGCTATCCGGGCGAGCATGGCCATTCCGTCGGTGTTTACACCCGTGCAGTACCAGGGGCACCAGCTGGTAGACGGCGGGGTGGTGCGCAACTTTCCGGTGTCGGAAGTGAAGGCGATGGGTGCGGCCGTCGTCATCGGCAGTAACGTATCGGCCGGGGCCTACACCGAAACCAACCTGCGCAGCCCCGTGGACGTGCTGCTCCAGATTTCTTCGTTCAAGGACAACGCCGACTTCAAAGCGCAGAAAGCGCTGTGCAGTCTGTACGTGGACTATCCGCTGGGCGACTACTCCAGCGGCAGCTTTGCGGCCGCCGAGCCCATTATTGCGCTGGGGCTGCGGCAGGGCCGGGCCGTGTATCCGAAGCTGAAAGCCCTACGCGACTCGCTGGATGCGCGCTATGGCCCGGCACCTGCCTACCCCCCCGCAGCCCGCCGAGCCGACTCCGTGTATATTGCCGGGTACCAGGTGCGGGGCCTGCCGCCGGCCTCGGAGGCGTTGCTGTTGCGGCAGCTGCGGCTGCGCCCTGGGCGCTACTACTCCGGCCCGCAGCTGTCGGCGGCTGTGCGCGATGCGTTTGGCACGCGGGCGTTTCGCAAAATCACCTACGCGCTGCTGCCCGCTACTGATTCGTCGGCCCGGCTGGTGCTGGATGCGGAGCGCAGCCCGGCCGCGCGCATCGGGTTGGGCTTGAACTACAACTCGTTTACGGGCATTGGCCTCATTGGCAGCGTGACGGTGCAGAACAAGCTCGCGGCCGCCTCCACGAGCCAGGTAGCGCTCAACATCGGCGAAAACCCCCGGCTGCGGCTCAAGCACGTGCAGTATCTCACCGCGCACCAGCGCCTGGTGTTGCGCCTGCTGGCGCAGGGCGAGCGGGTCAGCATCACCACGTACAGCACGAGCTTTAAAAAAGCGGGCCTCTACACGCAGAGCTACGTGCTGGCCAACGCGCAGCTGTTCCGGCTGCTCAGCCGCAACCGGGGCCTGGGCCTGGGCACCCGCTACGAGTACGGCCGTTTCGCCCCCGAAATCGCCTCGCGCCTCCAGCTCGACGGCCGCATCAGCCTGCTCAACAGCTACTTATTCTACGAGGAAAACACGCTCAATGCTGTGGCCTACCCCACCCACGGCCACAAGATAGACGCCGAGTACGGCTGGGCGTATCAGCAGCGACCGGCCTTTAAAGTGCTGGACGACACCACCGTTATCGGGACCGAGCAATCGGCTAACCTCTCCTTTCGGCCGTATGAGCATTCCCGGCTCAACGCCGAGTACTACCTGCCGCTGAGCAAGCGGGCCACGCTGCTGCTGCAAGCGCAGGCGGGCCTGAACCGCCACTACCAGCAGGCCATCGCCAACGATTTCGTGGTGGGTGGCCTCACCAGCGGGCTGCGCAACCAGCTCACGTTCGCCGGGCTGCCCGAAGCCGGCCTCTACACCGGCAGCGCGGTGGTCGGGCTGGTGGGCTATCAATACGCAGTGGCCCCCAAAATCTTCGTCATCGCCAAAGCCAACGCGCTCTACCACGATTTCGTGGCCAATGCCGCCCGGCCGCAGCCGGCCCGGATGATATACGGCGGCTCCCTCACGCTGGGTATCAATTCATTGCTGGGCCCCATCGACGTGAGCCTGATGTATTCGGACGCGACGAAAAAGCTGCTGCCTTATTTCAACATTGGGTTTCCCTTCGGCTACCGGTAGGAGCGAGGATTCACAGGCACTACAGGCGCTCCGGGCGGTGCCCTAACCTGACTACCAGGTGCCGCAGAAATGCCAGTGGGCCGGGCTGCGGGGTGGCGCAGCCCGACTGCTTTTTGCCAGTTGAACCACCTCTGCTCCGCCTGGATTTGCCCGGTCCCTACTTTCTGTTCCAACTTTGGTAAAATTCCGCTGCCAGCAGGTCATGGCTGGGCGCGGACGCGCAGAGGCCAGGCCCAGGCGCTTTACCTTCGCGCTGCGATGCCTACCCCCCCCGTCCTCCTCACCGAATGCCCGCGCGATGCCCTGCAGGGCCTGCCGGAATTTATCCCTACCCCCGTCAAAACGGCCTACCTCCAGCAGCTGCTGGCCGTGGGCTTCGACGTGCTCGACTTCGGCTCGTTCGTGTCGCCCAAGGCTATTCCGCAGCTGCGCGACACGGCCGAGGTGCTCGCCGGCCTCGACCTCGACCGCACCCGCACCAAGCTGCTGGCCATCGTGGCCAACCGGCGCGGGGCCGAGCAGGCCGCCGGCCACCCCGAAATCCACTTTCTGGGCTTCCCGCTCTCGGTGAGCGAAACCTTTCAGCGGCGCAACACCAACCAAACCATTGCCGAGGCTCTGGCCGACGTAGCCGCGATGCACGAGCTCTGCGAGCGCCGCGGCAAAGAGCTAATGGTTTATCTGTCAATGGGTTTTGGCAACCCCTACGGCGACCCCTACAGCCCCGCCGTGGTGGCCGATTTTACCGCGAAGCTGGCCGCGCTGGGCGTGCGCCACGTGGCCCTCTCCGATACCATCGGCGTGAGTACGCCGGCTCTTATTACCCCCTTATTCAAAGAGTTAATCTCGGCTTTCCCGCATATCGAGTTCGGTGCGCACCTGCACACCACGCCCACCACCTGGCTCGAAAAGGTGCAGGCCGCCTACCAGGCCGGCTGCCGCCGCTTCGACGGCGCGCTCGGCGGCCTCGGCGGCTGCCCGATGGCCACCGACGTGCTCACCGGCAACATGGCCACCGAGAACCTGGTGGCGTACTTGGAGGGGGTGGGGGAGGAGTTGGGGCTGGATAGGAGTAGCTTTGAACAGGCGAGGCAAGCGGCGGTGCAGTTGATGATTAGCTAGCTATGAATAAACCAATTACTACTTGGCGTTGGGTGCTTGCCGTAAGTTTTGGGATTGTTTTATGGAGTTTTTGTGCTGTTTCAGTAGTGAGAGCTACTAAAAACATAGCTGATTTAACTAAGCTCACAGCTTGGCTTGACTCCGTAACTATTGAACAAGGCACGGGACGGACTAGACCATATTATGTAGTGCTTAATTTAGCAAATACTACTAGCCGACCAGGAATATTGTTGGGTGCAGTAAAATCTGATGCTATGCAACTTGCCTCTAAATTTAGAAATGGGACCGAATTGACTGTATATTATGATGATACTGGTCCCACCGTCGAGAGGCACGTGAACCTGTTTACCTATCAAGTGCAAAAAGGTAGTGAAATCATATTCTCAATTGCTGATGCTCATCATCATCATTGGAATTTAGCTATCATGTTTGGGCTACTAGCATTTCTGTTTACATTAATTGCATCAGTAGGATTTTATAAGCAATTAAATAATTCTCGACAAGTCGTTTGATGCCCAGTCCCCAGGTTGACATTTTTATCCCCTGCTTCGTGGACCAGCTCTACCCGCACACCGCCCTGAACATGGTGCGGGTGCTGGAAAAAGTGGGCTGCCAGGTGCATTACAACCCCGCCCAAACCTGCTGCGGTCAGCCCGCCTATAACGCTGGCTATAAAGCAGAAAGCCGCGACATTGCCCGCAAGTTTCTGGATGATTTTCCTACCCCCGCCGCCGGGTCCGAAGCCCGCTACGTGGTGAGCCCATCGGCCTCGTGCGTGGGCATGGTGCGCAACGCCTACCCCCCGCTTTTCGCCGATACGTCCGACGCGGCGCGCTGCCAGGCCCTGCGGCCCCGCACCTACGAGCTAACCGAATTTCTGGTAGATGTGCTGGGTGTCAGCACTATACCCGGCGCGGCGCTGGCCGGCACCTATACCTACCACGACTCGTGCGCGGCGCTGCGCGAGTGCGGCATCCGCGAAGCCCCGCGCCGGCTGCTCGACGGCGTGGCCGGCCTGGCGCGCCTCGAAATGGCCGAAACCAGCACCTGCTGCGGCTTCGGTGGCACCTTCGCCGTGAAGTTTGAGGCTATTTCGGTGGCAATGGCGCAGCAGAAAGTCGAGCACGCCCTGGCCACCGGGGCCAACTATATCGTGAGCACCGACGTGAGCTGCCTGATGCACCTGGAAGCGTATATCCGCCGCGAAAAGCTGGCCATTAAAACGATGCACATTGCCGACGTGCTGGCCAGCGGCTGGTAAAGCACCGGGCGGTGGCTTAGCTGGTCTTTAAGTTTAAGATAACAGCCTAAGGGCCTTGTTGGGATTTAGGTTACGCCAGTCGTACCTTGAACTCCCAACCTACCTAACCTGCTGACCGCTATGCAACAGCTAGAAAAAGTAAGCGCTCTGCCCTACGAGCAGTTCGTGGAGCGCTATTTAAAGCCCGGAATACCAGTTATTCTGACGGATGCCTCGGCCAGCTGGAAGTCCAACACGCAGTTTACGCCCGCTTTCTTCCAGGAGCACTTTGCCGATTATAGTACGACGCACGACGGGACAACGTACTCCATGCGCGATATTCTGGAGATTACTGCCCGGAGCACGCCCGAAAACCCGGCCCCGTATCCGATGCTGTTTGAGGTGCCTACCCAATTGCCCAAGCTGCTGGAAATGCTGGAGCCGGTACACATGCATTATTCTTTGCCAAACTGGTTTGGTAATAAACTAATGCCTTACGGAAGGTTCGGAAATAGCATTCACTTATTTATTGGCGGTAGGGGCAACCAATATAATCTGCACCAGGACATGTACCATACCAACGCCTGGATAACGCAATTGTATGGCGAAAAAGAATTCGTGCTATTTCCCAGGGAGCAGGCGGAATTACTTTATCCAATAGGCCTGGGCTTTATTTCGCCCATCAATATTCTGAAGCCTGATTACGAGAAATACCCGAAGTACCGGGCGGCTACCCCCCTGCGCGTGGTGCTAAAGCCCGGCGAAACCATCTTTATTCCCAACGGCATCTGGCACACGACCGTCGCGGTGGGCCACAACATATCCCTGATTTTTGACCAGCTGAACCGCTATAATTATCAGGCTTGGAAAAAGGATATGTACGATTATCCGGCCAGCAAAAGCAAGCTCCGGGGTATTGTCGTCAGTGGCATCGCCACTGCGCTGGGGACGCTCTGCAGGCTAATGGAGAAATCGACGAGTAAAAGCAAATAACCGCCACTTTCTGCAGAGCGCGCCGAGACGCACGAGCTGTGTGGCCTGGAGGCAGGGGACGGCTATAAGAGCGCTTGAATGCGCGCTGTCAGCCCCGCACTGGCGGGCACCAGGGGTAGGCGCACGGCGGGCTCGCACACGCCCTGCAGCGCCAGCGCGGCTTTCACGCCCACGGGGTTGCCTTCCTCATATAGAAGCGGGTTGAGGGGTAGTAGGCTAAAGAGCAGCTGCCGGGCGCGGGCCAGGTCGCCGGCCAGCGCGGCGCGGGTCATCTCGCTGAATTGCCGGGGCAAGGCGTTGGCCATCACCGAGATAATGCCCTGGCCACCGCAGGCGATAAGGGGTAGCGTGAGCATATCGTCGCCGCTCAGAAACAGAAAATCGGCTGGCTTACCGGCCAGAATGGCCAGGCATTGCTCCAGGTTGCCGCTGGCTTCCTTGATGCCGATAATGTTGGGGTGCCGGGCTAGCGTGAGCGTGGTATCGGCCGTGAGGTTGGAGCCCGTGCGGCCGGGCACGTTGTAGAGCAGCAGGGGTAAGGGTGAGGCATCGGCTAGGTGCTGATAATGCGCGACTAAGCCGGCCTGGCTGGGTTTATTATACGCCGGGCTGGCCGAGAGAATGGCCATGATGCCCGCCAGGTCCGTTTCGCGCAGCTGCCGCGCCACGGCGGCCGTGTCGTTGCCGCCAATGCCGTATACGAGCGGCACGCGCCCGGCCACGTGCTCGCGCGCAACGCGCAGCAGGTCAGCCTTTTCGTCGGGCGTAACGGTAGGCGACTCGCCCGTGGTGCCGTTGATAACGAGGTAGTCTACGCCACCCGTAATGGTAAAGTCGAGGAGTCGCCGCCAGGCGTTTGCATCGACCGCGCCGGTGGGGGTAAAGGGCGTTACCAGGGCCACGCCGGTGCCGTGTAATTTGTTCATCCGCGGTGGAGGTTGTTGCTTTGTGCAAAAGTACGCTTTTCGTTCGCCGCCGTATCTCGTCGGCATTTTTTACTGCCTTTCTTGAAAACCCTGTTTCCCGCTGCCGGCCTGCTGGCGGCTACCCTGGCGCTGGCCGCCTGCGATTCTAAAACTGCCACCACCGGCGAAGCCCGCACGCTGGCCACTAGCGAAAAAACGGGCGAGGCCGCGGCCGCCAAAACGGACGAAGCCGCGCCCACCTCGGGCAACGCCGCCATCGCCACTGAGGAGGCCAACGCCAAGCCCGGCCCCGACCCCAGCACCATCCCAGCGGCCAAAGCTGCCGATGCGGCCGCCATCTATGCCCGGCCGCAGGTGCCCATTCTCTGCTACCACCAGATTCGGGACTGGACCGCCCGCGACTCGAAAGGGGCTAAGGACTACATCATTCCCATCGCTGCCTTCAAGGCCCAGATGAAGATGCTGGCCGACAGCGGCTACCACAGCATTCAGCCCGACCAGCTCTACGCCTACCTCACCACCGGCGCGGCGCTACCTCCCAAGCCCGTGATGCTCACCTTTGATGATACTGACCTCGACCAGTTTACCATCGCCCGGCCCACGCTGGCGCAGTATGGCTACAAGGGCGTGTATTTTGTGATGACGGTGAGCCTGGGCCGCCCGCACTACATGACCAAGGATATGGTGAAGCAGCTCTCGGCCGAGGGCAACCAGATTGGCTCGCACACCTGGGACCACCACAACGTAAAAAAATACCAGGGCCAGGACTGGGTAACCCAAATAGACAAGCCCACCAAGACGCTGGAAGACATTACAGGCAAGAAAATCAAGTACTTCGCCTACCCCTTCGGCCTCTGGAACCCCCCGGCCTTCCCCGAGCTGAAGCAGCGCGGCTTCGTGGCCGCCTTCAGCCTGGCCGAAAAGCGCGACCAGCAGGACCCGCTCTTCACCATCCGGCGCATTATCGCCAGCGGCTACTGGAGCCCGCGCACGCTGCACAATAATATGGTGCAGAGCTTCTAGCCCTACCCCCGCCGGCGGCTTAAATAGCCAGCTGAAACCCCCGGCCCTGTCCGCGCCGCGACGACTGGCGAATAATCAACTCGCTCTTGACCACGCAGGTGCGAGGCTCGAAGCGTTCTTGCAGCTGTATCTGCTCCAGAAACAAGCGCGCCGCCTGCTGGCCGATGCGGTAGGGGTGCAGGTCTACGGTAGTGAGGCCGGGCTCGATGAGGCCAGCTAGAAACTCGTCACCGAAGCCTACGATGGCCAGGTCTTCGGGCACGCGCAGGCCCCGGCGGCGCAGGGCCAGCAGCAGGTCGAAGGCGTTGGTGTAGTTGATAGCGAAGATGGCGTCGGGCGGCTGGGGTAGGGCCAGCCAGGCATCGAGGCAGGCTACGGCCGCCTCGGTGCGGAAATTGATGTGGGCTATCAGCTCGTCGGCCACGGGCAGGCCGTATTTGCGCAGCGCCCCCAGGTAGCCCGCCTGCCGCTGCTGGCTGATGAGCAGCGCGGCCGGCCCCGCCAGCAGGGCAATGCGCCGGCAACCTTCCTGAATGAGGTGCTCGGTGACGGCGAAGGCCCCGCTCCAGTCGTCAATCATCACCCGCGATACGTTTTCCTGGTTGAACACCCGGTCGAAATGCACGATGGGAATGTCGCGGCAGGCCGTTGGGCTCATGTGGTCGAAGTTCTCGGTTTCGCGCGAGTGGCAAATGAGCAGGCCGTCTACCTGGCTGGCTACCAGGGCCTGCACGTTGCTGACCTCCGTGGCATACGACTCCTTCGACTGGCAAATCATAACCCGGTAGCCCGCCTCGGTGGCTACTTGCTGAATGCCGCTGACGGCGGTGGCGAAAAACGGCCGCTCCAGGTCGGGTATCACCACGCCGATGGTGTTGGTGGCGCGGCCTTGTAGGCTCTGGGCCAATAGGTTGGGCTGGTAGTTGAGCTGGCGGGCCGCGTCCAGAATGGCCTGGCGCGTCACGGGGCTGATGTCGGGGTGGCCGTTGAGCGCCCGCGACACTGTGGAAGGGGCTACCCCCACTTGGCGGGCCACATCGGCGATGGTTGCCTGGTGGCGCTTGCGGCTGGGTGGGCCGGCCGGCCGCTCGGCCGTGAAGTGGTAGGCGCAGGCGTTGCAACAGAAGCGCTGCCGCCCGCGCACAAAGCCCGCGCGCACCACCTTGTCGGCGAGGCCGCATTTAACGCAGGTAAGCACAGGACAGGGGGGTAGGGAAGGTGAGTAAAACCACAGCGACTGGCAAGCTTCGAGGCCAATTACCGGGCTGAGCCGGCAAAAAATATGGTGTAAAGATTACCTATCGGCAACGTTTGCGCAAACGTTGCCGATAGGTTTACCAGCTATTTTTCTTAAAATGCGGCTTTTCCGGCGTCAGGGGATGGTATTTCCGCCGCTACATTTGGCCTGTTGTCTCCTCGCCGTCTACCCCGCCCTCTTAGCTCATCTTCCTTTCCCACCCCGATGACCGCTCAGCAGAAACACTTCCTGCCCGGCCTCGCGCTGCTGGCGGGCCTGACCGCCCAGGCGCAGACCACGGCCGTGTTCCGCGACCCGAAGCAGCCGCTCAGCGTGCGCGTGAACGACCTGATTAAGCAGCTCACCCTGGAGGAAAAAGCGCAGCAGATGCTCGACCAGAGCCCGGCCATTACGCGTCTGGGCATGCCGGCCTACAGCTGGTGGAACGAGGCGTTGCACGGCGTGGGCCGCTCGGCCCCGGCCACGGTGTTTCCGCAGGCCATCGGGCTGGGGGCTACGTTTGATGACGACCTGGCCCTGCGCGAGGCCACCGCCATCTCGGACGAGGCGCGGGCCGTGTACAACGCCGCCATTGCCAAGAACTACTACGTGAAGTACGGTGGGTTAACCTTCTGGACTCCAAATATTAACATCTTCCGCGACCCGCGCTGGGGCCGGGGCCAGGAGACCTACGGTGAAGACCCTACCCTCACCAGTCGCATGGGCGTGGCCTTCGTGCGGGGCTTGCAGGGCGACGACCCCCGCTACCTCAAAGTGGCGGCCTGCGCCAAGCACTACGCCGTGCACAGCGGCCCCGAAAAGCTGCGCCACGAGTTTAACGCCGAACCCTCGCCCCAGGACCTGCGCGAAACCTACCTACCCGCCTTTAAAGCCCTGGTGCAGGAGGCCAAAGTGGAGGCCGTGATGTGCGCCTACAACAGCGTGAACGGCGAGCCTTGCTGCGGCAATACCTTTTTGCTGCAAGAGGTGCTGCGCAAGGAATGGGGCTTCCGCGGCCACGTGGTGAGCGACTGCGGCGCGCTGGCCGACTTCTACGAGGGCCACAAAGTAGTGAAAACCCAGACCGAAGCCGCCGCGCTGGCCCTCTCGCGGGGGGTAGACCTCAACTGCGGCGACACCTACGCCAAGCTGCCCGAGGCCGTGCGCCAGGGCTTAATTAAGGAAAGCCAGGTGGATAGCGCGCTGGCCATGCTGCTGCGCACGCGCTTTAAGCTGGGCTTGTTTGACGGGGCAAACGCTACCCCCTACGACCAGCTGGGGCCGGAGGTGGTGAATAGCTCCGCCCACCGCGCCCTGGCCAAGGAAGTGGCCCTCAAGTCGATGGTGCTGCTCAAAAATAACGGCGTGCTACCCCTGCGCCCCGACCTGGGCAAGTACTACGTGACCGGCCCCAACGCCACCAGCGTGGATGCCCTGCTGGGCAACTACTACGGCGTAAACGGCCAGCTAACCACCATTCTGGAGGGCCTAGCGGGGGCCGTGCAGCCCGGCAGTCAGCTAGAGTACAAGCAGGGCGCGCTGCTCGACAGGGCCAATATTAATCCCATTGACTGGACCACCGGCGATGCCAAAACCACCGATGCCATTATCGTGGTGCTGGGCCTCACGGGGGTGCTGGAAGGCGAAGAGGGCGAGGCCATCGCTTCGCCCCACGCCGGCGACCGTCTCGACTACAACCTGCCCGCGAACCAGATTGACTTCCTGCGCAAGCTGCGCAAAGACAGCAAAACGCCCATCGTCGCCGTCATCACGGGGGGTAGCCCCATGAACCTGGCCGAGGTGCACGAGCTGGCTGATGCCGTGCTCCTGGCCTGGTATCCCGGTGAGGAAGGCGGCCACGCCGTGGCCGATTTAATCTTCGGCAAGGCTTCGCCCTCGGGCAAGCTGCCCGTCACTTTTCCCAAAAGCCTGAACCAGCTGCCGGCCTACGAAAACTACGGCATGGCCGGCCGCACCTACCGCTACCTCGCCGCCGAGCCCATGTATCCCTTCGGCTTTGGCCTCAGCTACGGCAAGTTCACGTACTCAAATTTGAAGCTGGCCAAGGCCAAAATCGGCCAGCAGGAGTCGGCCGAAGTTACCGCTACCCTCACCAACGTCGGCACCGTGGCCGCCGAGGAAGTAGTGCAGCTCTACCTCACGCACCCGCCCAAGGTCGGCGCGCAAACGCCGCTTTTCGCCCTCAAAAACTTCCGGCGCATTATGCTTCAGCCGGGGACCAGCACCCAGGTCAACTTCACGCTGACGCCCGCGCAGCTGGCGCTGATAGATAAAAATGGTGCCGCCTATGCCCCCCGCGGCCCGGTTACGGTGTACGTGGGCGGCTCCCTACCCTCGGCCCGCAGCCTGGCGCTGGGGGTGGCCAAGCCTGCCTCAGCGGTGCTGACCGTGAAGTAGAGTGCGGGGCTTGCCCCCGCCCATCGTTGAACGAAGCCCGCCCGTCGTTGAACGAATTTGACCCGAGATGTTTAACGACGGGCGGGGGCAAGCCCCGCACCCTACCAGCTTAAAACCAATGCAATACCTCCTTGGCTACGACATCGGTAGCTCGTCTATAAAAGCTTCTTTGCTCGCTATTGACACCGGGCGCTGCGTGGCCGCGGCCACCTCGCCCGGCGCTACCGAGCTGGCCATCAGCGTGCCCCGGCCCGGCTGGGCCGAGCAGGACCCGGCGCGCTGGTGGCAGGAAGTCGTGAACGCTACGCAGCAGCTGCGGGCCGCCTACCCCTTCGACCCGGCGCAGCTGGCCGGCATCGGCATCACGTATCAGATGCACGGGTTGGTGCTGCTCGATAAGGCCGGGCAGGTGCTGCGGCCCGCCATCATCTGGTGTGATAGCCGGGCCGTGGAGCTTGGCAACCAGGCGTTTACGGAACTGGGTGAGGAATTTTGCCTGGAGAATTTTTTGAACTCGCCGGGTAATTTTACCGCTTCCAAGCTGAAGTGGGTGCGGGAAAATGAGCCGGCGATTTATGCCCAAATTCATAAAATTCAGCTGCCCGGCGACTACCTCGCCTACCGGCTCACGGGGGAGCTGCAAACCACCGTGTCGGGCTTGTCGGAGGGCGTGTTCTGGAACTTTAAAAAGCAGGCCCTTGCGCAAGAGCTGCTTGACTACTACGACATTAGTGCCGACCTGCTGCCCGCGGTAGTGGACACGTTTGCCGTGCAGGGCCTGCTCACCGCCGGGGCGGCGCAGGTGCTGGGCCTGGCGGCCGGCACGCCCATTAGCTACCGGGCCGGTGACCAGCCAAATAATGCCTTCTCGCTCAATGTATTGAACGCGGGCGAGGTGGCGGCCACGGCCGGTACCAGCGGCGTCATCTACGGCATCAACGAAACGGCCACGGCCGACGCACGCTCGCGGGTCAACTCGTTCGTGCACGTCAACAGCACCCGTGAGCAGCCCAAAAACGGCGTGCTGATGTGCCTCAACGGCACCGGCATTCTCAATAGTTGGCTGCGCAAAATCGTGGGTAACCTGCCCTATGACCAAATGAACGCGCTGGCTGCCCAAGCGCCCATCGGGGCCGAGGGCCTGCGCTTCCTACCCTTCGGTAACGGGGCCGAGCGCATCCTGGAAAACCGGCCGGCCGCCGCCGGCCTGCACGGCCTGCAATTCAACGTGCACGACCGGACGCACCTCAGCCGGGCCGCGCAGGAAGGCATCGTGTTCGCCCTCACCTACGGCCTGGACATTATGCGCGCCGCCGGCGTGCGGGCGCAAACCGTGCGGGCCGGCCACGCCAATATGTTTCTGAGCCCCGTTTTCCGCGAAGCGTTCGTGAATTGCGGTAACCTGACGCTGGAACTCTACGACACCGATGCGGCGCAGGGCGCGGCGCGCGGCGCGGGTATCGGGGTGGGCGTGTATGCCAGCTTTGCGGAGGCGTTTCGGGGCCTGCGGCGCATTCGGGTGGAGGAGCCTACCCCCGCTTTGCAGGCGCAGTACCAGGAAGCGTATTCAGACTGGCAGCGCCTGCTGCCGTAAAGCTGTCATTATCATCCCGTCGTTATTCCCGAAGTAGGGTGCGGGGCTTGCCCCCGCCCGTCGTTGAACGAACCCGATGCAAATCGTTCAACGACGGGTGGGTGCTAGCCCCGCACCCTACTTCCTTAATCATTTTCCCTACCCCTCACTCCCTTCCTCATGGCTAGCCAGGAATTTTTTAAAGACATCCCGCACATAAAATACGAAGGCCGCGAATCGGATAACCCGTTGGCCTTCAAATGGTACGATGAAAACCGCGTAGTGGCCGGTAAGACCATGAAGGAACATTTGCGCTTCGCCGTGGCCTACTGGCACACGTTTGTGGGTACCGGCGGCGACCCCTTCGGGCCGGGCACCAAAAAGTTTGCCTGGGACGCGCAGGGCGATATCGTCGGCCGGGCCAAGGATAAGATGGACGCGGCGTTCGAGTTTTTCACCAAGCTCGGCACGCCGTATTATTGCTTCCACGACCTTGATTTGGTGGATGAGGGCTCCTCGCTACGCGAGTATGAAAGCAACCTGAGCACCCTTGTGGACTATGCCAAACAGCACCAGCAGGCCAGCGGTGTAAAGCTGCTGTGGGGCACGGCCAACGTGTTTTCGAACCCGCGCTACATGAACGGGGCCAGCACCAACCCCGATTTTGCGGTAGTGGCCCACGCTGCCACGCAGGTCAAGAACGCCATTGACGCGACCATTGCGCTGGGCGGTGAGAACTACGTGTTTTGGGGCGGGCGCGAGGGCTACATGACCCTGCTCAATACCGATATGAAGCGCGAGCTGGCGCACCTGGCGCAATTTCTGACGCTGGCCCGCGACTACGCGCGTAAACAAGGCTTTATGGGCAAGTTTTTCATCGAGCCCAAGCCGGCCGAGCCCACCAAGCACCAGTATGATTTTGACGCGGCCACGGTCATTGGCTTCTTGCGCGAGCACGGGCTGGACAAGGATTTCCAGCTGAACCTGGAGGTGAACCACGCCACGCTGGCGGGCCACACTTTTCAGCACGAGCTGCAGGTGGCGGCCGATGCCCACATGCTGGGCAGCATGGATGCCAACCGCGGCGACTACCAGAACGGCTGGGACACCGACCAGTTCCCGAATAATATCAATGAGCTGACGGAGAGTATGTTGATTATTCTGGAAGCGGGCGGTATCACGCAAGGCGGCATTAATTTCGACGCTAAAACGCGCCGCAACTCGACCGACCTGGAGGATATTTTCGTGGCCCACATTGCGGGGATGGACACGTTTGCGCGGGCGCTGGTGACGGCCGATGCCATTTTGCAAAAGTCGGGGTATAAGAAATTCCGGCAGGAGCGCTACGCCTCGTTTGACCAGGGCCCCGGTGCCGACTTCGCCAAGGGCGGCCTGACGCTGGAAGACCTGCGCAAGATTGCCCACGAAAGCGGCGAGCCTACCCCCCGCAGCGGCAAGCAGGAGTGGCTGGAAAGTATTATCAATACATACATTTAGCCGGGCAGTAGGGGCGGGGCTTGTCCCCGCCCGTCGTTGGGCGGTGCCGTTGGGCCGGCGCAAATGACGGGTGGGGGCAAGCCCCGCCCCTACATACTGCCGGAAAATCCGTAGGATAAAAAGCGGCCCGGTCGCGTTCCTTTGCGTTACCAATCATTTTCGCCTACCCCCATGAGCAACCCCAAAGTCTCCATTGACGAGCTGAGTATCAGCACCATTCGGCTATTATCAATAGACATGGTGCAGCAAGCCAATTCGGGTCACCCCGGCCTACCCCTGGGCTGCGCCCCAATGGCTTACGTACTGTGGTCGCGCTTTTTGCGCTTCAATCCCCAGGACCCCAAGTGGCCCAACCGCGACCGCTTCGTACTGTCGGCTGGCCACGGCTCGGCCTTGCTATACAGCTTATTGCACCTCTATGGCTACGATTTAAGCTTGGAAGACCTGAAGCAGTTCCGGCAGCTGGGCTCCCGCACGCCGGGCCACCCCGAGTCGCACATTACGCCCGGCGTGGAGGTGACGACCGGTCCGCTGGGCCAGGGCTTCGCCAACGGCGTGGGCATGGCCATGAGCGAGGCGCACCTCGCCGCGCTTTATAACAAGGAGGGCCAGGCCCCGGTGCAGGACCACTACACCTACGTGCTGGTGAGCGACGGCGACCTGATGGAAGGTATTGCCTCGGAATCGGCCTCGCTGGCCGGGCACTTGCAGCTGGGTAAGATGATTTATCTCTACGACGACAACAAAATATCGCTCGACGGGCCGACCAGCTTCGCCTACACCGAGAACGCGATGCAGCGCTTTGAATCGTACTACTGGCACACCCAGCACGTGCAGGACGGCAACAGCCTGGACGAGATTGAGAATGCCATTAAGGTGGCGCAGGCGGTGAAGGACCGGCCGTCGATTATTGCGGTGCGCACCATTATTGGCTTCGGCTCGCCACTGGCCGGCACCAGCAAGGCTCACGGCTCGCCGCTGGGCCCCGAGAATGTGAAGGCCACCAAGTCGTTCTACGGCTTCGACCCCGAAAAGAGCTTCCAGGTGCCGCAAGAGGTATACGACCACCTGCGTGAGCCCGGTAAGAAAGGGGCCGAGCTGCAAAAGCAGTGGGATGCGGATTTTGAGAAATACGCCCAGAATAATAAAGATGAGGCGGCGATGTTCCGGCTTTCTTTCGACGGCAAGCTGCCCGACGGCTGGGACAAGGACCTGCCCACCTACACGCCCGCCGATGGCGAGTTGGCCACCCGCCAGGCCTCGGGCAAGGCCCTGGATGTTATTAAAAAGTCGGTGCCGTTCATGTTCGGTGGCTCTGCCGATTTGGCCTCGTCGAACGAGATGGATAAGTCGGGCGACGATTCGTTTCAGTATCTGCACCCCGAGCGCAGCAATATCTGGTTTGGGGTGCGCGAGCACGCGATGGGCGGGGCCATGAACGGCATTGCGCACCACGGCGGCCTGCGCACCTACGGCGGCACGTTCCTGACGTTCAGCGACTATATGCGCGGGGCCATTCGCCTTACGGCCTTGGCTGAGAGCACGGCCACGTTCGTGTTCACCCACGACAGTATTGGGCTGGGCGAGGACGGCCCTACCCACCAGCCCATCGAGCAGGTGCTGGCGTTGCGCAGCATTCCGAACATCGTGGTGCTGCGCCCCGCCGATGCCAACGAGAGCACCGAAGCCTGGCGCATTGCCCTGACCACGCCCAAGTCGCCGGTCGTGCTGGTGTTCTCGCGCCAGAAGCTACCCATCCTGGACCAGTCTAAGCTGGGCTCGGCCCGCGAGGGCGTGGCCAAGGGCGCGTACATTCTGAGCGAAGCCGACGGGGGCGAGCCGCAACTCATCCTCATCGCTACCGGCTCGGAAGTAAAGCTGGCAATGGGCGCGCAAGCGGAACTGCAAAAAGCCGGCACGCCTACCCGCGTGGTGAGCTTTCCGAGCTGGGAATTATTTGAGCACCAGGATAAAGCCTACCGCGAAAAAGTGTTGCCGCCGACGCTTAAAAAGCGTCTGGCCATCGAGGCTGGTTCGCCCATCGGCTGGCACAAGTACACGACCGACGAGGGCGGCATTATCGCCATGAACCGCTTCGGCGCGTCGGGCCCGGCTGAAGAATTGTTCGAAAAGTTCGGTTTCACGGTAGAGAATGTGGTGAAGCGCGCCCAGGGCGTGCTCGCCGGCCATCCGGAAGACGAAGGCCAGGAAGAAGAAAAGAAGCAGCTAGTGGCCAAGGGTAGCGAAGGCGCTGTATAGGGTAGAAGGGAGGCAAAAATCAAAGACGCTGAATTAAAAATCTGGCTAGCAGATTTTTAATTCAGCGTCTTTGATTTTTGCCTCCCTTTGCACAATTCATGTTAGCAGTAGCATCGCAGATTATGAAAGTGCCCGCGGTAGCGGTTTTCCAACTGGCAAAGACATCTTTGCGGTGACCAATCCACTGTCCTCATGCCCAGCCAGCTTACCCCGCGGTTTTTCCTAGTCCCCTTCGCCGGGGTAGTCCTCGCTACCCTCCTCGGCGGCTGCGCCGGCACCAACACCAGCAGCGCCGTGGCCAATGCCGACCGCAGCTACCTCGTGTACGTGGGCACCAACGTGAGCGGCGACCAAGCCTCTACTATTTACCTCTACCGCCTGCACGCTACCACCGGCGAGCTGACTCCCCTGAGTGTGCAGCGCGGCGGCAGCCAGCCCAGCTACCTGACGATGGATGCCGCGCGCCGCCACCTCTACGCGGTGAGCGAAACCGGCACCTTCCAGGGCCGCGCCAATAGCGGGGGCGTGAGCGCGTTTGAGGTGAATGCCACTACGGGCGCGCTCACGCTGCTCGACCAGCAGCCTTCGCTGGGGGCGTCGCCGTGCTACATCAGCCTCGACCATACGGGTAAGGATGCCCTGGTAGCCAACTACGTAGGGGGTAATGTGGCCCTGTTGCCGCTGCGCGCCGATGGCGCGCTGGCCCCGCCCGCCGCCACCGACCAGCACCAGCCGCCGCTGGGCCCGCATAAAAACCAGGACCACGCCCACGCCCACTGCTTCATTCCGGACCCGGCCAACCGCTACGCCTTCGCCGTGGACCTGGGCACCGATAAGGTGTATGGCTACCAGCTAGATGCGGCCGCCGGGCAGCTGCGGCTGCTCCCTACCCCCGCCTTCGTGGCCAAGCCGGGCGCGGGGCCGCGCCACCTCACCTTTCACCCCGATGGCCGCCGGGCTTACCTCGAAAACGAGCTGAACTCGACCGTGACGGCCCTGACTTACGACGCGGACCACGGCACATTTAGCGAAATCCAGACGGTTTCGACGTTGCCCGCGGGCTTCACGGGCGAAAACTCGGGGGCCGACGTGCACGTGTCGCCCGACGGGCGCTTCCTCTACACCTCCAACCGGGGCGATAACAGCCTGGCGGTGTTCAGCATTGCACCGGCCGATGGCCGCCTCGCGCTGGTGCAGCACGTGAGCACGCAGGGCAAAACGCCCCGCAACTTCGCCCTTGACCCCAGCGGCCGGCTGCTGCTGGTGGCCAACCAGAATTCGGATAATATTTTTACCTATCGGGTTGATAAGCAATCGGGTAAGCTCACGCCCACCGAGCAGTCAGTGAGCCTGCCCTCGCCGATGTTTGTGGAGGTGGTGGCCGATTTTACGAAGTAGTTGCTTGCTGGCTTCTACGCCCTACACCATGTCAAAACTTGTTTCTTGTCTATTAGTCTTCGGGCTAGGTTGGGCTACCCTGCCCGCGTGTGCCCAGGTGGAGGCCACCGCGCCGGTCGCGCCCGACCCGGCCGTGGCGGTAGCCCTGGCGGCGGCCCTGCCGCAACTCACCACCCTCACCCCGCGGCAGGTGGACAACGTGGCGGCGCTGGGGCAGGTCTGGGGCTTGCTCAAGTACTTTCACCCGGCCGTGGCCGCCGGGCAACGTGATTGGGATGCTGAGTTTCTGCGTCAGCTGCCGGCAGTGCTGGCCTGCCAGTCGGGGGAGCAGCGCAGCCGCCTGCTCAGCGCTTGGATTACTGGCTTGGGCGCGGTGCCGGCTTGCCCGGCCTGCGCCGCGCCGCCGACCAAGCCGGTGCGCCTGCGCACTGACCTGCGCTGGGCTCAGGATAAGCGGCGCTTTAGCGCGCCGCTGCGGCAGCAGCTAGCCTTTATTGCGGCCAACCGCTACCAGGGTGCGCCCTATTATGTGGGCCAGTTGGGTTCTACCACGCTCTTTCCGCACGAGGAAGCCTATGCCGAGCCGGCCCTGCCCACGCAGGGGCTGCGCCTGCTGGGCCTGTGCCGCTACTGGAACATGTACCAGTACTATTATCCCTACCCCTACGTGCTGGATGAAAGGTGGTCCGCTGTGCTGCCCGCGTTGCTGCCCCGGTTTGCCGAAGCTGGTACGCCGCTGGCCTACCGGCACGCGGCCCTGGCGCTGTTTGCCCACGTGCACGACGGCCACGCCCGCTTCTACCCACCCGACCCGCTGCTCGAAGCCGAGCGGGGCGCGTATCAGGTGGCCGCCGAGGTGCAGTTTATCGACGACCAGGCGGTAGTGACCAGCGTGCGCCACGATGAGCTGGTGCCTACCCCCCCATTGGAGCCGGGCGACGTGCTGACCCACTTCGCGGGCGTGGCGGTGGCCGACCTGGTGCGGCAGCGCCTGCCCGAAACGGGCGCTTCCAACCGGCCCGCCCAACTCAACACCATTGCCGTAAACCTGCTCTACTGCGCCACGCCGCAGGTGGCGGTGCAGGTAGTGCGGGCGGGCCAGCCCCTGCGCCTGACGGTGCCCGCCGTGGCAGTGGGAACGGTGCCCGCCGCCCAGCCCGCCGCGGCCGATAGCATGTACCGGTTTCTGACCCCCGAAGTCGGCTACATCGACATGGCTCGCATCAAGGCCGCCAAGGTGCCCGCCATCATGCGGGCGTTTTCCCACGCGAAGGGAATTGTGGTAGACCAGCGCAATTATCCGAGTGATTTTGTAACAACCTATCTGCCAGGCTTTTTACTTGCTCAGCCAGTAACCTTCGCCAAGTTCACGCAACGTGACCCTACTTGTCCGGGACGATTTCTATGGCAGGCCCCCGATACTATCAAACCCCAGGGCCTGACGCCCTACACCGGCCGGGTGGTGGTGCTGGTGAATGAAAAGAGTCGAAGCTTGGCCGAGTTCACGGCAATGGCCTTTCAGGCTACCCCGCACGGCACGCTGCTCGGTAGCCAAACGGCGGCCGCGGATGGCAATACGACAAAAATAACGCTGCCCGGCGGCCTGAAAACGCTGATGACTGGCATTGGGGCGTACTACCCCAACGGTCGCGAAACTCAGCGGGTCGGCCTCGCAATTGACGTGCCCGTGCGCCCTACGATAGCGGGCCTGCGCGCCGGGCGCGATGAGCTGCTGGACCGGGCCATCGAACTCATTACCAAGCCCCACGGCTAGCTATGTAGGGTGCGGGGCTTACCCCCGCCCGGCGTTGAACGATTCGTAGCTGTTTCGTGCAACGGTGGGCGGGGGCAAGCCCCGCACCCTACTTCTCAATGAGTTAACGGCCGGTGCTTATTCGCCCACCGGCAGCAGCGCCAGCAGCTCATTTTCCGAGATAATGGGCACCTTGAAACCCAGCGCTTTTTCGCGCTTGGCCGGCCCCATATTGTCGCCGGCCACGAGGTAACTCAGCTTCTTGGAAATCGAGCCCGTGATTTTGCCGCCGTGCTGCTGGATGAGGGTTTGTAGCTGCTCGCGGCTGTAGTTTTCGAACACGCCCGAGAGCACGAAGGTGAGGCTCGCCAGGCGGTCGCTCGCCGCTTGCGGCGGCTCGCCGCTGGCTTCGAGCTGCACGCTGGCGGCTTGCAGGCGACGCACCTGCTCCTGATTTTCGGGCTGCTGGCTCCACAGGGCCATCGAGTCGGCAATGACGCCGCCCACCTCGGGCACGGCGGCCAGCTCCCCGGCCGAGGCCGCCAGGAGCGCCTCGATGGTGCGGTAGTGCTGGGCCAGCTTCTGGGCCACTGTTTCGCCCACGTAGCGAATGCCGAGGCCGAAGAGCACTCGCTCGAAGGGCACGGTTTTGCTCTTCTCAATTCCCGCCAGTAGGTTGTCAATCGACTTTTCGCCCAGGCGTTCCAGGCCCACCAGCTCGGGGCGGCGCTGGGGCAGGTCGTAGATATCGGCGGGGGTAGCCACCAAGCCCAGGTCGAAGAGGCGGCCCACCGTTTCGGCTCCTAAGCCGTCGATATTCAGCGCTTTGCGACTCACGTAGTGTTCCAGCCGGGCTTTGAGCTGGGGCGGGCAGCCGCGCTCGTTGGGGCAGCGGAAGTGCGCCTCGCCCTCGGGGCGCACCAGCGGCGTGCCGCAGGCTGGGCACTCGGTGGGGAAGCGCACCGGCACGGCGGTAGCGGGCCGCTCGGCCAGGTCCACACCCGTAATTTTGGGAATGATTTCGCCGCCTTTCTCCACGAACACCATATCGCCGAGGCGCAGGTCGAGCAGGGCTATCTGGTTGGCGTTGTGCACGCTGGCGCGCTTCACGGTGGTGCCGGCCAGCGCCACGGGGTCGAGCAGGGCCACGGGCGTTACGGCCCCGGTGCGGCCCACGTTGTAGATGATTTCGCGCAGCCGGGTGCGGGCCGCCGCCGTGGGGTATTTGTAGGCAATGGCCCAGCGCGGGCTCTTGGCCGTGAGGCCCAGCTGGTCCTGCTGGCGCAGGTTATCGACCTTAATCACGATGCCATCCGTATTCACGGGCAGGGTAAAGCGCTTCTGCTCCCACTCGTGGATGTAGTCGAGCACTTCCTGCAAATTGGCGCAGCGCCGCCAGGTGGGTGATACCGGCAGGCCCCAGGCCGTGGCAGCCTCCAAGCTCTCGCTGTGGCTAGCGAAGTGCCGGCCCGGCGTGAGCACCGAATACGCATAAAAGCGCAGCCGCCGCGCCGCCACCTGGCTGGAATCCTGAAGCTTGAGCGCACCGCTGGCGGCGTTGCGCGGGTTAGCCAGCAGGGCCTCGCCGTTTTGCTCGCGCTCCTGGTTGAGGTCGTTGAAAACCTGGTTGGGCATAAATACCTCGCCGCGCACTTCTACCTCGGCTGGGAAGTTGCCGGGCAAATGCAGAGGTAGGGTGCGAATGGTGCGCACGTTGGCCGTTACCACGTCGCCGTGGGTGCCGTCGCCGCGCGTCACGCCCTGGTGCAGGTCGCCGTTTGCATAAGCCAAGCTCATGGCTACGCCGTCGAATTTTTGCTCGCATACGTAGCCGTAGGGTGCGCCTTCCAGGCCCTTCTGCACGCGCTCGTCAAACTCGCGCAGGTCATCTTCCGAGTACGTATTGCCCAGGCTCAGCATGGGGTAGCGGTGCGTGGCCGTGGCAAACTGCTTGGTAATGGTGCCACCCACGCGCTGGGTAGGGGAGTTGGGCTGCGCCAATTCGGGGTGGGCCTGCTCCAGCTGGTTTAGCTCGGCCAGCAAAGTGTCAAATTCCTGGTCCGATACCTCCGAGATATCGTGCTGGTAATATTGCGTATTGAGGTGGTGCAGGCGCTGAGCGAGGGCCTGCATGCGGGCTTGCGAGTCCATTTCTTTAGGTTCCTAGTTCCCGGTTTCTAGTTAGAAAAAGTTGTCATGGCGAGCAACGCGAAGCAATCGCACCCGAACGACCGGCGTGGGTATCGTTCGGGTGCGATTGCTTCGCGTTGCTCGCCATGACAACTAGCTTATAGCGAGCAAAAGACTACTTGCTACCCCCCTGCTGGGCGGCACGCTCGCCCTGCGCTTCGGTGCGGGCGGGCGGGGCGTTGTTGTCGGCTCCCGGCTGGCCCTGAGCTTCCTTCAGCTCGGTCGGAATTATTGGCTCGGCCGGCGACTGCGGCTTGAAGCGGGCAATCAGCAGAAAAGCAAGGGTAGCGACGGCAAACCAGGCGAAGAACTTCATGAGCTAAACGAAAAAACGGAGAACGGCACAAAAATACACCTGCCAGCCCAACAGCAACCCTGGCCGGGTGGTTGCCGTTGGCGTTTCTAATTGAAAACGTTCGTCATTGCGAGCGCAGCGCGTCAATCGCCCCAGAACGACACCCGCGCCGGTCGTTCTGCTAGCTAGTTTGTCTATCGCTCTGGGGCGATTGCCGCGCTGCGCTCGCAAGGACAAACGTTTTCAAGCAATAATCTAAAACCAGAAAACCATGCCCGACCAATCCGCTACTTCCTGGGCCGACACGGCCGCTTCGCTGCTTACTAAGCTTTCGGGCGGTGTCGAGCTGAATCTGGCCTTCGACCAGGTAGAATTACAAGTGCCTAACCAGACCAATCCCGCTGGCCTACCCGCCACCTGGAAGCTCAACGGCTCGCTCCGCATCCGCACCAAGGGTGAGGCCCCGGCGGCCGGCGCGCCCATCGTATCACCCCTGCCCGACCCCCACGCCCCGCGTGCCTAGCGGCCTGGAGGTAGAGGCCCGGCTGACGCTTACCTGGCCGGGCGGGCACGAAATTCAGCTGGCGGCGGCGGGCTCCTACCTTATTCTTAACGTGCCCAGCCAGCAGGTGCTCGACCTGATTACGAGCGGCCCGCCCCAGCCGCCCGGCACCCCGAAGACCCCCAAAAAGCCCGGCCCCGACCCCTTGCAGCAGCTGCACCAGCTGGCCCGCCGCCTGGGCCTGGTGCTCGACCTGCGGGTGGCGGGCAAAACCTACGTCACCTTCGGCCTGGCTGACCGCGACAGCCCCAAGATTACGCTGCACGCGGTGCTGGGTAAAATCGGTTCGTTTTTTAAGTGAGCCGGCATAGGTTGGCCGAACAAAAAATGCTACTTTCAGCTTACCATAAGGAGTTCTTTTTGCCGTAACTTCTGCCCGTGCTAGCTCCTCGCGACGACCGTAATACTCCCTCTGGCACCGGCCGCCGCGCGGCCGGTGGCTCGGCTTTTAGCCGCATCGAGCGGGTGCCGCCGCTGCTGATGATGCTGTACGTGGCGCTCGTGGGCATCACGATGCTGTTTGTGACGCTGGTGGCCATGTATGTGTCCTCGCGGGCGCAAAGCAGCCTGCCGAGTGGCGTTCACCCGTTTCCGCGCTATTTTTCGCTGAGCACGGTGGTGCTGCTGGTATCGTCGTACACGCTGGCGCAGGCTCCCCGCCTGTACCGGGCCGACGACCTCCCCGGCCTGGCGCGCTGCCTGGGGGCTACCCTGGTGCTGGGCTGCGTGTTCAGCGGCTTGCAGGTGCAGGGCTGGCGCGAGCTGGTGCACCAGGGCGTGCTATTCACGGGCGAGCGCGGCGGCACATTCGTGTACGTGATTTCGGGGCTGCACGTGGCGCACGTAGCGGCCGGCCTCATTTTTCTGCTGGTTCAGCTGACCCGCACCCTGCACGCCAGCCGCGATTCCGTGCGCGCGCTCGTTTTTATCCGCAACCCCTACCACCTGCGCCAGCTACGTGCCTTAACCACCTACTGGCACTTTATTGACGTGCTGTGGGTAGCGCTGTTCGCAGTTTTCCTATTTTTGTATTGATGTCCAAACCACGAATTTATCAGATTTCGTGGGCGAACCACGATTGACAGGACGTAAAAAAGGCCGCTCATCAAGCGGCCTTTTTTACGTCCACAAAATCCGACTAGTCCGACCAATCCGATAAATCCGCGGTCTGGACTACTGCATCACCTCTACCCACCCTTTATAGCGCCGGCCGGTGGTGTAAGTAAGCAAATAATAGTAGGTGCCAGCCGAGTTTTCGCCGGCCCAGGCAAAGTTGCGGTCCCCCGACTCGTACACCAGCCGGCCCCAGCGTGAGAAGATTTTGATGCCCGTAAAGCGCGTATCACAAAAATCTGGGGGTAGGCTACCAATGGTGAACACGCGGTTGGCCTGGTTGGAGCCGGTGGGCAGGATAATATTGGGCGGCGTGAAGGCCGCCGTATCGGGGTTTACCACCTCAAAGCGCACGGTACGCGCCTGGGGCTGGGGCCGGCAGGTAGCCTCTTGCAGCTGAAACGTGACAGTGAGCACCTGGGGCTGGCCGTCGCGCACGCCTACCCCATCGCAGGCGGGCAGCCAGCTAAAGGTGGCATTGGCGCGGCCCGCCGGACTAGCGGTCGGCACAAACCGCATGCCGGCCGCCGCCAGGTCGAAGCCCTGGCTGCTGGCGCTTAGCGTCAGCACGTCGCTATCGGCGTCGGTGCCGGCCAGGGTAGCCACGTAGGGCTGCCCCAGCGGCACCCGGATGAGCGGCGGTTCGGCCCCGGCCCCGGCGGGGGGTAGGGTAGAGGTGAGCACCGGCGGCACGTTAGTATAATCCACGATAACCGGCACGCTCAGCGGGGCCGATGCCTGCTTATCGCCGCAGGGCGTGGTAGACGTGGCCGTGAACACCAGCATCCGCACTTGCCCCGGCGGGTCAGTAATGGCCCGGCAATCGACGGGCCACGTGAAGCGGGCCGGGCGCATAGTACCCACCTGGGCCTGCGGGGTGAGGGTAGCGCCCAGCACGTCGGGCGCGAAGCCGGGGCTGCCCGCCAGCGTAAACACGATGGGGTCGGCCTCGGCATCGGTGCCAGTCAGGTCGAAGGCCAGCGTCTGGCCCGGCCGCACGTGCAGGGGTAGGGTAGGGCCGGCCGTGCTGGTGAGGGTCGGGGGCGCGTTGGGCGGCGGCATTCCGATAAAGGCCACGTGCACCGTGTCGTGCTTGGGCAAGGAGCAGCCATTATCCGCCACTATCACGTCGAGGTGGGCCACCTTGCCCAGGGTGTTGGTGCAGTCGGCGAAGCAGAGCGAGGCCACCAGCGTATCGGGCGCGCCGGCCAGGTGCACCGTGCCGGAAGTGGCCGTGGTGAAGGTGGGTAGGGCTCCCGCGTAGTCCACCGGCCGCAGACTGAGCGTGAGCCGCGAGTTGGGGTCGGGGTCGGTGAAGCGCAGGCGCACGCAGTGCGGGCCGCTGGGCACAATGCGCAGCGTATCGCGCCCGGCATGGTACACGACCCGGCCGCTGGGGGTGGGGAGCAAGGCCAGGCTGGGCGGGTTGTTTTTGGGGCACGCCAGCACTTGCACCTGAAAGTCGCGCCGCGTCTCGCCAATCTTCATCCCTTGCCGAAATTCCTGGCAGCGCACCCCAAATACGAACAGCCCCTGCATGGCGGGCCGCACCTGAAGCCGCCCCGTGCGCACCCCAATGCTCAGGGCCGGCGTGCCCGGAATCTGGTTGGTCTGGCTGCGGCCGGGGGCCCAGGTAATTTCGGCGTAAGGCGCGCCGGCCGCCACGGGGCTGGGCACAATGGGCGTGGCGTGGCCGTTGAGCGGCGTCACCAGGTCGTAGACCAGCGAGTCGCCGTCGGGGTCCTGGCCGCCAAAGTCGTAGGTAAACAGCTCGCCCAGGCAGGCGTAGTCGGCCAGCGCCGGAAACAGGCGCGGCGTCGAGTCCCGAAACGCCTGCCCGTTGCGCACCACGGCCGGAAACTCCAGGTAGAACGTCTGGGCCGCGTTCTGCGGAGCCACGATATTGCTGATGGTGACGTTGCGGCAGCAGCGCTCCACGGCCACGTAGTAGCCCTGGCTCGCGCCGTAGGTGCCCGGCGGCAGCTCAATCGTGTTCCGGTACACGAGCGCCTTAGTGCTGAGCGAGCCCACCGCGCAGGCCGGGTTGGTGTAGTTCACAAACGTGTCGCTGATGAGGGGGAGCAGCACCGAGCCCAGCTTGCGGTTGGTATCTTTTTCGAAAATGCCGGCCGTCAGGCTTCCGTCCAGCGCGCTGGGGTTGCCGTTTACCGCGTCAAAGTAAAGATTGAGCGTGAGCTGATAGGTGTTGCCGCTCAGGTACTGCAAATCCATCTCGCCGCCTACGATGTGCGTAGCGCGCGCCACCGGCGCGCTCAGCAGTACTAGCAGCAGGAGCACCAGCCCCCGCCTGGCTCGCCGCGGCCCGCCGCCCAGCCAGCTTAACAACCGAAAGTAGTAAGTTTTCATCATAAAAAACAATCAAAAAACCCTACTTGTGGGGCCCGCGAGTGAAGATACTATCCGCGCGGCTTGTAGCCGCCAGGGCCGGGCAGTGGGTATTCTGCCCCAGCTACTTACCTTCGGGTAGCCAGGTAGGCCAACGTGGGCCGGGCCGGCGCTAGTATCGGCAATGCGCGAAAAAAGCGGCTGGTTTAGGCGGGTGCTGGTGGCCTGGGGACTGGCCGCTTCGGTGGCCCACGGCCAGGCCGCGCCCGGCATGTCGGCGCACCACCGCCAACTGATGGACCGCTACGACGTGCAGTTTTACCAGCTCGACCTCACGCTCAGCAATACCTCGCGGGCCATCGCCGGCTCGGTGCTCCTGCGGGTGCGGGTGGGCGCGCAGGCCCTCGACTCGCTGGCCTTCGAGCTGTACCAGGCCCCGCCCGACTCGCTACCCACCGCCGCCACGCTGGTCATCGACTCGGTGGTGGCCGGGGGTAGGCGTGCGCCCGGCGTGCTGCGCCGGGGCCAGGCCGCCACCGCCGCGCTGGCCGCGCCCGCGCCGGCCGGCACGCTGCTCGATGCCCGCATCTACTACCACGGCACGGCGCCCCACGGCAACACCAACGCCGTGGGCAACGCCTTCAACAGCGCCGACCACTACCTGCGCGATGGCGTAAACTACCCCTACCACGTCACCTGGAGCCTGTCGGAGCCGTTTTCGGCCCACGAGTGGTTTCCCTGCAAGCAGGTGCTCACCGACAAGGCCGATTCTTCGGCCGTGTTCATTACCACCGACTTACCCAATAAAGTGGGCTCCAACGGCGTGCTGGCCCGCACCGTACGGCTGCCCAATAACCGGGTGCGCTACGAGTGGCACGAGCATCATCCCATCGCCTACTACCTCATTTCGGTGGCCGTGGCGCCCTACGTCGAGTACCTGACCTACGCCCAGCCCGCGGGCGGCCCGCGCGTGCCCATCGTCAGCTACGTGTATGACCCGGAGTCGCTGGCGTACTATCAGACCGACATCGACCGCACGGCGGGCTTTATCGAGAATTACTCCAACCTATTTGGGACATATTTTTTTGCCGATGAGAAGTACGGCCACGCGATGGCCCCCATCGGCGGCGGCATGGAGCACCAGACCATGACCACGCTTGGCTATTTCGACTTCACGCTGGTGGCCCACGAGCTGTTTCACCAGTGGTTTGGCGACAACGTGACCTGCGCCAGCTGGGAAGATATCTGGCTCAACGAGGGCTTCGCTTCCTACGGCGAGTATCTGTCGTTGCAGGCCTTTAGCACGCCCGCCGCCGCCCGCGCCTGGATGGACGACGCCCAGGCTCGCGCCCAGAGTAACGTGACCGGTACCGTGCGCGTGCCCGATACGACCAGCGTGCGCCGCATCTTCAACTCTAACCTGAGCTATAAAAAGGGCGCGGCCGTCATTCACCTGCTGCGCTACCTCTGCCACGACGATGCGCGCTTTTACCGCGTGCTGCGCCAGTACCAAAGTCAGTTCAGCGGCCGCACGGCCCGCACCCTCGACTTGCAGCGCTTGTTTGAGGCCGAGCTGGGGCAGCCGCTCGACTACTTTTTTCAGCAGTGGTACCGCGGCGAAGGCTTCCCGGCTTTCAATGTCCGCTGGAATCAGGTGGGTAGCAATTTATTTCTGCAGGTAGCCGAAACAGCCTCCGTGCCCGCTAGCACGCCCTTTTTCCAAACCGAAGTGGATTATGCGCTGACCTTGCAGGATGGTACTACCCAGCGCGTGCGCGTGCGCCAGACGCAGGCCAGCCAGGGCTTTAGCGTGGCCGTAAGCGGCCCCGTGGCGGCCGTGGCCGTGGACCCCGATGGCTGGCTGCCCGACCTGCCCGGCACCGTGCTGCCCGACCCCGCGCTGGTGCTAGCCACCCGCCCCGCTGCCCGCCCCGCACTGGCGCTCTACCCCAATCCGTGCCAAGATGAGCTTACGGTCAATGACTTAGCCACGCCCACCACGGCCGAGGTGTACGATGCCACTGGCCGCCTGGTGCTGCGCCAGGCCCTACCCCCCGCCCAGCCGGTGGTGCGCACTCAGGCGCTGACCCCCGGCCTCTACCTGCTGCGCCTGCGTGGCCCCGCCGGCGAGGTGCTCAGCCAGGGTCGCTTTGGAAAGGAATAAGCCAGAGTAACGGAAGAAAATACGTTTGGTGGAGTAGGGGCACAAAATCTTACCCAAAAGGCTTGTCCGGGCATAATGGTAGTCTTATACTTGCCCGCGTTGAATGGTTAATTTCCACCTCCTGCTACCGATGGCATGCAAACACTATTCGAGGATTCCGACCTGACCATTACCTACGACTCCGACCACGATTGGCTCCTCACGGCCTGGCGTGGGAGGCGCTCGCCCGAAGCCTCCATGCACTACTGCTGGCTGCTGCTGGAAAAAATCCGGGCTACGGGTAGCACCTGCGTGCTCAACGACAGCAGCCAGGACCTCGACGGCTGGAGCGAAGTGACCCGGTGGCTGGGTCAGGATTTCTTTCTCCGGCTGACAAGCAACGGTATATCAGCCGTAGCCTGGGTGCTACCCCTCGACCTACGCGCCCGCGCCGATGTCAACCAAGTAATGGCCCAGGTCGGCACCAATTGGCCCGCCGTAGATACGTTTACCGACGTAGAAGCCGCCTACGCGTGGCTGCTACGCACCACCGCGCCGCGTGCCGGTAAAATTAACTGCTAAGTGCTGAAGGCTGCTTGCTCTAAGTCGGTTTTGCGTGCTGGCGCTACCTGCTCGCCAGGATAAATCGTTAACAATCAGCACCTAACTATTACCCCATAGCGTAGTATGCGCTTATCTTGCTGGCAATGGTTTCATCGGCTAGGGGCTCGTCAAATATTGTTTTGAGCAGCGCCTCGAAGGAGTGAGGCGGCGTGAAATAGTCTTCACGCACGGGGTTGGTGCTGAGGCGAATGAAGAGTGGTCGTTCGTTCACGGTCACCAAATCGAGGGTGATGAGGCCGTAGCGCTGGTTGCAACGCCCGCTCTCGGTGCAGTCGGTGGGTAGGGGCTTGAAGAGCTGCTTCACGGTAGCCTCGCGCAGCTGCTGGTGACGGCGATGGCGCGCGTCGTGGCAGGCGCGGCGATAGCCCAGGTCCTGCACGCGCTCGCCCAGCAGCTGGTAGAGGTGCCCAAAATTGCCTGGCCCAATGGTGTGGTCATAAAAGAATAATGCCCCCTGGCGTCCCTCCTCGTGCAACAGGTCTACCCGAAAGCCCCGCCGTCCGCCCGCCCCACCCTTGCGCAGGTGGTAGGCTTTGTAGTAGGGCCCCAGCCAGTTGCGAAACACGCGCTCGGCTACCCAGGCCCGGTGCGCGTGGTTTTGCGCGGGCGTGGGCTCCAGGGCGGGCTGCCACTCGGCCGCGCCGCCGCGCCGCTGAAAAAGCTGTTGAAGAAATTGTAACACTGTAGGGTTAGGTGGGCCAGGTAGCTCGAAAACACGCCCTTCGGCAAATAGTTTCGGCTCCTGCTGGCGGGTAGGATAGGGGTAGGCTACCTCAAAACGGCGCCCCCTCCAACCAGAAAGGGGCGCCGCGCCGGCCACGGGCCAGGTTACTTCACCCGCGTCCAGGTCTGCGACTTACCGATGAGCGAAAAGCCAATGTAGCCCTTCACCTCCATCGTGTTTTCGCCCTCCAGCTTCATATAGCAGGAATAAGTTTTGCCGCTTTCGGGGTCGTAGATTTTGCCATCGTCCCACTTGTTGCCACTGTCGTAGCTGAAGCCCTGCATGAACACCAGACCCAGGCGCGGGCGAGTACGCAGCTTAGGGTCAGGGTTTTGGGTATCGAGCTTGGGCTTGCCTGTGGCCGGGTCGTTGGGGACGGTCAGGGTCACAATTTTACCGCAGAGCTTATCGCCGCACTTATATATCTCAAAGGTGGCCTTTTTTTCCGAATTAGTCCATATGCCCAGCGGCGACAGTGTTTGGGCCTGTGCCGCGTGGGTAGCCAAGCCAAGCCAAAGAGCTAATAAGAAGGCAAGCGATTTATACATTGTGGGGAATGTGAAGAAGTGGTGAAAAATATGGAGTAGCCAAGGCAATTATACGGCCAGAATGCGTGTGCGCTGCCGCAAAGCCGTTGCGCAAGCCCGCGCACTACCAAAAAGACAGCCCGGCGACTATAAATTAAGTAGCTTGACTCTCAAGAGAATGCTAAGAATAATGGCCCGGACTAGTAGAAATAGCTCAAAAAGTTTTGAACCTCGGCGCTGGCAATTAACTTTAACCCCCAGTAGCGAGTGCTACGGCCCCAGGCAAGCCGCCCTAAATTGCTGGGAAGCGCGCCTGAGGTTATGTGGAACCATAAAGAAAGGAGGTACAAAATGTCTAGTAGTCCCAACCAAATCCTGCCGAGCCTGTCCAATGTAGTACGCCTCACCGCCGTACTCGCCTAAAACACACAGCTCGGCGGAGGGTGCCACGGTATCGTTGCCCCTCTCGTTGGACAGGTCTTACTGTGAGACGCCGGCGCTGTACCCCAGCGCTGCCGCTTGGTAAGATTTGAAGGATTAGATGCCCGACTGGCCCGATGGCGCACGCAAGCGCGCCGCGGTGGGCCAGCCGGGCATCGTTCTTTTTATGAAGCTAATAAATGAGTAGGTGAATAGGGGTATTACGCATCTACTCATTTGCAATTACTCTGCGGACCTGCATAAAGCGGCGCTCGTAGCCGCTGCCTTCGACCTGGCTGATTTTGACGCCCGAGGCGCGCTGCGCGGACGAGGCGTGTACGAAGCGCAGGGGCGTTTCGCCCAGGGCCGAGATGACGATGCCCGCGTGGCCGGGCGTGGTGCTAGTGGCGGCCGTGCCGGTAAAAACCACGATGTCGCCGGGCTGGGCTTCGGCGCGGGGCACCGGCTGGCCCACGTCGATGAGCAGGGCGGTGGAATGGGGGGTAGGCACCCCAAAATGCCCAAATACATAACTCACAAAGCCCGAGCAGTCGAAGCCGCTCACCGGACTCATGCCCGCGTAGAGATAGGGGCTACCCACCTGCCGCAATGCGAAGCCTACGATACTGTCGCGCCGGGGCACGAAGGATGGCCGCGCGAGCACCGGCGCGGCGGCCGGGCGGCGCTCGGCTACCAGCCGTACCAGCAAGGGGGTAGGGGCCGGCTGGGCCGCCGTAGCCGGGGGGGTGGTAACTGAGCCCAGGTATAGTTTTAAGCCCAGCAAGCTTAGGAGCAGACTCCCGAAAATCAACCAGATACTGCGCATAAGTGAGGTTCGGGCCAGGGGCTGGCCCGCTAAACGGCGGTAGCTCCGCAGAAGTTGGCGGGGGTAGGAAAAAACTCCAACGGCCGCGCGGGGCCGAATCGTGCCAGGCCGGGCGCTTACTTTGCAGCCATGTTTGCACCTATCTCTACTTTTTGCCGGCTGGCCGTCGTGGCCGGCCTGCTGGCTGCCGGGCCCGCTGCCGCCCAAGTTAAAGTTAAAACCAAGTTGAAGCCTGGCCGCGCTGCCACCAAGGTAGCCACCGCCGCGCCGACCGCCAGCACCCTGCGCTACACGCTGGCCATGCCCGCCCCCCAAACGCACTACTTCGAGGTGCGGATGGATTTGCAGGGCTTCAACCAAGAATATACTGACCTCAAGATGCCAGTGTGGGCCCCCGGCTCATACCTGGTGCGCGAGTTTGAGCGGCACGTGGAGCGGCTGACGGCCCAGGCGGCCGGCGGCCCGGCCCTGCGCGTGGAGAAGCTCGATAAAAATACCTGGCGCGTGCACCACCCTGGCCAGGCCACATTCCGGGTTGACTACGGGGTGTATGCCTACGAAATCAGCGTGCGCACAAGCTACATCGATGCCGACCACGGCTTTGCGCTGGGCAGCAGCATCTTTATGTACCCGGCGGCTAATAAGAACATGCCCAGCCAGGTAACGGTGCAGCCCGCCGCCGGCTGGGCCACTGTGAGCACCGCCCTGCGCCCGGCATCGGGCATGCAGAAATTCGTGTATAAATCCGCGGATTACGATGAGCTGGCCGATTCGCCCATCGAAATCGGCAACCAGAAAGTGCTGAGTTTCATCACCAACGGTACGCCGCACCAGATGGCGATGTACGGCCCCTATACGCTGCCCGACGAGCCGCGCTTCCTGGCTGATATGCAGAAGATTACGACGGAGGCCCAGCGCGTGGTGGGCCAGAACCCGATTGACCACTACCTCTTCATTGTGCACCACCTGGAGGCGGGCGGCGGCGGCCTGGAGCACCTCTACTCGACCACGCTGGGCGCGCGGCCGGGCACCTACTCCAGTGAGGTGGGCTACAAGAATTTCCTGCGCCTGGTAGCCCACGAGTATTTTCATCTCTGGAACGTGAAGCGCATCCGGCCCATCGCGCTGGGGCCGTTTGACTACGATAAGGAGAACTACACCCACATGCTGTGGGTGAGTGAGGGCCAGACTGAATACATGGCCAACCAGATTGCCCAGCGGGCCGGCTTCTATACTGCCCAGCAGTACTACGACCAGCTGGCCGCCGTGCTGACGGGGGTAGAAAACCAGCCTGGCAACAAGTTGCAGCCGGTGGCCATGTCGAGCTTCGATGCCTGGATTCGCGGCTACCGGCCCGACGAAAATTCGCGCAACTCCGAAATCAGCTACTACGACAAGGGCGAGATGGTGGGCTTGATGCTGGACCTGCTAATTGTGCAGGCCACCAACGGCCAGAAGCATGTGGACGACGTGTTCCGGCTGCTTTACGATAAGTATTACAAGGGCCTGAAGCGCGGCTTCACCGACCAGGAATACCAGGATGCCGTAGCTGAAGTGGCTGGCCGGCGCTTTGACGACTTCTTCCAAAATTGCGTGTACGGCACTCGCACTCTCGACTATGCCACCGCCCTCGGCTACGTGGGCCTGACCCTGGCCAGCGCGCCCGCCAGCCCCAACGGTAGCCTGGGGGCTACCATCGCCAACCGCAACGGCCACTACGTAGTGACTTACGTGAAGCGCGACGGCACCGCCTGGAACGGCGGTCTGAATGTCAACGACGAACTGATGCAGCTCAACGGCGCGGCCCCCACCGACGAGGCCGTGAAGCAGGCCCTCTTCGCCAGCGCGCCCGGCATGGTCCTCAAAATGCAGGTTAAGCACAATGCCTACCTCCACGACCTGAGCCTGACCCTCCAGCCCGACTCCGACCTCGTTTATCAGATTCAGCCCGCCGCCAGCCCTACCCCCGACCAGCAGCGCCTCCTGGCCAAGTGGCTGGGTAAATAGGGATTGGGCGCGGGGCTTGCCCCCTACTTCTTACGCCGCCAAAAAAACAGCCCCACACACGCTACGGCCAGCCCGGCCAGTAGTGCATCACGCAGCAGGCGGCTCTGCTGGGCCTCGCGCAGCTCAGCGGCGATGCCGCGCTGGCGCTCGGTGGCTTGGCGCAGGCGCTCCTGCTGGTTTTGCAGTTGGTTTTGCAATTCGCTGAGGCGCTGGGCGGTGAGGTTACGGTCGTCGCGGCCGGTGGTTTGCAGCGTAGCGGTGGTGGTCTGCGCCTGCTGGGTGGTTTGATTGAGCACGGCCACAATGCGTTCATCCTGGTCCACGATGCCTTGCAGGGCGGTTACTACCTCCTGCAAATCCTGCTTGCTGGGCTTATGGCTGAGGCCCAGCAGGCCGTGGCGCTGGGCGCGGGCCTCGGCATAACGTTGCGTCAGCATCCGGCGCTCGGCCAGCAGGCGGGGTAGGGGCGAGGTGGGGGGTAGGGCCTGGGCGAGCAAGACGGCGGGGCCAAGCAGCGCCAGCCGCAAAAAAGTAAAAAAAGCGCGGGTCATGCGTGCAAAGTTGCGCCGGGCCGGGCCAAATGGACGGAAGTAGAGCGTCAAGGGCTTCGCTAAATGGCTAGTTGAGCTTACTGCCTGCGTGAGCTAACCGCAACGCTGCCAGCTTTATGCGCGCTTCACGTGGGGCCGTAACCCTACCCCCCGCCCGGCCGTTGAGTCTGGCTTGCCCGGTAGCCGGGCGTAGCACGCATGAAAAAGGAAGATATCATATTCAGCGATTGGCATCGCTGGCTCTTTGGCACGGCCCCGCCGGCCTTCGCGTTTGAAGCAGCGCTGCGGGCGCTGGTCATTTTTAGCGCGATGCTGCTCATCGTGCGTTGGCTGGGCCGGCGCATGAAGGGGCAGCTCTCCATTAGCGAGCTGGCCATTATCCTGACGCTGGGGGCCATCATCGCGGGGCCGTTGCACCTGCCCACGGGCGGGCTGCTCCCCAGCTTTGCGGTGCTGCTGACCGTGCTGGGCGTGCACCGGCTCAGCAACTGGCTGGCTTTTAAGTCTCGCCCGGCGGAGCTGGTGCAACAGGGCGACGTGGCCCTGCTGGTGCGCAACGGCTGCCTGGAGTTGGAAACCATGCAAAATCACGCCCTGTCGCAGGAGCAGTTTTTTGGGATGTTGCGCAACCAAAGCATTGCCCAGCTTGGTGAGCTGCGCCGCGCCTACCTCGAAGCCAATGGCCGCCTCAGCTACTACAAGCTGCCCGAGCCGCAGCCCGGCCTGAGCGTGCTACCCCCCGCCGACCGCCCGCCCCCCGCCGCCGATGGCCCCGCCCAGGGCCGCCAGGTGTGCGCCACCTGCGGCTACCTGCCTACCCCCACCGACCACGCCGGCACCCACTGCCTGCGCTGCAAAGCCGACAACTGGGTGCCTTCGGTCATTTAGGGTTACAGGACCCGTGCGAAAGCCGTTGGTTCTTGCGAGCCTGCGAAGCAATCGTACCCCAATGACACCCACGCCGGTCGTTCGGCTATCGTGCAGGTGCGACTACCGCGTCCCTGCTTACTGCGCAACATGCTCGTGATGACAACCAGAGTATTGCGAGTTATAGGATTTATAAAAAATATTAGATGAAGCCTGAAACCCCGCACCTGACTGATTACATGCGCATCCTGATGGGCGATGTGCCTTGGAGCTTTTTACTGGAAGCCAGCTTGCGGCTGGTGATACTCTATATTATCCTGCTCGCGGGCCTGCGGCTGATGGGCAAGCGCATGGCCGGGCAGCTGAGCCGCACCGAGCTGGCGGCGCTGGTGGCGCTGGCCGCCGGCATTGGCATCCCTATCCTCTCGCCCGACCGCGGCCTGGTGGAGGCGCTGGTGATTGCCGCCGTGGTGGTGGCGGGGCAGCAGGGGGTAGCGCGCTGGGCCGCCCGCCGCCCCACCGTCGAGCACTTATTTCAGGGCAACCTGACCACGGTGGCGGCCGATGGTGTATTGCAGCTGGATGAGATGGAACACGCCGTGCTCTCGCAGGAGCGACTATTTGCCCAGCTGCGAAGCGAAAGCCTGGAGCACCTGGGGCAGGTGCACCGCCTCTACATGGAAGCCAACGGCACCTTTAGCCTGGTGGAAGACCAGGAGCCCAAGCCCGGCTTGTCGCTGATTCCGGGCTGGGATAAGGACTTTCGGCAAGCGCAGCCGGTAGCCCCCGGCCAGTTTGCCTGCCTGGAATGTGGGCAAGTGCAGGCCGCCCCGCAGCCTCCCCCTACCCCCTGCCCGCACTGCAAGGCCTGCAAGTGGGAACCCGCCGTGTTGGTCATAAAATAAGCTGCCGGGGCCAGGGCCGGCGCGAGGCGCTGAGCCAGCGCGGCTAAGCCCGGTGTAAAGCGCAGCTTAACCACATCCGGTGCACCAGGTAGGGTAGGAGATTGGTAACCTGCTACTTGAATGAGTAGTAAGTAGCAGCAAAAGCCAGCGTGGTGCGCCGCCTAAAACCAAGTTGCTTGCCCGATGAATTGGCTTAAACCAGACTCCCAACTAATGACTCCAGTAGCTACCGTAGACATATGGGGCGGCGTAGAAGCCACCTGCCGGCGCGTGGGCGATGCCTACTCCGACCAGCTCACGCGCAGCGGCCACCGCGACCGCCCCGCCGACCTCGACCGCTTTGCCGACCTCGGCCTGCGCACCCTACGCTACCCCGTGCTCTGGGAGCACGTAGCCCCCGATGGCCTCGACTGCCCCGACTGGCGCTGGGCCGATGAGCGCCTGGCGCGCCTGCAGCAATTGGGCATCGAGCCCATCGTGGGCCTGGTGCACCACGGCAGCGGCCCGCGCTACACGGCGCTGCACGAGGATACTTTCGCGCCTGGCCTGGCCCGCTATGCCCGGATGGTGGCCGAGCGCTACCCCTGGGTAACGCACTATACGCCCGTGAATGAGCCCCTGACCACGGCTCGCTTCAGCGGCCTCTATGGCCTCTGGTACCCGCACGGGCGCGATGACCGCACCTTCGTGCGCATTTTGCTGAATGAGCTGCGGGCTACCCGGCTGGCCATGCAGGCCATCCGCGAGGTCAATCCCGCGGCCCAACTCATCCAGACCGAAGACCTGGGCCAGGCCCACGGCACGCCCGCCCTGGCCGGGCAGGTGGCATTTGAGAATGAGCGCCGCTGGCTGACGTTTGACCTGCTGGCGGGCCATGTCACGCCGTCCCACCCGCTCTGGGGGTATCTACAGGAGTTTGGGGCAACTGAAGCCGAACTGCGCGAGTTCAGCGATGACCCGCTGCCGCCCGACGTGCTGGGTATCAATCACTACGCTACCGGCGAGCGCTACCTCGATGAGCGCCTGGACCGCTACCCCGGTCAGCCGGCCCTTAGCGGGCGCTGCCACCCGGCCTACGTAGACCTGCCGGCGCTGCACGTGGCCGGCGTGGCCCCGGTGGGCCTCGAAAACCTGCTGCATCAGGCCTGGGACCGCTACCACCAGCCGCTGGCCATCACGGAGGCCCACCTCAAATGCACCCGCGAGGAGCAGATGCGCTGGCTGTATCAGTGCTGGCAGATTGCCAACCGCCTGCGTACCAGCGGCGTGAACCTGCGTGCCCTTACCGTGTGGTCGCTGCTGGGAGCCTTCGACTGGGACAACCTACTCACCCAGGACGGGGCCAGCTACGAGCCGGGCGTGTTCGACGTGCGCGGTGGCCTGCCCCGGCCCACGGCCCTCTACCGGCTGGTGCATAGTCTCATCCGCCGGGGGCACTACGAGCATCCGGTGCTAGCCAGTCCCGGCTGGTGGCAGCGCGATATCCGCTACCAGTGGCTCGCTGAGGCCGCTTAGGGGGGTAGGGGAATGAGTTGTTAAAAGAAATTAGAAAATAAAATTTCGAAATGATAAGTTGATGCTTAACAACCTATCCCCAAACCCTGTACTCATTACCGGGGCTACCGGCACGCTGGGCCAGGCGTTTCGGCGGGTGTGCCGCATCCGGGGCCTGCACGCCGTGGCCCTCGACCGCGCCGCCCTCGACATTGCTGATGCTATTTCTATCGACCAGGCTCTGCGCCAGTACCAGCCCTGGGCCCTCGTGAACGCCGCCGGCTACGTGCGCGTAGACGACGCCGAAACCGATGCTGCCCGCTGCCACCGCGAAAACACCACCGGCCCCCGCCTGCTGGCCGACGCCTGCGCGGCGCACGGCGTGCAGCTGCTCACGTTTTCCTCCGACCTCGTGTTCGACGGCCAGCAGGCTACCCCCTACCTGGAAAGCGACCTCGCCCGGCCCCTCAACGCGTATGGCCGCAGCAAGCTACTGGCCGAAGAAGCCGTGCTGGCCCGGCTGCCCAGCGCCCTCGTGGTGCGCACCAGCGCCTTTTTCAGCGCCTGGGATGCGCACAATTTCGTGCACCACGCGCTCAGCGCCGCCCGGCGCGGCGAGCCCTTTGCCGCCGCCGATGACCTGTTCATCTCGCCCACCTACGTGCCCGACCTCGTGAACACCGCCCTCGACCTGCTGCTCGACGGCGCGCACGGCCGCTGGCACCTCGCCAACCAGGGTACCTATTCCTGGGTCGAGTTGGCCCGCCTAGCCCTGCGCGTGGCCGGCCTCGACGAGGCCGCCGTGCAGGCCCGCCCGGCCGCCAGCTTCGGCTGGGCCGCCCGCCGCCCGCGCTACTCCGTGCTGGGCAGTACCCACGGCCCCCTGCTGCCCGACGTGGAAAGCGGCCTGCATCGCCACCTCGAAGACGAGCACCTGCTGAGCCTGCCGCACCCGCCGGCTATTCTGGTGGGGTAGACTTGCTTCTGAATTAGCAAAAATGAAATCGTCCGTTATGCTGACGAAGAAAGCATCTCGCCCGTGCAACTAACCTTAACCGCTAAAATTACCTGCGCAGGCGAAAGGCTTCCTTCGTCAGCATAACGGATGATTCTTTTCGATTACTTCCTATCCCATCTCCTCCAGCACCTTCTCTACCCAGCCTTTACCCCATTCGGCCAGCTCGGTTTCGGTCCAGAGCTGGGGATAGAAGATGCGGCGCTGAAACCTGGGGGGCAGGTAGTTGCGCCAGTTGGTGCCGCCGGTGGCGGGTACGTTGGTGGGGTCGCGCTGGAGGTAGCGCACGGCCGATTTGTAGTGCATGAGGGGCCAGTTGACATTCACGTTTACGTCGAGTTGCTTGAGGGCGCGCAGCAGGCGCGGGTGGCGGCGCTCGGCCTCGGGCAGGCGCTGCACCACGGCCCAGGCGTTGCGGTGCTCGTAGTGGCGGGCGTGGGCCACGAGCTGGCCAGTGTATTTTCGCTCAAACTCGGTTAGGGTCAGGGCTTTGGCCCCGGTTTCTTCCACCGTGGCTCCGGTCTGCCAGTAGATGCAGCCCATGAACTCCTCGTGGGTAGGGGCATCGCCGAGCAGGCGGCGCTTTTCGGCAGGCACCAGGTTTTCGAGGGCCGTGCTGGCAATTTCGATGTAGCGGTATTGCACGCTCTGGAAACCCGAGGCGGGCATCAGCGTGAGCCGGAACTGCAGAAACTGCGCCTTCTCCATGCCGTCCACCATCACGTCGAACGAGTCAATTAGGTTATCAAAATAGCGGTTGATGCGGCCCAGGCGCAGCACCGCTTCGCTGAGGGTAGGCGCGGCCAGCTCGCCCAGCTGCTCGTATTCGTGCAGGCAAAGCTTGAAGTATAACTCCGTGATTTGGTGGTAGATGATGAAGATTTTCTCGTCGGGAAACTTGGTGAGCGGGCGTTGCAGACTCAGCAGCGTTTCCAGTTCGATGTAGTCCCAGTAGTGCACGTACTCGGCGTGGTAGAGCCCTTCGAGGTAGGCGGCCAGGTCCTGGCCATCGGGGGCGTAGCGGCCTTGCAGGCGGCGCAGCTGGGCCAGCACGGCGGGCGAAAACTCGGCGTCGGGGCCGGTAGGGGGGGTAGGCGAGGTGGCCATTGATAAAGAAGAGTAGGCAGTGCAAATATCGGCCGCTCCCGCCGAGCGCGGCGTTGGTAGCTTACCCGCTACTTTTGAGAACAATATAGAGACGCGACCCTTCGTGTCTCTCCCCGCGTGAACGAACCCTGCCGCCGAGAGACGCGAAGGGTCGCGTCTCTATATCGTTCTACTCACCTACCTACTTACCGCCCGTGGCCGAAAAATCGAGCATTTTTGATATGATTGGGCCGGTGATGATTGGGCCCAGCTCGTCGCACACGGCGGGGGTAGTGCGCATTGCGCGGGCAGCCATCCGCATTCTGGGCGCGCTGCCGACCGAGGCCGTCATTACTTTCTACAACTCCTTCGCCCGCACCTACGAAGGCCACGGCTCCGACCGCGCCATTGTGGCCGGGCTGCTGGGCTACGCCCCCGACGACGCGCGCATCCGCACGGCCTTCGAGCACGCCGCCGAAGCGGGGCTCAGGTATACGTTTCAAAGCGTGGGCAACGCCTCGACCCTGCACCCGAATACCATCAAGCTCAACCTGACCGGCCCCGACGGGCACCGCGTGGAAGTGGTGGGCCAGAGCCGGGGCGGCGGCGTCATCCGCATCGTGGAGGTGGATGGCTTCGGCTGCGACTTTTCGGGCGGGCTGCACACGCTGATTATCGATGCGCACGACGTGCCGGGCTCCATCGCGTTCATCGCCTCGGTTATTGCCCACGACGACTGCAACATTGCCACCATGTTCGTCTCGCGCAAGGGGAAGCGCGATGCGGCCCGGCAGTTTATCGAGATGGACAGCCCGATTAAAGACCTTACCCTTGCTTACTTGCGGCAATTAAGCTGGGTGCAGCGCATAACCTACATTCCAACGCTCGAATAAGCCCGGCCGTTATGGGCTGACTGTCAGGTGAAAGTAACATGAAGAACTGTAATGCTCCCCGTCTGCCGACGATACAAAATCGGAGCCCTACCCCCCCTTGCGCAGGCGGGTGGCTAAAATAACTGCCCCGCTGGCTCGTTTCTTTGGGTACTTTTTTATTGTTGCTGTCCGCGCGCTCTTTCTTTTCCTATGATTGCACTACGTACTACCCCCCTGCGGCTGGGCCTGGGCTTGGCCGGCCTGCTGGCCGCCGGGCCGCTAGCCGCCCAAATTGCGCCCGCGCCGCAGCCGGCCCGCCCGGCCTCGGCCCCGGCAGCAGCACTGCCCTCGGCGGCGGCAGCCGCTACCGGCCCCTGGACTTTGCAGCGCGCCGTAGACTACGCCCTGGCGAATAACCTGGGCGTGCGGCTCAACCAGCTCACGGCCCAGGGCAATGCCCAGGTGCTGCGCCAGAGCAAGGCCGCATTGCTGCCCACCATCAACCTGAACGCCACCCAGGGCTGGAACTACGGCACCTACGTAAACCCGGTAACCTCGCAGTTTCAGAACGCGACCACGCGCTCCAACAACTTCGCGGGGCAGGGGCAGCTGGTTATTTTTCAGGGCTTTGTGCTGCGCAATACCATCCGGCGCAACGACCTCGACTACGAGGCCAGCGTGCAGGATATTGAGAAATCCCGCAACGACTTGAGCCTCAATATAGCCTCGCAATTTTTGCAGTTGGTGCTGGCCCAGGAGCTGGTGCGCGCCAATACCTTCTACGTGCAGCGCGACCAGGAGCAGATTGCGCGCACGAAGCTGCTGCTCAAGGCTGGCAGCATTCCGGAAAGCACGCTGCTCGACAGCCAGAGCCAGCTGGCGACCGATGAGTTGAGCGTAATAACCTCGCAAAACCAGGATAACCTGGCTCGCCTGGCCTTGCTGCAACTGCTCAACATCGACCCGGCCATGGCTCAGAACTTCGAAATTGAGGTGCCTAACCTGCCCGACCCCGACCAGGAAGCCCCCTACCAGGTGGACCTGAACGCGGTGTACCAGGCGGCGGCCAGCACCAAGCCCGAAATCCAGGCCGCTGACCTGCGCGTGCTCAGCGCCCGCCGCAGCACCGACATTGCGAAGGGTGGCTACTACCCCCGCCTGTTTCTCAACGGCTCGCTGTCTACGGTCTTCTCGTCGTCGCAATCAACGCGCATCTTCACCGGCGACTCCACGGCCGCCAACTACATTCCGGTGCTGCAAAGCCGGCCGGGGGGCGGCTATGCGCCTTCTTCCTACGTGATTCCGACCGGCCGGCAGCCCAACTTTGAAATTCTGCCCTCGCGCTTTTTCGACCAGCTAAGCAACAATTATGGTAAGGCCGTCCAGTTTGGCCTCTCCATTCCAGTGCTCAACGGCTTGCAGGTGCGCACGGGCGTGCAGCGCGCCATTATCAACGAGCAGGCGGCCAGCGTGCGCGCTGACCAGGCCCGCCTCACCCTGCGCCAAAGCATCGAGCAGGCTTACGCCGATGCCCGCGCCGCCCAGCTCCAATACGCCGCTGCTTCCCGCCAGGTGGCGGCGCTCACCCTCACGCAGCGCAACTCGGAAATCCGCTTCAACAACGGCCTGCTCAGCGGTACCGAGTTTAACGTCGCCAAGAATAACCTCAACTTCGCCATCTCCAATCAGCTGCAAGCCAAATACACCTTCATCTTCCGTCGCAAGGTGGTGGATTTTTATGAAGGTAAGCCGCTAACTTTGTGATATTTAACAGTTACCAATTATCATTTAATAATCGTTTGCTTTTACCAAAGCAGACGGCGGTCAACTGATAAGAAGAGCAAATGCGAACTGTTAAATGATAAATGTTACTTGTTAAATGAAAAATAACCGTTTACTCTATATTCTGCTGGCTGTGGTGGTGGTGCTTATCGGCGGCTACGCGATTGCTAAAAAACAAGGCTGGGTGGGCAAGTCTACCGGCATTGAGATAACCGCGGCCACGGCGGGCCCGGCCACCATTCTGGAGAAAGTGAGTGCCTCGGGCAAGGTGCAGCCCGTGACGGAAGTGAAAATTTCGCCCGACGTATCGGGCGAAATCACCGAGCTGTACGTGCAGGAGGGCGACTCCGTGAAGAAGGGCCAACTGCTGCTGCGCATCCGGCCCGACAATTACTTGGCGGTGGTCAGCCAGCAGAGCGCCGCCGTAGGTACTCAGCGCGCCAACGTGAGCCAAGCCCAGGCCCAGCTGGAGCAGCAGGCCGCCAACTCCCACCAAACCGAGCTGACCTACCGCCGGCAGGCATCGCTGTACAAGCAAAAGGTTATTTCCCAGTCTGATTACGAGGCCGCGCAGGCCGCCTACAACGCCTCGCAGGAGCAGCTGAAGGCCATCCGGGCGCAGATTACGGCCGCTCAGAGCAGCGTGCGCAGCGCCCAGGCCGGCCTGACCGAAGCCCAGAAAAACCTCAACAAAACTACTATTTATGCCCCGGTGAGCGGCACCGTGAGCAAGCTCAACGTGAAGCGCGGCGAGCGCGTGGTGGGCACTACCCAGATGGCGGGCACCGAAATCATGCGCATCGCCAACCTCAATAACATGGAGGTGCGGGTGAGCGTGAACGAAAACGACATCATCCGGGTGCAGCTCGGCGACTCGGCCGACGTAGAGGTGGACTCGTACACGACGCAGAATGAGAAGTTTAAGGGTATCGTGACGGCCATTGCCAACACGGCCAAGGACGCCCTCACGGCCGAGGCCGTGACCGAGTTTGAGGTCCGCGTGCTGCTGCTGCCCGAGAGCTACAATCACCTGGTTAAAACTGGCCCCGGCGGCCGCAGCACCGTGCCATTCCGGCCGGGCATGACGGCCTCGGTGGACATTATCGCCGAGCGCAAGGCGGGTGTGCTAAGCGTGCCGCTGGCCGCCGTCACCACCCGCTCCGACTCGGCTGCCGTGCGCAAAAACGAGCAGAAGGTGGAGGGGGCTGATGCCCGCGCGCAGGTAGTAGACCAAACCGCTACCGCGCCCAAGGCTAAGATTGAGGAAGTGGTGTTCGTGCTAAAAGATGGCAAAGCGGTGCTTACGCACGTGAAAACCGGCATTAGCGACTTCCAGAACATTGAAATACTAAGTGGCATTTCGGCGGGCACGCAGGTGGCGAGCGGCCCCTTCCGCGCCGTGTCGAAGACCCTGAAAGACGGGGCCCTGGTGACCGTGAAGAGTGCCGATAGCCTCAGCAAAGAGGCCCTGGCCGACAACAACAGCAAGTAGGGGTAGGGCGCGGCCCGGCGAGTAAGCGAAGCAGGACGCTCTTGTTAAAAACGCAATCTCTTTCAGTGTTCAAAGCTTCTGCCCTAAAAAGCTTCGTGCTGGCCTTCAGCCTGCTAGCACATGTGGCCCAGGCACAGGTGCTACCCCCCGCCCCGCCCGCCGACTCGACGCTGCACAAGTACCAGACGCCGCCCGGCGCGGTGCCCTGGCCCTGGTACCGCGGCAAGCTGGTGCGGGCCAGCGTGGTGCCGGCCGTGCTCATCGGCTACGGCATCAGCGTGGTCGATGGCCACGGGTTTTACTCATCGTATGATGCGCGGCGCGACATTCAGCGCCATTTTCCGGGGTTTAGTAACCACCTCGACGACTACTTGCAGTGGTCGCCCTACCTGGAGCTGGGCGCGGTGCTGGCCTTCGGAGTCGAAGGCCGCAACGACCGCGCCAATCTGGCCCTTATCCTGGCTAAGTCCGAGGCGCTGATGCTAGGCTCGGTTTACATCATGAAGGTCAGTACCAATCATTTGCGGCCCGATGGGTCGGACTATCGCTCGTTTCCGTCGGGGCACACGGCGCAGGCGTTTCTGGCGGCCAGCATTGTGCACACCGAGCTACGCGACAAAAGCCAGTGGTACGGGGTAGGAGCCTACGCGCTGGCCTCCACCGTGGGCGCGTTTCGAATGCTCAACAACAAGCACTGGGAAGCCGATGTGTTTGCCGGCGCGGGCGTAGGCATTCTGTCGGCGCACCTGGCTTACCTGTCGCACCGCTACCGCTGGGGCCGCCGCCCGGCCGCCCGGCCGGGGGTAGGCGCGTCCCTACCCCCCCGGCCCACCTGGCAGTGGTTCCCGGCCCTGCTGCCCGGCGGGGGGGTAGGGCTCACCGTTCGCTGGCTCAACCACTAGCCGGCCCGCATCGCTTCGTCCAGGGCCCGCTGAATAACTTGGGCGCAGCCTTGGGCGTGAGGCAGGTCAAAAAGGGAATAGTGCGTGCCGGGAATGTCGTGCACCGTCACGTCGGCCGCGAAGGCGCGCCAGCCCAGAAACTTCTCATCCTCCATGTGATAGGTCTGCTCCAGGTTACGAAACAGGTGCACGTGCAGGGGCAGCGGCACGAGGCGATACGCCTCCTGGGCCGCGCCGTGAAAGCGGGCCAGCAGCCCGCTCAGCAAATTGGGGCTGTAGTAGCGTAGCACCAGCCGCGGGAGGCGTAGCAGCAGCCAACTCCGGTAAGTCAGGTTTTTAGCCCGAAAAAACAGCCACCGCCAGCCGTGGGCCAGCGGCGAATGCTGGTGGGCATACGTATCCAGCATCCCCAGAAAGGCTACCTGGCGGCCGGCGGCGAGCAGCTGCCGGGCCATCTCGAAGGCAATAATGCCGCCGTAGGAGTAGCCTGCCAGCGCGTAGGGGCCGGTGGGGTCGTGAGCCAGCACGTCGGCCACGTAGTGCGCCGCCATTTCCTCGGTGGTGGCCAGGGGGGCTTCTACCCCATCAATTCCCTTCGCCTGCAAGCCGTACACGGGCTGGTCGTGGGCCAGGTATTTCGCTAATTTATTGAATTGAAAGACGTGGAGCCCGGCCCCATGCACGATGTAGAGTGGCGGCCGCGAGCCGCTGGGCTTGAGGGGCACCAGCGACCGCCAGGTGGGGAGTTGTGCCCCCGGCTCCAGCCGCACGGCCAGCCGGGCGATGGTGGGGTGCTCCAGGAGGGCGGCCAGGGGTAGGCGCTGGCCGGTGGCTTTTTCCAGGCGCACCATCACCTGCACGGCAGCCAGCGAATGCCCACCCACGGCAAAAAAATCATCGTGAACCCCCACGGGGCCGCTGCCGGGCAGGCAGTCCTGCCAGATGGTAGCCACCAGCTGCTCGATGGCCGTGCGCGGGCCAACGTAGTCGCCGGCCGCCGGGGCCGGGCCGGGGAGCGGGGGTAGGGCGGCGCTGGCGGCGGCCGGACTGCCCGCCGCCAGCGCCGCGCGGTCGGTTTTGCCATTGAGGGTACGAGGTAGTTCGGGTAGGCACCAGAACTCGCTGGGTACCAGAGCGGCGGGCAGCTGGCGGGCCAGCGCGGCCTGCCAGCGGGCGGCGCGGGCGGCCGCTGGCTCGGCCGGGGCATCGGGGGCCAGCACCAGGTGGGCGACCAGGCGCTCGTCGCCGGCTTCAACTCCGGCCAGGGCCGTTACCACGGCCTCGCGCACGTGGGGCAGGCTCAGCAAAGCGTGTTCTATCTCCCCCAGCTCAATGCGGTGGCCCCGCACTTTCACCTGCTGGTCGAGGCGGCCCAGGCACTGCACTTCGCCCGAGGGCAGCAACTGGCCGAGGTCGCCGGTGCGGTAGAGCCGCCCGCCGGGCGCAGCTGCGAACGGGTCGGGGCCGAAGCGCTCAGCCGTAAGGGCCGGGCGGCGCAGGTAGCCCAGCGCCACGCCCTCGCCCGCAATGCACAGCTCGCCCACCTCGCCGGGGGCCACCAGGCGCCGCTGGGCATCGAGTAGATAAATTTGCGTATTAGCAATGGGCTGGCCAATGGTGATGGCCGCGCCCGGCCGCACACGCTGCACCGCCGACCAGATGGTGGTTTCGGTGGGGCCGTAGAGGTTCCAGAGCGCCCCGCAGCGGGCCAGCAGGCGCTCGGCCAGCGCGGGCGGCAGCGCCTCGCCCCCGCTGAGGGCCGTGAGCTGGGGTAGGGGCTCCTCCCAGCCCGCGTTGAGCAGCATCTGCCAGCACGAGGGCGTGGTTTGCAGGGTCGTGATGCGCCCCTGGCGCAGCAAGTCCAGCAATAGACGACCGTCGCGCACAACTTCGGTCGGAGCCAGCACTACGGTAGCCCCGCACAGCAGTGGCAGCAGTAGCTCCAGCCCCGCGATGTCGAACGAGATGGTGGTCACAGCCAGCAGCCGGTCGGCGCTCGTCAGGCCGGGGGCCAGCTGCATGGCGCACAGGAAGTTCACCACGTTGCGGTGGCTCACTTCCACGCCCTTGGGCTGGCCCGTCGAGCCCGACGTGTAGAGCACGTAGAGTGGCGCGCTGCTGGGCAGGTCCAGCGCCGGCGCTTCGGCCGGCAGGGCTTCGGCAACTAGCTGAGCCTCGGCCAGCAGCCGCACCGGAGCAGCGCTGGCGCAGGGCAGCGCGGCGCTGGCCAGTACCAGCCGGGCCTGCGAGTCATCCAGCAGGTAGGCCAGGCGCTCGGCAGGGTAGGCGGGGTCAAGGGGGAGGTAGGGCGCGCCGCAGTGCACGCAGGCCAGCAAGGCTATCAGCAATGCAGGCGAGCGGTTGAGGGCCAGCGCCACCACATCGCCGGGCTGCACGCCCTGCTGCCGTAGGTAGCCGGCCAAGCGCAGCGCCTGGTGGTGCAGCTCCTCAAAAGTCAGCACCTGCCCCTCAAACTCCAGCGCCGGGGCGGTGGGAGTGCGGGCGGCCTGCTCGGCCAGCAGCTCGCCCAGCAGCCGGGTGCTGGGGTAGGGCTGGTCAGTAGCGTTGAGGGCCTGGTAAGCCGGGTCTAGCTCGCCGGGGGTGGTAGCCAGCTCGCCCAGGCTGGTATCGGGCCGCGCCACGATGCGCACCAGCAAAGCCGTGAAAGTGGCCATGAAGCGCGCGATGGTAGCGGGGCTGAACAGGGCCGTGTTATACGACCACTCCAAGGTCAAATCTTGCTCCGTGCCGCTGGCGTTCACGAACAGCTCAAACGCCTCGTAGGCCCGCGGGTTGGTGCGCAGCGAGCACGCCAGACCGGCAAAGGCCACGTCATTCAGCAAGCCCAGGTCGAGGTTGAAGACGACGGGTACCAGTGGTACCCGACTCGGGTCGCGGGGTAGGCGCAGCTGCCTGAGCAGACTGCCGAAGGTCAGCTGCTGGTGCTCATACGCATCCAGAATGGCCGACTTGCGCTGGCGCAGATACTCCGTAAAGGGTAGCTCGGGTCGGGGCTGGCTGCGCAGCGGTAGCAGATTCACGCAGTGCCCCACCAACTGCGGCCGGCCCGCCGCCGGCTGCCCGGCCGTGGGCAGGCCCACCACAATATCCGACTGGCCGCTCAGCTGATACAGCAGCGCCTCAAACGCCACGAGCAGCGTCGTGACGAAGGTGCAGCCCGCCCGCTGGCCCAGCTGCTTGAGGTCGGCCACCAGGGCGGGCTCCAGGCCGAAGTCGGCGCGGGCGGCGCGGTACGTGCGTTGCGCAGGCCGGGCTTGGTCGGTGGGTAGCGTCAGGGCCGGTACCGAGTCCGCGAATTGCGCCCCCCAGTACTGCTCGGCGCGCTGGTAGTCGGGCTGCTGGCTGGCCTGCTGAAGCTGGTTAGCATAGTCGGCGTAAGTTTCGGCGGGGGGTAGGAGCGGGACGCGGCCTTGGCTAAAAGCAGAATACAAGGTCCCCAACTCTTGCAGTACGATGCCGGTAGACCAGCCATCACAAACCAGGTGATGGGCGGTAAGCACGAAGTGGTGCTCGGCGGGGCCCACGCGCAGCAGGGCGGCCTTCACCAGCGGCCCCTGCCCCAGGTCGAACACGTGCTGGGCTTCCTGCGCCCCGTAGGCTGCTACCCGCCCGGTCGGGTCGGGGTCGGCAGTAAAATCTTGGTAATCAATTTCCAGAATCAGTTCCTCCACTACGTAGCCGTATGCGCCTTCGGTGCTGAAAGCCAGGCGCAGGGCCTCGTGCCGGGCCACTACCGCCTGCACCGCCTGCGTCAGGGCGGGTCGGTCGAGGTCGCCAGTCAGGCGTAGCGTCACCGACTCGTTGTAGGCCCGGCTGGCGTCGTCGCCGGCCAGCTGGCAGGCGGTCCAGATTTCGACTTGCGGCTCGGTCAGCGGAATTAAATGCGAGATAGCCGGCCCCGCAAAGGGGTCAAAATCATCCGCTACGGGCGTGGCGTCCACTGCGAGCGGTGGCGGGGCAACTTCCCAAGTTGCCTGCGCTAGGGTTGCGAGCTCTCCCATAACCTTCAATTGGCTACTGCTGGCAGGTAGAGGCTGAGCCGCCGAGCCGCTTGGCTGCGCCAATACCTGGCTGCCGCACCAAAGCCCGAAAAACCAGCCGCGCGTCGCCCGCCCGCCAGAATAAGCCGGGGTTTAGCGGGCTGAATTCCCGGCGTACTGCCCGGCTGCCAGCGCGGGTCCGTACCGGGTAGTTTTAAACCTGCGGTACGCTCACACATCTTTTCTGCGTTAGCAAGTGAATAAGCTACTTTCATAGTGAGTTGAGAGAGTGAGTGGGCGTTGTGAATATAAAGGACAAAATTCTAGGCTCCAAAAGCAGAGTTGTTAGCCGGTTTTTCTCATAATAATTTCGCACTGCTACCCCGGAAAATAACTTTATGCAGCCGCACGCAGCCAAGCCTACCGCCTGGGTAGACAACGGCTTGGTGGTAGCACGAAGTCCGGCGCGGCCTGCTTCACCAGCTGATACAACGGTGAATTAGTCACGGGTACCGGCAAGCTCATGGCAGTGTAGTTAATTAAGCCAATAGAAGAGAGTAAGAAATGGCCGGCCAACCACGCAGTGGCCCGCGAAAAGGATGCCACAAAGTAAATAGAAAAAGCCTAAACTATGCATGCTACCTAAACCTCATCTGTAAGATGTTCAGGGGCTTAGTAATTAGGGAGCTTCTCTCGCGGCTACTAACTACCCTGCTGAATTCAGGACCTACTACATAACCAGGTTCGCAGAAAGCGCTGAACCAGATTGCGTGGTGGTTTTTGCGTAGTAATTGAGGGTGGGGTTGCCGCGATTGAGCCGGCTGTGGCCACTACCCAAACACCTTCACCTGCTCGCCCTTGTGCTTTTTGCGCAGGTGCAGACGAATAATCTGCTGCACGTCCTTGTTATCGGCGTAGGGCCGCACGGCCTCGCGGAAGTCGTGCAGCTTACGGGCCGTAAAGGTCTCGTCCACGTAGCCGAAGCCTACGTAACGGCCATTCTCGACCACTACCAGCGAGCGCTCGCCGGCCCGCCGGCCCGCCCCAATGACTACAAACGACTCGTGCTCATAGGTGATACTGTCTATGGCATCGTCTACGCGCTGGTTGTAGCTCGCGGGCGGCTCCAGGCCCAGGCAGGCACCCTGGCAGCGATGCACCTGGTAGTCGAAGCACGCGCCCTGTGTCTTATATAGGCCACATAGCTTCTGGCACAGGTTATACTTCGCAACCTTATGATACAGAAAGCCCTGCGCCTTGTACTGGTTGCCGAGCGCGATAATGGGAATCTCGGAATTGCGCGCATCGGCGCGGCCGTAGTACAGACATTTATAGCCGTCCTCGTTGGTTTTGAGGTAGATGCCGGCCGGAAACACGCTTCGCCGCTGCGCCCGGTTATAGGCTGGCTTCAACTGCTTGATGAGGTGCGACTCGTAGAGCAGCGCCACCAGCTCGGAGCCCGTCAGCTCCCAGGTAATATCGGCAATGGAGTTCTTGAAATCCAGGCTCTTGCGCGACTTCACATCCACCGCAAAGTGCTGCTGAATGCGCTTGTAGATGTTGATGCTCTTGCCCACGTAAATCACCTCGCCGGCCTCGTTGTGGAAGTAGTACACGCCCGTTTCCTGGGGTAGGGCAGCCACCTGCTCGGGCGTGATGAGGGGGGGTAGGAGGGCCGTTTTGATGGCCTGCGCCATCGCCGCCACCCGGCGCGGACTGGGTTTTTTCTCGGCGCTGGCGCTGCGGCCAGCGGGGGCCAGGGCATCCACGCGGGCCAGGGCGTCGGCGGCGCTGGCTTCGGCGGCATCGCTGGCCTGGGTGATTTTCAGCAGGCGGTCGAAGAGCACGGCCGTGGCCTCGGCGTCGCCGGCAGCGCGGTGCCTACCCTCCAGCGGAATGCCGATGCTCTGGCACAATTTGCCCAGGCTGTAGCTCGGCTGGCCCGGAATGAGCGAGCGCGAGAGCCGCACGGTACACAGCGTTTTGCGCGAATAATTATAGCCCAGGTCAGCAAACTCTTTTTTTAAAAAAGAATAGTCAAACCGCACGTTATGAGCCACAAATACGCAGCCCTCCGTCAGTTCCACCACCTTGCGCGCCACCTCGTGGAAGCGCGGCGCATCGGCCACCATGTCGTTGGTGATGCCCGTGAGCTGGGTAATGAAGGGCGGAATGGCGCGGCCCGGATTCACGAGCGTGGTGTAGGAATCAACCACCCGCTGGCCATCATGCACAAAAATGGCCAGCTCCGTGATGCGGTCGTTGGCGGGCTGGCCGCCAGTAGTCTCAAGGTCAATAATGGCGTACAAGGCGGGGTAGGAGCGAGGCTAATGGCGGGCTAACAAAGTTAGTCTGCCGAAAGGTTGCGCCCCGCCCCGGTGGCCCTGCTTGCGGCTCGGCTCGTCGCTCCTCAGCAGGCGGGCCATATTCTACTACTTCGACCTGCCTCGACTAGGGCCGTTTCCCTCGTCGGCCGCCAGAGTGAAACGGCCAGGGTGGGGACAACCAAGTCGTGATAGTATCTTTAGGAAATGATTTTCAGGGGAGAAAGAAAACCGGTGAGTTGCACCGCTAATTTCGCTCGCTCCAGGGAAGTCATTCGGATTTCAGCCCAACTCAGCCCCTTCCTAAATCGCATTATGGCCACGTTTCTCTACAGCCAACTCCGAATAGATACGCCTTTTCAGGAGGTAGATTTTCACTCGTATTCGTTGCAGCAGCCGGGGGAAGACAATTTTTACCGCCTGACTTGCCGGCTGTATCATAAGCGTGAACTGGGATTTTCCATTCTGGACGCCAGCGGAACGCGCCAGTATATTTTTACGCGGAACTGGCAAATGGACGTGATTATACGCCCCCGGCACCTGCTAGAATTTCGGCTCACGCCGGATGCCTGCACTGGTATTTCGGAATTTTGTTTCGACGTGGACGCCGACGACAGCCGTCAGTGGGCATATGAGCAGGACGGGCAAATCGCGTTTCCGCAGGGCATCGAGGAGACGGCATGGGCCGCGCTAAATACCCGAATGCGAGCGGACTTGGGCAACACTTTTTCGCCTCTTGAAGCGTACCGTTATATCCCTAATCAAACGGCGCTCCAGCGTAATCCTACCTACGCCTTACGCCTGCCCTATACGCCGTTTCACCTATTGCGGACGATACTGGATGAGCAGCAGCTACCCTATGAGGTGCGCCGGGAGCCGCAGGAGCAGCCCCGTCCCGTGATATTGTTTATTAACGGTGAGAGCTACCTCCTGGCGCGCGACTTCGAGGTGGATATTCCTGATGCTCTCTACACGCCGACCCCTTACCCGGAGGCAAGCGATACCATTTGATAAGTCCCGCTCCCCTTCGCTGCGAAAAGCCTCAGAGGAAGAAAAAAGGTAGGCAGAAAACAGCGCGCGATTATTCATCGTCACTTCGCTGCCTGTTGAAACACACAAAGAGAATTTAGTGCAGAGTTCGCAGAGAAAAACGCGGAGCTTTGCCGGCCATGCGGCTGCCCAGGTTGGCAGCTTCTAGCGTCCAAGCCGCGTCTGAGTACCCGGTAAAACGCAAAAACGCCTGCCGTGGGGGCAGGCGTTTTGGAAGCTGCCTTGCAGGCAAAGCCGTTGACTTACTTATTCTTATTCATTGCCAGCCAGTTTTTGGCTTGCAGGATGGCATCGTGTTGCTGCTGGAACACCGACTTAGCGCCAGCCGGAATATCCTGAGCCGAAAGGGCAGTTTCGTAGGCTTTTAGGGCCGTGGCTTCGCCGGTTTCAGCGGCGTCGAGCACCGCCGAGTCATCCTGGCCCGTAATGGCGGCCTTGATGTTAATCCAGCCGCGGTGCACGGCGGCGGCAGCATCGGTGGCTACGCTCTCCACGGTGTTCGTGTCGTGAGCATCAATGTTGTACTGCTTAGCAAAGCCCTCGAGGTCCGATACAAAGCCGGCGCGCTGCTGCGAAAACTGGCTCAGCTTGGATTTCAATTCGGGGTTTTTCACCTCTTCGGCGGCCTCCTGGTAGCCTTTCACCGAGGTGCGGTTCAGGTTCAGAATGTCGGTGAGGGCGCGGGAAATTGTTTCGTTAGCCATGATGGGTAAAAAAGGTATTGTGGAAAAGGAAGGGAGTACGGCCAGGGTAGCTTTGCTTCCCCGGCTGTGCTCCCTTGTACGGATAAGCGGGGGGTAGGGGTTACGGCCCGCGCTAGGCTTCATCATACACGCGCCGCGCCTTTGTGGCGGGCGGCAGCAGCGGCTCGGGTGGCGCGGGCGGGCGCTTGCCGCGCAGCCGGTCCCAGAGTTTGGCCACGAAGCCGCGGCCGTCGGCGGGGTCTTTGTTCGTAGCCTCGCCGTCGCCCACGTCGCCGAGTAGAAAGCCCCAGGGCTCAGTTGACTTGTTAGCATCGAGCATTACCTTGATAACGGCCGAAATGGGCACGCTCAGAATCATGCCCGGCGTGCCCCAGAGTTGCGCCCCCAGAATAAGGGCGATGATGGCTGTGAGGGGGTTCAGACTGACTTTGGAGGCCGTGATGAGCGGCGACAGGATGTTATCGGAGATGACCTGCACGAACATGAACACGCCCACTACGGCCAGCCCATGCACCAGCGAGCCGGTTTCGACATAGGTGATGAGGGCCGGGATGATAGAGCCGACCGTGATGCCGATGTAGGGAATAACGGCCAGCACCGAGGCAAACACGGCGAAAAACAGCGCGTACTTCACCCCCAGCGCCAGCAAGCCGATGGCGTTCATCACCGACACCACCGCGATGACCGTGGCCAGGCCCACCATGTAGCCCTGCACCACGTTCTGAATATTATCCACGGTGTGCAATACGGTGGTGCGCTTGTCGGGCTCCACAAAGCGGAACATGAATTGCCGCAGGTGGTCGCGGTAATAGAGAAAGCAAAACATGTAAATGGGCACCAGTACCACCGTGCTGAGCACGCCCAGCGTGGTATCGAGCGTGGAGCCGAGGTAGCTGCCGCCCTCATTGCGAATGGCGAGCAGGGTTTTGTCAATCACCTGCTCGCGGCTCACGGGCTGGAAGTGGAAGCGTTGCGCCAGCTGCTGCTGCGTCTGGTTGAAGAGCACCCCGAGCTTAGTCTGGATGAGCGGCAGCTCGGAGCGCAGCCCGATTATTTGGCTGCCAAAAAATGTGAACAGCAGCCCCACGCTCAGCGCCACTAGTAGAATGGCTACCGCGATGGCCAGCATCCGGGGCCAGTGCCAGCGCTCTAGCCGCGTGACGATGGGCATAAGCAGCAGCGAGAACAGAATGGCGTACACCAGGGGCAGAAACAAATCGGCCAGGGTGTGCAGCACAAATACCGTTAGCGAAAGACCAACCAGGAAAAACGTGAAGTAAATAACCGCCGGCTGCTTTACCTGCGTGGGCACGTGCATGTTGGCCGCCGAGGGCACGTTGCGCGGGGCATTAAACTGGTTGGGAGGGGGTAGCATTCTTTGGTAATTTATGAATGATGAAGGTGGAATTTTGAATTGGGGGGAGGTCGCTTTGAGGCTGGGTGAACCGGGGGGGTAGGCGGGCTGTTGGCTAAGTAGCTTGGCTGAAAAAGCTAACCTGACTGGCCGGCCGGTGGTGGGCCGCCGCTATTTCTGCCGTTATTTTACCCGCTTATCCGCGCCTTCTACGGAAATTTACTTCATGAGTACTACCCTACCCGCCCCGCCCGCCCACAATTATACCGAAGACAGCATCCGCTCGCTCGATTGGCGCGAGCACATCCGCCTGCGGCCGGGCATGTACATTGGCAAGCTCGGCGACGGCAGCAGCTACGACGATGGTATCTACGTGCTGGTGAAGGAGGTAGTGGACAACTGCATCGACGAGTACGTGATGGGCTACGGCCGCACCATCGAGATTAAAATCTCGGACAGCAAGGTGCAGGTGCGCGACTACGGCCGCGGTATCCCGCTGGGCAAGGTGGTGGACGTGGTGAGCAAAATTAACACCGGCGGCAAGTACGATAGCAAGGTTTTTCAGAAGTCGGTGGGCCTCAACGGGGTAGGTACCAAGGCCGTGAACGCGCTCAGCAGCCACTTCTTGGTGCAAAGCGTGCGTGACGGCCAGCTCAAGGCGGCCGAGTTTTCGCAGGGCCAACTTATGCAGGACCCTACCCCCCAGAAAACCAGCCAGCGCAACGGCACGCTCGTCACCTTTCAGCCCGACGAGACGATTTTCAAGAACTACCGCTTCATCCCGGAGTATCTGGAAAATCAGATTCGCTACTACTGCTACCTCAATGCCGGCCTGAGTATCTATTTCAATGGCCAGAAGTTCTTTTCCGAGCACGGCCTGCACGATTTGCTGGCCGACAAAACCGACCCGGCCAGCCGGCGCTACCCCCTCATTCACCTCCAGGGCGAAGATATTGAGCTGGCCCTGACCCACGGCAACGACTACGGCGAGGAGTATTATTCCTTCGTGAACGGCCAGTATACTACGCAGGGTGGCACGCACTTAGCCGCGTTCCGCGAAGCGTTGGTGAAGACCGTGCGCGAGCATTATGGCAAAGAATACGACGCGGCCGACATTCGGGCCAGCGTGGTGGGAGCCATCTCCATACGGGTGCAGGAGCCCGTGTTTGAGAGCCAGACCAAAACCAAGCTCGGCAGCCTCAACATGGGGCCGGAAAGCCCCACGGTGCGCGGCTTCATCCTCGATTTTGTGAAGGAGCATCTGGACAATTTCCTGCACAAAAACCCCGAAACCAAGGAATTGCTCAAGAAGCGCATCGAGCAGAGCGAGCGCGAGCGCAAAGACATGGCCGGCGTAAAAAAGCTGGCCAACCTGCGCGCCAAAAAAGCCAACCTGCACAACCGCAAGCTGCGCGACTGCCGCTTTCACCTGGGTGAAAACGCCAAGGACGGGGCCGAAAAGGAGCCGCTCACTACGCTATTCATCACGGAGGGCGACTCGGCCAGCGGTAGCATCACCAAGAGCCGCAACGTGGAGCTGGAAGCCGTGTTCAGCCTGCGCGGTAAACCGCTCAACTGCTTCGGGCTCAAGAAGAAAATCGTGTATGAGAATGAGGAGTTCAACCTTCTCCAACACGCCCTCAACATTGAGGAAGGGCTGGAAGGGCTGCGCTACAACCGGGTCGTTATCGCTACCGACGCCGACGTGGACGGCATGCACATCCGGCTGCTGTTGCTCACGTTTTTCCTCCAGTTCTTTCCCGACCTCGTGCGCAACGGCCACGTTTACATCCTGGAAACGCCACTTTTCCGGGTGCGTAATAAGAAGGAAACCATTTACTGCTATTCGGAAAGTGAGAAGCAGGCCGCTATGCACAAGCTGGGCCGCAATCCCGAGGTGACACGCTTCAAGGGTCTGGGCGAAATCTCACCCGACGAATTCGGTCGCTTTATTGGTGAAAACATTAAGCTGGAGCCTGTTATCCTGCAATCGGACCGCTCGGTGCAGCAGGTGCTGGCCTACTACATGGGTAAGAATACGCCCGCCCGTCAGGAGTTCATCATCGATAACCTGCGCCTGGAGAAAGACCTGGTTATCAGCGATATATTACCCGTGGCCGACATCGCGCTGGCCTGAGTAACCAAGCAGGGGTAGGGCTGTGTAGCGGCCCTACCCCTGCGCTAGCTTTGCCTTATCAGGTTGCTGGGTGGGGTTTTCAAACCGGGAAGCCGGCTATTTACTATTTAAATTAGTAGATGGGATGTGCTATCTGACTAATATTATTGGGAACTTTTCGAGCCGGCCCCGGTTTGCTAAGCTGGGGCACGGCCCCATTTTTACGGTACTTTTGGTGGCAGCTTGCTGATTTTACGCTTTTTCCGTGGCTAATTCTACTCCTCCTATTTCCGATGCTGAGTTCTTGCAGCCGGGCGACTCCCTGGATTTTGACCTGCGCGCGCCAACCGGCCCTTTAGCCGACGACCTGGCCGAAACCGCCATCGAGGCTGCGCAAACCGTGACGCACGCGCTGCTTGGCGAGGAAGGGGGGGTAGGGGCCGAAGAAACTGAGTTGGACCCGGCTGCCGTGGACCCGGAGCCCGACTCGCCTGAGGAAGCTGCCCTGGCAGCGGTGGAGGAAGAAGCCAAGTTTGCCCCCGGCGAGGTAATTCACGATGCGAACAACGTACGCGGCATGTACCAGAACTGGTTTCTGGACTACGCCAGCTACGTGATTCTGGAGCGCGCCGTGCCGGCCGTGGAAGACGGCCTGAAGCCCGTGCAGCGCCGCATCATGCACGCCATGAAGGAGATGGACGATGGCCGCTTCAACAAAGTGGCTAACGTCATCGGCCAGACCATGCAGTATCACCCGCATGGCGATGCCAGCATCGGCGACGCGATGGTGAACCTGGGCCAGAAAGATTTGCTCATCGAAACGCAGGGCAACTGGGGCGACGCGCGCACCGGCGACTCGGCCGCCGCCCCGCGCTACATCGAGGCCCGCCTCTCAAAGTTTGCCCTCGAAGTCGTGTTCAACCCCGACATCACGGAGTGGCAGATGAGCTACGACGGCCGCAAGCGCGAGCCCACCACGCTGCCCGTGAAGTTCCCCTTGCTGCTGGCGCAGGGGGTAGAGGGCATTGCCGTGGGCCTGAGTACCAAGATAATGCCGCACAACTTTCGCGAGCTGTGCCAGGCCAGTATCGCGGTGCTGCGCGGCCGCGAGTTCCAGCTCTACCCCGACTTTCCGACCGGCGGCCTGGCCGACATCAGCAATTACCAGAGTGGGCAGCGCGGCGGGCGCATCCGGCTGCGGGCCACCATTGAGAAGGTGGATAAAACGCTGCTCATCATCCGCGATATTCCCTACGGCACCACCACCACGGCGCTCATGGAAAGCATCGTGAAGGCCAGCGAAGCCAATAAAATCAAGATTAAGAAGGTGGTGGATAACACCGCCGCCGAGGTCGAGATTCAGGTGCAGCTGCCGCCCGGCATCAGCCCCGACCTCACCATCGACGCGCTCTACGCCTTTACCGACTGCGAAATCTCGATTTCGCCCAATACCTGCGTTATCATCGAGGACAAGCCGCGCTTCGTGGGCGTGGAGGACATGTTGCGCCTGAGCACCGCCAAAACCCGCCGCCTGCTGGAGCGCGAGCTGGAAATCAGGCAGCAGGAGCTGGAAGAGCGCTGGCACTCGGCTTCGCTGGAAAAGATTTTCATCGAAAACCGCATCTACCGCAAAATCGAGGAGTGCGAAACCTGGGAGCAGATTCTGGAAACCATCGATGCGGGCCTGAAAAAGTTTGTGCGCGTGGAGGGCGAAAAGCTCAAGGCCAACGACCTGCGCCTGGTAATCCGCCGCCCGGTGAGCGAGGATGACCTCACGCGCCTGACCGAAATCCGCATCAAGCGCATCTCCAAATTCGACGGTTTTAAGGCCGAAGAATACCTGCAAAAGCTCGATGCCGAGCTGGCCGAAGTAGCCGACCACTTGGCTAACCTCACGCGCTACGCCGTGGCGTACTTCGAGAACCTGCTCAAAAAGTACGGGGTAGGGCGCGAGCGTAAAACGCAGCTACGAACTTTTGATGTAGTTACGGCTCAGAAGGTTGCGGTAGCTAACCAGAAGCTCTACGTGAACCGGCAAGACGGCTTCGTGGGCTATGGTTTGAAAAAGGACGAGAAGGCCGAGTTCGTGACCGACTGCTCGGACCTGGACGATATTATCGCCATCAAGCGCGACGGCACGTTCGTGGTGTCGCGCATCGCCGAAAAGACCTTCGTGGGCAAGGATTTGCTGCACGTGGGCGTGTACAATAAGAACGACGACCGGCTGGTGTACAATATGGTGTACGTGGACGGGGCGAGCGGCATCAGCTTCGCCAAGCGCTTTCTAGTGTCGGGCATCACCCGCGACAAAGCCTACGACCTCACCAAGGGTACTAAGGGTACTAAAACGTTGTACCTCAGCGCTAACCCGAACTCGGAGAGCGAGATTATCACGGTGCAGCTCAGCGATAAGGCCCCGGCGCGGGTCAAACAGTTTGAGTTTGATTTTGCCGAGTTGGCCATTAAGGGGAAGGGTTCGATGGGCAACATCGTGACCAAGCAGCCGATTAAGAAAATCACGCAGAAGTCGGTGGGCGACAGTACATTGGGGGGTAGGGAGGTATTCTTCGACAGTGTGGTGGGCCGCCTCAACCACGACAGCCACGGCCGCTACCTGGGCACCTTCGACACCGAGCACCTGGTGCTGGTGGTGTTCAAGGATGGCAGCTACGAGCTGAGCGCGCCCGACCTGGCCAAGCGCTTCGACGTGCCCAACATCGTGCTGCTGCGCAAGCTGGAACCTCACACAACCCTCAGCGCCGTGTACGTGGAGGGCGATACTAAAACCCACTACGTCAAGCGTTTTCACATCGAAACCACGACCCTCGACAAGCGCTTCAGCTTCATCTCGGAAAGCAAGGGCTCGAAGCTGCTGGCCGTTACTGCCTTCGCCGAGCCCGAAATCGAACTCAAAGCGCAGCGTGATAAAAAGGCCGACAAGGAAACCGAAACCCTGCGCCTAGACCAGTTTATTGAGGTAAAGGGCTGGAAAGCAATGGGCAACAAGCTCAACTACTACAAAATCCACGCCCTGACCCTGCTCACCGACGAAGGCCCCGAGCCCGCCCGCCGCGAGGCCAAGCGCCGCGGCCCCGCCAAGCCCGAGGAAGGGGGTAGCGACGAAGCCCTACCCCCCCCTGAGCCCCCGCTATCCGTGCAGGTGACCGACGAGGAAGTGGCGCAGTCGCAGGCGCTGCTGCGGCGGCCCAAGGCGCAACTGGGACTGTTTTGAGGGGTAGGAAATCAAACCGTTTGTCATTACGAACAGCGCGAAGCAATCGCGTCAGAACGAGTCGTTTGAATTTCATTTTTGGTGCGATTGCTTCGCGCTGTTCGTAATGACGACCAATTATAAGACCTGAGTTTTATGCCGCTGGGTCGTCTAAAATGTGCGTTACTGTTGCTGCTGAGCAGCGCGCATTTGGCCCTGGCCCAAAAAACCACGACCTCGCAGCCCTCGCAGCCCGCCATTCCAGAGGCAACTGAGCTGCCGGGCCGGCTGCCGGCCGCCGCCTCCCACAACTCTGATTCGGTAGCGCTGCGCCAGCACTTGCGCCAGGCGGCCGCGCTGCAAGCCAAGTACAAGGATTCGGACGCGCTGGCGCAATACCAGCAGGTGCTCAAGCTCGACCCACAGCACTACGAAAGCTTGTGGCGGGCGGCTGGCCTGAGCGTAAGTATCGGCGACCGCTACTCGGACGAAACCCGCAAAAAAGCCTATTTTGACGCCGCCCGGCAGTACGCCGACCGCGCCCTGGCCCTGCAACCCACCGGGGGCGAGAGCAACTACGCGATGGCCCTGGCCTTGTTTAGCGAGGCTAGCCTATTGAGCGCCCGCGACCGGCTGCGCATCTTCAAGGAGTTGCGCCCGCGCGTGCTGCTGGCCACCGAGCAGCGCCCCGACCTGCCCGAAGCCTGGCAGCTGCTCGGCCGTTGGTACTACCGCGTGGCCCACTATAACGTGCTGGAAAAGACCTTCTCACGCATATTTCTGGGTGGGTACCCGCAGGGCGCAACGTCGCGCAAAGCTGTTGACGCTTTGGAGCATGCCCGTCTGCTCGACCCCACCCGCATTCAGTATTACTACGACCTGGCCCGTGTGTATAAGTACGAGGGCCTGCGCCACCGCGCCCTGGCCCTGCTCGAAGCTGCCGTCAAGCTGCCCACCTACACCAGCGAGGACCTGGCCGTAAACCGTCTCTGCCAGCAACTGTTGGAACCGCTTCAGCGCGCCGAAAGCCGCAATGCCCGCCTCCGCGAAAAGCTGCGGCTGCGCGCGGTGGGTGATAGGAAGGAGAAAAAAATCAAAAATTGAAACCCAAAAAAGCCGTTATCCTGAGCTTGTCGAAGGATAACGGCTTTTTTGGGTTTCAATTTTTATGGCCTATGCCTCACTCAGCTTAGTTACCAGGCCGGGGCCGGTAGCCGGCTTCGCTTCGGCCCCGGCGGGGGGGGTAGGGTCGGCGGGCTCCGCTTCCATATTATAGATATGCGCTAAGTCGTTGATAACGGTAGTGCCGCTCACTTCCAGGTCTTTAAGCACACCATCGGCGATGTCGTAGACGAGGCCGTGCAGGCGGGGCGGGTTGTCACCGCGCAGCGCGTTCTGAATGATGTTGGTTTTGGCCAGGTTACGCACCTGCTCCGTCACGTTCAGCTCCACCAGGCGGCGTAGGCGCTGCTTTTCGTCCGGAATGCGCAGCAGCTCCGTTTCGTGCAGGCGAACCACATCGCGAATATTAACTAACCAGTTGTCAATCAGGCCGTACTGCTTGCTGCTGGCCGCCGCCGCCACGCCACCGCAGCCGTAGTGCCCGCACACCAGAATATCCTGCACGCCCAATACTTCCACCGCGTATTGTAACACGCTGAGCAGGTTCATATCGGTGTGCACCACCAGGTTAGCAATGTTGCGGTGCACAAACATCTCGCCCGGTCCGGTGCCGGTGATGCCCGAAGCCGGCACCCGCGAGTCGGAGCAGCCGATAAATAAATAGCGCGGCTGCTGCCCATTGGCCATGCGCTGGAAAAATTGCGGGTCTTCGGCGTTGCGGTCGGCCACCCACTTGCGGTTATTGGCCAGAATGTCTTGGATACCAGCCGAAGATTTTTTAGAGGAGAGCGGGGAAGATTTCATACGTGCGAGGCGCGTAGCGATAGCAAAAGGAATGGTAAAGAACGGGAAAGCAGGCGGCCAAAAGTAGAATAACGGCCCACCTTTGGTAAGGTATTGTTGATTAAAATATAAAGCTACTAGCGGAAATTCTAATGTCCGGCTAGCGCTACCGCCCGCACGCCGCGCAGCTCCAGCGCAATGCCCCGCGCCGGGGCCGCCCGCCGGAAGGCTTCAATGGCTTCCAGCACGTCGTGGTCAATCATATCGGAGCGGGTGCCGTCGAGTAGTACGCGGCTGCCCGCGGGCAGTTGTTCGAGGGTAGTCACGATGCTGGCTTTGTTGAGAAACGAGACGTGCTCGGGCAGGCGCAGGTGCAGGAAATTAGCCGCGTCGGGGGCCGATTCATCGCGCCGCAGGTAGGAGCCCGCCTTGGCGTTATCCTTGAGAATGAAGAAGAAACCCAGCACCAGCCCGATGCTCACGCCCTTGAGCAAATCGGTGAGCAGCACCGCCATGATAGTGAAAATAAACGGCCCAAACTGTGCCCAACCCAGCCGCCACTGCTGCTGGTAGAGCGCGGGCCTGGTTAGCTTGAAGCCCACTACCAGCAGCACCGCCGCCAGTGCCGCCAGGGGAATCAAATTCAATGCCGTACCTAATAGTAATAAACTCATCAGCAAGAGGATGCCGTGGATAAAGGCGGAGAGCTTAGTTTGCCCGCCGGCCGCGATATTGGCCGACGAGCGCACGATAACCGCCGTGAGGGGTAGGCCGCCCAGCAGGCCGCTCACCACGTTGCCCGCGCCCTGCGCCAGCAGCTCACGGTTGGTGGGCGTATGGCGTTTTTGCGGGTCGAGGTTGTCCACGGCCTCGATGCTGAGCAGTGTTTCGAGCGAGGCCACGCTGGCGATGGTAAAAGCCACGCCGTAGGTGGCGGGGTTGCGCAAGGCGCTGAAGTCGGGAAACGTCATGGTACCCGCCAGCTGGCTCCAGGAGGAGAGCACGGGCAGCTTCACCAGGTGCTCGGGGCGCACAGCCAGGGTAGGGGCTACGGCCAGCAGTAATTGGTTGATACCCACTGCCGCCAGCACCGCCACCAGCGCGCCCGGCACCAGCCGCGCCCAGGGCTGCCGCCGCACCACCGGGCTGTCCCAGAGCAGTAGCAGCGCTAGCCCTACCCCCCCACCAGCACCGAGCCAGGGCTCACGTGCGCCAGCGCCGCACCAATGGCCGAAAACGTATTTTCGCCGTTGAGCTGCAAAAAGTCCAGGTCTTCAAAATAATCCCGGTCAGCCCCCAGAAAGTGAGGTATCTGCTTCATTATCAAAATAATGCCGATGGAGGCCAACATGCCGCGAATGACGGCCGCCGGGAAGTAGAGCGCGATAACGCCCGCCCGTGCCACGCCCAGCAGCAGCTGGATAACGCCCGCCACCACGGTAGCCGCCAGCACCGCCGGCCACGAGCCCAGCGACGAAATGGCCGCCAGCATAATGGTGGTGAGGCCCGCCGCCGGCCCACTCACGCTCACCGCCGAGCCGCTGAGCACGCTCACCAGCAAGCCCCCCACGATGCCCGAAATCAGCCCCGCCAGCAGCGGCGCGCCCGAGGCCAGCGAAATGCCCAAACACAGCGGCAGCGCCACCAGAAATACCACCAGCCCCGCTGGCGCATCCTGGCCGAGGCTGTTAAAGCGGGAGGGGGTAGGCGCGGGGTGGGTAGCGCACGCAGGTTGCGGTGCGGAAATAACCTTAGTCATGCAGGTGATATATGGGTAATTGGTCATAGACTCGATTACCGGGTCCGGGTTTGCTGCCACAAGACTACTACCCCACAATTAAGATGAAATTAAAGTGAAGTTAAAAAGAAATTAAAATTAATAACCACTTGATAGTGAGAGATAATTTAAGTAGATTTCTTAAGCGAAGCCGGCCATTGCAGCCACACGCGGGTGCCCTGGCCGGGCTCGCTAGCCAGGCGCACCGTGCCCCCGTGCAGGGCCATAATGCGCGCCGTGAGGGGTAGGCCGATGCCGTGGCCCGGCACCGCCCGCGCCGCCGCCGCCCGGAAAAATGGCACGAACACCTGCTCCAAATCGGGAGACGATAGGCCCAGCCCTTCGTCAGTTACCAGCAGGGTAGGGCGGCCGGCGGGCTGGGCCAGCGTGGCCGTGACGGGCTGCCCGCCAGCCGCCGAAAACTTGCAGGCATTGTCCAGCACGTTGAGCAGGGCCGAGAGCAGCAGCGGCTCGTTGCCGAGCACTACGAAGGCCCCGGCCTCGGCGCTTTCGCCCAGGTCCAGGTCCACGCGGCTGGTGGGGTAGCGGCGGCCTACCTGCTCGTGGGCCAGCAGCAGCAATTCGCCCAGGTCCACGGGCCGCATGGGTAACTGTGAGGGGTCGCCCGAGGCTTGGGCTATTTGCAGTAGGCCGTTGGTGAGGCTGGTGAGCTGGCGGGCCGCGTCGAGTGTGCGCTGAAGCACGCGGCGGTACTCGGTGGCGGGCCGCTCGGCTTGCAGCAGGGCCACTTCCAACTCGCCGGTGAGGGCCGTGAGGGGCGTGCGCAGCTCGTGCGAGGCATCGCGCACGAAGGTGCGCTGCCCGGCAAACGCCGCTTCGAGGCGGTCGAGCAGCTGGTTGAAGCGTTGGGCCAGGCGGCCCAGCTCGTCGGCCGGGCCGGCGGCGTGGCTTAGGCGCTGGCCCAAGTCGGTGGCCGTGATGCCGTCCACTTCGCCCACCATGCGGCGCAGCGGGCGCAGGGCTTGGCCCGCGAATACCCAGCCGCCTACCCCCGCAAAAACCACCGCCGCCAGCAGGCCCGCCCCCAGCACCCGGCGCAGCCCGCGCAGCTGCTCACGGCCGTCTTCATCCACCGACGAAGCCAGCACAATCAATTCGCCCAGGCGCGGGTCGGCGTAGCGTAGGCCCACGGTTTCGTGAAAATCACGTTCCGGCTCCAGCACCGCCCGGCCCGCGCGGCGCACCTCGTGCAGCCAGGCGGCCGGTACCTGGTGGCCGGCCGCCCGTTGCCCCTCCCGAAATACCAGCCGCCCCGCCGCATCGTACACTTGGCCTTCCTCGTCGGGCAGCGTGCGGTAGAGCTGCCGCAAATAGCGCCGGTAGGAAGCTGCCTGGCCCGAATCGGCCCGCGCTTGGCCGTCGGCATACACGTGCCCCATCACCTCGGCCCGGCTAAACAGGCTCTGGGTGAACGCCTCGCGCCGCGACTGCCAGGTGAAAAAATAAACTGCCGCCAGCAGCAACACCAGCGTCACGACTAGCAACGCCCCGAACTGCAAGGCTAGGCGTAAGCGAATGGACATGGGGTTTAGTGATTAGGGACTTGGGGATTAGGAGTTAAAATAGTTTGTCATTGCGAGCGCAGCAATGACAAACTATTTTAACTCCTCACTCTTCGCGCAGCACGTAGCCCATCCCCACCAGCGTATGAATAAGCTTGGTAGAAAAGCCCTTATCCGCTTTTTTGCGCAAAAAATTGATGTACACGTCAATTACGTTTGAGCCCGTGTCGAAATTCATATCCCAGACGTGTTCCAATAGCTCGGCGCGGCTCACTACCCGGCCCTGGTGGCGCAGCAGGTATTCGAGCAGCGCAAACTCGCGGGCGGTGAGCTGAATGGACTGGCCGGCGCGCTCCACGCGCTTGGTGGCGGGGTCGAGGGTGAGGTCGGCTAGGCGCAGGGCTGCCGCCGTGGCGGGGGCGTCGGTGCGGCGGCGTACTAGCGCCCGCAGCCGCGCCAGCAGCTCGGCAAAGGCGAAGGGCTTCACCAGGTAGTCGTCGGCCCCGGCGTCGAGGCCCCGGATTTTATCGTCCGTCTCGCCCAGGGCCGTCAGCATCAGGATGGGCACGCCGGGGTCGTGGGCCCGTACCTGGCGGCACACTTCCAAGCCGCTGAGGCCAGGCAGCATCTGGTCCAGAATCAGGCAGTCGTAGGGCTTGCTCTGCGCCCGGTGCAGCCCCAGCATCCCATCGGCGGCCAGGTCTACGGTGTAGCCCTGCTCGGTAAGACCCTGGTGCAGAAAGGCGGCCACCGAAGGCTCATCCTCAACGAGAAGAATTTTCATGCGGGTTAGGGGAGCTGGTTAGCTAGCGGCTTGCAAAAATGCAGCGGCGCGGCCGGTCGGGAGCACAGGGTTAATTTTGGGGGCTGATGAGGGGGAGTTAGGAGGGAATGATTAATGTCGAACGTCATACTCATCTGGCGTCCCGAAGGAAGCATCTTTACCGCGCAAGTAATCTTGACGGTTGGGATTAGTTACGCAGTAGAGAAGCTTCCTTCGGGACGCCAGATGAGCATGACGTTCTTTTTGACCCTTCACCTCTCTCTTCACTCCTAACCCTACACTCCTTTTACGGTAAGCTAAAGCTTCCCCTCTCCTCCTTCCATGCCCCGCCGGCTTCTTCCGTTTTTGGCTTTGCTGCTGGCTGCCTGCCACGCTACCCCCGCCGAGCGGCCCGATACCCTCGTGGACCTGGCCACCGTGCAGAGCGGCCCCCGCGTGCAGGCCGACGAGCTGGACGGAGCTATTCAGCAACAGCCCGATAACACCGGCCTGCTGGCCCGCCGTGCTACCCTGCGCCTGGCCGCCGGCCAGCCCGTCGCCGCCCTGAACGACGTGGAGCGGGCGCTCGCCGTTGATAACCAGGATGGCGACCTGTACTTCTTGCAGGCCCGCGCCTACCGGGCACTGGGCCGCCTGCGCCAGACGCTTGCCGCCACCCGCGCCGCCGCCGCTAATGGCTTCAACTCGCCCGAGCTACCCTTGCTCGAAGGTGAGACTCACCTAGCCGCCCGCCAGTACGACGACGCCCTGGCCAGCCTCGACCGCACCCTGCGCCTCGACCCCGACCAGCCCGCTGCGCTCTTCTACAAGGGCCTGGCCTACGCCGCCACTCAGGATACCGCCCAGGCCCTCGATTACCTGCGCGCCGCCCTGGCCCGTGACCCGCGCCAGCCCGAAATTCTGCACCAGCTGGCCTTTCTGCTCAATGCCTATCGCGAGCCGGCCCAGGCCGCCCGCTACGCTACCCTGGGCCTGCGGCTCGACTCCGCCTCTGGGTCGCTGCACTACGACTTTGGCCGCCAACTGGAGCTGCAAGGCCGCCCCGACAGCGCCCTGCGCTACTACCGCTGCGCCCTGGCCCTCGACACCACTCAGTATCGGGCCGACTACCGCCTGGCCCTGGCCGCTGCTGCTGGGGGGCAGCGCCCGGCCAGCGTGATTCCGCATCTCATCCGCGCCCTGCGCCAGAACCCGCGCTTGCCCCAGGCCCGCACTATTTTGGCCGAAGCCCTCGAAGCCCAGCACCGCCTGCCCGAGGCCCTGCGCCAATATCGAATGCTGGTGCTCGAAAACCCCAGCAACCAGCACTGGACGTATAAGGTCTGGAAAATCGGCGACCTGGTGCGCGCCTCCCTGCCCGACAGCCTGCGCCCGCCGCGTGCGTACTATCCCCGCCCAGCCAGCGCGCCCGGCCCCCGGCCGCAGCCCATCGCCCCGCTCGCCCCACGCTAACGGTAAATAAGGCAAGGGGTAAAGGAGCAAGTTATCATTGCGTGCGCTGCGCGGCAATGATAACTTGCTCCTTTACCCCTGCCTTGTCTATTATCCTGCCTCCTTTACTCCCCTACTCATTTGCCGCCGCCGTAACTTGCGGCTGCTTTGCGCTCACCGCGGGCAATAGTTTACTTAGTTATGCTCCAACTTACCCTCCCCGACGGCTCCGTTCGCCAGGTCGAAGCCGGCTCGACGGGCTACGACCTCGCCGCCAGCATCAGCGAAGGTCTCGCCCGTAATGCCTTGGCTGTGAAGGTTAACGGCGAAATCCGCGACCTGCACCGCCCCCTAACCGACGACGCGACCCTCGAAATTCTGACCTGGAACGACGAAGGCGGCAAGCAAGCCTACTGGCACTCTTCAGCCCATCTCATGGCCGAAGCACTGGAATTCCTCTACCCCGGCGTGAAGCTGGCCATTGGCCCGGCCATCGAAAACGGCTTTTATTACGACGTGGATTTGGGGGAAGGCCGTACCATTTCGAGTGATGACTTCCCGGCCATTGAGAAGAAAATGCTGGAGCTGGCTAAAAATAAAAGCAAGTTCGAGCGCCGTGCCGTGCCCAAGGCCGAAGCCATCGCCTACTTCACTGAGAAGCAAGACCCTTATAAGCTGGAAATGATTGATAACCTGGCCGATGGTAGCATCACCTTCTATACTCAGGGTAATTTCACGGACCTTTGCCGCGGGCCGCATATCCCAGATACCGGCCCCATCAAGGCCGCCAAAATCATGAACGTGGCCGGGGCCTACTGGCGCGGCGACGAGAAAAACAAGCAGCTCACGCGCCTCTACGGCATTACGTTTCCCAAGCAGAAGGACCTCACCGAGTACCTCGAAAGGCTGGAAGAAGCCAAGCGCCGCGACCACCGCAAGCTGGGCAAGGAGCTGGAGTTATTCGCCTTTTCGGAGCGGGTAGGAGCCGGCCTGCCCCTGTGGCTACCCAAAGGCACGGCCCTACGCGAGAACTTAGAGCAATTTCTGCGCAAAGCCCAGGTAAAGGCTGGCTACCAGCCGGTTGTGACGCCCCACATCGGAGCCAAGGAATTGTACGTAACCAGCGGCCACTACGAGAAATACGGGGCCGATTCGTTCCAGCCCATCCGCACGCCCAACCCCGGCGAGGAGTTCTTCCTCAAGCCGATGAATTGCCCGCACCACTGCGAAATCTACCGCACCAAGCCCCGCAGCTACCGCGACCTGCCCGTGCGCCTCGCCGAGTTCGGCACCGTGTACCGCTACGAGCAGAGTGGCGAGTTGCACGGCCTGACGCGGGTACGCGGCTTTACGCAGGACGACGCGCACATCTTCTGTCGCCCCGACCAGGTAATCGAGGAGTTCAAAAAGGTGATTGACTTGGTACTCTACGTGTTCAAAGCGCTGGGCTTTAGTGACTTCACGGCCCAAGTAAGCCTGCGCGACCCGGAGAATAAAACCAAATACATCGGTACCGACGAGAACTGGGCTATTGCCGAAAGCGCCATTATCCAGGCGGCCGCCGAAAAGGGCCTCACCACCATTACGGAGTTGGGCGAAGCTGCCTTTTATGGTCCCAAGCTCGACTTTATGGTGCGCGACGCGCTGGGCCGCCGCTGGCAGCTGGGCACGGTGCAGGTAGATTATAACCTGCCCGAACGTTTTGATTTGGAATATGTTACGCCCGAAAACGGCCGTGCCCGCCCCGTTATGATTCATCGCGCGCCGTTTGGTTCGCTGGAGCGCTTCGTGGCCGTGCTCATCGAGCATTGCGCCGGCAACTTCCCACTCTGGCTTTCGCCCGAGCAGTTCATCGTGCTCCCTATTTCCGACCGTTTTGCCGACTACGCTTACGAGGTGAAAAACCGCCTCGAAGCTGCCGGCCTGCGCGGTACCGTGGACGCCCGCGACGAGCGCATCGGCCGCAAAATCCGGGATGCTGAAATCGCCAAAACGCCTTATCTGCTGGTAGTTGGCGAAAAAGAAGTGCAGGATGGCATCGTAAGCGTGCGCCGCCACGGCGAAGGCGACATTGGCTCGATGCCCATTGACGGCTTCATCAAAAGCGTGCAGAGCCAAGTGGCTGAGGCGATGGGGTAGGGGTAGGCGGGTAGTTTTAAAGGTAGCAGCCAGGGGGTAGCAACAGTTACTTCCTGGCTGCTACCTGCTAAATTTCCGTCATTATTTTGATTTGCGGGTAAAAAGTCGGATATTTGCCCCCCGAACGTTTGGCCTTAATCAGCTGAGCGGGCGCTTTACTATCATTTTTCGTCACCTTTTAGCAGGAGGACTTTCGCCATAGCTACCCCGAATCGTCGGTACGTGCCCCGCCAGCAGGTGGAGGAGCCGTTCAAAATCAATCAGAAAATCACCGCCCGTGAGGTTCGCCTCGTCGGTGATAACGTCGAGCAGGGCGTGTACCCTACCGACCAGGCCCGCAAGATGGCCCAGGACCAAAACCTGGACCTTGTGGAGATTTCGCCCACGGCCGTACCACCCGTTTGCCGCGTCATCGACTACTCGAAATTCAAGTACGAGCAGAAGAAAAAGACCCGTGAACTAAAAGCGAAGCAAACGAAGGTCGTGCTGAAGGAAATCCGCTTCGGCCCTAATACGGACGACCACGACTTCGATTTCAAGCTCAAGCACGCGCAGGAGTTTCTGAAAGAAGGGGCCAAAATCAAGGCTTACGTGCACTTCGTGGGCCGTAGCATCGTCTTCAAGGAGCGCGGCGAAATCCTGCTGCTCAAGTTTGCGCAGGCCCTAGAGGAACTCGCCAAAGTGGAGCAATTGCCCAAGCTCGAAGGTAAGCGCATGTTTCTCTACTTGGCTCCCAAGGCGGCCGTAGTCGCCAAGGCGGCCCCCAAGCCGGCCCCCGCCGCGCCGGATAAAGAGAAAGTTGCCAAAGCTCCCAAGGAGGCTAAGCCCGCCCAAGAGCCCGCCGCCACCGAATAGTATTACCCCGCTTGTTGATGGCTGCCGCTGCCGGATGAGTATCTCGTTCAGCGTCAGTACCTAACAATCAATAATCAACCCCAACCCATGCCCAAAGTAAAAACCAAGTCGGGTGCCAAAAAGCGCTTCAAGCTGACTGGCACCGGCAAAGTGAAGCGCAAGCACGCCTTCAAGTCGCACATCCTGACCAAGAAGAGCACTAAGCGCAAGCGCGCCCTCACCCACAGCGGCCTCGTCAGCTCGGCCGATATGAACCGGGTGAGTCAGATGCTGAACATCTGAGCAATTTGAGTAATGGGAGGAATTTGAGTAATGTTGTTCAGCAATGCTCTGCCATCCTAATTACTCAAATTACTTCCATTACTCAAATTACTCAATCACCAGGCTTCCGGCTGAAACATAAGCTGCTGCAAAAACAGCGCGCCGGCTGCCAAAAATAACTTAGGTTATGCCCAGGAGTGTAAACCACGTGGCCTCGCGCCACCGCCGCAAGAAAGTAATGCGCCTCGCCAAAGGCTACTATGGCCGGCGCAAAAATGTGTGGACCGTTGCGAAAAACGCCGTAGAAAAGGGCTTGCTCTATGCCTACCGCGACCGTAAGGTGAAGAAGCGCGAGTTTCGCGCACTCTGGATTCAGCGAATCAACGCGGGTGCCCGCGAGCACGGCCTCTCGTACTCGCAGCTGATGGGCGGCCTTAAGAAAGCTGGTATCGAGTTGAACCGCAAGGTACTCGCTGACCTCGCCCTGAACCATCCCGCCGCGTTTGCGGGTATCGTTGAGAAAGTGAAATAGTACGTGCGGGGCTAGCTCCGGCCTCTCGACTAATGCAGAAAAGCGCTTGCCCCCGGACGTGGAGGCAAGCGCTTTGTCGTTTCGGGACCAATTGCACCAACTTGCTACCCGCGAGTCAGTTTAGCGAGTGCCAACGTTCAGCTTCGGCCGGCCCGAACGCCAAACGCCGCCCCAACTCAGTTGGAACGGCGTTTGCAAACGTAGCGGGAGGCGGGCTTGAACCGCCGACCTCAGGGTTATGAATCCTGTGCTCTAACCAACTGAGCTACCCCGCCGGGGTGGTTTGGGAGCGCAAAGGTACAGAAAAAAGGGCTTTTTGCAAGCCACTGATAAAAAATACTTGTTTTCTTGCCCGCAGAGCCGCTTTTAGCGATTAGCGTCGGGCTCCTACCCCCTAGTTCTATGGCCATGCCCGCTACCGGTGCCAAGCATCGTTTCGAGATGGAATACGCGATAAACGCTTCCCTCAAAATCCTGTTTCCCTACATCGCTTCGGCTTCCGGCCTCGCGCAATGGTTTTGCGACGATGTGCGCCTCGACCCCGACCACCGACTCGATATGGTGTGGGACAAGCAGAGCCACTATGCCGAAATTGCGACTCAGCGCCCCGGCCGTAGCATCCGCTACGTATTTCTGGATGAGAATAAGCGCCCGCTAAGTGATGCCAGCTACCTGGACTTTACCTTAGAGTCGTCGCGGATTACGGACGAGGTATTTCTGCGCGTCACTGATTATTCGGAGCACCTGGATGAGCAGGAGCGGCTGGAATTGTGGGAAGGGCTCGTGGGCAAGCTACGCGAGCAAGTAGGGGGGTAGGCACCATCTTTGGGGGTAATGGCGTTAAACGGTGCGGTAAGCTAGCGCTTGCCGCGAGAAAATTGGTTAGGCAAAAGATACAAACCGGCCAGCTAACGCTTACCCTGCACTTTCGTGAAAAAGCTCGATAAACTCATTCTTAAAGCCTTTGCCGGGCCATTTTTGCTCACGTTTGCGGTGGTAGAATTTATTCTGCTCACGCATACGCTGTTGAAATACCTGGATGATATCGTGGGCAAGGACTTGGGCACGGGGGTGCTGCTCCAACTGCTGTTCTACTTCAGCGTACTAATTGTGCCCATTTCGTTGCCGCTGGCCGTGCTGCTCTCGTCGCTCATGACCTACGGCAACCTGGGCGAGCACCACGAATTAACGGCTATTAAAGCCTCCGGCATCGCCCTCACGCGCATTTTACGGCCGGTGTGGCTGGTGAGCTTGGTATTGGCCGCATGCGCGTTCTGGTTTAATGAGCGCATCGTGCCCAAGGCTAACCTGAAGGCGTATAGCCTACTGTGGGACGTACGCCAGAAAAAGCTGGCTCTGGACATCCGGCCAGGCGTTTTTTACAACGGTATTCCGGGCTACACCATCAAGGTAGATAAAAAGCTGGGACCCGAAAAGGATATCCTGATGGGTATTATGATTTACGACCACACCCAAAAATCGGGTAATACCACCGTGATGCTCGCCGACTCGGGGCGCATGTTTACCCGCTTTGGGGGGCAATACTTAGGCTTTGAGCTATTCCGGGGCCACAGCTACGTAGACCAGCCCGACGCGCAAAATCGCTCGGCGGCTTCTTTTGTGCGGGAGGGATTCAAGCGCAACATGATAACGTTTTCGCTGGCTTCGTTCAACCTCGACCGGACCAAGCAGGAGCTGTTTCAGACCAACCGGATGATGCTCAATATTCCGCAGCTCAAGCATGGCTCCGATTCCATTCAGCGCACCCTGAGCCGGGAGCGCCGCCAACTGCCCGCCCGCCTGGGGGGCTATTACACCTACCTGCGCCTCGATACGACGGGCCGCGCCCAGAACAAGCGGCTAGCCACCTGGCAGGTGCCGGCCAAGCGCCTACCCCCCCTCAACGCCTCCAATGTGGAGCAGGCTCTCAACCGGGCCCGCAACGTGAATTCGTTCATCACGGCCACTACGCAGCGGCTCTATGAGATTGCCCGCGACTCGGCCGAGTTTCGCATCGAGGTATATCGCAAATATACCCAATCGACGGCTGTGCTGCTCATGTTCTTAATTGGTGCGCCACTGGGCGCTATCATCAAAAAAGGCGGCCTGGGCATACCCATTCTGGTGTCGATTTTATTTTTTATCGTATTCTACGTGCTCGACACGATGGGCTCGAAGTACGGCCGCGACTTCCTACTGCCCGTGGGGGTAGGGATGTGGATTTCTAATGCCGTACTATTTCCGTTCGGCGTATTTTTTCTCTACCAAGCCTACAACGACTCGGGGCTGCTGGAGCTGGATTTCTGGCGGCGGCTGGCCCAGCGGCTGCCGCGGTTTCCGCGCTTGCGGCGGCTGGCACTGCCCTTGGCTGAATAACGCTTGGAATGCTGGCGCAAACTCCGTACCTTTGCACCCGCCCCGAGCTATGGGGCAGTTAATTTCTCCTATTTTTTAATCTAAGACGGGTTCTCCCTATCTGCCGATGAAACTCTCGACTGAGGCCAAACAGGTTATCTTCGAAAATAACAGCCTTCAGAAAGTAAACACCGATACGGGCTCCGCAGAGTCGCAAATCGCCCTGTTTACCCACCGCATCACGCACCTGACGGAGCACCTGAAGACCAACAAAAAAGACCACAGCACCCGCCTGGGCCTGCTGAAGCTGGTTGGTAAGCGCCGCCGGATGCTGGACTACCTCCAGCACCGCGAAATTAATCGCTACCGCGCCATTATCAAGGAGTTGGGCATCCGTAAGTAAGCCCGCCTTTTGAGAGTAGGGAGCCTTCCAAGCGAGGGTTCCCTACTCTTTTTTTTGCCCATTTTGAGTAGGGGCGGGGCTTGCCCCCGCCCGTCGTTGAACCGAAAGCTGGCCCTTGGCCAACGCCCGCCGTTGAACGATACCCGTTGCAGTCGGTTCAACGACGGGCGGGGGCAAGCCCCGCCCCTCCAATTCTTTTCCCCATGCCCGCTCCAAACGCGATTACCAAAACGCTGGCGCTGCCCGACGGCCGTCAGATTTCCATCGAAACCGGCAAGCTGGCCAAATTTGCCGACGGAGCCGTAGTCGTGCGCCTCGGCGATACCATGCTGCTGGCCACCGTCGTGTCGGCCCCCAGCCAGCGCGAAGGCGTAGACTTCCTACCCCTCTCGGTGGATTACCAGGAGAAATTCGGCTCGGCCGGCAAGATTCCTGGCTCATTTCAGCGCCGCGAAGGTCGCTTGAGCGACTACGAAATCCTCATTTGCCGCCTCGTGGACCGCATCCTGCGGCCCATGTTCCCTAAGGATTACCACTACGAGGTGCAGGTAATGATTACCCTCATCTCGGCCGATAAGGAAGTACAGCCTGACGCGCTGGCCGCGCTGGCCGCCTCGGCCGCTTTGTCCATTTCGGACATCCCGTTTGCCGGTCCGATTTCGGAGGTGCGGGTAGCCCGTATCGACGGTCAGTTCCAGATTAATCCCAAAACCAGCGACTTACAGCGCGCCGACATGGACCTCATTGTAGGTGCCACGGCCGACTCGGTAGCGATGGTGGAAGGCGAGATGAATGAAGTGAGCGAAGAAGAGATGGTAGCGGCCATTGCTTTCGGTCACGAGGCCATCAAAGCCCAAGTGCAGTTGCAGAAAGACCTGGCCGAGGCTGTAGGCCGCACGCCTGAGTCACAGCCCCGCGAGTATCCCAAGTACGAGGAAAATGAGGCGCTGAAAAAGCTTGTTCACGAAGGTATTTACCAAGGTGCCTACGACGTAGCACGCTTGGGCAATACCAGCAAAGGTGGTCGTAAAGAGGGTTTTACGGCCGTAAAAAAGGCGTTCCTAGAAAAGCTGGTGGCCGAGCAGCCCGAACTAGATATGAAGCAGTTCAGCCGCTACTATTCGTCGGCGGAGAAGAAGGCTATTCGCGACATGATGGTGAAGGAGCGCGTACGCCTCGACGGCCGTCAGCTCACCGAAATCCGGCCCATCTGGTCGGAAATCAACTATTTGCCCGGTGCCCACGGCTCGGCTATTTTTACCCGCGGTGAAACCCAGAGCCTGACCACGGCTACCCTCGGCACCAAGCTGGATGAGCAGATTGTGGACCAGCCGCTGACCAAGGGCTACTCAAAATTCATGCTGCACTATAACTTCCCCGGTTTCTCGACCGGCGAAGTGAAGCCCAACCGCGGGGCCGGCCGCCGCGAAATCGGCCATGGCAACTTGGCCGCCCGTTCGCTCAAGCGCGTGCTGCCGCCCGATGATGAGAATCCCTACACCATCCGCATCGTGTCGGACATCTTGGAGTCGAATGGCTCCAGCTCGATGGCGACCGTCTGCGCTGGCTCGCTGGCGCTGATGGACGCCGGCGTGAAGGTGCGCGCCGCCGTGGCGGGCATCGCCATGGGCCTCGTGCAGGATAAGGAAACCGGCGAATACGCCGTGCTGAGCGATATTCTGGGTGATGAGGACCACCTCGGCGACATGGACTTCAAGGTGACGGGTACGGAGAAAGGCATTTGCGCCTGCCAGATGGATATCAAAATCCAGGGCCTGAGCAATGAGATTCTGACCGCCGCGCTGCACCAGGCCCGCGAAGGCCGCCTGCACATTCTGCGCGAGATGGCCAAGACCATCGCCGCCCCGGCCGCCGAGTTGAAGGCGCACACGCCCCGCTCGCACAAAATGCTGATTGACAAAGAGTTTATCGGCGCGATAATCGGACCGGGCGGCAAAGTCATTCAGCAGATTCAGAAGGATACCAACGCCACGGTAATCATCGAGGAGAAGGATGAGAAAGGTCACGTGAGCATCTACGCTGCTAATCAGAACGATATGCAGGGTGCCATTGACCGCATCCGGGCCATCGCGGCGCAGCCGGAAGTGGGCGAAACTTACAAAGGCAAGGTACGCAGCATTCAGCCCTACGGCGCGTTCGTAGAGATTATGCCGGGTAAGGATGGCCTGCTGCACATTTCGGAGGTGACGCACGAGCGCATCGCCTCGCTCGAAGGCGTGCTGGAAGTGGGCCAGGAAATTGACGTAAAACTGGTGGATATTGATAAAAAAACCGGTAAGTATCGCCTCTCGCGCAAAGTGCTGCTCGAAAAGCAGGCGTAGTTTTTGAGCAAGGGAGTAGGCTGGTCCAACGGCCGGCCTACCCCCTGCCAAGTGGCCGGAAAGAACTTTCGCTCGTATAGCCTTGTTGATTTCGGTTAGATTGGAATAAGCTCACAAACTCTATTACCTTCCGAATAACTTCTTTAGAACTACCTAGTTAGCGCCGTTACCGATGAGACAGCTAAAAATCAGCAAGCAGATTACCAACCGCGAAAGTCAGTCGCTGGATAAATACCTCCAGGAGATTGGCAAAGTGGACCTGCTGACACCCGACGAGGAGGTTACGCTGGCGCAGCGTATCCGCGATGGGGACCAGAAAGCGCTGGAAAAATTGACTAAAGCTAACCTACGCTTTGTAGTGTCGGTGGCAAAACAATATCAGAACCAGGGTCTTAGCCTAGGTGACCTCATCAACGAGGGTAACCTGGGCCTCATCAAAGCTGCCAAGCGCTTTGATGAAACCCGCGGCTTCAAGTTCATCTCTTACGCCGTGTGGTGGATTCGCCAGAGCATTTTGCAAGCTCTGGCCGAGCAGAGCCGCATCGTGCGCCTACCCCTGAACCGGGTTGGCTCGCTGAATAAAATCAGTAAGTCGTTCTCGGAGTTGGAGCAGAAGTTCGAGCGCGAGCCCTCGCCTGAGGAAATCGCCGAAGTGCTAGAATTGACGACTTCGGAAGTGGTGGATACCCTGAAAATTTCGGGCCGCCACGTATCCGTTGACGCGCCGTTTGTGCAGGGCGAGGAAAATCGCCTGCTCGACGTGCTCGAAAACGAGGACGAGGAAAAGCCCGATTCGGGTCTGATGAATGACTCGTTGCGCAAGGAAGTGCAACGCGCCCTTTCCACCCTCACCAAGCGTGAGGCCGACGTAATTACGCTCTATTTTGGGCTGAATGGCGAGGCGGCTTTGACGCTGGAAGAGATTGGCGAGAAGTTCAACCTGACCCGCGAGCGGGTGCGCCAAATAAAGGAGAAAGCCATTCGCCGCCTGCGCCACACCTCGCGTTCAAAGGCGCTGAAGCCTTACTTGGGTTAATTTCTACGTAAATTCGTTAACTCGAAACCCCGGCCGTGAGGTTGGGGTTTTTTGTAGGGTAAGCTTTAGCTTACTATGCTTAAAAGAGATTATATTTTAGAAAATGGCAAGCTAAAGCTTACCCTACGTATGGAACATATTCATTGCCTGATTATTGGCTCGGGGCCGGCGGGCTACACGGCCGCCATTTACGCGGCGCGGGCCGGCCTGCAGCCCGTCATGTACATGGGCTTGCAGCCCGGTGGCCAGCTGACGATTACCAATGACGTGGAGAATTTTCCGGGCTACCCCGATGGCGTGATGGGGCCGGAAATGATGGAAGACCTCAAAAAACAGGCTGAGCGCTTCGGCACCGATGTGCGCTACGGCATCGCCACAAAGGTGGACTTTTCGGGGCATCCGCACAAAGTGACGATTGATGAAACTGTTGAATTGACGGCCGATGCGGTGATTCTGGCTACCGGCGCGTCGGCTAAGTGGTTAGGCCTACCCTCCGAGGCGCGGCTCAACGGGTCGGGCGTATCGGCCTGCGCCGTGTGCGACGGGTTCTTTTACCGAGGCAAGGACGTAGCCATTGTAGGGGCCGGTGACACGGCTGCCGAGGAAGCCAATTACCTCGCCAACCTGTGCTCGAAGGTGTACATGCTGGTGCGCAAGGATGCCATGCGGGCCTCTAAAATCATGCAGCAGCGGGTACTGAACAATCCCAAGATTGAGGTACTGTTCGATACGGCGACCGATGAAATCCTGGGCGAGCACGCCGTGGAGGCGGTGCGGGTAAAGAATCTGCTGACGCACGAAACCCGCGAAATTCCCGTTCATGGGTTCTTCGTGGCCATTGGCCACGAGCCCAACTCCAAGATTTTTCAGAACTATCTGCACCACGACGAGCAAGGCTACCTCAAAACCCTGCCCGGCACGGCCAAAACCAACGTGGACGGCGTGTTTGCTTGCGGCGACGTGCAGGACTTTACCTACCGGCAGGCCGTAACGGCGGCCGGCACTGGCTGCATGGCCGCGCTCGATGCCGAGCGCTACCTGGCCGGTTTGCACGGGTAGCAACTCCTGCGGGCGGGGGCAACCAGTTGCCCGTAGAGGCGACTTTTTTTCATTAACGCGCAGCCAGAGCCCGCGCTCGGTTCTGGTTATTTATTTTGGGTTTCGTTTGATTTTCCCCAAGCACTTTTCCCGCCCGCTCGCGCTACTCCTGCTTCTTGCCTGCTGGCTGGGGAGTAGCGCGCCCGCGCTGGCGCAACACCGCAAGAAAGCGGCGGCCCCGCGCAACCGCGACTTCTTTCGGGTGCGCACGCCAACTATGCGCTACGTGAAGCCGGATACGACTACCATTATGGAGACGGAGGAGATGCCCGATGCGAAGTCGGATGCCGCCAAGTCTATCTTCAACCCGGCCCGTAAGCTCAGCATTGTGAGCGAGGACACAACCACGCTCAACGAGGGTGGGCAGGAAATTGTGGAGATGTCGGACCAGGTGCTTATTGACTCGTCGTGGGTGAGGGTGGCGGGCTACTACGCCATCTGGGATACGCACAATATCAACCCCTACCGGGTGGATGGCCGCCGCATCCGCGATACGCTCACGCTGCAGCTCACGGACCCCAGCCGGCAGCGCTTCGCCCGGATGCCGCTGGTAACTACTCCCATTACGTCGGGCTTTGCCTTTCGCTGGGGGCACTGGCACTTTGGGGTAGACCTGGACCTAGAAACCGGCGATTCGGTGCGGGCGGCCTTCGATGGAGTAATTCGTATCAGCAAGTGGGATGGCGGCGGCTATGGTAATTATCTGCTTGTGCGCCACTATAATGGCCTCGAAACCCTCTATGGGCACTTGAGCAAGCCGCTGCTGCCGGTAGGTACCTTCGTGCGAGCTGGGCAGGTGATTGGGCTGGGGGGTAGCACAGGTCGTAGCACGGGCTCGCACTTGCACTACGAGGTGCGCTACGAGGGTAATCCTATCAATCCAACTTACCTCTACGACTTTCCCGATTACCAGCTGCGAGGCGAAACGTTTACCATCACCTCGTCGCTTTTCAACTACTATAATCAGGCCCTGCACCGCGGCCGTAGCAGCCGCAGTCACCGCGGCGAGCCTAGCGCCGCTCGTCAGGTAGCGACCCATAAGATTCGCCCTGGTGATACGCTTTCCGAAATCGCTGACCGCTACGGCGTGCGCGTAAGTACGCTTAAGCGGCTGAACCCCAGCCTGCGCGGCAAGCTTCAGCTGGGGAAGAAGCTGCGGGTTAAGTAATAATCTAGTAATTGCTTATTTGGTATTTCTGCTATATTTCGCGGTAGAAATGTTAAATTGAATAAGTCCTAAGAAAGACGGTCATTTGACCGTCTTTCTTAGGACTTATTCAATTTAGTGAAGCACAGGCTAAGTGCCTAGTGCACTCGCTCACGGTGAATCTGGCGGCTGTCGTGATTCAGTTCGCCGTTAAGCTGCTGGCGCTGGCCGGCAGTAAGGCGGCCTCCGTCGGCGCGACGCTCGGCGTGCGCCTGTGCTTGAATACCACGGTCTTCGCCCCGCAGCTTACGGGCCTGGCGGCGATTTAGCTGGCCGTCGGCCCGGCCAGCGGCAACGCGGTTATGCTGATTTTCAACACGCTGGTTAATCGTCTGGGCTTGGCTAGTGAAAGCCAGGGCGAGTCCGCAGGCAAACGGCAACAGGAACTTTTGCATGATAAAAGATAAATGGTGGTTGGTTGGGTTGTAGTGTTTTGATGAAGGGATACAATCAGAGTTTAAGCTACCGGCCCAAAATTTATTTTGCCGGCTGATTAGGACGGAAAATTGTCGGGCGGTGGCAGCGATACCTTTGTAGCAACCAGCCGATATGCTGGCATTTGTACTATGAAGCTTGCTATTCTGGCCTTGGGGGCCCACCCCGATGATGTAGAGATGTCGTGCTCAGGCACGCTGCTGGCGGCCGTGGCGGCGGGCAAGAAAGTGGGCATCGTGGACTTTACGCGCGGCGAGCTGGGCACGCGCGGCACCCCCGAAATCAGGGCGGCCGAGTCGGCGGCGGCCAGCAAAATTCTCCAACTCAGCGCGCGTGAAAACCTGGGCTTACCCGACGGCTTTTTCAAAAATGACCGCGAGCACCAGCTGCCGCTCATCGCGGCCATCCGGCGCTACCAACCCGACATTGTGCTTTGCAATGCCATCTCGGACCGGCACCCCGACCACGGCCGCGGCGCGCAGCTTGCCACCGATGCCTGCTTTCTGAGCGGCCTGCGCATGATTGAGACGCTCGGGGGAGATGGCCAGCCGCAGGCCGCCTGGCGGCCCAAACACGTGTATCACTACATTCAGGACCGCCAGATTCCGGCCGATTTCGTGGTAGATATTACCCCGCATTGGGCCGGCAAGTGGGCTAGCATCAATGCCTACGGTACGCAGTTTTTCAATACCAATGCCGACCCTACGGCGCCGGTAACCTACCTCTCGGGCCAAACGTTTTCGCACTTCATGGAAGCCCGCGCCCGCGAGTTTGGGCACCTGATTGGGGTAGAGTTTGGCGAAGGCTATACCGTGGAGCGGCCGATTGGTGTGAAGGAGCTGGGCGACCTGATTTAACCATTTGTCCTGGCGAGCATGTTGCGCAACATGCTCGCCAGGACAAACGGGGGTAGCGCCTTACACCTTCACGGCGGCTCGCTCGGCGCGGATGGCTTCCACGGGCACGGGGTCTTGGGCCTGCTCAGGCGGGTCGCGCAGCAGGTCGTGGGTAGCGGTCGCGGGCTTAACGGTGAGCGGGACTTTCTCGATGGCTACATCGCTGGTATCGAGACCGAAGAGCTGCTGGTCGGAGATGGCGAAGCGGTTGACGAAGAAGTAGCCGTTCAGGATAAAGCGCTCCTTGAAGCTAAGCTGATTATCATAGCTAAGCACTTTTTCGAGCACCACAAAGCGGAAATCGCCAGGCATCTGGTAGCGGGCCAGCGAGTCGTAGCGCGAGGTAATGTCGATTTCACCTTCCTTACCCATCTGCTCCAGTACGCGGCGGAATAGCAGATTAAGGCGCGGCTGCACCCGGAAGCCCAGCTTAAAATTAATCTTGTAGGCCACGCCGGGCACTAGTTCTTCCACCGAATAGCGGGTCGAGTACGGGTCCGTGAGGATGCTCATGTTGATGAACCAGTAGCGGTCAGCGCGTTTGGGCTGCTTGCGCAGGATGGAATACATGATTTCGTTTTCCAGCTCGCCGGGCTTCTTGCTGTGGGTGAGGTACACGAGGTTGCTGGCGTATTTGGTCACCGACTCATCCTGGCTCAATTCGAGGAGGGTAGGCTTGGTGCCGGCCACCGACACCAGGGTCAGCAGGCTGTTCTTGATTTCGCGGCCGCGGTAGCCCACGTACATCATAAAAATCAGGCCCCACTCGAAGACCAGGATGCCCAGCCGGTTGAGCAGCTTGGTGACGTTGGCAATAAGAAAGGACATTTCGACGGTGAAAAAGACCAGCATGAGCAGCCCCACCACCGGCACTGCCCAATGCTTGACGCCGCGCAGGTACTGCGACAGCAAGATGCTGGTCATCAGCATGGCCACCGTGATGCTGAAGCCGTAGGCCGCCGTCATGGCCTCCGACGTTTTAAACCAAAGCTGCACGCACACGCAGCCAAACCACAGCAGCCAGTTGATGCTGGGCACGTAAATCTGGCCGCGCTGGTCGGTGGGAAACAGCACCCGCACCTTGGGCCAGAAACGCAGGCTGACGGCCTCCGAAATAAGCGTGTAGGAGCCCGAAATGAGCGCCTGCGAGGCAATAATGGTGGCCAGCGTGGCCAGGATGATGAGCGGCACGAGGGCCCACTGCGGGGCAATCATGAAAAACGGGTTCTGGTTGCCGGCCAGCGAGTGACCCACGTGGCCCATCGTCCAGGCGGCCTGGCCCAGGTAGTTGAGGACTAGGGCGCTTTTCACAAAAACCCAGGAGGTGCGGATGTTCTTGCGCCCGCAGTGGCCCAGGTCGGAGTACAGCGCCTCGGCCCCGGTAGTGCATAGAAATACCGCGCCCAGCAGCCAGAAGCCTTTTGGATATTCGGTTAATAGCCGGATGGCGTACACCGGGTTGAGGGCGGCCAGCACACCGGGGTAGTGCAGAATCTGGGCGATGCCCAGCGCCGCAATGGCCGAAAACCAGAGCAGCATTATCGGCCCGAAAGCCGCGCCCACTATCTTGGTGCCAAACTGCTGAAACGCGAATAGCAGCGTGATGATGGCAATCACGATGATAACAATGGTTTCGGTGTTGAGGGAAGGGTAGAGAAGTTTCAAGCCCTCAATGGCCGACGATACCGAGATGGGCGGCGTAATAATGCCATCGGCCAGCAGCGTGCCCGCCCCGATGATGGCCGGAAACAGCAGCCAGTGCCCGCGCTTTTTTACCAGCGAGAACAGCGAAAAAATGCCACCCTCGCCGTGGTTATCGGCCTCCAGCGTGAGCATGATGTACTTAATAGTGGTCTGGAGCGTGAGCGTCCAGAACACGGCCGATACGCCGCCGTACACCAGCAGCTCGCTCACCGGCCGGTCGCCGATGATGGTCTGGAACACGTAGAGCGGCGACGTACCGATATCGCCGAAAATGATGCCTAGCGTGACCAGCAACCCCGCCGCCGTGACGCGCCGCAGGTGGATGTTGTCTTCAGTAGGAAGGGTAGACATAAGGTAATGGGTGATGGGTAATAAGTAATGGAGTAGTCCGGTACGCTCAGGCCACTGGCAGCGTGAAGTAGAAGGTGCTGCCCTGGCCGGCGGTGCTTTCTACGCCCAGCTCGCCGCCCTGGCTGGCGATGAACTCGCGCGAGATGCTCAGGCCCAGGCCGGTACCGTGGTCGTCGGCCGCGCCGGGGGGGGTAGGGGCGGGGCCCTGGGCAAAGCGCTCGAAAATGCGCTGCTGGTCGGCTGCCGCGATGCCGGGGCCGTGGTCCTGCACCTGCACGCGTACGGCCCGCTGGTCGGGGGTAGGGGCCGCACTGAGCAGAATATGGCCCTGCTCGGGCGAGTAGCGCACGGCGTTCACCAGCAGGTTGAGCAGCACCCAGGCGGTTTTTTCATGGTCGGCGCGGATGGCCGGCAGGTTGGCGGGCAGCTGGGTATCGAGGGTGAGGTGGCGGGCCCGCAGCTGCAAGTGCAGCGGTGCGGTAGCGGCGGCCACCAGGTCGGCCACGGCCAGCGGGCGCGGGTCGAGGGCAATGCCCTGGCCGGCGTCGAGGCGGGCTACGGTCAGCAGTTCACCCACCAGGCGCAGCAGGCGCTGGTTTTCTTCCTTAATGGTCGCCACAATCTCCTGCTGCTCGGCGTTGAGGCCGCCCACGCGCGGGTCGTGCAAGAGCTTGAGGTTGAAGTTGATGCTCGAAAGCGGCGTTTTCAGCTCGTGCGCGGCCGTGGCCAGGAAGTCCGATTTAGTCTGGTCGAGCTGCCGGAAAGCCGACACGTTGCGCAGGGCCAGCACCGTGCCCACGGCTTCCATCTGGTCGCGCGCCTCATTAAAGGCCACCGCCTCGTGCACCGCCAATTGGTAGTGCGCCGGCGCGCCATCGGCCCCTACCACCGAAAACGGCTGCGGGCCCACTGGCCGCTGGGCCACCGGCAGCAGCGCCGGAGCCAGCAACTGCGCAAAAACCGGGTTTTCCTGGGCCAGCTCGGCGGCCGGGCGACCCAGCACGCGGCTTTCGGGCAAGCTGAGTAGGGTGCAGGCGGCGGGGTTAGCCACGAGCAGGCGGCGGCTGGGGTCGAGCAGGAAAATCGGCTCACCCAGCGTTTGCACGAGGCCGCTGGTGCGATTGCGCTCGGTTACCACGTCGGCCAGGCTGTGGCTGCGCACGTCCTGTACGTGCACCAGCAGGCGGTTAAAGGCGGCCGTTACCTGGCCCACCTCGTCGCTGCTTTCGATGGGCACGGTGGCCGCGAAGTCGGTACGCGTGGCGTGGTCGAGGCTGGCAGTCAGCTTGCGCAGGCCGCCTACGGCCGCTTGCGGCACGCTGCCCACCAGCATCAGGCCCACCAGGGCGCTCAGCACGCTGAATAGCAGTAAATAATTTTTGGCTTGGGCGGCGGCGTGCATAGCCTGCCCGTTTTTGCGGGCCAGGGCTGTCAGGTTCAGGGCCACCACGCGGTGCGTGAGCTGGCGTAGCTGCGCTTGGCCGGCGGCGGCACTAGGGCCGGGGTAGGCGTTCAGCACCTGGGTAAGGCTATCGACGAGGCGGCGTTCGCCGGGCTCGGTGATGTTGGCGGCCTCGCGGGCCAGCAGGCTATGCAGGCGACCCAAGGTGGGCGTGGCGGCCGGGTCGGCGGTGAGGTTATCCAGAGCCTGCAACATGCCCTGGCCCAGTTGCACCGAGTAAAAATTATCCTGCAATACCGCCCGGTTGGCCCGGTCGAGTCGGCTCAGCGTGACGGAGGCGTAAAAGGAAATGCCCAGCAACAACCCCAGCATAGCCAGGAAACCCAACGTTATTTTGGTGTGCAAACGCATAGTGGCAACCGGTGTGCGCCGCTGATGCGGTGCCGGTAAGCCAGCAGTAGCGAATGAAGGGCCTTACGTGAAAAAGTAGGGAGCAGGGATGGGTTTTAGACTGATAATCAGCTTAATAAATTTGATATTATTAAATCCAGACGCAGCACTTCAACTGCTAGGCAAGTCATTTTGACCCGGTGGCCAGGTCAAAAAGTGGCACGAATACGAGGCTAGAAAGCCTGTCATTGCGAGCAACGCGAAGTAATCGCGCCAGAATAAGTCGTGCGGGTTATCGTTTTGGCGCAATTGCTTCGCAGGCTTGTAATGACAGGTAATTATCCTATGCGCACTACTCCCTGCTCCCTATTCCCTACCCAGTCCAAATTCCTCAATCTTGCGGTAGAGCGTCTTTACACTGATGCCGAGCTGGCGGGCGGCTTCCATCTTGTTGCCGCCGGTTTCGCGCAGTACCTGGCCAATGTGGCGGCCCTCCACGGCGCGCAGGCTGCGGTCGGCGGGGTCAGGGGGGGTAGGGGCCGCGGCGGGCAGGTATTGAAACTCAGGCGGTAGGTCGTCCACGGTCAGGGGCTGATTGTCAGCGGCCAGGATGGCGGCGCGCTCCAGCACGTTTTTGAGTTCGCGCACATTGCCGGGCCAGGGGTAGCGGGCCAGGCGGGCCAGCGCTTCGGGCTCGAAGCCAGGCAGGCGCTTGCGCAGCTTGGCGGCAAAGAGGCGCAAAAAGTGCTCGGCCAGCGGGGCCACGTCGGCGGGGCGGGCGCTGAGCGGCGGCACCGCCAGCTCAAACACCGAAAGGCGGTAGTATAAATCGGGCCGAAAATGACCTTCGGCAGCTTCCTGGCGCAGGTTGCGGTTGGTGGCCGCGATGAGGCGCACGTTCACTTTCGTGGGCCGGGTATCGCCAAGTTTGGTAAATTCCTGGGTTTCAAGTACCCGTAGAAACTTGGCCTGCACGGCCAGGTCCAACTCCCCGATTTCATCCAGAAAAAGCGTGCCGCCGCTGGCTTCTTCTAATAAGCCTTTTTTATCCGAAAGCGCGCCGGTAAAAGCGCCCTTCTTGTAGCCGAATAACTCCGATTCCAATAAGTCTTTCGGAAAAGCGCTGCAATTGACGGCCACGAAAGGCTTGCCCCGCCGCGCGCTGGCCTGGTGAATGGCCTGGGCAAAAAGCTCTTTGCCCGCGCCGGTTGGCCCTTCGAGCAGCACCGTGCTGTCGGTGGGAGCCACGCGCTCGGCCAGGGCCTTGGCCTTACCTAGCGCCGCCGACTGCCCAATCATGGCCTCAAACGTGTATGGCTGGCCCACCTGCTTTTCCAGCTCGGCCACGCGGCGGCGCAGCTGGGCCTTCTCCACAGCGCGGGCCACCACCACCACCAGCTGGTCGTCGGAATCACCTTTCGTTAAGTAATCAAACGCGCCCTGCTTCATGGCCCGCACGCCGTCGGGCACGGTGCCGTAGGCGGTGAGCAGGATGATTTCGGCCAGCGGGGCGGCGGCCTGGTAGCGTGGCAGCAGGGCCACGCCGTCGCCGTCGGGCAGCTTCACATCGGAGAGAACGACCAGGATTTCGCCGGCGTGCTCGGCCAGCAGTTGCAGGCCGCGCCGGGCGTCAGGGGCTTGCAGCACGGCGTAGCCTTCCAGCTCCAACACCCGCGCCAGCACCTGGCGCAGGCGGGTTTCGTCTTCAATCAGGAGCAGGGTAGGCGGGGAGGACATAGGGGGTAGGGCAGCGGCACGAACCTCGTAATTCGCATCCCCGCGCAAGTTGGGCGGTAAACTACCGAAGCGCGAACGCGAACTACAAAGTTCGCGCTACTGCAAGCCCAGCAGCTGGTCGGCGTTCTGATAAGCCAGCTTGGCTATGTCGGCCGGCGGCAATTGCAGGCCCGCCAAAAACGCGTGGCCCGCCGTGTTGGGGGCAAAGGGATAATCGACGGAAAACAATATATTATCCAAGCCAAACGTAGCCAGCGCGGCTTCCAGCGGCGGGCGCGTGAAGATGCCGCTGGTGGTAATGTACACCTGGTCGCGCAGCGTCTGGCTGATGCTGCGCGGCAGCTTGGTCTGGCTGGGGGGCATCGTCTGGTCGGCGCGGGCCATCATCACGGGCAGCATTTCGCCCATGTGGCCGATGATGAGCTTGAGGCGGGGGTAGCGTTCCAGCGTACCGCTCACGATGAGCCGTAGCACGTGAATGGCGGTTTCGGCGTGCCAGCCAAAGCCCGCCATGGCCAGGTTCTGGCCCAGTCCATTGGGTAGGTTTTCGTAGTAAATGGCCCGCACCGGGGCGGGCGGCACCCCAGGATGCAGATACAGCGGCACGCCCAGCTCCTGGGCCTGCGCCAGCAGCGGCGCAAACTGCGGGCTATCGAGAAATTGATTTTGAACCGTGCCGCTAATCAGCGCCCCCCGAAAATGATGCTCGCGCACGGTGCGCGCCAGCTCGCTGGCCGCCGCCTCGGGGTTGGTGGTGGGCAGGTGGGCAAAACCGGCAAAACGGTCAGGATGCGGGGCAATGAGTCCGGCCAGCCGGTCGTTGTACTCGCGCGCGAAAGCCGGGCCTTCTGCCGGTGACAGCAGCTCGGCCCCCGGTCCCGAAATGGATAGTACCTGCATCGTGATGCCGGCCTCGTCCATCAGGCGCAGGCGCTCGGGGCCAACTTCGGCCAGCTTTTGCTGCTGTTGCTGCACAGGTGAGTTTGGGTCATCGTCGGCGGGCCAACCTGACTGCTGCCGGGCAGCCGGGCTGATGCGCTTAATCATGTCGGGTAGCGAAACATGTTCTTCGAGCGCTACAATGCGCTGGGGCAGGGGTAGGGGCGGCATAAAAAAGCAGGGTAGAAAAGTGGAAAAGGAGTTGGCTGCAAACGGCCAGCTTGCTGCCAGCGTTACGGGCTTTGCTGATTAACAAAAGATAATTGCGGAACAAAAAGGAAAAATTTCCGTTTCATAAAGAAAAATTTCCCATCTTTACCGGGTCTTTGCCCAGTCGTATGGGTCTAGTCCACTTTTACTTGTCCGATGCTTGTCACGCCAACCTACGTTTCCAGCCACTTGCCGGCGGCGCTGACCAGCCTGGCCGCCGTTGTCACCGATTCCTTCGCCCTCGTGATGGAGGCGCGCTCCGGTGTGCCTGCCAAATCGGCCTTCGCCGTGGCTAACTTATTGCTGCTGAGCACCGATGAGCTGGCCGACCTGCTGCACACCACCACCAAAACCCTGCGCACCTACCGCGATGCCAACAAGCGCTTGGCCCCGGCCGCCAGCGAGCAGGTGCTCAAGCTGTTGGCCCTGGCCCGGCAGGGCGGCGAAGTATTTGGCGAGCCCACGGCGTTTCGGCGCTGGCTGGGCAAGCCCGCGTTTGGCCTCGACAACCAGCCGCCCCTCGCCCTGCTCCAAACCAGCGGCGGCATCGACCTAGTAGCCGAGGAAGTAAGCCGCATTGCCTACGGCGACTTTGCCTGATTTTTTTAAGCACTTAGCTTTCGTTCAGGAAAAAAGCCCACAGCATACCAGCCAGATTCATTAGTGGAAATCTACCGTATTTGCCTGACCAAGTACGCGGGTGAGCTGGTAGCCTCCGGTAATTCGGGCCGCTGGAACGAGCGTGGGCAACTCGTTATTTATGCCGCTGGCAGCCGGGCGCTGGCCTGCCTCGAAAATGTGGTGCACCGCAGCGGTGAGGGGTTAAATAACCTGTTTACAGTCATACGGATAGCCGTGTCGGATGAACTGTTGGTTGAAGAGCTGACCCTGGCCGACCTACCCCCCGATTGGCAGCCCACCAGCGCCTACGCCCGCTGCCAGCCGCTGGGAGCAGCCTGGTATCGTCGGCAGGCGGCCGCCGTGCTGCGGGTGCCATCCTCCATCATTGCCCACGAGCACAACTACGTACTCAACACCCGCCACCCCGATTTCGGACAAATACATATTGCGGGCTGGGAGGACTTTGCATTCGACCCGCGTATCAAGGCCCCGGAGCCGGGATAGAACTAAGTTGGCGGGCTGCTGTTACGAGCTTACGAGATTGATTGGGAAGTATCTTAGCGGCCCCGAGTAGTCTCGCATCGTCTTTTTTCCTTCTATGCCTACCGCCCCTACCGCTTATATCCCTACTGCCGAGCCGGTAACGCACCACGTGCGTGCCCGCCAGTTGCTCAAGGCGCACCCCGAGGTGAAGCGCCTGATGACGCGTAACGCCACCACGGCGCTCATTACGGTGGGCTGCGTGGCCCTGCAAGTGGCAGTGGCCTACGCTTTGCGCGGCCAGGCGTGGTACTGGACGCTGGCCGCCTCCTACGTGCTGGGTGCGTTCGTGTGCCACACGCTGTTCGTCATTATTCACGAGGCTACTCACAACTTAGTGTTTAAGGGCCAGTGGGCTAATGCAGCGGTGGGCATCGGGGCCAATCTACCGATGGTGCTGCCCACGGCCATGAGCTTTCGCAAGTTTCACCTCAAGCACCACTCGGCGCTGGGCCACTTCGAGCACGATGCCGACCTGCCCGACCACTACGAGGCTAAGCTCATTCAGCACTACGCCATTGGCAAGGCCGTGTGGTTGTTCTTTTTCCCGATTTTTCAGCTGGTGCGCACGTTTCGCTGCCGCAGCGTGGTGCCGTTCGATAAGTACATCGCGGCCAACTGGGTAGCCCAGATTGCCTTCAACGTGGGTATCTACTTCTGGCTGGGACCGGCGGCGTTTCTGTACCTGTTTTTTAGCTTCTGGTTTTCGGTGAGCCTGCACCCGGTGGGTGCGCGCTGGATTCAGGAGCACTACCTCATCTTAAGCCCCGAGCAGGAAACAACCTCTTACTACGGCCGCCTCAACGGCGTGCACCTCAACATCGGCTACCATAACGAGCACCACGACCTGCCCGGCGTACCCTGGAACAAGCTGCCCGAGCTGCGCCGCCTGGCTCCCGAGTTCTACGAGCCGCTGCTACACCACACCAGTTACACCAAGGTGCTGCTGCGCTTTTTATTCGACCAGGAAATATCGCTCTACTCGCGCGTTGTGCGCGGCGAAACCGTGGCAAGCCAGGTGGCCCTTTTGGTACCCGTAGCCAAATAGCCAACGCTTTCGGCCGCCCTAGCAGGGTAGGCCCTACCCCCACTACGTGCCCCAGACGGGCAGGTGGTGGGGGTATTTTAATACCCGGTGCACCAGGTGCTGCCGTTGGCAGTCGGTCACGGTGGCCGAAGAATTAGGTTTCTGCTTTGCACAATCGTTAATGTGAACTTTTTTGGGTGCTAAAAAGAAGTTTTTTCTTGGTCCGCATTCTCCATATTTCTCTTCGCAAGCGATTTCAATAAGGTTTTTGATAGTAAATCGGCTTTCATTGACAATTTTCTTTTTGTTATCTTTAAAAAAAACCAGTATTATTGTCTCGCTGATTCAAAGCGGCATCACGTTGGCTGCGCCTTTCCAGGCAAGCCGGGTAGTTGATGGCGTTTTTTTTAAGCTGCTTACACAATCGATTGTGTAAAGTTTGCCCGTAACTCATTTCATTTTTCCCACCCAACCCCTTCTCGCTCATGAGAAAGTCAGTACCCAAGATGGGGCGGCTTCTGGTGCCAGCCGCCCTCAGCTGCCTACCCCTCCAGCCCCTGTTGGCCCACAGCCGGGCCGCCACCGAAACGAGCCGCCCAGCCTCGGCTGCCGGCCCCGTAACCGGCCGCGTCGTGGACGAAAAAGGTAACGGCCTGCCCGGCGTCAACGTCATCGTGAAGGGCACCAGCACGGGGGCGCAAACCAACGCGGACGGCCGCTACACGATTGAGACGCCGGCCGGGGCCACGCTCATATTTTCCTACATCGGCTACCTGAGCCAGGAGGTAGCCGTGGGCGACCGCCCCAGCATTGACGTAGCCCTGGTGCCCGATAGCAAGTCGCTGGCCGATGTGGTGGTGGTAGGCTACCTGGCCCAGGACCGCCAGAACCTGAGTAGCGCCGTAGGTACGCTCAACGTGAAGGAGGCTACCAAAATGCCAGTGCCTACCATTACGCAGGCCCTGCAAGGGCAGGTAGCGGGCGTGCAGGTGACGGGCTCGGGCGGGCCCGGCGACGCGCCAATAGTTGTTGTGCGCGGCACGGGTGGCCTGGGCAATAGCAACAGTGCCCCGCTCTACGTGATTGACGGCCTGTGGACGGACAACATCCGGGACCTTAACCCCAATGACATTGCGACGCTCAACGTGCTGAAAGATGCCTCCTCGACGGCCATTTATGGTGCGCGCGGGGCCAACGGCGTTATCCAGATAACGACCAAAAAGGGCAAGGCGGGCGTGCCAACCATTGGCATCAATGCCTATACCGGCATCGACAACGTGTCTAAGCGCTACCAGCTGACCAACGCCAGCCAATGGGCCGACCGCGCCGTGCAAGCCTACGCCAACGCCGGCCTCGACCCGCTCAATGCGGGCCAGAATAGCCTGGCCGGCGCGGTGAAGGGAGCCGGCGGCGCGTTCAACCCCAACGTGGATACCGACTGGCAGAAGGAGTTTTTCCAGACGGGCCGGGTGGAGGACTACAACGTGAACTTCTCGGGAGGTACTACGGGCGACAACGCGGGTAGCAACTACCTGATTTCGGGCGAATACTTCCACCAGCAGGGGGTAGTAAAGGGTCCTGACTTTAAGCGCTACAGCCTGCGCCTGAACTCGGGGATGACCAAGGGAAAGTTTCGCTTTCAGGAAAATGCCCAGCTCACGCACCTCAACACGACGCTGCTTAATGGGTTTCCGTTTATTGACGTGGTGACTTTTCTGCCTACCATTCCGGTGTACGACCCGGCCAACCTGGGGGGCTTCGGCACGGGCTCGACCAAACTCAACACCTTCGCCACCAACCCCGTCGGCGCGCAGCAATTGCTGACGCGCCGGCAGTCGGACAACCGCCTGGCGGGCAACATGACGTTCGACTATTCCATTTTTGACTTCCTGACCTACCGCCTGAACCTGGCGATGGATGGGCACATGTACAGCAATTCGGATGCGCAGCAGCTGGGCATTTTGCGCCAGAATACGCAGATTAATACGTCATCCTTGACGGAGTATGAGGGCTACGACGTGTTTTTGATGGCCGAGAACACCCTGAACTTCAACAAGAGCTTTGGGGACCACCACGTGAATGTGCTGGGGGGCTACTCGGAGCGGTACATGGACTACCATAATACCAGCGCCCAGACCCAGGGCTTTACCGCCACGCCCCAGTACTATTTTCAGTTGAGCGCTGGTCAAAACGTTGGCGTGGTGACGGGCGCTGACGTAGTGGTTACGAATCGCTCGTACTTCTCGCAGGCTACCTATGACTACAAGAACCGCTACCTGCTGTCGGGTAGCTACCGGCGCGATGGCTCGTCGCGCTTCGTAGAGCAGAACCGCTACGGCAACTTCGGGGCCGCGTCCATCGGTTACCGTATTAGCGAGGAGGAGTTCTTTAAGAATGCCTTGCCGATGGTGAGCAACCTGAAAGTGCGGGCCAGCTACGGTATCATTGGCAACGACCAGCTGAACGGCGCTAACATTCCGTATTACGGCGCTTACCTGCCTACCGCCACTATTAATCAGAACACGAACTACGTACTGGGCAGCGGGCAGGTCATCACGAATGGCCGAACCGCTACGGTATTGCCAAGCCCTGGCTTGCAGTGGGAAGAGCGCCGCGTGAAAGACGTGGGTCTGGACTTGGCCGTATTCGACAATCACTTGACTTTCACGGCCGACTACTACGTGTCGGAGTCACGCAAGGCCTTGGCCCCCGTGGTAGTGCCTATTTACACCGGCAATTTTGGGCCGGTATATGAGAATGCGGGCAACATTCAAAACAAAGGTCTGGAGCTAGCCCTGGGTTACCAGAACACGGCAGGAGAATTCAGATACAGTGTTAACGCTAACGTAACCACGCTGCAAAACCTGGTGACGGCGGTACCTAACGCCGGCCAGACACTAATAGATGGCCAGAACCTGACCAGCACGGGCGTGGGCACGTCGGTGGGCTCGTTCTTCCTGATTCCGATGGCGGGCATCTTCCAGACGCAGGATGAGGTGGCGAACTACAAGAACGCGGCGGGCCAGGTGATTCAGCCCTACGCCGCGCCCGGCGACGTGAAGTATGCCGATACCAACGGCGACGGCGTGATTGACTCTAAAGACCGCGTGCACGTGGTCACCCTTCCCTACCCTGCAATACGGCCTGAACGTGAGCCTGGGCTACAAGGGCTTCGACCTGTCGATATTCGCGCAGGGCGTGCACGGCAACGTGATTTACAACAACGCCAAGTACGCCCTGGAGCGCTACGACGGCCCCAGCAACTACGAGCTGAACGTGCTGCCGTGGTCGGCCGACAACCCTAGCAATTCCAACGCCCGTCTGCTGCAGGGTGGCGGGGCTAACTCGAACTCGGCCTCGATGAATGCCCTCTACAACACCACGCGCTGGCTGGAAGACGGCTCGTACCTGCGCCTGAAGAACGTGCAGCTGGGCTACACCTTCGGCAAGAATCTGCTGGGCTGGGCCCCGGCTATCAACTCGCTGCGGGTGTACGTGACGGGGCGCAACATCGTGACCTTCACCAAGTACACGGGCTACGACCCCGAAATTTCGAATCCCGACTTCTTCGGCCGGGGTATCGATAACAGCGCCTACCCCAACGTGCGTACGTTCACGGGCGGCGTGCAGGCCACTTTTTAATGATGGATGACGAACGACCGGTGCCGAATGCTTGGGCAGCGCGCCGCGCGGCCAATGAAGCATTCGGCACTGGTTGGTAGTCAGTAGTCACGGGTCACTAGTCATTAACTACTCCTCTTTTATGAAATCCCACAAAATCTTTACCCTGGCGCTGGCGGGCAGCCTTTTGGCCGCCACTGGCTGTAAAAAAGACTTACTCAACCAGACCAACCCCAACACGCTGTCGGTGTCACAGTTCTGGCTCACAGCCGACGATGCGAACAGGGGCATCATTGCCTCCTATTCAGGCATTCAGCAATACGGCGTGTACGACCACTGCTGGCAGTTTATGGCGGCCCGCTCGGACGAGACATACAGCCAGAGCCCCTACGTGGAACTAGCCGTGTTTACGCGCTTCGTGCAGGCCAACAATAACTTCTTCATCTCGGCTTTTGCCTGGAACGACTACTACCGCACTATTTTCCGCACCAATCAGGCGCTGAACCACATTCCGAGCATCACAATGGATGCGACGCTGCAAAAGCAGTACCTCGCGGAAGCGCGCTTCATCCGAGCGCTGATGTACTACGACCTGGATTCGTTTTTTGGCAACGTGCCCTTGATTACGGAAGAGCCCAATGTGACGACCCGCGTGAAGCAGGTGGGCCCGGCCGAGGTAGAGGCCCAGGTAATTGCCGACCTGATGGCGGCCATCCCCGACCTGCCCGTGGCCTACGCCGCCGCTGACCTGGGCCGCGCCACTAAGGGAGCAGCGCAGGCGCTGCTGGCCAAGATGTACATGCAGCAGCACAAGTACACGGAGGCTTCGGCCTTGTTCACGACCATCATCAGCTCGGGTAAGTATTCGCTGGTGCCCAGCTACTTGGATAACTTCACCGAGGCCAACGAGAACAACAGCGAGTCGCTGTTTGAGGTGCAGTACACGGGGGCAGTGCTCGACGTGGGGCAGGGCCAGGATATTGCCTCCGCCTCGGAGGGCTACGACCGACCCAACTTCTTCGGGCCGCCCATCTACTCGTTTGCCGACGTGCAGCCCCGGCAGTCGCTCACGGCCTCGTTTACCGACTCGACGACTGCGCTGGTACCCGGCACCAAGAAGCACGCCATCGACCCGCGCCGTGATATTTCCATTATCAGCTCGCTCAACCCAGACGTATTCTACGGCAAAACCTTCGTGCAGCTGGGCTATAACCCCAGCCAGCAGTACTGGCGCAAATACCTGAATGACCGCACCCGCACCACGCCCGAAAACTTCACTTCGGGCATCAACTTCCGGCTGATTCGCTACGGCGATATCCTGCTGCTGCAAGCCGAGGCGCTGAATGAGCTGGGCCAAACGGCGGCCGCCGTGCCGCTCGTGAACCAGGTGCGGGCCCGCGTGGGCCTGGGCCCCGTGCCGATGGCCAACGCAGCTAGCCAGAGTGCGCTGCGCCTCTACATGCGCGATGAGCGCGGCCGCGAGCTGGCCGGCGAAGGCCAGCGCTGGTACGACATCGTGCGCTGGGGCCTGCTCGACAACCAGGCGGGCCTCGACTACCTCATCGCCAGGGACCCCGACTTTACCAACTTCGTGCTCGGCAAGTCGAAGCTCCTACCCCTGCCGCAGACCGACATCGACCTCGACCCCACCATCAAGCAAAACCCTGGCTACTAACTAAGAAAAGTCCCTATCCCCTCGTCTGGCTTAGAAGGGGGGGTAGGGGCTGTGCTGGTTTTCTACTCATCCATTCCCACCCGCTATGCTCCATTCGTTACTTTTGCGCGCCGGGCGCTTGGCCGGACTGGTGCTGCTACTTGGCTGGCTGGTTACTCCCGCCTTGGCGCTGCAAGGTGCGCTAGGTATTCACGACCCTTCGACCATTGTGAAAAGTGGCAGCAAATACTGGGTGTTTGGGACCGGCGACGGCATTGCCTGCAAATACTCGACCGACCTCATCAACTGGACCGACGCGCCCTCGGTGTATACCAAAACGGCCTACCCCGGCTGGATTAACGGCAAGGTGCCGGGCTTCGCGGGCACATTCTGGGCGCCCGAGTGCCGCTATCTAAACGGCAAATATTACCTCTATTACTCGTGCTCCACGTTTGGCTCACAGGTATCGACTATCGGGCTGGCCACCACCCCGACGCTCGATGCTACCGACCCGGCGTACAAGTGGACCGACCAGGGCGAGGTGATTTCGAGCAATACGACCACCGTGGCCAACGCCATCGACCCAGCCATCTTTACCGATGCTAGCAGTAACCTCTGGCTCAGCTACGGTTCGTACTTCGGTGGCATTCGCATCACGCAGCTTGATGCGACCACGGGCAAGCCGCTCAACGTTGCTACCCAATACACGGTGGCCAATGGGGGGGTAGAGGCCTCCTACGTGGCGTATAATAATGGTTTTTACTACCTCTTTGTGAACCGCGGCACCTGCTGCAACGGCGTCAGCAGCACCTACTATATTCAGGTGGGCCGCTCGGCCAGTCCTACGGGGCCCTACCTCGACCAGACCGGCAAGGACCTGAATGCCAACGGCGGCACCACGCTGCTGAGCAGCGCCGCCCGCTACGTCGGGCCGGGTCACACCGGTATTTTCACGGAGAACGGCGTGACGTATTTCAGCCATCATTATTACGATGGCTACGACAACGGCGCCCCCAAGCTAGGCCTGGCGCAGCTGACCTGGGCCGCCAGCGGCTGGCCCACCGTGAGCCGCGACTGGCTGGACGCCGGCCGCTACACCCTCAAAAACCAGAATAGCGGCCTGGTGTGGGATGCCTGGGGCTGCACCGGCGTATCGGGCCAGCTGGTGGCCCAGGGCACGCCCAGCGGCCTCACCTGCCAGCAGTGGAACCTGACGCCGCTCGGCGCGGGTGCCTACAAAATCACGAACGCCCTCGGCGGCCTGGCCACGGATGTTATTGGCTGCCTGCCCGACGCGGGCACTAAGCTTCAGCTGTATGCCTCCAATGGCCTCGTGTGCCAGCAGTACGTGGTAGAGCGCGCCAGCGATGGCACGTTCATCTTCACCTCGGCCACTGGCAACAACGTGGTGGAGGTGCCCAACTGCTCGACTACCCCCGGCCAGCAGCTGGGCCTGTGGACATACAACGGCTTTGGCTGCCAGCGCTGGATTCCGGCGCTGGTGACTAATCCACTGGCTGCGGCCCGCGCGCAGTCGCTGGCGGGCGTCAGCATTTACCCGGTGCCGGCGCAGGCCGGCCGCTTCACGGTGGAGCTGGGCGGCGCGGCCGGGGTAGGGGGCAGCACGGTAGTAGAGGTAGTCAATTCACAGGGGCAGGCGGTGTACCAGCGGCAGTTTGACCCGCAGCAAACGACGCTGGCCGTGGAAACTGGCCTGAGTGCGGGCATCTATTTGGTGCGCGTGCGCCGCGAAGGGGGCATATTTACGCAAAAAGTGTCCGTTTTTTAATCTTTCCCTCCTCGTTCATGCTCACCACCCCACGCCTTCGCGTACTTGCCGCCGGCTTCGGCAGCGCCCTGCTGCTGGCCGCCTGCTCGTCCAATTCTACCACCAGCCAGGAAGCGGCTACCACTTCGGCCCCGGCCGACTCGGCCGCGACCGGCGCTAGCGCTTCCGCCACCATGCCTACTTCCACTGCGTTTGGCAAAACTGCCGACGGTACTGAAATCCAGCTTTTTACCCTCACCAACGCCCACGGCCTCAAGGCCAGCATCAGCACCCTCGGCGGCACGCTCACCAGCCTGCTCGTGCCCGATAAGGACGGCAAGATGAGCGACGTTATCCTGGGTTTTGATAACGTAAGCGGCTACCTCAGCCCCGCGTTTAAGAAGGCGAATCCATACTTCGGCGCGCTCATCGGGCGCTACGGCAACCGCATCGCCAAGGGCCAATTTACCCTTGATGGCAAGACCTACCACGTCGGTATTAATAATAATGGCAACTCGCTGCACGGCGGCAACGTGGGCTTCAACCAGAAGGTGTGGACCGCCAAGCCCGGCACCTCGGCCGACGGCGAAACCCTGACCCTTAAGTACCTCAGCAAGGACGGCGAGGAAGGTTACCCCGGCAACCTGACCGTGACGGTGGTCTACACCCTCACCGCCGACAACGCCCTTAAAATCGACTATACCGCCACCACCGACAAGGCTACCCCCATCAACCTCACCAACCACGCCTACTTCAACCTGGCCCTGGGCCAGCGCAAGGACGTGCTGGCCCACATGGTGACGATTCCGGCCGACCGCTACACGGTGGTCGATGCCAACCTGATTCCGACCGGCGAGCTGCGGCCGGTAAAGGGCACGCCCTTCGACTTTACTACCCCCCACGCCATCGGCGAGCGCATTGCGCAGGTGCCCGGCGGCTACGACCACAACTGGGTGCTGAACCAGACCACCGGCCAGCACAGCGCCGCCACCGTGTTTGAGCCCACCACTGGCCGCACCCTGGAAGTGACCACCGACCAGCCGGGGGTGCAGTTCTACACCGGCAATTTCCTGGATGGTACTTTGACCGGCAAAGGGGGGGTAGTGTACGGCAAGCACGCCGGCTTCTGCCTCGAAACCCAGCATTTCCCCGACTCGCCCAACCAGCCCAAGTTTCCGAGCACTATTTTGAAGCCGGGCGAGACGTACCACACTACTACCAGCTACACGTTTGGGGTGCGGAAGTAAGCCAGACTAGTATCACTCGGTTGTCCTTGCGAGCGTAACGAAGTAGAGCGCGGCAATCTTTCCTTACCGTTCGTCTCATCGGATTTACTTCTCCTAGCGTGAAGGAAAGATTGCCGCGCTTCACTTCGTTGCGCTCGCAATGACAAACGTTTTTTAAATTTATAACTACGTCTTAACGTGCCAACTCAACCTGCCTCGCCGGCCTACGTCATTGGCCTCGACTACGGCACCGATTCGGTGCGGGCGCTGCTCGTGGATGCCCGCACCGGCACCGAAGTAGCGCAGGCCGTGCATTACTACCCCCGCTGGAAGCAGGGCCACTACTGCAACCCCGCTAAAAACCGCTTTCGCCAGCACCCCCTCGACCACCTCGAAGGCCTCGAAGCCACGGTGCGCGAAGTGGCCCTGAAAGTACCCGCCGAGCAGATTCTGGGTCTCGCCATCGACACTACCGGCTCCACGCCCGGCCCCGTGAACGAGCAGGGCCAGCTGCTGGGCATGCTACCCGAATTCGCTGATAATCCCAACGCGCTCTTCATCCTCTGGAAAGACCACACGGCCCTGGCCGAGGCGGCCGAAATCAACCACAAGGCCCGTACCTGGGGCGGTGAGGACTTTACGAAGTACGAGGGCGGCATCTACTCTTCGGAGTGGTTTTGGGCCAAAATCATGCACATTGTGCGTGAGGATGAGGCCGTGGCCAACGCCGCCTACTCTTGGATGGAGCACTGCGACTGGCTCACGCTGACCCTCACTGGCCAGCCGCTGGCCGAATTCAAGCGCAGCCGTTGCGCCGCGGGCCACAAGGCCCTGTGGCACGCCAGCTGGGGCGGCCTACCCCCCGAGGAGTTCCTGACCCACCTCGACCCCAAGCTGGCCGGCTTACGCAATCGATTGTTTACCGAAACCTACACCGCCGACCAGGTGGCCGGGCACCTCTCGGCCGAATGGGCCGCGCGTTTGGGCCTGACTACCAGCACCGTAATTGCCGTGGGCTCGTTCGATGCCCACGCGGGCGCCGTGGCGGGCGAAATCGAGTCGTACTCGATGGTGAAGGTGATGGGCACCAGCACCTGCGACATTGTAGTAGCACCTACGGCCGAAGTCGGTGACCATTTGGTGGCCGGTATCTGCGGGCAGGTCGATGGCTCGGTAATTCCGGGTATGCTGGGGCTGGAAGCCGGGCAGTCGGCTTTTGGCGACTTGCTGGCCTGGTTCCGGCAGATGCTGGAGTGGCCCTTGCAGGCCGCCACATTGGCCCACTCGCAAGTGCTGAGCGCCGAGCAGCTGGCCCTGTTTCAGCAGGAGCTGAGCGACAACCTGTTGCGCCAGCTCACGCAGGCCGCCTCGGAATTGGACCCCGCTGAGAGTAGCGTTATCGCCCTCGACTGGGTGAACGGCCGCCGCACGCCCGACGCCAACCAGGCCCTCAAAGGCGCCCTGATGAACCTGACGATGGGCACTTCGGCCCCGCAGATTTTTCGGGCGCTGGTCGAGGCCATCTGCTACGGCTCAAAGCAGATTGTGGAGCGCTTTGAGAGCGAAGGCATCCCCATCAAGCAAGTGATTGGCATAGGGGGGGTAGCAAAAAAATCGGCCTTCGTGATGCAAACGCTGGCCGACGTGCTCGACCGGCCCATCAAAATTGCCCTCTCAGAGCAGGCCCCGGCGCTGGGCGCGGCCATGTACGCGGCCGTGGCAGCAGGCGTGTACCCTGATGTGCTCACCGCCCAAAAGGCGCTGGGTAGCGGCTTTGCCGAAACCTACACGCCGCAGCCCGCCCGCGTGGCCGACTATGCCGCCCGCTACGCGCAATACCAGGCCCTGGGCCAGTTCGTGGAGAAAAGTAGCGTGGACTCTGCGAGTCCGCGCTTGAACGATTCGGAATCATCTACGCGCGGACTCGCAGAGTCCACGCTACAGCCGGTGCAATGAGCCAGTACCAAGACCTAAAACAAGCCTGCTACGAGGCCAATATGCAATTACCGGCGTTGGGGCTGGTGCTCTTCACTTTTGGCAACGCGAGCGTGGTGGACCGCGCGCGGAGCGTGTTCGCCATTAAGCCCAGCGGCGTGCCCTATGCCACGCTGCGGCCGGAGGACATCGTGATTGTCGATTTCGACAACACCGTGGTGGAGGGTACCAAACGCCCCAGCAGCGACACCAAAACCCACGCGCTGCTCTTCAAGGAGTGGCCCATGATTGGCGGTATCGTGCACACGCACAGCACCTACGCTACGGCCTGGGCCCAGGCGCAGCTCGATATTCCCATCCTGGGCACCACCCACGCCGACCACCTCACCACCGACGTGCCCTGCGCCCCGCCCATGAGCGACGAGCTCATCGCTGGCGACTACGAGCACGAAACGGGCTGGCAAATCATCAACGAATTTGCCAGGCGCGGCCTCTCGCCGGCCGAGGTGGAGATGATACTCGTGGGCAACCACGCGCCCTTTACCTGGGGCAAAACCGTGGAAAGGGCCGTGTACCACAGCGCGGTACTCGAAGAAGTGGCCCGCCTAGCCTACCTCAGCTGCACGCTGAAACCAGGGGTAGCGCGCCTCAAGGAGGCGTTGATTAACAAACACTACCAGCGCAAGCACGGCGCTAATTCCTACTACGGGCAGTAGGTAAGGTAGCGTGGACTCTGCGAGTCCGCGCGTTGCGCCGTTGGCTCATTTACTACCTACGCGCGGACTCACAGAGTCCACGCTACATCCATTCTAATTCCCATGATTGACATTTCGCATTACGAAGCCTGGTTTATTACTGGCAGCCAGCACCTCTACGGTCCCGAAACGCTGGAGCAAGTAGCGCAACATTCCCAGGAAATCGCCAAAGAACTGGGCACCAAGCTGCCCATCAAAATAGTGTATAAGCCGGTGCTTACCGGCCCGGCCGAGATTTTCAAGCTAATGCAGGAGGCCAACACCACGCCCAACTGCGTGGGCCTGATTGCCTGGATGCACACCTTCTCGCCGGCCAAGATGTGGATTAACGGCCTGAAAATCTTACAGAAGCCGCTGGCCCACCTGCACACGCAGTACAACCGCGACATTCCGTGGGATGCCATCGATATGGACTTCATGAACACCAACCAATCGGCGCATGGCGACCGTGAGTTTGGGTTCATCGTGTCGCGCATGCGCCTGAACCGCAAGGTGATAGTGGGCTACTGGCAGAGTGCCGACGTGCACGAGCGCCTTGGTATCTGGAGCCGCGTGGCCTGCGCCTGGGCCGACTGGCAGGGCGCGCATTTCGTGCGCTTCGGCGACAACATGCGCTACGTGGCCGTGACCGAGGGCGACAAGGTAGAGGCCGAAATCAAGTTTGGCTACGAAGTGAATACCTACGGCATCGGCGACCTGGTGGCCGTGGTGAATGAGGTGACCGACGCGCAGATTGCCGACCTGGTCGCTACTTATGAAAAAGAATACGAGCTGGCCGACGACCTGAAGCAAGGTGGCGCCAAGCGCGAAAGCCTGCGCGACGCGGCCCGCATCGAGGCCGGCATGCGCAAGTTCCTGACCGACCACAACGCCAAGGGCTTCACCGACACGTTTGAAGATTTGCACGGCATGAAGCAGCTGCCCGGCATCGCTACCCAGCGCCTGATGGCCGATGGCTACGGCTTCGGTGGCGAGGGCGACTGGAAAACCGCCGCCCTAGTGCGCGCCATGAAAGTGATGGGCGCCGGCCTACCCGGCGGCAACTCGTTTATGGAGGACTACACCTACCACTTTGCGCCCGGCCAAGAGCAGGTATTGGGCTCGCACATGCTCGAAATCTGCCCTAGCATCGCCGAAGGCAAGGTGCGCGCCGAGGTGCACCCGCTGGGCATCGGCGGCAAGGAAGACCCGGTGCGCTTGGTGTTCAACTGCCCCGCCGGCGAGGGCCTGAACGCCACCATCGTGGACATGGGCAACCGCTTCCGCCTGATTGTGAACGAAGTAGTAGCCGTAGCCCCCGAGCACGAGCTACCCAACCTGCCCGTGGCCCGCATCCTCTGGAAAGTGAAGCCCGACATGAAAACCGGCTTGGCTGCCTGGATTCTGGCTGGCGGCGCTCACCACACCGGCTTCAGCCAAAACCTGACCGCCGAGTACCTGGAAGACTTCGCCGAAATGGCCGGAATTGAATTTTTGATTATTGATGCTGATACTAAGCTGCGGACATTCAAGAATGAGCTGCGGTTCAATGAGGTGGCTTTTCGGGGGTAGGCGGTCGCTAACGATTCTTGGCGGCACCTCACGTTCACCTCACCCCCTAGCCCCCTCTCCTGCGGAGAGGGAGGACTAGCCTTTAGCTCTAGTTCTAAAAAGCTAGAAACTAGTTCCCCCTCTCCGTAGGAGAGGGGGCTAGGGGGTGAGGTGCCCCGCTTGCGCCTCCCTACTACACATCGGTTTTAACCCCTTCCCTATGCCTATTCCCACCCGCTTCTCCACCCTGGCTACCGGCCTCGCGCTCCTGGGCGCGCTGACTATCCGCGCCCAGGCCCCCGCTACCCTCACCGTGCAGGTGAATAAGCCCGGCGCGGCCGTGAATAAGAACATGTACGGCCTGTTTTTCGAGGATATCAACTTCGCCGCCGACGGTGGGCTGTACCCGGAGTTGGTTAAGAATAAATCGTTTGAGACCGACGACCACCTGCTGGGCTGGAAGGCGCTGCGCGGTGGGGCGGCCCTGACCAGCTACGTGGTGCTGACCGACGGCCCCATCGGCCCCACCAACAACCACTTTCTGCGGCTCAGCACCCAGGTGGGCGGCCCCGAGGCGGGCTTCGTCAACGAGGGTTTCCGGGGCATGGGCGTGAAGCAGGGGGCCGAATACACGTTTTCGGTGTATCTGCGGCGCGGTCCTGGTAGCATCGCGGCCCTGAACGTGACGCTTGAAGAGCCCGGCCGGCCCAGCGGCGGCCCCGAAACCGCCGCCTCTGGCCCGGCGCTGGCCCAGGCTCGCATCACGGACCTGACTTCGGAGTGGAAAAAGTACAGCGTGGTGCTGCGGCCCTCGGCCACCTTCGCTAAAGCCCGCCTCAAGCTGACCGTGGAGGGCACCGGCACCCTGGACCTCGACGTGGCCTCGCTCTACCCCAAGGATACCTGGAAGGGCCGCGAGAATGGCCTGCGCCCCGATTTGGTGCAGCTGCTGGCCGATATGAAGCCCGGCTTCCTGCGCTTTCCGGGGGGCTGCATCGTGGAGGGCCGCACCCTGGCCCAGCGCTACCAGTGGAAGGAAACCATTGGCGCGGTGGCGGCCCGCCCGTCACTGATAAACCGCTGGAACACTGAGTTTTTGCACAAATTTACCCCCGACTACTACCAGTCGTTCGGGCTGGGCTTCTTTGAGTATTTCCAGCTGGCCGAAGACATCGGGGCCGCGCCCCTACCCATCCTCAACGTGGGCATGGCCTGCCAGTACAATTCGGCCGAGCTAGCCCCGATTTCCGCCGCTAAAGGCCCGAATGCCCCCGTGGCGGCGGCCGACGACGCGCCGACTCTTGATACTTTTATTCAGGACGCGCTCGATTTAGTGGAGTTTGCCAATGGCCCGGTCAGCAGCCCCTGGGGGGCCAAGCGCGCGGCAATGGGCCACCCCGCGTCGTTTAACCTCCAGATGATAGGCGTGGGCAACGAGCAGTGGGGGCCGCAGTACCTGGAGCGCTACGAGCTGTTTGCCAAGGCGTTGAAGGCCAAATATCCTGCCATCGAGCTGGTGAGCAGCGCCGGCCCCAGCCCCGACGGCCCGCTCTTCGACACCGATAGCAAGGCGCTGACCCAGCTCAAGGCCGACTACATCGACGAGCACTACTACGCCAAGCCCGAGTGGTTTCGGACCAACGTGGGCCGCTACGACGGCTACGCCCGCGGCGGCCCCAAAATCTTCGCCGGCGAGTACGCTGCTCAGAGCGTGGCCATCGCCAGCCCTGACAACCGGAACACCTGGGACTGCGCCATCTCGGAGGCCGCCTTTATGACCGGCCTGGAGCGCAACGCCGACGTGGTAGGTATGGCCAGCTACGCCCCGCTCTTCGCCAACGTGGACGCCTGGCAGTGGACCCCCGACATGATTTGGTTTGACAATCTGAACTCGTATGGCTCGCCAAGCTACTACGTGCAGAAGCTCTACGCCCTGAACAAAGGCACCCGCGTGCTGCCCGTGACCATGCCCGCCGGGGCCAAAAACGGCACCGACAACCTCTTCGCCAGCGCCGTGGTCGATGCGCCCACCGGCGACGTGGTGCTGAAGCTGGTGAACTACTCCGGCAGCCCGCGCCCGGTCAGCATTAGCCTGGCCGGGGCCAAAAAGCTCGGCAAAACCGGCCGCGCCCAGGTGCTGGCTACCGCCGACCTCCAAACCCAGAACAGCCTCAAGGAGCCTAAAAAGCTGGCCCCGCAGGAATCGACCTTCACCGTGAAGGGCTCGACGCTGAACTACACGCTGGCCCCGAATTCCTTCACGGTGCTGCGCGTGCCGGCCCAGAAATAAGGGGTAGGGTAGGAGGGGGTAGGGCCGCCGGCCAACGGCGCGGCATACTGGGCTTGTCGCCGCGTGCCGCGCTGTTTTTACCGCGCCTGCTACGCCAAAACTTCTGCTCAGTCCTGGTTTTCCCTTGCGTCTGCCTGCCTGGCTGGCGCGGCTTCGGCCAACCCGTGTCACTTACTCATCTGCTTGATTATGAGAAACCTGACTTCCTCCCTGCCGGGCACCGCGTTGGCCCTGGGCCTGAGCCACCGCTGCCCGGCCCAGGCCCCGCCGCCCTACCAGGCCAACTGGCCATCGCTGCAAAAATACCAGGCCCCGGAGTGGTTTCGGGACGCTAAATTCGGCATCTTCATTCACTGGGGGGTGTACTCAGTGCCGGGCTTTTATAGTGAGTGGTACCCGCGCGAGATGTACCACGCGGGCTCGCCGGCCTACCAGCACCAGGTAGCCACCTACGGCCCGCTCACCAAGTTTGGCTACAAGGATTTCATTCCGCTGTTTAAGGCCGAAAAGTTTAACGCTGACCAGTGGTTGGTCGTGTTCAAGCAAGCGGGGGCCCGGTACATCGTGCCCGTGGCGGAGCACCACGATGGCTTTGCCATGTGCAAAACCAAGCTTACCAAATGGAATGCCGTGGACATGGGCCCCAAGCGCGATGTGATTGGCGAACTGGCGGCGGCTACCCGCAAGCAGGGCCTCGTGTTCGGGTTGTCGTCGCACCGCATCGAGCACTGGTGGTTTTTTGGCTTCGGCCAGGAAATCGACTCCGACGTGCAGGACCCGCAGTACGCCGACCTCTACGGCCCGGCCCACGACCTCGACCCCTTTAAGCGCAAGCCCCAGGACCCCCGCCTAACGCCCGCGTTTATGGCCGACTGGCTGGCCCGCACCAATGAATTGATTGATAACTATCACCCGCAACTGGTGTATTTCGACTGGTGGATTGAGCAGCCCGAGATGGAATCCTACCGCCAGCAGTTTGCCGCCAGCTACTACAACAAGGCCCGCACCTGGAATAAGGGCGTGGTTATCAACTACAAGGACGATGCCTTCCCCGACGGCGCGGCCGTGTACGACATTGAGCGCGGCAACAGCAAGGCCACCAAAAAGTACCCCTGGCAAACCGATACTTCGGTGGGCAAAAAGTCGTGGGGCTACATCGAGGGCGAAGAAAACAAGGACCCCAACGAGCTGATTGACGAGCTAATTGATGTGGTGAGCAAGAACGGCAACCTGCTGCTCAACGTCGGCCCCCGGCCCGACGGTACCCTGGCCCCCGCCCAGCAGGCCGTGCTGCTGAGCATGGGCCAGTGGCTAACTGTGAACGGCGAAGGCATTTACGGCACCCGGCCCTGGGTGGTGTCGGGCGAGGGGCCTACCCCCCCTCCCGACGACAAGGTGCTCTTCAACGAGAACGCCAGCAAGGGCTATGTAGCCCAGGATGTGCGCTTTACCACCAAAGGCCCGGCCCTGTACGCCTTCGCGCTGGCCGTGCCCCAGGGGCCTACCACCATCAAGGCCCTGGCCACCGGGGCGGGCCACGGCCGCGTGGCCAGTGTGCGGCTGCTGGGCAGCACCGCCCCCCTCAAGTGGCACCAACAGGCGGAGGGCCTGGTTATTCAGCCGCTGCCGAGCTACCCCTCAGCCCACGCCGTGGGCTACCACATCACCTTTAAGCCCTAGCTATATGCAGCGTGCGCGCGGGTTGCTGCTGGGGTTGGCGCTGGGCGCGGCGGGCACCGCCCAGGCCCAAAAGGTTGCCCCCGTGCCCGACTTCCATCAGTGGGCCGCTACCCCCCCGCTGGGCTGGAACAGCTGGGACTGCTACGGCCCCACCGTAACGGAGGCGGAGGTGCGCGCCAACGCCGACTATATGGCCAAGTACTTGAAAAAGAGCGGCTGGGAATACGTGGTGGTGGATATCCGTTGGTACGTGGGCAACGATACGGCGCACGGCTACAACGAAAAAGACCCCGATTGGAACGTGGATGCTTACGGCCGCTTTGTGCCCGCGCCCAACCGCTTTCCATCGGCGGCGGGGGGTAGGGGCTTCCGGCCGCTGGCCGACCACCTGCACGCCCAGGGGCTGAAATTCGGCATTCACCTCATGCGCGGCGTGCCCGTGATTGCCGTGCAGCGCCGGCTGCCCATCAAAGGCACCAAGCTTACGGCGGCCGATATTTATAGCCCCCAGGGCCAGGCCGCGTGGCTGCACGACATGTACACGGTGGTGGCCGAGCGGCCCGGTGCGCAGGAATACTACAACTCCCTGTTTGAGCTGTATGCGAGCTGGGGCGTTGATTTTGTGAAGATTGACGACCTCTCGGAGCCTTACCATACGGCTGAGATTGAGCTAATTCGGAAGGCCATTGACCGCACGGGGCGCAAAATCGTGTTCAGCATGTCGCCCGGCGAAACGCCGCTGGCCGACGCCCGCCACGCCCAGCAGCACGCCAACATGTGGCGCACGGTGGGTGATTTCTGGGACTCGTGGGAGCAGCTCAAGGAGCACTTCGCGGTGTGCGAGCGCTGGGCACCATTCAGCATGGCCGGGGCCTGGCCCGATGCCGACATGCTGCCGCTGGGCCGCCTGGGCATCCGGGCCGAGCGCGGCGACGACCGCCAGTCGCGCTTCACCCCCGACGAGCAGCGCACGCTCATGACTTTGTGGAGTATTTTCCGCTCGCCGCTGATGTTCGGCGGCGATTTGCCCAGCAACAACGCGGCTACCCTGGCGCTCATCACCAACCCGCGCGTGCTGGCCGTGAGCCGCGCCAGCGCCCACAACCGCCAGCTGTTCCGGCGTGGCGACCTGGTGGGCTGGGTGGCCGATGACCCCCAAACCGGCGACAAATTCCTAGCCCTCTTCAATGCCCAAGACCAGGAGCCTACCCCCGCCAGCGCCGCCGCCGGGGCCAGCCCGCTCATCAGCCGCCAGGCCCCGCAGGCAGCGCTCGACGTGGACATTACCGGGGCACACAAGCTGTACCTGACCATCCGCGAGGCCGGCGACGGCACCGCCTGGGACCACGCCGACTGGCTGAACCCCACGCTCAGCGATGGGGCGGGTAAAACCCTGGCCCTCCATACGCTGCCCTGGCGGGCCGCCAGCGCCGGCTGGGGCCAGGCCACGGTGGGCAAGAGCGTGAGCGGCGGCCCGCTCAGCATGGCGGGGCAGACCTACGCGGCGGGTATCGGTACCCACGCCAACTCGATTATCGAGTACGACGTGCCGGCGGGCTACGTGCGCTTCACGGCTACCGTGGGGCTCGACCAGGCCGCGGCGGGGCAAAATACTGGTGGCACTTTCCAGGCGCTGGTGTTCACCCAAGCTCCCTGCCAGCCCGCGCCCCCCGATTCGGTGCGGGTGCCGGTGGCGCTGGCCGAGCTGGGCTTCACTGGCGGGGCCACCGTGCGCGACCTGTGGAGCGGCCGCTCGCTGGGCGCCGTCAGCGGCGAGTTCGCGCCCTACGTCCGGCGCCACGGCGCGGGCTTTTACCGGCTCTCCAAAGCCAAAAACCGGCGGTAGGGCTGGCTTTTGGTCGCTGGCTATGGTTGTTTAAGTAGCTTATAATTTGATGATTATGGGAGTTGAATTAACTGCTTACTTTCAGCGGCTGCTTCGGCTGGCGCGGGAGCGGCTCGACTATCAGCTCTCTCCTTTTTTACCAGTAATGAACCAGCGTATATGCGACATTTCTTCGGGTTTTTAGTTGGGCTTAGCTTCGCGGGGTGGGCGGCCCTGACCCCGGCCGCCTGCGCCCAAACCGCGCCGGCTCCCGTGGCCATTACGGTGGAGGTGGCCAAGCCTCAGGGCCCGCTGCCGCCGGTGTGGGCCTACTTCGGCTACGACGAGCCCAACTATACCTACATGCCCGATGGGCAAAAGCTGCTCACCGAGCTGGCGGCCCTGAGCCCGACCCCGGTGTACGTGCGCGCCCATAATCTGCTGACCAGCGGCGACGGCTCGGCGGCCCTCAAGTGGGGCTCGACCAACGCCTACACCGAGGACAAAAAAGGCCGCCCGGTGTACGACTGGCGCATCGTGGACCGCATTTTTGATGCTTACGTGAGCCGGGGTATGAAGCCCATTGCGCAGCTGGGCTTTATGCCCGAGGCCCTTTCCACGCACCCGCAGCCCTACCGCCACCACTGGGCCCCCGGCCAGCCCTACGAGCAGATTTATACCGGCTGGGCCTACCCCCCCAAAGACTACCAAAAGTGGGGCGAGCTGGTGTACCAGTGGGTGCGGCACAGCGTGGCCCGCTACGGCGAGGCCGAGGTGAAAACCTGGCGTTGGGAGCTGTGGAACGAGCCCGATATCAGCTACTGGAAGGGCACGGCCGCGGAGTATTACCAGCTCTACGACTACTCGGAAGCGGCCGTACACCGCGCCCTACCCGCCGCCATCCTGGGCGGCCCCGAAACCACCGACCCGCGCAACGAGCACGCTGCCACCTACTTGCGCGGCTTCCTGGACCACTGCGTGAGTGGCAAAAACTACGTGACCGGCCAGCCCGGCACCCGCCTCGACTACCTCTCCTTCCACGCCAAGGGCAGCCCCCAGGTGGTGGATGGCCACGTGCGCATGAACATGGGCACGCAGTTCGACGATATCATCGCGGGCTTCAAAATTGTGGCTTCCTACCCCACCTTGCGGCGGCTGCCCATCATCATCGGCGAAAATGACCCCGAGGGCTGCGCGGCCTGCGGCGTGCGCACCAACCCCGCCAATGCCTACCGCAATGGCACGCTCTACGCCAGCTATACGGCCGCCGTTTACGCCCGCCTCTCCGAGCTGGCCGCCGAGTACCAGGTCAACCTTAAGGGGGCCGTGAGCTGGTCGTTTGAGTTTGAAAACCAGCCCTGGTTTGCCGGCTTCCGCGATTTGGCCACCAACGGCGTGGACAAGCCCGTGCTCAACGTGTTTCGGATGCTGGGGATGATGCGCGGCCCGCGCGTGGCGGTGAGTAACCCTACGGCCCTCACCGTGCCCGACATTCAGGCCCAGGCCCAGGCCCAGAGCCAGCGCCCCGACATCGGGGCCCTGGCCACGGCCGACGACCACTCGGCCGCGGTGCTGGTCTGGCACTACCACAACGATGCCCTGCCCGCCGCCCCCGCCGAAGTAGCCCTGACCCTGCAAGGCATCGCGGCCAGCCAGGCCCTGCTCCAGCACTACCGTATCGACGAGGACCACAGCAACGCCTACGCCGCCTGGCAGGCGCTGGGCTCGCCGCAGCCGCCTACCCCCGCCCAGCAGGCGGCATTAGCGCAGGCCGGTCAGCTCGCCCTGCTCACTTCGCCCAGCTGGATAACCACTCAAAATGGGCAGGCCGTGCTGCACTTCACGCTGCCCCGCCAGGGTGTGTCGCTGCTGCGCCTGAGCTGGTAGCGTCGCCCGCTCGCCTACCCCGGCGCGCGGCATGAGCGCAGCGCTACTGCCGCCTCGGTAGGGGGGGGTAGGGGCAACGCCCTTACTCTTCTCTACCCCGGCTCCTCGGCCGAAACGGGCAGCGCGGGCTGCGGCCGGAGCGTGGTGTAGACCACCAGCCCGACCAGCAGGCCCAGCAAGATGAGCGATGAGCCTTGGGTGCCGAAGCCCAGCCCGTTTTGGGCCACGGGCTTGGTGAGCAAGTCGCCGAACGTGGCCCCGAACGGCCGCGTGAGCACGAACGCCACCCAGAACAGCAGCACCGGCGAGAGGCGCGTGAAGTAGTGGGCCAGCACCACCAGCGCCAGCGCGCCGCCAATCAGCAAGGCCCCGCCCCCGAAGCCCAGGCCCGAGTCGTCGGCCAGAAAATCGCCGAGCGCCGTGCCCAGCGTGTTGGAAAACAGGATGGCCGTCCAGTAAAATAACTCGCCGCGCCGGCTACTGATATCGCTGACCGACAAGGACTTCTCGCTGAGCCGCCAGGTACCCAGCACCACCACCAGGATGGTGATAAGAATGGCCGAGCCGGTGGCGTAGCCCAGGCCCAGGGTGCGGTCCATGTAGTCAGACATGGTGGTGCCGGCCGTGCTGGTGGCCAGTATCACGGCCCAGTACAGCCACGGCACGTAGCGCCGGGCCGCCAGCTGCCCGGCCAGCGCCACCAGAAAAAACCCGATAAACAGCAGCGAGCTGACGGCGTAGCCCACCTTCAGGGTTTGGGCCAGCAGGTCGCCCCCCGTTTCGCCGAGCGTGGTGGCACAAATCTTCATTATCCAGAACAGCAGCGTAACTTCGGGTATCTTCTTCATACAGTGCGGATAAGGCAGGTAAGCGCTGGCAGTCGCGATAGTTTCGTGAAGTAAGCTACCCCAAATCTAGTGGCCGATTCTGGCGTAAATCTGAAATTCCCCCAATCTTGCCCGGACGTGGCCCATTGGAGATAGGTAACAAACGCTACCCTTTGGGTTAGCGCCAGCGCCGGCCGCTGGGTTTGAAAGAGCTTGCCACTTTCCTTTGAGGGTCGCTGCTAAGCTGGCGGCCAGGTAAGTAGGGTAGTGGCGCGGCTTACTTCTGATTTTGTACAGAATTGGTGGCTAGCTTGCCAGCCAATTACCCGCATAAGACGCTGTTTTTTCTGAAGTACTACGTTGACTACTACTGGCACTTTGCGTAAGGCAATGATAGTCAAGCTACCGCGCTTATCTGGAATTTGGTTGGCGCTGCTGCTGGGCACGGCCGGCCGTGCCGCGCCGGCCGCCGCGCAGGCCCTACCCCCCGCCCGCGACCTGGACTACTACTTGGCCCAGGCCCGCGAGAACAGCCCCCTCACGCACGACGTGCGCAACCAAGGCCAGGCCGCGCAGCTCGAAACCGAGCGGTTGCGCGCCTTTTATACCAAGGCCACGGGCACGCTGGTGGCCAACTACACTTTCGTGCCCATCCTCAACCAGGACAACGGCCGCACCCGGCTCAGCTACTCGGCCGATGCCACCAGCAACCGCTACGTAGGCTACGACCTGGCCCTGAGCAACGGCGCGCTCTACCAGGGCTACGCCCAGGTTACGCAGCCGCTCTTCAATCAGCAGCGCTTCGAGGCGTATGCCCGGCAGGCCCAGGGCCTGGGCCTGAGCCAGCAGAACCTGGCCCGCCTCTCGCTGCACGACCTGGAGCGCTTCGTAGGCGACCAGTACATCCTGTGCCGGCAAGACCTGGACCAGCTCAGCTACGTGCGCGAGCTGCTCGACATTCTGGGCCGTCAGCGCCTGTTGGTGCAGAAGCTCGCGGATGCCAGCTTGCTCAAGCGCTCCGACTACCTGCTGCTTAATATTGAGGTCGAAACCCAGCAGATTTTCCTGAATACCTACCGCGCGGCCTACCACCGCGACCTGCTGGATTTGAACGTGTTGTGCGGCCTCGGCGACACTGCCGAAGTGCTGCTGCCGCCCCTGCGCCTGGCCCTGCGCCAGCCGGGGCCGCTGGTAGGCCTCTCGGGCTTCACCGAGCGCTACCGCCTCGACAGCCTGGTGCTGGCCGCCAACCAGCGCGTGTTTGAAACGCGCTACCAGCCGCTGGTGAATGCCTTCGCCAACGGCGGCCTCAATGCCATCAGCCTGGCCGATATTCCGCGCCGCTTTGGGGTGAGCGCGGGGCTGAGCCTGAGCGTGTACCTGTTTGATGGCCACCAGCGCCAAACCAGCCGCGACCGCACCCAGGTGCTGCTCGAAACCACCCGCGCCTACCAGCGCAACTTCGCCACCGTGAACCCCGTGCGCCAGCAGCGCATCCTCTATGAGCTGCGGCAGCTGGAAGAGCGCCAGCGCCTGGCTCGTGCGCAGGTAGCCAACTACCGCGAGGTGCTCGACTCTTATAAGCGCGAAACCATTGCCGGGCAGCTCTCGGTGGTGTTTTACGTGCAGGTATTGAAAAACTACGCCGTGGCCGCCCGCGATTTGGTGCTGCTGGAAAACAACCGCCTGCTGCTGGTGAACTTATATAATTACTGGACGTGGTAAAGTCCTGCGTGGCACCTCACCACGTCCCAACCTTCCATGAACTACCTGCTTCCTCTGCTGTTGCTGCTCGCCGCCTGCCACGCCGCCCCGGCCGACGGCGACGAGGCCGCCGGCCCTACCCCCCGCGCCCAGGTGCAGGCCGTGGCGGTGAGCACCCAGCCCCTGACCCAGTACCGCACCTTTCCGGCCACCTCCACCTACCCCCGCAAAAGTACCGTGACGGCCCCCGTGGCCGGCTACGTGACGGGCGTAAAGGTGCGGCTGGGCGACCGCGTAACGGCCGGGCAGGTGCTCTTCACCCTCGAAACCAAGGAGCGCCGCGCCCTCGGCAATTCCATTCAGCGCATCGACCCCACGCTTAAGGGCTTCGGGCTGGTGGCGGTGCCCGCGCCCTCGCCGGGCATCGTGAGCGTGCTCAACGTGCAGCAGGCCGGCGACTACCTGCTCGAAGGCACGGCGCTGGCCACCGTGGCCGAAAGCAGCCAGCTCGTGTTTCAGCTCAACCTGCCCTACGAGTACCACGCCCTGGCCCAGGGCCACCCGCGCTGCACCATCGTGCTTCCCGATAGCACCCGCTTGGTGGGGGTAGTGCAGTCGGCGCTGGCCAGCGTGAGCCCGGGCCAGTCGGAGGTGTACCTGGTGAAGCCGCTCAACCCGCAAGGCGTTATCCCCGAGAATCTTATTGCCCAGATACGCCTCACCCAAACCCGCCAGCCCCGCGCCCAGACCCTACCCGCCAGCTGCGTGCTGGCCGACGAGACGCTGCATCATTTTTGGGTGATGAAGCTCGTCAACGACTCCACGGCCGTGCGCGTCGCGGTGACGCTGGGCGTGCAAAACCCCGAGGAGATTGAAATCAAAAGCCCGGTCTTCAGCCCGACTACCCGCATCCTGAGCGCGGGCAACTACGGGCTGGCCGACACGGCGAAAGTGACGCTGACGCGATGAGTAAGCCCCTGCTCCACGCGCCGCCCGTGGCCCGCCCTATCCCCGCCGGCCCGGCCGACCAGTCGTACTTCCAAGCCTACCGCAAGCCCATTCTGCTGGTGGGGCTGCTGCTGCTGGCGGCGGGCCTGTTTGCCTACTCGCGGATGCAGACGGCGCTGTTCCCGGAGGTCACGTTTCCTAAAATCACACTCATCGCGGATGCCGGGCAGCAGCCGATTGACCGGATGATGATAACCGTGACCAAGCCCCTGGAAGCGGCCGTGAAGCGCGTAAAAGGCGTGACGGTGGTGAAGAGCAGCACCAGCCGCGGCTCGTGCGTGATTCAGGTATTTCTGAATTGGGACGTGGACGTGTACGCCACCAAAGCCCAGCTCGAAAGCCGCGTGAACGAGATAAAAGGGCTGCTGCCGGCCGGCGTCACCATCGCCACCGAGGCCATGAACCAGTCGCTGTTTCCGGTGCTCGGCTACTCGCTGGAAAGCACTTCGCGCTCGCCCATTGCCCTGCGCGACGCGGCCAATCTACTGGCCCGGCCGCTGTTTTCGCAGGTGCCGGGTGCCTCCAACGTGGTGGTGCGCGGCGGCAAGGCCAAGGAGTTCGTGGTCATTCCCGACGCGGCGCGGCTGGCCAGCCAGCGCCTCACGCCGGCCCAGCTGCAAGCGGCGTTTGCCAATACCAACTTCGTGCTTTCGGCCGGCAACCTGGCCAGCTTCCGCCGCCTCTACCTCACCCTGGCCGACACCCGCCTGGCGACCCTCGACGACCTGCGCCAGGTGGTGGTGCGCGCCGATTCGGGCCGCGTGGTGCGCGTGCGCGACGTGGCCACGGTGGATATTGAGGAGCAGCAGGAGTTCGTCATCATCAACGCCAACGGCCACGACGCGGTGCTTATTGACCTGGTAAAGCAGCAGGGCGTGGACCTCACCACCTTCGCCCATGATGCCTACGCCAAGGCCGCCGCGCTGCGCCGCCTCCTACCCCCCGGTATGCGCTTGCGGCCCTACTACGACCAGTCGGTATTCGTGGGCGATAGCATCAACAGCGTGCTGCACAGCATCTTGGAAGGGCTGGCGCTGGCCATCCTGGTGATGTTCGTGTTTTTGCGTTCGTGGCGGGCCAGCCTGGCGGTGCTGCTCACCATCCCGGTCACGGTTTGCTTCACGCTGCTGGTACTTTACCTGTTTGGGATAACCCTGGATATCATGTCGTTGGGAGCTATTGCGGCCTCGGTGGGGCTCATTATTGACGATGCCATCGTCATTATTGAGCAGATATACCGGGGGCACGAGGAAAACCCGAGCGCCAGCAACGTGCGGGTGGTGCGACTAGCCATCGCGGGGCTGTTTCCGGCCATGGTGGCCTCGTCGTTGAGCACCATCGTTATCCACTTTCCCTTCCGGCTGATGAGCGGGCTAGCGGGTAGCTTTTTCAAGGAATTATCGGATACAATGCAGATTACAATGGTCTGCTCGTTTCTGGTCACCTGGCTCTTGCTGCCGGTGCTGCACTTGCTCATCGGCTACCGGCCGGGCAAAAATGCCCAGGCCCACGCGCACCACGATGTGGCCGCTGAGCAGGCGAGCAAGCTGAGTTGGCTGACCAATTTATTCGCCCGGCCGCTGCTGGCGCTGGCGTTGGTGGCGGGGCTGGGGGTAGGGGCCTGGCTGGCGGCGAGCCGGCTCGAAACCGGTTTCCTACCCGACCTCGACGAGGGCACCATTGTGCTCGACTACCACGCGCCGCCCGGCACTAGCCAGGCCGAAACCGACCGCATCCTGCGCCGGGTCGAGCGGAATATCATCACCAAAAACCCCGAAATCCAGAGTTATTCGCGGCGCACCGGCATCGGACTGGCCTTCGACACCCGCCCGCCCGAGTACGGCGACTACTCCATCCAGCTGCGGCGCGACCATCAGCTGACCACGCCCCAGGTTATCAACCAGTTGCGCCAGCGCATTGAGGCTACCGAGCCGGCCCTGACGGTGGACTTCGGCCAGCGCATCTCCGACCTGCTCGGCGATTTAATGAGCAGCGCCAAGCCCATCGAAATCAAGCTGTTTGGCGACGACCAGGCGACCCTCGAAAAGCTCTCGGCCCAGGCCGGGCAACTCTTGGCTCAGGTGCCCGGCGTGGCCGACATCAACGATGGGCTGGTGCCCTCCGGCCCGAGCATTGTGCTGCGGCCCGACGTGGCCAAGCTGGCCCGCTACGGCCTCACGCCCCTCGATTTTCAGGCCCAGCTCAGCAGCCTCGTGGGTGGGCAGGTGCTGAGCGCCAGCAGCGCGACCCAGGCCAGCATCTCGCCGGCCCAGGCGGCTTCGCTCGGCGGCATCCAGGTGGGGCAGGTGCAGGACGGCGAGCAGCTGCGCCAGGTGCTGCTGCGCCACGTGGACTTCCGCCAAAATAGCCTGGCCCGGCTCGAAAAGCAGGTTATCTTCCTGCCCAACGGCTCGCCCCGGCCGCTACCGTTTTTCGCCAGCATTGCCGTGGAGCCGGGCAACGTGGAGCTGCGCCGCGAGGACCTGAAGTCGGTGGCCGTGCTCACGGCCCGCCTCGACGGGCGCGACCTCGGCTCGGCGGTGGCGGCCATCCGGCAGCAGCTGGGCCGGCGGCTGGCCCTACCCCCCGGCTACACCATCGTCTACGGTGGGGCCTACGCCGAGCAGCAAGCCTCGTTCCGCGAGCTGGAGCTGATTCTGCTCACGGCCAGTATGCTGGTGTTCACGGTCTTGCTGTTCCTGTTTCGCGAGTGGCTGATTTCGCTGCTGGTGCTCTTTATCTCGGTGCTGGGCATCGCGGGCTGCGTACTCGGGCTGTTTTTTGCCGGCATTCCGCTGAACGTGAGCAGCTACACCGGTATTATCATGATAGTGGGCATCATCGCCGAAAACGCCATTTTCACGGTGCATCAGTTCTACGAGTCCCTGCGCACGACGAATGACGTGGACACCGCCATTCGCTACGCCATCGCCCTACGCATTCGGCCCAAGCTGATGACGGCCATCGGGGCCATTCTGGCGCTCTCGCCGCTGGCCCTCGGCATCGGCCTCGGCGCGCAGATGCAGCAGCCGCTGGCCGTGGCCGTTATCGGCGGCTTCGTGGTGGCGCTGCCGCTGCTGCTGTTCGTGCTGCCCACCGGCATGCGCCTGATTTACCACGCCGTGCGCCCCCCGGAGGCCATTGCGCCCGATGGCACGGTGCTGGCGGAGTAAAGGGGGGTAGGGTTTTGGTACTGGCTAGCTACCCTATCCCCACAGCCGCCTTCCCAACCGTCGCAGCTCCGCCAGGTAGCGCGAGGTAGCCAGGTAGAGGCTGCTGACCCAGGCCCCGGTGGCCAGCCAGCCGGCCAGCACATCGGAGGGGTAGTGGGCCGAGAGGTAGAGGCGCGACCAGGCCACGCCCAGCGCGAAGAGCAGGCCCGCGCCCCAGGCCAGCCAGCGCCCGCGCGTGTGCCAGCACCCGATGCCTACCACGCAGGCCCGCGCCAGCGAGGCCATCGTGTGCCCGCTCGGGAAGCTTGGGTCGGGGAGCAGCGTGGGGGTTTTAAAGCATATCTGCTGGTAAAAATCGGGCCACAAGCGGTCGAAGTGGCACTTGGCCAGCAGGTTGAGGGGGGCTTCTTGCAAAAGGGCGATTTTACACGCTAAGACCTCAACTATCAGATTTTGATAGTTATATCAATTGAGGTAGTGTGCCCTTTTTAGAGCCGCTTTAAAACGGCCCTTCAGGATAAGGTACGACCGGCGGGCTTAGCGAACGATGCCCAGGGTATTTATGCCGCGCTGCACGGGTAGGGCGTACTTCGTTTTGACCAGTTGCAGGCGCTCGGGGCCGTGCACCTCGCCCACCACGCGCCAGAAGTCGAGGCTGCCGGCGGCGGCGGGGTCATCTAGCTGGCCGAAGTTGGCCACCGCCAGCCGCCGGCTGCTGTTGTCAAACACGGCCGACTCGGGCAGTAGCCCATCAAAGGCAAAGTCGCCGGCCGCCGTCAACTCCCCGGTCGTTGCCTCGAAGGCGAACAAGGACAGGGAGGCGTACCGGCTGCGGCCGGGCGTGCCGAGGGGGTCGGTTGTCTGCTCCAGGTTCACGGTCACCAGCAACCGGCCATCGGGGCTCACCGCCAGACCTTCGGGCAGGATGCCGGTCGGGGCGCGGGACGTTACCAGGTGCACAGGCTGGCCGTGCGCGTCGCGCTGCGCATCCAGGCGCACGCTCACCACCGCGCCCCGTGTCATGCGGTAAGGCAGCGCCGGGGCGGCCCCCCCGGTATAGGTAGCATTGGCAAAAAAGTAGTGCCCGTCGGGGCTAAAGCAGGTCAGAAAGGGGCCCTGCTCCAGCCCAACCGGCTCGCCCCAGGGCACCAGCTGCCAGGTGCTACCCACGGCCTGCACTTCGGCGAAGAGCACGCGCGCTCGGGTTTGGTTGGTGAGCGCCAGCAAGGGCCGGCCGGGGTGAAAAAGCGCGTTCACCAGCGTCTCCCCGGCCGTCCAGCCGGGAATGGCCACCGCTACCCCGCCCGAGAGCTGCCCCTGGGCCAGGTGGTAGAGCCAGAGCGGCGTGGCCGTGCCATCGCCCCTGGGATTGACGGCCAGCGCGACCAGCGCGCCATCGGCGCTGATGGAGACGGAGCTGACGCGGGCCGGCCCCGTGAGGCGCTGCACCACGCGGGGCCGCTGCGGGTCGGCCAGGTCCACCACCGTCAGGGTCCGGCCGTTGGGCAGGTCGGCCAGGGTAGCCTGGGCGGTCGGGCGGGGCCCCAGCACCTCGGCCAGGATGGCGTAGCGCCCGTCGGGCGTAATGGCCAGGGTGGCCGGCGGTCCCACCACGGAGTTGCTGATGGACAAGGTCTTGACGCTGACCGGTTGCGCCCGGTGCCCGTCGAAGGCAACCACGGTCAGCGCGTCGGCACCGGCCGGGGGGCCCAGTTGGCCGGTAACGTAGGTGGCGGGAATCATGTCGGCATCGGAGAGCGCGAGGAGGGCTTTGGCTTGAAAGGCATCGCTGGGCAACGCGGCCGGGAGCAGCGCCTGCGCGGCGGCTCCCAGCGGTAGTAGTCCAATCACTAGCAACAGGCGCGGGGAAAAGAACATAGCGAGCAGGAAAAGCTGGTAGTAGCCGGTAGTCGGCGCAGAAGAGGACAGGCAGCCTGCCCTACCCCCTGAAAAGCCACCCAAGGTAGGGCAGTGGGCAGCTAACCCCGGTTGCGAAAGAAAGCTAAAGCGTTAAATGCGGCCGCCCCCGTTGGCCACGAGCTGCTGGCCGTTCACCCAGCCGCCATCGGGGCCGACGAGGAAGGCGACCAGATTGGCGATGTCTTCCGGCTCGCCCAGGCGGCCCAGTGCGTTGGCCCCGGTGATGCGGACCGCTTCTTCGGGGGGCAGCTCTTGCAGGAGCGCCGGCGTGCGGGTGGGGCCGGGCAGGATGCTGTTGACCGAAATCTGCCGGGAACCCAGCTCCTGCGCCAGAATCTCGGTGAGCACCCGGCCCGCGGCCTTGCTGGAGGCATACCCGCCGAGGCCCGCGGCGGGGTAAAGGGTGGAGGAGGACGATATCTGGATGATGCGGCCCCCGGTGCGCACGTGCCGCGCCGCCTGTTGCAGCACGAAAAATGTCCCTTTGTAATTCACGGCTTGGAGGCGGTCAAAGTCCGCTTCGGTCAGGTCGGCAATGGCGGGGCCGACGACGGCCACGCCGGCATTGGCCACCACGATATCAAGCCCGCCGAACTCGGCGATAACCGCCGCAAACAAGGCGCTGATAGCCGCTACCACGCTCACGTCGGCCGCAAAAGCTTTGGCGGTGCCGCCGACCTGCCTGATTTGCTGCACCACCTCATTGGCGGGGACCGAGTCGCCGAGGTAATTAACGGCCACGGCAATACCGTCTTGGGCCAGGCGAATGGCTATAGCGCGCCCGATGCCGGTGGCCGCACCCGTGACGAGGGCTATTTTCTGGGGAGAGGAAGAGGGGTTCATGAACAAGAGGTTGAATGGAGAGGGTAGGAAGTAATTGGTGGGCACCAGAGTTGGCAGCAGGTTGGCGGCCAGGCGCTCGCCCCCCGGCACTGGTAACCACGTAGCCGTAGAAGCCGCGCCGCCCCTGGTCGCCTGATTTGCTGCTTATAGGCTTACTTGTCGTAAAGCAGCAAGTCCGGGCAGGAACAGCGCGGCAGGTTTGGGCTTACCGTAGCAACGGCACCAACTCCTTGCCCATCAAATCGATACTGTGCAAAATCTGGTCGTTGGGTAGCCCTCCTGAGTCCATCTGAAACACTACCCGGTCAACGCCGCCGAGAGCTGCGCTGTGGGCCTTGATTTTGGCGGCTACGTGCGCGGGGCCGCCGATGAGCATGGCTCCGTGGGGTCTGGCCACCGCGTCGAAGCCGGCGCGGTTGATGGGCCCCCAGCCCCGCATTTTGCCCATGCGCGTCATGGTGGCGGCGTAGCCGGGATAGAATTCTTCCACTGCTTCCGGGGTAGTGGCCCCCACGTAGCCAAAGGCGTGCAGGCCCACCCGCAGCTGCTCGGGGCGGAAGCCGGCGCGGCGGCCAGCCTCGCGGTAGAGGTCTACCAGGGGCCGGAAGCGGCGCGTTTCGCCCCCGATGATGGCCACCATCAAGGGCAGGCCCAGCGTGCCGGCCCGCACAAACGAGGCCGGCGTGCCGCCTACCCCCAGCCACACGGGCAGCTGCGCCTGCACCGGGCGCGGGTACACGCCCTGCCCCGTGAGCGCCGGCCGAAATTTGCCCGCCCACGTAATGGTTTCCTGCTCGCGCAGGCGCAGCAGCAGGTCAAGCTTTTCGGCAAACAAGGCATCGTAATCCTGCAAATCGAAGCCGAACAGCGGAAAAGCCTCGATGGACGAGCCGCGCCCCACCACCATTTCGGCCCGGCCATTGGAGAGCACATCCAGGGTGGCAAACTGCTGAAACAGGCGCACCGGGTCGACGGCGCTCAGCACGGCCACCGCGCTGGTGAGGCGAATGCGGCGGGTGCGGGCGGCGGCGGCGGCCAGAATCAGGGCCGGGGCCGAATCCAGAAATTCGGCCAGGTGGTGCTCGCCGATGCCGAACACGTCGAGCCCGGCCTCATCGGCCCGCTCGATGCGGGCCAGCATTTCGCTCATGGCTTCCACCGGGTTGCGGCGGCGGTCGGCATCGGGGCCTTCCATCGCCCAGACGAAGCTGTCAATTCCAAGTTCCATAAGGTTTGTAAAGCGGAGTGGCACTCCGTTTGGCGTAGGTAATGTGTGCTGACGCGGAAACGGAGTGCCACTCCGTTCTACCTTACTCGCAAAGCAGTTCGTAACGAGGATAAGCAGAGCGGAGCAGCCAGGTTCGGCCCTTGCGAGGGCGCTAATCCCGACTGCTCCGCTTCAGTATAACTACTGGATGCTAAGCACGACTTTGCCCACGTGGCCGTTCGCTTCCACAAACCGGTGGGCGTCGGCTACTTTTTCGAGGGGAAAGGTGTGGCCGACCACCGGCTTCAGGGTTCCGGCTTGCAGCCCCTGCTGAATAAAGGCCACGGCCGCCGCGCTCTTGACCGGGTCGCTGAGCAGGTCCATCATGTTGTAGCCCTTAACGGTGAGCATTTTCATCACCACCTGGAACGTCGGATAAGACCCCGCCTCTGCCCCCAGCATCCCGTAGGCAAAGAGTTGCGCCCGTTCGGCGGCGGCCGCTACGAGTTTCTCAAACTGGGAGCCGCCCACGGCATCCAGGATGATTTCGGCCCCCTTGCCGCCAGTAATTTCCTGCACCCGACCGGCAATGTCTTCCTCGCTGGTAACGATAACGTGCTGCGCGCCCGCCGCTACCAGGGCGGCCTTTTTGGCCGGGGAGGTAGTCAGGGCAACGGAAATGCCGCCGAGCGAATTGGTAATTTGAATAGCGGCCAGGCCCGCGCTGCTGGAAGCCGCGTTGAGGAGCACCGCCTGACCCTTCTGGAGCTGGGCGCTGTTAACCAGCATCCCGTAGGCTACCAGGTACGTTGCCCAGACGGCAGCGGCTTGTTCAAAGGAAAGCAAAGCCGGAAACGGCTGCAACGCATAAGCGGGCAGCACTACCAGGTCGCCATAGGTGCCGTAGTCGTTGGGCATGAAGGCCGGAAAGACGTTCACTTTATCGCCCACCTTGAAATTCGTAACGTCGGACCCAACCGACTCAATGAGGCCGGCGGCCTCGAAGCCCAGGTGGGCCGGAAAAACCGGCGGGATGGGAAAGTGCCCCATGCGGATGACGGTGTCCATGCGGTTGATGCCCACCGCTTTCACGTGTAGCCGCACTTCGTGCGGGGCCGGGGCCGGGATTTCCACTGTTTCTACGCGCAATACTTCGGGGCCGCCCACTTCGTGGAATCGGACGCCGTTGGCTGTTTTTGGAGAGTTCATGTCGGGGTAGTTTAAATGCGCCCCAAAATTAGTCGACTACCCGTAGCTTTGCATCCTGCACAGCGAATTGTGTGGTACATACAAAAAAGTTCGTAATGGCTAAGCTCAAAGAGGGTTCGACCAACAATTATAATCGCAAGTTTTTGACTACCTGCGATATGACCTACGCCGTCCAGCTCATTGGTGGCCGCTGGAAGCTGCTGATTATGGCCGGCCTCGACAAGCGCCCGTTGCGCTACGGCGAACTGAAGCGGAACCTCAGCCAGATATCTGAGCGGATGCTCACCCTGCAATTGCGCGAGTTGGAAGCGGACGGTATCCTGACCCGCACCGTCTTCGCTGAAGTGCCCCCGCGGGTGGAATACGAGCTGACCGCGATTGGTAAAGAACTGGTGCCCATTTGCCTGGAGCTGAGCAACTGGGGCACCAAGCACCGGGCCCTGGCCGCCAATCAACCAGCGGAAAGCCCAGTGCAGGAGGACTGCCCCGTCGGTGCTTTACCAGAGGCGATGACGGCTTAGCATGTACATCCGCCCTTTTAAAAGAAGAACTCCATGGTGCCGCCTACTGCGCCGACGCTGAAGCCCAGCAGCTGGTAGCGCCGCCGGTGCAGCAGCCAGCCCACGGCCAGCGCCGCCAGCCCGTACACGCCCAGCCACACTGGGCCGCCCAGGGCGCTCAGCTGGTCGGCCAGCGTACAGAGGGTAGGGGTCGGGTGCTGATGCAGGTAGTTGAGGATGGGCCGGTCGAAGGGAAAGCCGTGGTCGGGTTGCCGGCGGTCTTCCCGCAGCTCGTGGGCCACCTCGGCAAACAGTCCCCACGCGCCCCCCACCACGGCCAGCAGCACCAGCAGCCAGCGGTGGCGGCTTACCAGATGCCACGCCGCCGCCAATTTTAAATTACGCATTCAGACTAAATAACAGGGGTAGGAATGGCGTACGGGTGGCAGTCAGGTGAACTCCACGCGCAGCGTGTGGCGGCTGGCCGCGTAAGCATAGCCCACCCGAAACCCGTAAAAAGCGCAGATGTGCTGCACGATACTCAGCCCCAGCCCCGGCGAGTCGGAAGCCGCGTTGTGCTTGCGGAAGCGCTCAAAAAACCGGGCCGGGTCGCCCGCGATAGCCGGGCCGGTATTGCTGACTTCGAACGCTTCGGGCGTGAGCGCCACCGCGATGTCGCCGCCCGGCTGGTTGTGCTTGATGGCGTTTTGCAAGAGATTGTGCAGCAGCGAATCGGCCAGGCCGGGGTGCAGCGAGCGGGTGGGTAGGCCCTCGGCCACGCGCACCGTCAGGCGCAGCGCCCGCGCGTCGAGCAGCGGCTCCAGCAGGGCCAGCCGGTCGCGCAGCAGCTGGTCGAGGCGCACGGGCACGCGCTGGGCGGGGGCAAACTGGTGGTTTTCGAGCCGGCTGAGCAGCGTGAGCGCCTGGTGCAGGCGCGAAAGCCGCCGGGTAGCTTGCAGCAGCTCGCCGAGCTGGGTCATGGTTGCCTCGTCTTCGGCCAGGGCGGGGGCTTGCAGCAGCTGTTCCATCTTGGCCTGCATAATGGCCAGCGGAGTCTGGGTTTCGTGGGCCGCATTGGCTGTGAACTCGCGCAGGCTCTCGTAGTCGGCCACCAGCCGGGCGCTCAGCTGGTTGAGGGCCTGGTTCAGCTCCGCAAACTCCTGGATGGCCGGCGTGGGTAGGCCCAGGGGCTGGTGTTCGTGCAGGTCGTAGGCCCGCAGCCGGGCCAGCGTCTGCTGAAACGGCCGCCAGAGCCGCCGCGCCAGCCAGCGGTTCAGGCCTACTACGCCCAGTAGCAGCAGGGCCAGCGCCCCCAGCATCACGCCCAGTACCACGCGCAGCAGGTCCTGGGTTTCGACCAGCGACTTGCGCAGCGTAAGCCATTCGGCTGGCCGGCCGGCCCCGGCCGCCAGCCGAAACGTGAGCTGGCGGGTGGGCACCAGCTCGTGCTCCAGGGGGTCGAGCAGCACTGTGTCGCGGAGCCCCGTGCGCTGGGGCTGCTGGCTGCGGCTCAGCTGGTAGGCCAGCAGGGTGGGGGGTAGGGGCTGGCCGCTCGCCACCAGCCGCCGCACGTAGGCCTGCTCATTGCGCAGCTGCTCGTCGGCCTCGTGGCGCAGGGCCCGCTCAATGCCCACGTAGAGCAAGCCGCTGGCCAGGGCAAACAGCCCGGCCGTCAGCAGTAGGTAGTAGCGGGTGGTGGCGGCGAGCAGCTTCATGGCGGGCAAAGGACGCGGCTGGCGGCTAGTCTACGCTCAGCTTGTAGCCCACCCCGTACAGGGTGCGGATGTAGTTATCGGCCCCGCGTTCCTGAAGCTTTTTGCGCAGGTTTTTGAGGTGGGTATAAATAAAGTCGAACGAATCGGCGGCATCTACCTGGTCGCCGCAGAGGTGCTCGGCAATAGCCTCCTTGGTAAGCACCCGGCCGGGATTGGCCAGCAGGTAGAGCAACAGGTCGTATTCCTTGCGGGTGAGGGTCAGCGGCTCGCCGCGCACCAGCACCTCGTTTTGCTCGGGCCACACCAGCAGGTCGCGAAACACGATGTGGTGCTGCCCCTGAAACTGCCGCCGCCGGATAATGGCCCGCAGCCGCGCATTCAGTTCCGAGAGGTGAAAAGGCTTTACCAAGTAGTCGTCGGCCCCCAGGTCGAGGCCGCGCACCCGGTCGTCAAGCCCGTCGCGGGCCGTGAGTACCAGCACGCCGGCCGCCGAGCCTTCGGCCTTCAGCGCCCGCACCAAATCCAGGCCGTCGCCGTCGGGCAGCGTCAAGTCCAGTAGCACGCAGTCGTAGCGGTAGAGCCTGATTTTTTCGGAAGCCTGGGCAAAATCGACGGCTATCTCCACCACGTAGCCGCTCTGGCGCAGGGCCTCCACTACCGTTTGGCGCAGGGCGGCTTCATCTTCAACCAAAAGCAGTTTCATCGGCAACCAGGGGGTAGGGCGACCGCAAAGCAACCGCTCAATTCTGAAGTAATTCTAGCGCCCGTGCCAGGTGAGAAGTAATCGACTGGATGTCTGGTTTACTTCTGGTATATAGTGCGGTAGTCGGGCCCGGCGCTGCCAGCTCACCAAAGTCAACCTTATGCCCGGTCAGAAACAGCGCCTGCTCACCCAACAGCAGTCCGATTTTGGCACCTATCTTCACCAGGTAAGAAACAGGCTAGCAGCCCCGAAGCCAAATTTTCCGCCAGCCAATGCGGGAAATAATGGCGGCGCGCCCGCCTCAAAACCTTCCAATTCCCACCCGCCATGCCTTCCACCAAGTCCCTTCTGCTGGCCCTTAGCCTGAGCGCGACCCTGCCTGCCGCTGCTCAGAAGCTGGATTATCCCATTCAGGCCGTGCCGTTTACACAAGTAAAGCTCACGGATAGCTTCTGGCTGCCGCGCCTCAAAACGAATACGGACGTGACCATTCCGGCGTCGTTTGCGCGCTGCGAAAGCACCAACCGGGTGAAGAATTTTGAGCTGGCGGCGGCCCATCAGGGCGAGTTCGCCACCAAATTTCCCTTCGACGATACCGACATCTACAAGACCATCGAGGGCGCGTCGTACTCGCTCAGCGTGTACCCCGATGCCAAGCTGTCGGCCTACTTGGATGAGCTGATTGCGAAGGTCGGCGCGGCCCAGGAGCCCGACGGCTACCTCTACACGGCCCGCACCATCGACCCCGCGCATCCGCACCCGTGGTCCGGCCCCACGCGCTGGAGCCAGGAGCGCGATGCCAGCCACGAGCTCTACGATGCCGGCCACCTCTACGAGGCCGCCGTGGCGCACTACGAGGCCACGGGCAAGAAAACCTTGCTCCACATCGCCCTTAAAAACGCCGATTTGGTGTGCTCGGTGTTTGGCCCCGGCAAGCTGCGCGTGGCCCCCGGCCACGAAATCGTGGAGATGGGCCTCGTGAAGCTCTACCGCGTCACGGGCAAGCCCGAATACCTGCGCACGGCCAAATTTTTCCTCGACGCCCGCGGCCACTACCCCGGCTACGACTCCAAGAGTCCCGATACCTGGAAAAATGGCTCCTACTGGCAAGACGATAAGCCCGTGGTGGCCCAAACCGAGGCCGAAGGCCACGCCGTGCGCGCCGAGTACCTGTACTCGGCGATGACCGACGTGGCTGCCCTCACCGGCGATAAGCAGCTGCTGGCGGCCGTCGATACCATCTGGAACAACCTGGTAGCCAAGAAGATGTACGTGACCGGCGGCACCGGCGCGGTGCCCGGTGGCGAGCGCTTCGGGGCCAACTACGAGCTGCCCAACACCACGGCCTACAACGAAACCTGCGCCTCGGTGGCCGACGTGTTCTGGAACGAGCGCATGTTTCAGCTGCACGGCGACGCCAAGTATATCGACGTGCTGGAGAAGGTGTTGTATAACGGCCTGATTTCGGGGGTAGGGCTCGATGGCAAATCGTTTTTTTACAGCAATGCCATGCAGATAAAAAGCTCAGCCAGCTTTCCGCAGACCGAGCCGGCGCGGGCGGGCTGGTTTGAGTGCTCGTGCTGCCCCACCAACCTGGCCCGCCTCATGCCCGCGCTGCCCGGCTACGTCTACGCCGAGCGGGGTAGGGCCTTGTACGCCAACCTGTTCGTGAGTGGCAAGGCTAGCCTTACGGTGAACAAGCAGCCGGTGCAGCTCACGCAGGAAAACAACTATCCCTGGGATGGCGACCTGAAATTCACGGTAGACCCGGCCAAGTCAACCGCCGATTTTGACCTGCTGGTGCGCATCCCCGGCTGGGCCCGCAACGAGGCCATGCCGTCTAATTTGTACACCTTCGAGCAGCCCTCGGCCGAGCGGGCCACCATCAAAATCAACGGCAAGCTGGTTGCCTACCCCCTGCAAAATGGCTATGCCGTACTCAGCCGCAAGTGGCACAAGCACGACGTGGTAGAAGTGAATCTGTCACTGGAAGTGCGCCGCGTGCACGCCAACCCGCTCGTGAAAGACGACCTGGGTAAGGTAGCCCTGCAGCGCGGCCCGGTGATGTACTGCGCCGAGTGGGCCGACAATAACGGCAAAACCAGCAACATCGTGGTGCCGACCGGCACCACCTTCGCGGCCAGCTACCAGCCGCAGCTGCTGCACGGCGTGGAAACGCTCACGGCCACCGTGCCCGTGGTGCTGGTCGCTGCCAATGGCACGAGCGTAAGCACCACGCCGCGCACGCTGCTGGCCATTCCGTACTACGCCTGGGCCAACCGCGGCAAGGGCGAAATGACGGTTTGGTTTCCCTCAACCCTCACCAACCTCGACCTAATCAGCGAGCCCGCCACGGCCGAGGTGACCGAGCAGAAATAGGGGGGTAGGGCCGCCCGGCTTATCCCGCCGCCGGCACCGCCCGCACCGGCACGGGGTTGGGCAGCGAGGCCAGCACGCCGATGCCCGCCGCCACGAGGGCCACCATTCCAAAGGCCACCCGCAGCGTGAAAAGCTGCGCCAAAAAGCCAATCAGTGGCGGCCCCAGCAAAAAGCCCAGGAAGCCGATGGTCGAAACCAGCGCCAGCGCCACGCCCGGCGACACCGACGTGGCCCGTCCCGCCGCGCTGTACGAAAGCGGCACCACCGACGCAATGCCGAAGCCAATGAGCAGGAAGCCGCCCACCGCCGGCACCAGGTGGGGTAGGCCCACCGCCAAAGTCAAGCCGCTCACAATGAGAGCGCTGCTGAGTTGCAGCATCCGCATCGAGCCAAAGCGGTGGGTGAAATAGTCGCTCAGAAAGCGGCCCAGCGCCATGGTGCTCATGCAGGCCACGTAGCCCGCCGTCACCAGGTCCGCGTCGGGCCGCACCACTTTCTGGAAATACACGCCCGCCCAGTCAAACATCGCGCCCTCGCTCATCATGCCGCAGAACGCGATGAGCCCGATGCGCAGCAGATAGGGGTCGGGCTTGCGCAGGCTCAGGCCGGTCGTTTGGCCGCCCACGTCCTCGCGCAGCGTGTCGCCGTAGGCCCAGGCCGCAATGCCCAGGCACACGCCCAGCACCAGCAAAAAATGGTGCAGCGGCGGCTGATGCAAGCCAATGAGCAGCGTGCCCAGCGCCCCACCCAGAAACCCCGCCAGGCTCCAGAGTCCGTGAAAGGAACCCATGATGGGCTTGCCGTAAAACTGCTGCACGCCAATGGCTTGCGTGTTCACCGAAATGTTGAGCAGGTTGCCTGCCAACCCAAACAGCGCCAGCGCCGGGGCCAGCGTCCAGAAGCTGCCCGCCCAGCCCAGCAGCGGCAAAAAGCAGGCGTAGAGTACCGACGCCAGCAGCACCGTGCGTCGGCTGCCCCAAGTCGAAACCAGCCAGCCCGCCAGCGGCAGCGACACCAATGAGCCCGCCGGAATAGCCAGCAGCAGCTGCCCCAGCTGCCCCGAGTTCATGCCCAGCTTGGCGCTGATATCGGGAATGCGCGAAGCCCAGCTCGCAAAGCACAGGCCGGGCAGGAAAAAGAAGGCGCTCACCGCCACCCGGCTCCTCGTAATTGCCGTCATAAAGCTAAAAACTGTCGTCTACTATCAAAATTACCGCCGCTTGCCCACTGCGGTCCACTAAAATACCCACCCGAGTCACGCCCGGCCAGGTGGCTAAGGGTAGTTCGGGTGGGCAGCAGGCAGGGCGAAGAGGCTTCTACGGATTACTTGGCGGGTAGTACGCCCTCGGTCGTCATTTGCACGCGCTTGAGCGTGCCATCTTTGTTATAATGCAGATAATCAATGCACACCGAGCGCCGAAAGCTGCCGCCGCCGGCATTTGCCCCGCCGTTGTGGTAGATGAAATACGACTTGCCCTTGAAGTCGATAATCGCCTGGTGGTTGGTATTTGAGTTGCCGGCCAGCTCGTTCAGAATGCCCTTATACACCCACGGCCCGTCGAGGCTGCGGCTCATGGCGTAGGCAATCTTTTCGGGAAATTCGGTGGCGTAGCTCAGGTAATACCAGCCGTTGTGCTCATGCACCCAGGGCGCCTCGGTGTAGCGCGGCAGCCCGCTCACGGTCTGGATGGGGCCGGCCAGCTCGGTCATGTTGGGCTTGAGCTTGGCGTAGTAGCAGGCCGTATTGCCCCAAAATAAATAGGCCTGGCCTTTCTTATCCATAATCACCGTCGGGTCAATATCATCCCAGCTGATGCTGGCCGCCTTGGTCATGTCGTTGGTAATCAGGGCTGAACCCCGCGCATCTACCAGTAAAACTTGCCGTTGCGCGCAATCACCTGCGAGGCCCACGCATCGTCCTTGGCCCAGGCAAAGTCGCTGACTTTCAGCGGCACCGGGTGCTCGGTCCAGGTGACCATATCCGTCGAGGAAAAGCACAGCCAGTCGTGCATCACGTAGCGCTCCTGCGGTGCGGGCGCTTCGTCGTGGCCGGTGTAGAGGTACACCGTGCCGCCCTGCACCAACGCCGCCGGGTCGGCCGTGTACTTGTTTCGGATGATGGGGTTGCCGCCCGGCGGGGGGGTAGGGGCCTGCGCCCACGCCGCGCCAACGGCCAGCCACAGCCCGAAAACGCTAGATAAGTAAGTAAAGTAAATTCTCATAGAGGGGTAGGAACTAGCTGTTCAATAGTTGTTTATAAGAAAGAACGTCATGCTGAGCTTGCCGAAGCATCTCTGCCACGCCGTCCGGGTTACTAATCCAAGCGGCGTGGCAGAGATGCTTTGGCAAGCTCAGCATGACGTTCTTTTAGTCAACTGAGAGAGACTACGCGGGCTGCTTGGCCGCGCCGGCCGCGGTCTGACGCTTCTTCTCCACCGAGTCAATCAGCTTGCCGAAGGGCTCAATAAATTTCTGCACGCCTTCTTTTTCAAGCTGTTCCGTCTGCGCATCGAGGTCGATACCAACTTTGGGCAGGTCGGCCAGTACTTTTTTAGCCTGGTCGAGGCCCTGCTCCAGGGTATCGGCCGGCTTGCCGCGCTCCTTGAAAATGGCCATCGTCTCGACCGGCACCGTATCCACGGTTTTCGGGCCGATGAGGCCTTCCACGTACTTCAGGTCGTCATATTTGGGGTTTTTGTTGCCGGTGCTGGCCCACAGCAGGCGTTGCGTGTGTGCGCCTTTGTCGGCCAACGCCTGCCAGCGCGGCCCGGCAAAAATTTCCTTGTACAGCTGGTACGCCACCTTGGCGCTAGCAATGGCCACCTCGCCAATCAGCGGCTGCGCCAGCTGCGCTTTGTCGCCGCCCGCGGCCACAATTTTATCCAGCTGCGGGTCAATCAGCACGTCAATGCGGCTCAGGAAGAAGCTGGCTACCGAGTCGATGCGGGCCAGCGGCTGGCCGGCTTTCACCCGGTCTTCGAGGCCCGAAATGAATGCCTCGGCCACCGCCTTGTAGCGGTCCAGCCCAAAAATCAGCGTCACATTGATGTTAATGCCTTCCGAGATGAGCGTGCGAATGGCGGGTAGGCCTTCGAGCGTGGCGGGCACTTTTATCATCACGTTGGGCCGGTCCACGGCCTTCCACAGCTGGCGGCCTTCGGCGATGGTACCCTGGGTGTCATTGGCTAGCTTGGGCGACACTTCCAGGCTCACGTAGCCGTCGCTGGAGTTGTCGTGGCTGTCATAAAGCCCCTTAAACAAGTCGCAGGCGGCCTGCACGTCGGCCACGGCCAGGCCCATGTAGATATCATCGGCCGACTTGCCCTGCCGGGCCTGCTCCTTAATGGTATCATCGTAGTCGGCGCTGCCGCCGATGGCCTTCTCAAAAATGGCGGGGTTCGAGGTCACGCCGCGCAGGGCGTCCTCGTCGATGCGCTTCTTCAGCTCACCATTCTGCAAAACTTTGCGGCTGATAAAGTCGAGCCACAGGCTCTGGTCGAAGCGGCGAATGTCAACTAACGGGTTCATGGTTGGGGGAGCTTGGGTGAAACGAAGGGGGTAGCGGCCTCGAATCAGCGGGCCGGCTGCATAGTTACTACGTACGTTCCAACAGTTTGGGCGGGGGTAGGGTTAAGCTTGGCCAACAAACGCTAGGGTTTGCGCACGGTGGGCCAGCCGGTGGGACTCCAGGCCAGCGGCTCGATGCGCAGCTTGGGCCGGCCGCGGTCGTGGGCATCGTAGCCGTGAAATATCAGGTAATCAACCTTATCGAAAGTGGCTACGGCGTTGTGGCCCACGCCGTACCAGTCGGCATCGCCCTGCAACACCAGCGTGCCGCCGCCCTGCTCCATCGCCGTGCCGGCCTCGTCGAGGTAGGGGCCCGTCACGGCGCGGGCGCGGCCCACCATCATTTTATACGTGCTCTGCGGCCCCCGGCAGCAGTAATCAAACGACACGAAAAGATAATAATAGTCGCCGCGCCGGAAGACAAACGGCCCCTCAATGGCCCCGTCGCCGGGCAGCGAGTCGGTGAGCGCGGCGTTGCGCGGGCGGCGGGCCAGCGTGCGCCATTGCTGCGGCTCGGCCGGCCCCGTGAGGTCGGGCCGCAATTGCACCAGCTTAATGCCGTTCCAGAACGAGCCGAACGTGAGCCAGGGCGTGCCCTTGTCGTCGCGCACCAGGTTGGGGTCTATGGTATTCCACATATCGCGGCCGGGCACCGACTCCAGCACCGCCCCGTGGTCCACCCACTTAAAGTCTTTGGCCTTGGAATCCAGGGTTTTATTAGTGGCCAGTCCGATGGCCGAGCGGTTTTTGCCGAACGTCGAAACCGAATAAAACAGGCTGTATTGCCCGTCGTGGTACGAGATATCGGGTGCCCAGATGTGGTCCTTAAAGCCCGGCACGTCGTGCTGCGCCCAGGCCGGGGGGGTAGCGAACACGGGTGGCTCGGCTGTCCAGTGCTGCCGGTCGGGCGACGACCACACCGTGATACCGTTGCCGGTGCCAAACAGGTAGTATGTATCGCCCTGGCGCGTCAGCACCGGGTCGTGGATGGGGATGGCGGGTGGGAGAGTCTGAGCGCCGGCGGGCAGGCCAGCCGCCAGCAGGATAGCCAAAGCGAAGTTTTTCATTACCAGGATTCGATTACATAATCGATTGTGTAAATCGTCGTCAAGTACGACATTTTTCGTGGCATTTTCACGCCGCTAACCCACATAACAGGTCGAAAAAGTAAGTGTTCTAGTTTAAATCCTTGCTGAGCTTAAGCAAACATGCGCAAACGTTTGTGTATTTCTTCGGCTAAAGTTGATTTCCTGCCTAAAAACCAGGTAGCGAGTAGGCTTTTTACTTTAGCCCCAGCTAAGCAATATATCACCGCCTGCCACCGCTACATACACTGGTTTAGCCTAAATTTGTCGGGATGCCCGCCCAGGTTAGTCTGGGTAAGGGGCTGATTATTCTCCGAATGGGTTCCCCCAAAAAACAAACGCCGGGCGCTGCCCCGCCCGCCGTTTCGATGGCCGACCTGGCCCGCGAGCTGGGCGTGTCGATGACCACTATTTCGCGCGCCCTCAGCGACCACCACAGCATTGGGGCCGCCACCAAGCAGCGCGTGCTCAAGCTGGCCAAGAAGCTCAACTACCAGCCCAATCACCTCGCCGCCGCCCTGCGCAAAGGCCAGAGCCGGTTACTGGGGGTAGTGGTGCCGTACATCGAAGGGAAGTTCTTTCCCTCTGTTATTCAAGGGATTGAGCAGGCCGCCAGCAAGGCTGGCTTCAGCGTCATCGTGTGCCAGTCGCACGAAGACGTGCAGTTAGAGCGCCGCAACGTCGAGACGCTGCTCAACGCCCAGGTGGCCGGCGTGCTGGTATCGCTGGCCCGCAACACCCAGGACTACCACCACTTCGACAAAGTGCGCAGTCGGGGCGTGCCGCTGGTGTTTTTTGACCGTATTCCGGCCGGCGAGCAGGTCAATTCGGTAGTACTTAATGACCGCGACGGTGCCTTCCAGGCTACGCGCCACCTGCTGGAGCAGGGCTGCCGCCGCATTGCCCACCTGGCCGGCCCCGCGCACCTCAATATCTACCAGCACCGCCGCCAGGGCTACCTAGACGCGCTGGCCGCCTACGACATCGCCCCCGACGAATCGCTGATTATCCGCTCCGACATGAGCCTGGAAGACGGCAGCCAGGCCATGCGCCAGCTGCTGGCCCTCGCTAATCCCATCGATGCCGTGTTCGCGGCCGGCGACTCGGCCATCCTGGGCGCGCTCCAGGTGCTGAAGGCCCAAGGTATCCGCGTGCCGCAGGATATTGCCCTGGCCGGCTTCAGCAACGAGTTTTTCACGGCCATCACCGAGCCCCAGCTCACCTCCGTAGACCAGCGCTGCGAGGAAATGGGCCAGGCCGCCGTGCGCCTATTCCTGGAGCTGGCCGCCGCCCCCGATGCGCCCTTCCTGCAGCGCCAGGTGGTGCTCCAGCCCGAGCTGTTCGTGCGCGAGTCGTCGCGCCAGGGCGAGGGGGTAGGGTAGTTTTGGGAGGGCGACTACACCAGCAGGGTTCAGGGCATGAAGTGCCGCTGTCGCCGTAGGTCCCACACCTGCCCCGCCGAGTCGGCCGCCGCCAGCCCCGAGCATTCGGCAATGGGCGGGGGTAGGCGCGCCAGCCGCGCCACCCGGTAGTACCGCAGGCGGGTGAAGCGCCCGTGGCCATCATTGGGCGGCACGCCCGCCAGCAGCGCGTGCAGAAACACCAGCACCGGGAACAGGTGGTAGAGCATTCACTAAATTATTGTCTGGCTGGTCTGATATGGTTTTTGACGGTATGGCCGTAATTCGCGTTTTGAACAATCACCTTACTTCTGCCTGCGTGTTTAGCCATAAAAACCCTGTTGAAAGCCAAGCATTATGGTTTTCCGCAATAGCAGCTACTTGTGCGGTGGCTGGGCATTTTATAGGGGAAGAGCTCTCACCGGTGGCTGGTTTTATAACCACTCCAATTGGGCTACTCATCGGGTTTTTAATTGGGAAAATAATAGCGCAGAAAAGACTGTTGGTCAAGTTGATAGTGGTTGGTAGCCCACTACTATTATTGCGTTTCGTTGTTTTTTATGAATCTAAAAATCCTGCAATTGCAATAGGTAATTATAAGGGAATAAATGGAATATGGAAGGCTAGCGATGGTAAAGAAGTATTTACGCTTATGGTAAATGACACTACATCCCTGCTAAGTGTAGAGCCTGGATTGAAAAATGTGCGTTATCAAGCTCGAATTGAAAAGGGTAATTTAATATTAAGCGCCGCTGAACCAGAGGATAATAAGCTTGTCTGGCATATAATATTTAACGCAAGTGGGGCACCGGTTCTTGATGCAGGAGGAGGTTTGCTATTTAGTAAATTGAGTCGCTAAGCCGAGTTAAAAACTTGACCGGGGCAACCTACCCTACCCTAACCTGTTGCGTCGCCACGCTGAAGCTGGCGTGCCGGTTGCTTCGCCCGTTGCCGGGGGGGTAGGGGCCTGCTTCTCGCTCAGCAGCATGGCCACCAGGGCGGCGGCTACCTGGGCGGTGCCTTCGTTGGGCATGGTGGGGGCCAGCACGGCGGCGCTGAAGTGGTCGCGCACGAAATTCGTGTCGAAATTGCCGCTCACGAACGCTGGGTGCCGGAGCACGAAAGTGCCGAAGGGCAGCGTGGTTTCGATGCCCGTAATCTGGTACTCGGCAATGGCGCGCAGCATCCGCGCAATGGCCTCCTCGCGGGTGGCACCGTAGGCTACCAGCTTGGCAATCATGGGGTCGTAGTAAATCGGGATTTCCATGCCCTGCTCAAAGCCATCGTCCACGCGCACGCCGGGGCCCTGGGGGCGCACGTAGGTGCTGAGGCGGCCGATGTCGGGCAGGAAGTTGTTCTGCGGGTCTTCGGCGTACACGCGCAGCTCCAGGGCGTGGCCGTTGATGGCCAGGTCTTCCTGGCGGAAGGGCAGGGGCTGGCCCTCGGCCACCCGAATCTGCTCCTTCACCAGGTCGAGGCTCGTTATCAGCTCCGTCACCGGGTGCTCGACCTGCAGGCGCGTATTCATTTCAAGGAAGTAGAAGCGGTGCTGGTCATCGAGCAAAAACTCCACGGTGCCGGCCCCCGCGTACTGGCAGGCGCGGGCCACCTCCACGGCGCAGCGGCCCATCTCGGCCCGTAGTTCGGGGGTGAGCACCGCCGAGGGCGCCTCTTCAATCACCTTCTGGTGGCGGCGCTGAATCGAGCATTCGCGCTCAAACAGGTGCACGATGTTGCCATGCTCATCGCCCAAAACTTGAATCTCGATGTGGCGCGGCCCGGTCACGAACTTCTCAATAAACACCGCCCCGTCGCCAAACGCCGACGTGGCCTCGCTCACCGCCAGCTGCATCTGCTCCTCAAACTCGTCCACCCCGTGCACCAGGCGCATGCCCTTGCCGCCGCCGCCGGCCGAGGCTTTTATCAGAATCGGAAAGCCTACTTCTTGGGCAATCTGCTTAGCCGCCTCCACGTCGGAAATGGCCTCGTCGGTGCCCGGCACCAGCGGAATATTATAGGCCTTCACCGTTTGCTTGGCCGAGAGCTTATCACCCATCAACTCCATCGCCTCGGGGCTGGGGCCCACAAAAATGAGCCCTGCTTCGCGCACGGCGCGGGCAAAGCCAGCATTTTCCGACAGGAAGCCGTAGCCGGGGTGAATGGCATCGACGCCCAGCTGGTGGCAAATCTCAATAATTTTATCACCCCGCAGGTAGCTGTCCTTGGAGGCGGGCGGGCCTACGCACACCGCCTCGTCGGCGTAGCGCACGTGCGGCGAGAGGCGGTCGGCCTCCGAGTAGATGGCCACCGTGGCAATGCCCATTTCGCGGGCCGAGCGTAGCACGCGCAGCGCAATTTCGCCGCGGTTAGCAACCAGGAGCTTAGCAATTTTCTTCATGTGAGGGTGGGAAAGAGGTAGCGCGAAGTTTCCACTTCGGGCGCGAGCGCAGCGAGCAGGCGGCGACCGAATGATGTGCACGACCATGCTCGCTGGCGCTGGCGCACGAACTGGAAAGCTCGCGCTACGGCGTTTTGCAGCCACAAAGAAAACCTTAAATCACTTCCTTGGTAATAAAGAAGTAATCCCTACCTTGCAGCTACGCCCAAATTATGTACAAAGGCTGCGGAGGCTTATCTTTGTCATTTAGCTAATCTTAAGACGTGCGCGCCGGCTGGGCTCGCCGTTTTCGCCCTCATAACTTATTCCCCCTAGTTTTCAGTGGATATTTTCGACCGCGTTACGGCCAATCGGGGCCCGCTGGGTTCGCACTCACACTACGCCCACGGCTACTTTGCCTTTCCTAAGCTCGAAGGCGAAATTAAACCCCGGATGATGTTCCGTGGGAAAGAGGTGCTGACCTGGAGCCTGAACAACTACCTCGGCCTGGCCAATCACCCCGAAGTGCGGCAGGCCGATGTGGAAGGCGCGGCCGAGTACGGCATGGCCTACCCGATGGGCGCGCGCATCATGAGCGGCAACTCTACCCTGCACGAGCAACTCGAAAATGAGTTGGCTGACTTCGTGAACAAGCCCGCCGCCCTGCTGCTCAACTTCGGTTACCAAGGGGTAGTGAGCATTATCGACTCGCTGGTGAGCCGCCACGACGCCATTGTATACGACGCCGAGTCGCACGCCTGCATCATCGACGGCGTGCGCCTGCACCAAGGCAAGCGCTTTGTGTTTAACCACAACGACATGGAGAGCCTCGAAAAGCAGTTGGAGCGCGCCAAGCGCCTCACCGACGAAACCGGCGGCGGCATTCTGGTGATTACCGAAGGCATGTTTGGCATGTCGGGCAACCTCGGCAAGCTGCGCGAAATCGTGAAGTTGAAGGAGAAATTCAACTTTCGTATCTTCGTTGACGACGCCCACGGCTTCGGTACGCTGGGCGCCACGGGGGCCGGCACGGTTGAGCATTTGGGCGTGCAGGAGGGCGTAGACCTGATTTTTTGCACCTTCGCCAAGAGCATGGCCAGCATCGGCGCGTTCGTGGCGGGCCAGGAGGGCGTTATTGAATATTTGCGCTATAACATGCGCAGCCAGATATTCGCCAAATCCCTACCTATGCCCCTGGTAGTGGGTGGCCTCAAGCGCCTGGAACTGATTCGCAACCACCCCGAGTATCGCGAAAACCTCTGGACCATCGTGCGTGCCCTGCAAAGCGGCCTGCGCGAAAAGGGCTTCAACATCGGCACCACTGAGTCGCCGGTGACGCCCGTGTTATTTAACGGCCAGATTTCCGACGCCACGGCCCTAACCTTTGATTTACGCGAGAATCACGGCGTTTTCTGCTCTATTGTGGTGTATCCGGTAGTGCCCAAAGGCGTTATTATGCTACGCCTCATCCCCACGGCCGTGCACACGCTTGAGGATGTGCGCCAGACCATCGCGGCTTTCGAAGCCATCGCTGCCAAGCTCGACAAGGGGCTCTACAGCAAGCAGCCCGCTACTGCCTGAGGCCGTGGTAACTAGCTAACCTAACTCTTCCGCGCCGACCGTTTTCTAGAAACAGTCGGCGCAGCTTTTTTGCACTTTTCTAAGAGGATGGAAAGTCAAAAACTTCACCTGGGAGATAGTTTTTACGTAAAAACTGCCTCCCAGGGCCGTAAAGGCAGTTTTAAAAAAACCGAAAAAGGTTGCTTGCGTAGAAAGTGCCTGTATATTAGGGCCGCGTAAGCACAATCCCCTTTTTCTCACCCATTTTCAACTACCTTTCATGGCTAACCCCTATAACAAGCTCAAGGACCTCGTTACCTCGTTGGAAGACGATTTTGAGAAATCGTATGACAAGCACAACGCTGCCGCCGGCACCCGCGTCCGCAAGGGCATGCAGGAGCTGAAAAACATGGCGCAGGAGATTCGCTTGGCCGTTCAGAACCAGAAGAACACTTCCAAGGAGACGGTAGCGGCCCCGGTCGCCAAGAAGGCCGCCCCCGCGGCCGCAAAAAAGGCGGCTCCAGCTGCCAAGAAGGCCGCCCCCGCCGCTGCGAAGAAGAAGTAGACTTGACGAACGAATTCCGGCGAACTTTTCAAGTTGAGCGGTTTTCGTGGTCGATTTCCCAGCAAAAAGCCCCGTTATTCAACGGGGCTTTTTGTGTGTGGGGCCGGGCCTGGTTTTGCTAGAGTCAGGTAGTCAGTTCCAGCAGGAAATAGTCGCGCCGGCCTTTTTTCACCACTACGTACTTAGCGTGCAGCAGGGGTAGCTCGGCGGCCAAGGTATCGGGCGAAGTGGCTTTCTGGCCGTTCAGGCTCAGGCCGTTGGCCTGGATAAGCTTGCGGACCTCGCCGCGCGAGGGCAGAATCTTTTTGTCAGTGGCCTCGCTCAGCAGCACGGCCAGGGGTAGGGTGGTCGCTTCGGCGCGAGGCACGCGCAGGTGGGGCAGGCCCGCGAAGGCATCGAGCAGGGTGGCTTCGCTGAGCGCGGTGAGGTCGCCGCCCTTGCCAAAGAGCACCTCCGAAGCCGCTACGGCCGCTTCGTAAACTGCCTCGGAATGCACGCGAATGGTAACGTCTTGGGCCAGCGCTTTTTGCAGCACTTTGCGGCCGGGATTCTGGGCGTGCTCGGCTTCGAGGGCTTCGATTTCGGCTTGGCTGAGCAGGGTGAAGACGCGGGTGAGCCGGGGCGCGTCCTCGTCGGTGCTGTTGAGGAAAAACTGGTAGAACTGGTAGGGCGAGGTCAGGGCTGGGTCGAGCCACACCGCGCCGCTCTCGCTCTTGCCGTACTTGGTGCCGTCGGCCTTGGTGATGAGCTGGCCGGTGAGGGCATAGGCTTTGGCCTCCGGGCCGCCCATGCGCCGAATCAGCTCAGTGCCGGTCGTGATATTGCCCCACTGGTCGCTACCCCCCATTTGCAGGGTGCAGTTCAGCGTTTTATACAAATGATAGAAGTCGTAGCCTTGCAGAAGTTGATAACTAAACTCGGTGTAACTGATGCCTTCGGCACCCGTCTCCTCGTTGCCGCCCACCCGGCGCTTCACCGAGTCTTTAGCCAACATATAGTTCACCGTCAGGTGCTTGCCTACATCGCGCAGAAACTGCAAGTAGCCAAAGCCCTGGAACCAGTCGTAGTTATTAACGAGCACCGCGCCGGTGGGCGAATCGTTGAAATCCAGGAATTTTTCGAGTTGCGCCCGGATGCCGTCCTGGTTGGCGCGCAGGGTAGGCTCGTCGAGCAGGTTGCGCTCGGCGCTTTTGCCGCTGGGGTCGCCAATCATGCCGGTGGCCCCGCCCACCAGGGCCACGGGGCGGTGGCCGGCGCGCTGCAAGTGCACCAGCAGCATAATGCCGGCTAGGTTACCGATGTGCAGCGACGGGGCGGTAGGGTCGAAGCCCACGTAGCCCGACGCGGGCCGGGTGCTGGCCAGGTGCTCGGCCGTGCCTGGCATGGCATCGTGCAGGATGCCGCGCCAGGAGAGTTCTTCAAGGAGGTTCAAGCGAAAAATAGACGGCAAAAGGGTGAAAAGCTGCACTCGGCCAGCTTAGTGGCTACGCGGCTAAAGGGCAAAGGTAGGCCAGCTCCTAAACTTGCTGGCTACCAGGCCCCGGCAGGTCCTACCACGGGCCGCCGGTTAGCCCCCGGTTTGCCAGCAGCGGCGCAATGGTGGGGGCGTGGCCGCAGAAGGCGCGGAACAGCTCGCCGTAGGGCCGGGTGTGGCCGCGCGCCAAAATCAAGTCCCGGAAGCGTTGCCCGTTGGCGCGGGTCAGGCCGCCGTGCGCCCGAAACCAGGCGTAGGCGTCGTCGTCCAGCATTTCGGACCAGGCGTAGGCGTAGTAGCCCGCGGCGTAGCCATCGGCCCAGATGTGGCGGAAGTAACTGGAGCGGTAGCGGGGCGGCACCTGGGGCAGATAAACGTGCGTGTTGCGCAAAGCGGCCGCCTCGAAGCTATCCACGGGCTGGACTGGCTGGCCGGCGGCCAGCGTGTGCCACTGCATATCCAGCTCATCGTCGGCGAGGGCTTCCGTAAAGGCGTAGCCCTGGCCGAACGTTGGGGGCCGCGTGAGCCGCGCCAACAGAGCGGGGGGTAGGGCGGCCTTGGTCTGGAAATGAACGGCGTAGTGCTGGACTACCGCGGGGTAAAAAGCCCAGTGCTCATTGAACTGCGACGGAAATTCCACGAAGTCGCTGGCCACGTTGGCCGCCGATAGGCTGCGGTAGCGCTGGTTGGAAAACAGCCGGTGCAGCGCGTGTCCCGTCTCGTGAAACAGGGTCGTGATGTTGTCCGGGGTCAGCAAAGCCGGCTGGCCGGGCGGGGGCTTGGGAAAATTGCACGAGATGTAGACGACTGGCCTGGTGCCCCAGAGGGTCGATTGGTCAACAAAGCTGTTGGACCAGCCGCCCCCGCGCTTATTGTCGCGTTGAAATAAATCGCAGTAGAAAAGTCCCAGGCCCCGGCCGTCCGCCTCCCGCACCTCAAATACGCGCATATCGGGCTGGTACACGGGCAAGTCGGGGCGCTCGCGGAAAGTAATGCCGTACAGCTGATTGGCCGCGTAGAACAGGCCATTCCGCAGCACGTTATTTAACTCCAAATAGGGTTTTAGCGCGTCGTCCGACAGGCCGGCCGCTTGCCGCTGGCGCAACTGGCGCGCGTAAAACTGCCAGTCCCAGGGCTGGAGCGGGAAGCCCTCTCTTTGCTGCTTAACCAGGGCCTGAAGCGCGGTGGCTTCCTGGCGGGCTTTGGCCGTGGCGGCCGGCACCAGTTGCCCCAGAAAGGCCGCGACGACGGCGGGGCTTTGCGCCATTTGGGTGCGCAGCTTCCAGGTGGCGTAGTTTTTAAATCCCACCAAATGAGCCTGAGCCGCCCGCAACGCAGCCAGGCGGGCAATCGTGGTCCGCGTGTCGTTGGAATCTCCCCGCTCGGCGCGGGTCCAGGAGGCAGCAAATACCCGCTGCCGGACGGCCCGCTTGGTGAGCGACAGTAATACGGACTGCTGCGTGAAGTTTTCCAGGGGTAGCAGCCAGGTGCTCGCCGCCTGGTGGGCGCGGGCCGGCCGTGCCGCCGCCCGGCGCTCGCTGGCAGACAGACCCGCGAGGCTGGCCGAGTCGCGCAGCCGCACCGCGCCCGCCGCCGAGGCCGCGCTTACTTTTTGGGAGAAGCGGGCCATCAGGCGGGCTTCCTGCTGGTTGAGCCGTTGGAGCTGCTGCCGGGCCGGGGCGGGTAGGGCGGCTCCGGCCAGCATAAACTGCTGGTGATAATACGTGAGCAGGAACGCCGACTCGGAGTCCAGGGCCAGCTCGGCGCGCTGGGCGTAGACGGCTTCTACCCGCTGAAATAGCTTAGGATTCAAGTAAATAGCGTCCTGACTAGCCGCCAGTTCCGGGGCCATCACTTCCTGCGTCTGGCGCAGGGTAGGGGTACTTTGGGCATCGAGCAGTTGGTTGAAAATCAGCGTTACCCGGTTTAGCAAGCGGCCACTGCCCTCCAGGGCCACCAACGTATTGTCGAAAGTCGGGGCGGCGGGATTGTCCGCCAGCCGCGCCAGCTCGGCCCGTTGTTGCCGGAGCCCCGCTGCGAGCGCGGGCTGAAAATCGCGGTCCGTCAGGTGCGCAAAATCCGGGGCCTGGTAGGGTAGGGAGCTGGCAACCAGCAACGGATTGCCCCGCGCCGGTTGCGGCCGGCCGGCCGTAGTAGCCCGCGAAGCGGGGGCGTCCGGGCTGCCGCACGCCCCCGTAAGGGCCGCCAGGGCCAGGGCCAGCGTGCGGGAAAACAAGGGATTAGACATGGGCAAGAGCCGACGGGCCGCGCGGTGGCGCGAACCTGGTCGGGTGGCGTGCTATACCATCGCCCAGGTCAAAACGTTACCCGCCGCCAGCGCCAGCGCCAGGACCTCCGGCACGTGGGTCTCCTCCCGAGCGGTTTTATCTTTGCTGACAGGGGCCTGACCCCTGGCGTCAGCCGCCCCTTCACGCAGTCCCTACCCCCTTGCAGCAAGATACCGATACCATTCTCAAGGCCGTGGCGCAGCGGCAGTTTCAGCCGGTGTACTTCTTGCAGGGCGAGGAGCCGTATTTCATTGACCTGGTGGCCGATGCGCTCGAAGCTACGGTACTGCCCGAGAGCGAGCGCAGCTTCAACCAAACGGTGCTCTACGGCAAGGATACCGACGTGACGGGCGTGCTGGGCCAGGCCAAGCGCTTCCCGATGATGAGCGCCCACACGGTCGTCATCGTGAAGGAGGCGCAGGCCGTGGCCGACCTGGAGAGCGAGCGGGCCTGGCCGTTTCTAGAAGCCTACCTCAAAAACCCGCCCGCCAGCACCGTGCTGGTGTTCTGCTACAAGCACAAGACCCTGGACTCGCGCAAGAAGCTGGGCAAGCTGCTGGCCACCGCCCCCGGCGCGGCGCTGCTCACCAGCAAAAAGCTCTACGACAACCAAGTGCCGCCGTGGCTGGGCGGCTACGTGCGCCAGCGCAAGCAGCAGATTACGCCCGGTGCCACGGCCCTGCTGGCCGAGTACATTGGAGCCGACCTGAGCCGCCTGGCCAACGAAGTGAATAAGCTGCTGCTTAACGTGAAGCCCGGCCAGGCCATTGACGAAGACCTGGTGCAGCGCCTGGTGGGTATCAGCAAGGAGTACAATATATTTGAGCTGCAACGCGCCCTGGTGCAGCGCGACGTGCTCAAGGCCAACCGCATCCTCACGCACTTCGCCGCCAACCCCAAGGCCAACCCGCTGATTCCAAACCTGACGCTGCTCTTCAATTTCTTTATCCGCCTGCTGGCCCTGCACCAGGCGGGTCCCAACCCCTCGGATGCGGAGCTGCTAAAGCTGGGCATCCAGAAATTTGCCCAGAAGGAATACCAGCTGGCGCTGCGCCAGTTCAGCCCCGCGCGCACCATCGAGGTGATTCACCTCATCCGTAGGGCCGATGCGCAGAGCAAGGGCATCGAGAGCGGCAGTATGGACGAGGGTGAGATTCTGCGTGAGCTGGTGTGGCTGCTGCTGCACCCCGTGCCGGCAGCGGCGGTAGGGTAGGCGGGCCAAAACCGGCCCGAATTTAAACGCGCGGCCACTGCTTACCGTAAAATGAGTGTATTTACCCGAACCCTGAATTTTACCGCGATGAAAGTGCCCGAACCTATCTCCGATGCCGCCGACAAGGCGAAGAACCTGTATACCGAATCGTCCGATAAGGCCAAAGACCTGTACGAAGAGGCGGCCAGCAAAAGCAAAGACATGCTGGGCCACGTGCCGGATACGCTCAAGGATGCCGGCGATAAAACGCTGAGCGCCTTTGACAAGCTTACTACCACCCAGAAAATCGTGGGCGGGGCCCTGCTGGCCGCTGGTCTCAGCTATCTCATCGCGCCCAAGAAAAAAGGCAAGAAGAAGCGCGCCGTGGCCGCCCTCGACGAGCTGCTGCTGTTCGTGAACGACCGCATTGAGGGCTATAAGCGCGCCGTGGCTGAATCTAAGGACGGCCAGCTGCGCGGCTACTACCAGCAGCTGGTGAGCCAGAGCCAGCAGTTTGCCAGCAGCCTCAACGGCTACCTGACCCGCCAGGGTGGTGAGCGCGAAACCGGCACGACCCTCAAGGGCAAACTCTACCGCAAGTTTATGGATGCCCAGGCTGCCGTGACGGGCCGCGACGAGAAGTCCATCCTGGCCGCCAACGTGTATGGCGAGCGCTGGGCCATCAAAGCCTACAAAAAAGCCCTGCGTCGCAAGGCCATTAAAGGTGAAGCCCGCGAGGCCATCAAAAAGCAATTCTCGCAGTCCAAAAAAACCTACAAGCGCCTCAAGGAGCTGACGACCAAGCAAGGCTAAGTTTTTGAACTGATAGCCGACAACGGATTATCTGACTAAAGAGAGGGGGTAGGGATGCGGTTTTGCATCCCTACCCCCTCTCTTTTGGGTAACAGCTGCCAGCTACCGATTCACCCGGCTTTTCAGGCGCACGGCCAGAAACTCGGAGCCGGGCTTCCACTGCGGGAAGGTGGGGGTAGCGGCCAGCTTCTGGCCCACGCGGAAGAGCAGGCGCGCATCCTGCGCCGCGCCGCGCAGGTCCCACTTCGGGTTGTACTGGTCGGAGGGCTGGTGGTAGTTGTTGGTTTCAAAGTCTTTACGCTCTTTTTCGGCGAACGCCTTGCCGTGCAGGCGGCTCTCAAACTCGCCGCTGGCGTAGAGGGCGGGCACGCCCACCTTGGCGAAGCTGAAGTGGTCGGAGCGGTAGAAGCTGCCCGTTTCGGGGTGCTGGTAGGGGATAACGTAGCGGTTTTGCTCCTTGGCGGCATCGCGGGCGTAGTCGTCCAGCTCCGACTGCCCGTAGCCGGTGATGGTGAGGTCGCGCATGGGCCCGAAGGCCAGCAGCTCATCCATATTAATATCGGCCACCGTGTTTTTGAGCGGAAAAATCGGGTGCTGGGCGTAGTAGTCGGAGCCCAGCAGGCCCTGCTCCTCGCCCGTCACGGCCAGGAATACGATACTGCGCTGGGGCTGCTCCTTGGCTTGCTTGAAAGCCGTGGCGATGGCCAGCAGCCCCGCGCAGCCGCTGGCATTGTCGAGCGCGCCGTTGTAGATGGAGTCGCCGTTGATGGCCGGGCCGATGCCCAGGTGGTCCCAATGCGCCGAGTAAATGATGTACTCCTGAGACCGGGTAGTGCCGGGCAGCACGGCTACCACATTTTTGGAGGTTTTGTAGACAATTTTATTGTGCAGCGTGGTGGTCAGGCTCAAGCCCAGGTCCTGGCCCTTAAAGCCGGGCTTGTTAGCGGCGGCGTACAGGGCATCATACTGCTGGCCGGCGGCCTCAAACATCCGCTTGGCCGCGTCGAGGGTTATCCAGCCTTCGAGGGCCACTTTGCTGGCACCGTGGTCGGGCGTTTGGGGGTGCAGCTTGGCGCCGCCGTTGCTGCTCTGCACCACCGACCAGGGGTAGGAGGCGGGCTTGGTATCGTGGATGATAATCAGGCCGGCCGCGCCGTGGCGGGCGGCTTCCTCGTATTTATACATCCAGCGGCCGTAGTACGTCATGGCCCGGCCCTTGAACAGGGTGCTATCGGTGCCCGCGTTGCCGGGGTCGTTGATGAGCACCACCACCGTCTTGCCCTTCACGTCGAGGCCGGCGTAGTCGTCCCACTTATACTCGGGGGCCGTTACGCCGTAGCCGGCAAAAACCAGCGGCGAGTTCTTGATTTCGACCGTCGGCTTTTCCTGCTCGGTCAGGAACATGTAGTCGGTGCGGTACTTCAGGGTCAGTGACTTACCCTGGCCCGCGATGGTGGCTGTGGAGTCGGGCCGGCCGGTAATTTCCACCAGCGGCACCGGCTGAAAGTAGCTGCCTTTGTCGCCGGGCTGCAAACCCAGCTTCTTGAACTCGCCCGCTAGGTAGGCCGTGGCCTTATCCTCGCCGGTCGTAAACGGCCGCCGGCCCTGGTAGTCATCCGAGGCCAGTACCTGGATGTGCTGGGCAATGAGGGCGGGCGTGATGCCATCGTTGGGTGTGGGTACGCTGGCCGTGTCGGTGGGCGTGGCCTCGGTGGGCGGCCCGGCCGCGGCGGTTTCGGCAGTAGTGGAGTTGCTTTGGCAGCCCGCCAGCAAGAGGCCGGCCGCGACGGGGGCCAGCCAGGGGGGTAGGGAAGAAATACGCATGAGTAGCAGCTAAAGTGAAACGCAACGGGTGCGGCCGCGAATGTAGGCCCCGAAACGTGGTAAAAGCCGGCGCTGGCCAGCAGCAGAAAAAGCGCCGCCGCCGTGCAGCTGTGAACGCCGCCCGCCCTACCCCCGTAAAAAGCGGGTATTCACCTTAAACCTGATTTCACCCATGAGCGATAACCAACCAAGCGGCACCCTAGGCGGCATGATTACCAGCCTGTTCCGCGGCAAAACCAACGACGACGGCACCACCAGCGGCGGCTTCACCTCCACCCACAAAGTACTGAGCGGCGCGCTCTTAGCCGCCGGGGCTGCCTACCTCTATAAGCGCGCTAAAGGCAAGCAGGCCATCGGTAATTAAGCCAGACGAGCTTTCGCTGATTGCAAAATCCCGGCTAACTTGGTATATCTACCAAGTTAGCCGGGATTTTTTGGGTCTCGGTTGAAACTGTTTAAGATTTTAGAAAAGCTAAAAGACCGTCATGCTGAGCTTGTCGAAGCATCTCTACCGCTTCATGTGAGCCATTCAATGATGCGGTAGAGATGCTTCGACAAGCTCAGCATGACGGTCTGACGAAATCCTAAACATACTCACCATAAATGGCTGATTCTACCACCCGCTAAACGGCTGCCCGCTGCAAAAACCCCGCTAGCTGCGCTTGCAGCCGGTCGCGCTCGGCCAAAAGCGCGGCGCGGTTCGTACTCAGATATAGTGCCTGCCCGGCTTCGTCGGCCTGGGCTAATGCAAAAGCCTCACTACCGCGCAGCTCGGCCAGCTCGTGCAGCAGCGCGGCGTGTGTGGCGGCCAGCGCGTCGCGGCGGGCTTGCAGTATTTCCAGGGAGGTAGGCGCGGTAGTATCGGCCGTAAAAATGCCGCGCCGCAAATCCAGTAATTGGGCCTGTAACCCGGCCACGTCCTGGCGCTGGTAGGCGCTGAGCACCTGCTGAAACGCCTCGGTCGCGGCGCGTTGGTGCGCGGGCGCTACCCGGTCGGGGTGGCAGAGCTGGGCGGCCTCGCGGTAGAGCTTTTTGAGGGTGGCGCGGCCGTCGGCATCGAGGGCGAAGGTGTGGGCGGCCGTGGTTTGGGCCTGCTCGCGGTCGTGGGCCTGCTGCTGGTAGCGCTGCTCGGCGCGCTGGTACTCGCTTTCCGAATAGGGCGACTCCTGGCGGTGGCAGCGGGCCACGTCGCGGCGCAGGGCCAGCACGGCTTGCAGCAACTCGCCCAGCTCGCGCTCGTGCCACAGCTCGAAGGCCAGGAGCAGGCGGCCCGCTTCGGCGCGCTCGGCTTCGAGGGCCAGCAGCTCCGCTTCGAGGCGGCGGATTTCGAGCAGCAAGGCCGCCAGCTGCGGGTCTTCCCAGCGGCGCACCTGGGCGTGGGCAGCCACGAAGGCGTGCAGCAGCGCCGTGCCCTCGGCGTAGCGGTGGGCGCGCAGGGCGGCCAGCACGGCGGCCAGGCGCGGGTCGGCCAGCGGCTCGGCGGCGAGGCGGTCGAGGTGCTTGGGCAGGTCTTCGGTTTCGGAGAGCGTCAGCAGCGACTCGATGACGGCCAGGCGCTTGAGCACCCGCTGCACGGCCGGGTCGGCGGCCGGCGCGTCGGGCTGTCCGGTGAGGCGGGCAAACTCGCGCAGGAAGTGCCGGGCCAGCTCGGCATCGCCGGTAGTGAGCACCAGGTTTTCCTCGTTGTGGTGGGCGGCGCGGTGCGTCCAGTTGTAGGAGCCGGTGAGCACGTCGCGCCCGTCGAGGACGCAGAACTTGTGGTGCATCAGCCGGTCGGCGACCACCGTCACGCGCCCGCCGGCCGCTTCCAGCTCGGCAAAGGGCAGCCCGCCCGGCTGGAAATTGATGTTGTGCTCGTCGCGCGTCAGGCACAGGGCCACGGGTACGCCCGCCCGCTGCCGCGCCAGCAGCGCCGCAAACAGGGTGCGGTCGGTAAACCACGCCACGGCGACGTGAATAGATTGCTTAGCGAGGCCGATTTCACGCAGGATAACGGCGCGGATATTGGTGAAGAAGGCTTCGGTTTGCATTTATCTAATTATTTCGACCAAATTCTCTAGCTTTAGCACTGTCAGCGGCAGCGCCAGCAATATCTCCCATTTCATGCTTAACAGATGCCCGTTGCATATAAGCATCATATTTGCGTTTGTATCCAAGTCCGATAGCATTGCTAATGTCAATAACTGCCTCTTTAAGAGCTTCTCTATTATGAATTAGAGAAGATTTTATATTTCCGCGCCAAAAATATAGCGCTGCATCTTGCGGATTTAAGCTAATGGCTGTGTCGTAATCAGAGATAGCCCCCATATAGTTACCTAGACAACATTTGGCTGAAGCTCTCTCTGCGTAAAAATCGGATTTGCTATTATCAATATCAATAGCTTTATCATAATCGTCAAGGGCCCCTAAATCATCTTTTAGTTCATATTTGGCTCTTCCTCGTTCATACCAGTACTCCGCCGAGCTTTCCTGCACTACCTCCCGTAGTAAGCCCACAGTAGTTTGTGTCCGTTGTAATATTAGATTTACTGAAGGTACTATTGCAGGTGTAGACGAGTGTAACCCTTCGTCTTCAGAGAGTAAAGTTTGAAATTCTTCAGACATAATGTGTAATATTAGGAAAAATTTGGTTCATGTGCAACAAGGTAACAAACGCATCAGTAGTTTTCGTTGTCTTAGCCCACCATTTAGCAACCTTATAACTAAATTTTCGTGTCGAACGCTCTATGTACCGCTTTCAGTAAAGTTGCCATTAATACGTGGCATCGCATACAAGAAGGCCGAAACCTTCCCTACTGGTTGGGCGAAGAAACTCTGACTGATTTATTAATTCGTGATTTATTAAGGCTACAGTTGCCAGGTTTCGAAATTAAGGCATTTAATAAAATCGAAGAAGGTAAAAATGGAGCAGATTGGGAGTGGTGGTTTCAAGGTAGTTCTGGAAAGTGGCTTGGAATGCGAATTCAGGCGAAAGTGATTTCGAAAAAAGCTCATGAATTTGAACACCTACATTACCCGTGGCCTAAAAACCCTAAGTCAGTTTCTCAATGTGATAAGCTTATTAATCAATCTCAGTATGAACGCGATTATCCTCGCGTTCCGTTATACCTTCTTTATTGTCATTGGTTATCTTTGCCGCAAAAATTAACTAAAATTTTAGATTGCGTAACCAATTATAATGAAAGCATTCTGGGTTGTTCAATCATGGCAGCCATAAGGGTAAAGAAGTTGCGTGGTCATATAGAAGGCGAGAAGAAAAACTCGTATAGAAGAAACTTGTGTGATGTGGCTCCGCACCTACTTCCACTTCAATCTTTAATTTGCAATTCTTTTAGTGCAGAAGGTGGCTCTATTGTCGAACAAATTGAGGCAGTGCTTAAATACATTGGTGCTATTGACAGAGTAAGTAAGGTGCAATATCTTTTGGACTCGCCACCGAATTACGTTGCTAAACTTATAGACAGCAAAAATATGCCTTTAACAGCAACTTCTGACAAATTCGTTGGCTTCAATAATGACTCGTCAGATACCTTAAGTCGAGTTGTAACAACTCGACAATTTTCAGCACATTAGGCTTTTTACCTCGTTTTCCTAGTTGATACGCACAGTTGCAGAAAGCCCCGCCTGCGTCTAGTGGAGCAGGGCGGCGGTGGGGGGTAGCAGGGCGGGCAGGTAGGAGGGGGTAGGGTCGGGGTTCATGGCTGCAAGTATAACGCAAGAAGCCCTAGAAACTGGCCGAGGCTGCGGGTTGTGGGCGGCTGGTATGGATAGGTGATACCTTGGGCTGTTGCGTATATTTGAAACTAAGGACTGGGTTCGACACAAACCTGGTTGGCCTGCCCAATGTACCCGACAACTGCCCGCCTGCTAGCCGACTTATTCGTGACCTCGGAAGATGGCACGACGCAACTGATAATAGAAGTTAAAAGAAGCGTAAGGCCAGAGCTGGCTGAAGCTGCACAAGCCATGCGCGAGCTCGTGGCAGCGAGTAGCCCTGCTTGCTTTTTTCTATTTATCTCTACCCAAAAATTCTGGGTGTGGAGTCCTGCTGGCACCGTGCCCGCGTATGAAGGTGACACAGAAGCGTTGCTTACCCAGTACATCGACCTGAAAAAGGTGCCTTTGGCTACGTTGGGCGGACGAGAGTTTACGTTGCTGGTTTACTCGTGGTTGGGCTCCATTATTTTCAAGCCTGCCGAAACCCTGTTGAAAATGCCGGGTCAGGAATGGCTGGTAACTACCGGGTTGCAGCCGCTAATTCATCGTGGGTATATTCACCTGGAAGGCGAGGTAAACTGATGCACGTATTTGTGGAGTCTAATTTTGTGTTGGAGTTAGCGTTTCGACAGGCTGAGTATACCTTTTGCGAACAAATCCGGCAAGGTGCTGTATCCACTGCCTATTCGTTGCAGCTGCCGCACTACGCCCTCACAGAAGTATTTGAAAAGCTCCGGCCGTTGCGCAACGAGTGGGAGCGCTACCAGGAGTATTTGCTGAAAGAAATCACGCAGCACCGCCGCGAGGCCGAGAGTGACGCCAGCGCGATGGACGATTTAACGCTGGCGCTCACTACGTTGCTTTCGGAAAGGACCCGCACGCAAACGCAACGGCTTTACGCCATCGCGGGCGAATTATCGCAAGTAGCTACGTTAGTGCCGCTGGCTCAAGCGGTTATTGAGGAAGCGTTTGAGAAGGCGCAGCTTTATAACCTAACCCCGCAAGATTCACTAATCTATGCCTCCGTACTGGCGGGTTTGCGGAGTATGCCCACCGATACGCCAAAGCTTTTCGTCTTGCGCAATGAGAAGGATTTTGGCAAGCCAGGAATAAGAGCTGAGCTATCAGCCTTAGGCTGTGCGTATTTGGTCAGTTTCCAAGCGGCGGCCGGTCGCCTGCGAGCCTATGCAAATAGGGCGAGCTAGTAGGACTTACACAGTTAGCCCTATACTATTTCCGCGCCGGCTTACCCCCCATCACAAACTCCAACGTGCCGCCCTGCCGCACCGCCTGCACCGGCAGAAACGGGCGCGTCAGCAGCTGGCCGTTGAGACGGGCCGACTGCACGTAGACGTTCTTATCAGACTGGTTTTTAACGGTTACCGTGAAGGTTTTGCCCTGGCCGACTTGCAGCGTCGCGCCGTATACGGCCGGGCTGCCGAGCGCATACTCGCCCGAGGCGGGGGCGACGGGGTAGAAGCCCAGGGCCGAGAAGATGTACCAGGCCGACATCTGGCCGCAGTCGTCGTTGCCGCCGAGGCCGTCCGCGCCCTGGTGGTACATCTTGTTGAGAATCATGCGGATGCGGGGCTGCGCTTTCCAGGGCTGGTCGGTCCAGTTGTAGAGGTAGGCCACGTGGTGGGCGGGCTCGTTGCCGTGCACGTAGTTGCCGATGATGCCCTCGCGGGTGATGTCCTCGGTTTCGGCGAAGAACCTGTCGGGCAGGTTCATGGTGAAGAGCGAGTCGAGGTGCGGCACGAAATTTTTGCTACCCCCCATTTTGGCGATGAGGCCGGCCGGGTCCTGCGGCACGTAGAGGCTGTAGTTCCAGGCGTTGCCCTCGATGTAGGCCGGGTCGCTGGTCGTCAGCACGTCAAACTTATCGCGGAACTGGCCGCTGCTCAGGCGCGGGCGCATGAAGCCGATGCGGGCATCGTACACGTGCTGCCAGTTGGTGGCCCGCTGCCGGAATTCCTGCTCAATATCCTTGCGGCCCAGCTTCTGCGCGGCCTGCGCGATGCAGTAGTCATCGAAGGCGTACTCCAGGGTTTTCGACACCGAGGCCCCGCTTTTGTCCTCGGGCACGTAACCTTTATCTATATAGTCGCCCAGGCCGTCGTACCAGCGCTGGCGGGCGGTGGTTACGCAGGCGTCCAGGGCGTGGTTCTGGTCGAAAGGCGCGTTGCCGAGCACGATGGCATCGCAGAGCACCGGCACCGCGTGGTAGCCAATCATGCACCAGTTTTCGTTGGCGTAGTGCACCCACACGGGTAGCATATGCTCGGCGCTGAGGTCGAAGTGGGTGAGCATACTTTGTACCATATCCGCGTTGCGTTGTGGCTGCACCAGGTTGTAGAGCGGGTGCAGCGCCCGGTAGGTATCCCAAAGGGAGAAGGTGGTGTAGTTGGTGAAGTCCTTGGCGAGGTGGTTGTTCTGGTCGAGGCCGCGGAACTGCCCGTCTACGTCCTGGTAAATGGTAGTGCCGATAAAGGCGTGGTACATGGCCGTGTAGAAGTTCTCCTTATCCACCCGGCGCGGCGACTGAATAACGATTTTGCGCAGCTCCTGCTGCCACTGCGCCTGGCCCTTTTGCCGGTAGTCGGCAAATTTCCAGCCGGGCGCTTCGGCCCGCAGGTTGGCCAGCGCGCCGGCCGTACTCACGGGCGAAATGGCCATTTTCAGCTTCACCTGTTCGCCGGCCGTGGTGGGCCCGAAGTCGAAGTGCAGGCGCAGCTGGTGAGCGGCCAGGTCGGGCCAGTTGTGCTGCTGGTCGAAGCGGCCCCAGAAGCCGTGGTAGACTTCTTTCTTATCATAATTCCGGCTACCATAAGTTTTAAAGGGCCGGGAAAAGCTGAGCGCGAAGTATACCGTGCGGGTGCGGCCCCAGCCGTTGGTTTGGCGGTAGCCGGTCACGAGCGAGTCGTTTTCGACCCGTACGAACGTCCACACATTCTTGTCGGGATAATTATAAATCCCGGCCATCATATCCAGGATGACGTGCGACTCCTCGGCCTTAGGAAACGTGTACTGGTGAATCCCTACCCTGGTCGTGGCCGTTAGCTCGGCCAAAATATCGTGGTCGGCCAGCCGTACCTTATAGTACGCCGGCTCGGCCACTTCCGTGGCGTGCGAGTAGACTGAGCGATAGCCGCTGCGCGGCTTATCGGCCGTGCCGGGGTTCAGCTGGAGCGGCCCGGTAGTGGGCATCACCAGAAAATCGCCCAAATCAGAGTGGCCCGTGCCGCTAAAGTGCGTGTGCGAAAAGCCCACGATGGTGGGGTCCTGGTAGCGGTAGCCCGCGCAGTAGGAGTACACTTCGGGGTTGTACTTACCGTTCTGCTCGTAGCTGATAGTATCGGTATCGGGCGAGAGCTGTATCGAGCCGAAGGGCACCGTGGCCCCTGGGTAGGTATGGCCCATCTTGGCAGTGCCCACCAGCGGGTGGGCGTACTGCACCAGGTTTTCGGCGGGGGTAGGGGCTTGGAATTGGGCCGCCGCCAGCAGCGGCAGCAGGGGTAGGGTGAGCAGCAGATGCTTCATCCGGCAAAGTAAGCCGGCGGGGTTTACTGGAGTCTAGGCAGTTCTGTTTATCCTTGCGCGAATTCCTACCCCCTCGCCGGGGCGGCGTGGCGCAGGCGCAAACCCAGCCAGCCCACGGCCACGCCCAGCACCAGCAGGGCCACCGCCAGCCATACGGTGGCAGTAAGAGCCATCACGGCGGGGTCGGCTAGAACCAGGGCGGCTAGCGCGAAGCCCAGCAGGCCCAGCGCCAGCGTCCAGCCCCAGTGACGGTAGCCCAGGCGGCGCAGCACGAAGGCATTGGCGACGGTAGCGCCGCCGCGCAGCAGTAGCCAGATGCCCACGAAGAAGACCAGCGCCTGGGCCGCGAACAGGGGCGAATTGAGTAGAAAAAAGCCGAAAACAATTTCTATAATGCCGATGGCTACCAGCCAGCTCCAGCCGGGCAGGTGGTCGCGGTTGGTGATGGCGAAGATGAGGCCGCCAACCCCATTAAATAGAATGATGGCAGCGAAGTAGATGGTTAGCCCTAAAAATGCGTCGCCGGGATTGCGGAACGCCCACAAGCTCAGCCCAATGAGCAGCAGGCCGGTTAGGACAAAAACCCACCAGTTGGCCGCGGCGATGCCCAGCCTGGGCGGTGGGGTAGGGGTAGGAGAATTGGAAGGGCGATTCATTGCGCGTTCAGGATTAGGCTCATCTAGAGTTATTTACCCAACTGTACGCCCCAGTGCGCCACACGTTGCGCGCCCCCCCTTTTCAATTATCAATCAACACTTACGGCTGCACTTTGTAGAACTTCGCGCCGTAGAGAAACACCACCGCGTAGCAGATAATGGGCAGGTAATAAGCGTGCGCTACGCTGGCATTGGCCACCGGCCCCATCACGAAGCGCGGAAACAGCGCCGCACCCACCACGCCCATCACAATGAACGACGAAGCCAGCTGCTTATGCCGCCCCAGGTCCTTGAGACCCAGGCTGTAAATGGTGGGAAACATGATGCTGAAGAAGAAGTTGAGCCCGATGAGCGCCCCGAATGACACCCAGCCCCAGTGCTGCGCCACGATGAGGCACATGCCGATATTGGCCAGCGCGGCGAAGGCCAGCAGCCGGTTGGGGGCGATGAACTGCATGAGGTAGGTGCCCAGAAAGCGGCCCAGCATCATGCCCACCAGGCTCAGGGAGAAGAAGTAAGCCGCCACCTCGTTGGCGAGGTGCGGCAGGCCGGGCACCAGGCCCACGGTGCGGCTGAAGAGGGTGCCCACCTGCCAGAATCCCTCAATGGCCGGCCCCGGCTTCAGGCCCATGTAGTCGGTGCCGTAGTTGATAAAATAGGCCCAGGTGCCGCCCTGCGCCGCCGTGTTGAAGAGCTGCGCCACGCAGGCCCACACAAAGTGCTTGTGCTGGAACAGCTGCTTGTCGGCCGCCAGGTTGGTGGGCGACTCGCCCGGCGCGCCCAGGCGCGTTTCGGGCGTGTGCTCTTCGTTGAGCTGCGGCACTTTCACGAAGGCGAAGGCCAGGCCCACGCTACCCACCACCGTGCCGATAATGGTGTAGAGCACCTTCACCGAGGATAAGTCGCCGGCCGCGTGGGTGCCGCGCAGAATGAAGTAGCCCCCAATCAGCGGCCCCGACACCGCCCCAATGCCATTAATGGCGTGCGAAAACGTGATGCGCCGGTCGGAGCTGGCGGGCGCGCCCAGGCCATCCAGAAACGGGTGCGCCACGGCCTCCAGCGTGCCCAGGCCGCAGGCCAGCACGAACAGGGCCCCGAGCAAAAATGGGAACGAGGCCGCATTGGCGGCCGGTATCATCAGGAAAGCCCCGGTAGCGTACAGGCCCAGGCCCAGGAGCACGCCCTTCTGGTAGCCAAAGCGCTTCATGAACCAGCCCGCGGGCAGGCCCATTACGAAGTAGGCCCCGAAAGTGGCGGCCTGCACGTAGGCCGAGTTGGCCTTGCTCACGTGCAGCACCTGCTGCACGTGCTTGTTGAGCACGTCGCTCATCGTCACGCCCAGGCCCCAGAGCATAAACAGCGACACCACGAAGCAAAACGTGAGCAAGTAGCGCCGCTCGGTGAAGGGCGGGCGGGTAGGGGCCAGCGCGGTAGAGGTAGCGGGCATAGGGGGAGGGTAGAAGTTAGAAGGGAAGAGTTAAGAAGAATTAAAAGGAACGGTCATGCTCATCTGGCGTCCGCTTGCCGAAGCATCTCTACCGCTTCATCGAACGGGGCGGTAGAGATGCTTCGGCAAGCGGACGCCAGATGAGCATGACCGTTTGGCAAAGCCGCAACCACGCGATATGTTTGGCCCTACCCCCTTACCGGGCCAGATACCCGCCCAAGTCCGAAATGCTGGCGATGCCCAGCTGCCCGGCCTGCCGCCGCCGCATGAGCAGGCAATAGGCATTGTTGAAGCCCAGCGGGGCGCGCCATTCCAGGCCGTAGCGGCGGGCAAACTCGGCTTTCACGTAACCGTACACCGCCGCCGGGCGGCCGCCCAGCGAGTCGAGCACGGCCGGCGAGGGCTGCAGCAGCACCTGCAAGCCGGTGCCGGTGTACTCCGGGTACATATCAATCTCGCCCCCGCGCAGCGCCTCGAAGCAGATGGTGGTGCCGCCCAGGCCGGTTTTGGTAGTCACCGCCAGGTCGGTTTGCCCCCGGATGAGGGCGGCGTACATTTCCACTAAAATATATTGCTCGGCAAAAATCTTGGAGCCCAGCCGCACCGCAGCTGCGCCGGGGGGTAGGGGGCGCGGTTCTTTATATAAGCCCTTGCGCCGCAGCCAGTTCAGGGCCACTGCTTTAGGCTCCAGATGCAGATAATCAACCTGATAATTAAGGTTGGTCATGGCCGAATCGGAGAGCTGACCGCTGAGCTGGTCGAGCACCGGCCCCAGCTCGGGATGCGCTTGCAGCACTTGCGGGCGCAGCACGGGCGCGGCAAAATAGGGGGGTAGGGCGTGGCGGTCGTCGCGGAGCACGCGCAGGCCGTAGGCCCGGATGCGCCCGTCGGTGGAGTAGCCGTCAATCACGTCCACGTGGCCGTCGCGGGCGGCCTCGTAGACCAGGGCGGGGGCCAGCACCACGCTCGGCAAATGGGCCAGGCCGTAGGCGGCCGTGAGGCCCGGCAGGCAGTCGGCCCGGCCCACAAACTCGGGGCTGAACCCCGCCCGCAGGCGGCCCGCGGCGGCCGGCAGCCAGTAGCCGGCAGCCAGCAGGGGTAGGGCCAGCAGCAGCCCGCCGCCCACCGCCCGCAGGTGCCGCGCCGAAAGCCGTTCCAATAAACCCAGGCCGAAATCAAAAGCCAACGCCAGCCCGGCGGCCGGGATGGCCCCGGCCAGTATCATCACCGGGTTATTCAGGGCGATGCCGCCGAAGATGAACTCACCCAGCCCGCCCGCCGCCACGTAGGCCGCCAGCGTGGCTACCCCCACATTAATAACCGTGGCCGTGCGAATACCGGCCATGAGCACCGGCAGCGCCAGCGGCAGCTGCACCCGCCGCAGCACCTGCCCATCGGTGAAGCCCAGGCCCCGCGCCGCCTCCACCACGGTCGGCGGCACGCCCTCGATGCCGGCCACCGTGTTGCGGATAATGGGCAGCAGCGAGTACAGCAGCAGCGCCAGAATGGCCGGCGCGGCCCCAATGCCCAGCCACGGAATCAAAAAGCCCAGCAGCGCGATGCTGGGCACGGTTTGCAGCACGCCGGCCACGCCCAGCACCGGCGTTTGCCAGCGCCGGTGCCGCGTGAGCCAGATGCCCAGCGGCAGACTCACGGCCACGCCCAGCCCCAGCGCCGCCGCCGTCAGGGCCACGTGCTGAAGCGTTTGTTGCCCCAGCTTGCCCGCCTGCGCGTGCCAAAAGGCGAAAAGGTCGGTGAGAAGGTGCATGATTATTGATTAATGACAAGTGACGAAAGAATGGTCATGCTGACGAAGGAAGCATGACCGTTCTTTCGTCACTTGTCATTCTCAACTCCCTGCGCGCCCAGCCGCTGCTGGAAGTGCTCCAGAAACAAGCCCACGTGGTAGCCATCGGCCAGGGCGTGGTGCACGTTCACGCTCACGGCCATGCGTCGGGCTGCGCCATCGGCATACACTTGGCCGAAGGAGATTTTGGGGGCGCTGTCGGGTACCCGGAAGCTGCGGGCGTGGGTAAGGCCTGTGAAGCGCACCCACGGAATAGCCGAGCAGTGCAGCACGTCGGGCCGGGCGGTGCGTTCGTTGAGGCCCAGGCCGCCGGCCGCCTGCACGACCGCGATTTCGGGCTGCGCGGCGGTTACAAACTCCATTAGCGTGGGCTGAAATTCTAAAAACGAAAAGCCAAACGTGTGGTCGGGCCGGCCGATGGTAGCCGAGGCGTGCACCTGGTCGTAGCAATACACCTGTCCGTCCTCGATGCGCAGGCGAAACGCCGCCACCGCGTTGGCCGCCGCCAGCGCCTGGTAGAGATAATAGAGGAAAAACGGCACCCCCAGCCGCTTGGCATCCGCCTGGGCCAGCGTACAATCCACTTCGGCCACCAGCCCGAAAAAAGGCTCCTCAAACTGGGTAAAAAACTCGAAATGCTCGCGGCGGGGCCACGTCGCCAGGTCAATAAGCTGCTTCATGAAGGGAATTAAGAATGAGAAATGAGAAATAAGGAATTAAAAACCAGACGATAGAATTTTTCAATTCCTCATTTCTCCTTCAAAACTACCCCAGGCTGCGGCCAAAGGCGACCAGCAGCGTTTCCCGCGTGAGCGGAATCGTAGTATCGGCGAGCCGGCGCTCGGCGGGGCCGGCGGCCAGCGCCGCCAGGGCTTCGTGCACGCTGGTGGTGAGGGGTAGGGTAGGGGCGGCTGGGGCGGGGCCGGTGGCGGGGAGGTAGGGTTGAATATCGGCCAGCGTAGTCACGCGCAGCTCCAGGCCCAGGCGCTCGGCCTCGAAGAAGCGCCGCACGAAGCCGCTAGCCGGCTGGCGCAGCAGCTCGCGGGGTGGCCCCAGCTGCTGAATGCGGCCTTCATTTAATAACAAAATGCGGTCGGCCAGCTCGAAGGCTTCCGGCACGTCGTGGGTCACGAGCACCATTGTTTTGCGGCGCAGCTCGTCCAGCTCCCGGAAGTCGCGGCGCACGGCGGCGCGGGTAATGGGGTCGAGCGCACCGAAGGGCTCATCGAGCAAAATCACGGGCGGGTCGGCGGCCAGGGCGCGGGCCAGGCCCACGCGCTGGGCCTGCCCGCCCGAGAGCTGGGCCGGCAGCAGGGACCCAAAGCGGGCGGCCGGCAGGTGCAGGCGCTCCAGCAGGGCGGTGGTGCGGGCGGCGGTTTCGGCGGGCGGGCGGCCCAGCAGGCCGGGCACCAGCCCCACGTTTTGGGCCACAGTGAGGTGCGGCAGCAGCCCCACCTGCTGAATGACGTAGCCGATGCCGCGCCGCAGCGTTTCCGGGCGTTGCTGGCGCACGTCCTGGCCGTTGAGTTCAATAGTGCCGCCGTCGGGCTCGATGAGGCGGTTCAGCGTTTTGAGCAGCGTGGTTTTGCCGCAGCCGCTGGGCCCGAGCAGCACCAGCGTTTCGCCCTCGGCCACCTCAAAGCTCAGGTCGTCTAGGATTACTTGCGCGCCGTAGCGCTTGGTGAGGTGCGCGACGCGCAGGGCGGGCGGGGGGGTAGGGGCGGGCATCGGGGCAAAGGCAAGGCAAGGTACGGCCCATCTCAGGGTAGGGAGCGGGGCTTGTCCCCACTCCCTACCCTGAGATGGGCCAGGCGGTCAAACTGCTTTAGCGGGTCAGTCCTGCGATTTGTGGCACACAAACCGGAATTCGTGGCACGCGGCCGGCGGCTGGGTTTCGGACCTTTGCACTGTCCGCTACCCGTCCGGGCGGCGGCTCCTCATTCAGCATATTTTTCTCATGGACAACGAATTGTCAACAGCCACCACTTTTTTACTAGGCGGCGACTTGCCCGTCAACCGCCTGGGCTTTGGCGCGATGCGCCTGACCGGCCCCGGCATTTTTGGGCCGCCCACCGACCGCCCGGCCATGCTCGCGCTGCTGCGCCGGGTGGTAGAGCTGGGCGTCAATTTTATTGACACGGCCGACATGTACGGCCCCTTCGTGTCGGAAGAGCTGATTGCTGAGGCCCTGCATCCCTACGCCGCCGGGCTGGTGATTGGCACCAAGGGCGGGGCCGTGAGCTTCGGCCCCGGCCGCGAGGGCGTGCTGCTCGACGGCACGCCGCAGCACCTGAGCGAGGCCCTGCACGGCAGCCTGCGCCGCCTCCGGCGGGAGCAGTTCGACCTTTACCAGCTGCACCGCATTGACCCCCGCGTGCCCGCCGAGCGCACGTTTACTTTTCTGGCCGAGGCCCGGCAGCAGGGCCTGGTGCGGCACCTGGGCTTGTCAGAAGTATCGGTGGATGATATTAAGCTGGCGCAGCAGCACTTCCCGGTGGCCTCGGTGCAGAACCGTTACAGCCTCTTCGACCGCGAGCACGAGCCCGTGCTGGACTACTGCCGGGCGCAGAGCATTGCCTTTATTCCGTGGTTTCCCATCGGCGGGGGCCTGGTGCAAGATATGAACCACGTGGAGCAGGTAGCGGCGCGGCACCAGGTGTCGGCGCGGCAGCTGGCCCTGAGCTGGCTGCTGCACCACGCGCCCAACATCATGCCCATTCCGGGCACGGCCAGCATGGCGCATCTGGAAGAGAATATGCGCGCGGCCGCTGTGCGGCTCACCGCTGAGGATGTGCAGGAGCTGAACGCGCTGGGCTAAAACGTAAAAGGCGATTTCTTGTGAAACCGCCTTTTACGTTTTAATCCAGTCTTCACCCCCGGCCGCTTAGGCGGCCGCCTGCGCTGGGTGGCGGCTGGCTATTTCCGCCACTAGCTCGGCTTCGGGGCGGCCTTGCAGGCGCTGGTAGTTCAACTGGAAGAGCCAGGTGGCGTGCGCCGCGTCGGCGGCGGTGCGGATGCTGAACTCCGTCCAGCCCCGGTAGGCCGCGCCGCCCCAGCGCAGCGGCCGGGCCAGGCCGTGGGATACCAGCGCCCGCCCCAGCGCCGGGCTGGTGGCCAGGTGCGCCTCGCCGTCGAGGTGCAGGTGGCCCAACTCATGGTCGCCGACGTAAAAATCGGCCCCGTCCACCTTTTCACCCACCCGAAATAAGTCCCAGTGCGTGGCGGCCACGATGCCGGGCCATCCCTGCACGGCCTGGGAAATGGGTTCGAGTAGCGCGCCCAGCGTGGGCACCGGGGCCAGGGGGCCTTTTTCAGCAAGGGTCATGGGCAGGGGGAAAAGCGAAGGGGTAGGAAATATACAACGCGGCGGGGCCTAAAACGCCGCCGCAAACTCGCGGGCGAAATCGGCTACTTTCACCTGGCCCAGGGCCGAAGGTGGGTTTTGCAGGTAGCCCTGCCGCATGGAGTCGTGGTGAATGCTGGCTCCTATCTCAACCAGCAACGCGGCTACGCTGGCCGGGATACCGTTTTGCTCCAGGCCCTGCTGGGTCTGCTCGTTGCTGAAAGTGAGCCACGGCAGCTCGGGGCGGCCGATGGCGGTACCCAGGGCCCGCGCGATTTCGGTGCAGGTGCGCACGTCGCTGGCCAGGTAGCGCACGGGCGGGCCGGTGGGGGCCGTCAGCTCCTGGGCGGCGGCGGCGGCAATGTCGGCGGGGGCCGACAGCACCACCACGTCGTCGCCGCCGTAGTTCGAGCCGATGATACCCTGGTGCTTTATCAGGCCCGCGAAGCCGTAGAGGTTGTAGTAGAACGAGCCGGGCCGCAAGTGCGTGAGGGCCACGCCGGGCAGCTCATTCAACAGGCCTTCGACCAGGTGCGAGCCCAGAATGGGGCCGGTGCCGTGGTCGAGGTCGGCCCCCCAGCTGCTGAGATGCACTACCCGGCCCACCCCGGCCTGCCCGATGGCCTGGGCGTAGCTGCGGCCTACCCCCTGGTAGTAGGCCAGCACGTCGGGCGTGGCCAGGTTGGGCGGTATCATCGCGTACACGGCATCGGCCCCGGCGAAGGTGGTAGCCAGAAAGCCCGCGTCAGCTACCGAGCCGATGGCGGCCGTGGCTCCCAACGCCTCGATGGCGGCCCGCCGGTCGGGGCTGTTGCTGATAACCGTAACCGCGTGGCCCTGCCCTACGAGCGTGCGGGCCAGCGGCTGGCTGATGTGGCCCAGGGAGCCGGTGAGGATAATTTTCATGAGTATTTTGAAGAAGAGACTACCAGGGGCTGATGCCCGTTTCGGGGGCATTATCATCACTGAAAAACTGGCTAGTGGGGCCGTCGGGGCCGAGCAGGGCAGCCTTCACCACGCGGGCGGCGGCGGCCTCCACGCTGCCGGGGCCGCTGTGGTGGTTGAAGTCGGTGGCGGTGTAGCCGGGGTCCACGGCGTTCACTTTGAAGGGCGTGTCGCGCAGCTCGTAGGCCAGCATAATGGTGTAGGCATTCAGGGCCGCTTTGGAGGGTACGTAAGCGGCTCCCTTCACGGCGTAATATTTCCACGAAGGGTCATGGTGCAGCGTCAGCGAGCCCAGGCCCGAGGTGACGTTGACAATCCGGGGCTCCGGCGCGGCCCGCAGCAGGTCGATAAACGCCTGCGTGACTGCTACCACCCCAAACACGTTGGTTTCAAATACCTCCCGAATAACCTGCACATCGGTGCCGAGGGGCGGCTGCGACATCCCGCCGCTGATGCCGGCGTTGTTGATGAGTACGTCCAGCACGTCGGTGCGCTGGCCCAGCGCCTGCCGGGCGGCCGCGATGGAGGCGTGGTCCGTTACGTCCAGCTGGAGGGGTTCTACCTGGTCGAGCCCTTCGGCCCGGAGCTGGTCGGCGGCCCGCTGGCCGTTTGGCAGGTCGCGGCTGCCCAGGTACACGTAGTAGCCGAGGCGTAAGAGTTGCCGGGCGGTTTCGAGGCCAATGCTTTTATTGGCACCCGTGATGAGGGCTTTTTTCATCAGGCAAAATTACCGGGCGTAAGGAGCGCTGCTGGTATCCATTTCCCGGTCTGTCTGGTACATTTCGCGGCTGCGCCGGCGGTACTGCGCCGGCGACAGGCCGGTTTCGCGCTTAAAGAAGCGGCTGAAATAAGACGGCTCGGCAAAGCCCAGGTCGAAGGCTATTTCCTTGTGCGAGAGCGGGGTGTATACCAGCAGGCGGCGGGCTTCCAGCACCAGGCGCTCGTGCAGGTGCTTGATGGCCGGCTTGCCGCTCTGCGCCTTCACCACCTCGCTCAGGTGCCCCGCCGAGAGGTGCAGCTGCGCCGCATACGCGCCTAGCTCGTGCTGCTCGCGGAAACACGCTTCAATCCGGGCCTGGTAGGCGCGGAGCAGCAGCTTATCGGCCGAGGGCACGGCGGCCGGAAACTGCTCCGTGTAGAGCCGGCTCAGGTACGTGAGCAGCACCGTGAGGTGGGCACTCAGCAGGGGCAGCTGCCACGGGCCGGGGCGGTGGTACTCGGCGGCCAGCCGGGCCAGCTGCTCGTCTACCAGCGCCGTGTCGGCCGCGTCCAGGCGCAGCGCGTGCTCATTTTGCGGGTTGGCGATGAGGGGCAGCTGGCGCAGGGCCGCGTGTTGCTCCAGGGCCAGCAGCTCGCTGGTAAACGTGAGGCGGGTGCCCCAGAACGGCGTCGGCTCTTCCTTCACTAGCACCTGGCCCGGCGTGCTGAAATACAGGTGGTTGTCCTGCCGGTCGTAGGGCCGCCCATCCACCCAGTGTCGGCCTTGGCTGTGTCGCACGAATATGAGCATGTAGTACGCCTTGCGGTGCGGTAGCAGTACGTCGGCCTCGTAGCTCAGGCTTCCTTCGTAGCGGGCCAGCGTGAAGGCCCCGAGGCCCGCCGCCGCGTCGGGCTCAAAGGGGTGGGTAGGGACCGGCGGCTGCCGAAGGAGCGTGGGCATGAGCAAGAAGTAGGGGAGAGGTTGCTCCTACAACTACGGCGTAAGTGGAGGGTTTGCCCGGCCGCAAACAAGGCAGGGGCTTTCCGGCTTATCCGCGCACGATGAAACCTGCCGCTACTCCCTTCGCCGTCCTGGATACCGTCGCCGATTTTACGCGGCACTACGGCTTTGCCGTGCCTACCCACCCGCTGCTGGCCGTTATTGATTTGGCGCAGTACCCGGTGGCCGACTTTCCGCATAAGCCCGCCCTGCGCCACCTTTACCTCATTATATTGAAGCGGCATTTTCACGGTCAGCTTCCCTATGGGCAGCAGCAGTACGACTACCGGGAAGGCTCCCTGGGCTTTTTCGCGCCCGGCCAGCCCGTGCGGTTTTGCCCGGCGGCCGAGGCCCCCGCGCCGGCCGCGCCGCAGGGTTGGCTGGTCGCGTTTCACCCCGATTTGCTGGCCCGCCGCCCCCCCGGTCCGTTTCCGGGCAATTACCCGTTTTTCGCCTACCGCGTGCAGCAGGCCCTGGCTCTCTCGGCCGCCGAGGAGCAGCTACTAACCACCGCTGTGACCAGCCTGCGGCAAGAAAGCGAGCAGCCCGCCGACGCTTTCAGCCAGGAGCTGCTGAGCACGCAGCTCGACGTGCTGCTTCAACATGCCCGCCGGGCCTACCACCGGCAGTTTCCCGCGTCGCCGGCCACCGGCCCCGACCTGCTCAGCCGCTTTGAGGAGCTGCTGGCCGCCTACCTGGACCGCGCCGCCGAGCAGCCCCTACCCAGCGTGCAGCACTTTGCCGAGGCCCTGCACGTGTCGCCCGCCTACCTGGGCGAGGTGCTGCGCGCCCACACCGGCCAGAACGCGCAGCAGCACCTGCACGCCGCGCTGCTCGAAAAAGCCAAGCAGCTGCTGCTGAGCACGTCCTGGAGCATCCGCGAAACCGCCTTTCACCTGGGCTTCGAGCACCCGTCGTACTTCAGCCGCTTGTTCAAGGATAAAATCGGGCTCACGCCGGCTGAATTCCGGCAGTCGGCCTAGCGGGTGGGGGTAGGGGGCTTTACCAAAAAAGCGGCGGCCAGATGCTGGCCGCCGCTTTTTTTAGGATGGATAACGCCCCGCTCTATTCCACTGCCAGGCGCAGGGTGCGGGTAGTTGCGCCCGCCGTGGCCCGCAACAGGTAGAGGCCGGGGGCCAGCCCTTCGAGCCCGATGGTAGGGGTAGGGACGGTGCGCACCAGCCGGCCCTGGTTATCAAATAGCTGCGCGGCTACGAGGCCGGCGGGCAGGCCCAGGAGCTGCACCGTGCCGTGGGAGGGGTTAGGGGCGAGCTGCCAGGCGGGGGTAGGGGCGGCGGGAGAGGTAGCCAGGGGAGCGCCGCCGCCATTGAGCACGTAGCCGGGCGTGGTAAGGTTAAGCAAGCCGTTGCCAAGCTGGCCGAAATTGTTATAGCCCCAAGTCCAGAGGCTCCCATCGGTTCGGATACCGGCCCCGTAGTTAGTGCCCAGGCCACCGCTCAGCCAAGTGTCCGAGCCTCGCTGGACGGGCGCATCTTGCTGATTGACAGCCCCCAGGCCCAGACCTCCATAAGAGTTATTTCCCCACACCCAGAGGGTGCCATCCGTGCGTAGCGCCAGGGAGCCGTTGGGGCCGGCACTCACGCTGGCCCAGGTGGTGGCCGTGCCCACCTGCGCCGGGGTATTCAGATAACCAGCGGTACTAGCCAGGCCCAGTTTCCCGTCGGAGTTCTCGCCCCAGGCCCAGAGCGTGCCGTCCGTGCGCAGGGCCAGGTTGTGACTCACATTGGCCGACACGCTGGCCCAATTAGCGGCCGTGCCTGCCTGGGCCGGCGTGAGTTGGGGGTTAATATTGCTAGAGCCGTCGCCCAACACGCCATTCATTCTGCTGCCCCAGCTCCAGAGCGTCCCATCGGTGCGCAGGGCTACGCTGTGAAAAACGCTGGCGCTGACGCTTTGCCAGGTAGTGGCCGTGCCTACCTGCACGGGGCTGGTTTCGGGCATGAAACTGGCCGTGCCAATGCCCAGCTGGCCGAAGCTATTGCTACCCCAGGCCCAGAGGGTCCCGTCGGTGCGAATGGCCAGCACGTGGCCGGAGCTGGCCGACACGCTGCGCCAGTTAGCCGCCGTGCCCACCCGCACGGGCGTGGTAGTGCCGTAGAGCAAACTGGCCCCGGTGCCGAGCTGGCCGGAGCCATTCGGCCCCCAGGCCCAGAGGCTGCCATCGGTGCGAATAGCCAGCGTTGCGGAGCCGGCGGTCGTCACGCTTTGCCAAGTGGTAGCGGGGCCGCTTACGGGGGTGGGCAGGTAGTGGTCGGGGTCGTCGCCGGTGCCGAGTTGGCCGTTGCTATTCGCGCCCCAGGCCCAGAGGGTGCCATCGGTGCGGAGGCCCAATGCCTGCTGATAGCTCACTGCCACGGCTTGCCAGGTGGGTACCGAATTAATTTGGGCCGGCAGCAGCTGGGGGCCGCCGGTGCCGGTGCCCGCCTGGCCAATATAATTGCCACCCCAGGCCCAGCAGGAATTATCCGGGTGCAACGCGACGACCTGCGCGTAGCCGGCCGCCACGCTGGCCCAGGTGGCGGTGCCTACCCGCGCCGGGCTGTTTTGCTGCGTAGTGGTGCCCAGGCCCAACTGCCCCCAGCGGTTATTGCCCCAGGCCCACAGGGTGCCATCCTGGCGCAGCCCCAGCGAAAAATTGTAGCCAGCGCTAATGCTGACCCAGGTAGTAGCGGTGCCTACCTGGGCGGGACTGGTCGGCTGGGTAGTGGTGCCCAGCCCCAGCTCACCGTCTCGATTGCTACCCCAGGCCCAGAGCGTCCCATCGGCGCGGATGGCCAGCGTATGTTCCTGGCCAGCCGCCACGCTTTGCCAGGCGGCGGTGCCCACCCGCACGGGGATGGGCTGACTGGTGATGATGGTGCCCAAGCCAAGCTGGCCGCTGCCATTATCGCCCCAGGCCCACAGGGTGCCATCCGTGCGCAGCGCCAGGGCATAGCTCTCGCCGGCGCTCAGGCTGGCCCAGTTGGTGGCCGCGCTAACCTGGATAGGTACATAATTAAATAAATTCTTGGTGCTCGTGCCGAGCTGACTACTGCTATTGCTGCCCCAAGCCCACAGGGTGCCATCCTGGCGCACGGCCACCGTAAAGAAAGCACCCGCGCTGGCGCTGCGCCAGGTGTCAGTACCCACCCGCTGAGGCGTGAGCCGCTGGGTAGCCAGCGAGTCGGTGCCGAGCTGGCCGGCGCTGTTGCCGCCCCAGGCCCAGAGACTACCGTCCTTTTTAAGTGCCAGCGTGTGGTCGAGGCCCGCCCATACCTGCTGCCAGTCGGCATCGGAACCAACCCGCCGGGGGGTGGTCTGGTACTGCTGATTGCCCAGGCCCAGCTGCCCGGAGCCGTTTGCCCCCCCAGGCCCACAGCGTGCCATCGGTGTGGATGCTGAGGTTGAAGTCGCGGCCGGCCGCCAAGCGCTGGGCTTGCACCGTAGTGGTCAGGAGCCCAAGCAGCAGCAGCAGCCACGGGCGAAAAAAAGTAGGGAGTAGCATCAAATGAAAAAAATGACTGAGGAGAGTTTCTGGAGGACTTTCCAAAGGTAACGGAGTAAGTTGCTTTAGCGCTAATTAAAGAGGTTGCTTGCTCAACGGCTCGCCCCCACGTACCAAACCCGCCCCGGCCCGCGTTCCCTACCCCCCGCCCGGCGCGCAAAGGCCCCCATCCGCATTTGCGCCCTACTTTTGACTGCAACCGGACCCGCCCCTGGCTGGCGCGCCCACCCACCGAACCGCCGCTCTTTCGCCCATGACGCTACCCCCCCGGCTGACGCTGGCCGCCGCCCTGCTGCTTGCGGCCGCCGCCGCGCCCCGGCTCGCCCACGCCCAGCTCACCCAAACCAACACCGCCGCCGAGCGCTACTACCAGGAAGGGCTCGACCTGTTTGATAAAAAGCAGTACGGCGCCACCCAGCAGGCCATGCGGCGCTACCAGCAGGCCGCCCCGCCCCGCGTGGGCGAGCAGAGCGGGCCGGCCGCCATCACGGGCCGGCAGGAGCGCCTGGCCGATGCCGAGTACTACTACGCCGTGAGCGGCCTCTACCTGCTGCACCCCGATGCCGAGGGGCTGATGCTGGCGTTTGCCGAGCACCACCCGGCCCACCCGCGGGCGGCCGTGGCGTATTTTGAGCTGGCCAAGTTCTACTTCGACCAGCAGAACTACGCCCAGGCCAGCACGTATTTTCAGCGGGTGGCCCCGGTCAATCTCAGCGCCGCTCAGCGCGCGGAGTCCGATTTTAAGCTGGCCTACAGCTATTTTCAGCTCAAAGACTACGACAAGGCCCGGCCGCTGTTTGACCGCAACAAGCAGGAAAGCAGCCCCTACCGCTACGCCAGTGCTTACTACGCGGGCTACCTGGCCTTCCGGGCCGGCGAATACGCCGCTGCCCGGCGCGACCTGACCACCGCCGCCGAGAACGACGCCTACCGGGGGGTAGTGCCGGCCGTGATGACCCAGATTTACTACAAGGAAGGCGACTACGACGGCCTCATTGCCTACGCTACCACGGCCCTGAAGCAAACCCCGCCGCCCCAGAGCGCCGACGAAATCGAGCTGCTGACCGGCGATGCGTATTACCAGAAGCAGAACTATAAGGAAGCCGGCACCTACTTTGGCCGGTACGCCACGGCGCACAAGGGTAAGATTGAGCCTGATTTGCAGTATAAAATTGGCTTTGCGGATTACAAGGAGGGCGACTACCCCGGCGCCATTACCAACCTGCGGGCTGTGGCCGGCCGCCGCGACTCGCTGGGCCAGAACGCGGCCTACCACCTCGGACTGAGCTACTTGCAGGCCGGCCAGAAAACCCAGGCCCTGGCCGCCTTCGACGCCGCCCGCCAGAGCACCATTCAGCAGAAGCTGGCCGAGAACGCCACCGTGAAGTACGCCCAGGTGGAGTACGAGCTGGGCAACCAGCCCGAGGTAATTGCGGCCCTGCGCGACTTCCGGCGCAAGTACCCGCGCTCGGCCAGCCAGCCCGTGGTGGACCAGCTGCTGAGCGATGCTTTTTTATCAAGCACCGACTACCAGCAAGCCCTGACCTACCTGGAAGGGCTGGGTAGCGACCGCGGCGCGACCCTCAACGGCACCTACCAGCGCGTGGCCTACGCCCAGGCCGCGACCTTGTATAACGCCAACGACTACTCGCAGGCCCTGCCGCTGCTCGATAAGTCGTTGCGCTACCCGCAGGATGACGCCCTGCGCGCCGCCGCCCAGGTGCTGCGCGGCGAAATCTACTCCGTGGGTCAGCAGTACCCCGAGGCCATCGCGGCCTACGCCGCCGCCGCGCGCTCGGCCCGGCAGGGCGGCGTGAGCGACGAGGAAACGCAGTACGTGCAGCTGGCCCGCTACGGTCTGGGCTACGCGTATTACAACACCAAGCAGTACGCCAAGGCCCAGCTGCAGTTCCAGGCGTACTTGAATGACCCGGCCGCGAAGCCTTCGGAACCAAACTATTATGATGCGACGCTGCGTCTGGGCGATACCTACTACGTGGCCAAGGATTACAACTCAGCCCTGGCGCAGTACGACAAGGTGATTCAGGCCAACGCGCCCGACAAGGACTACGCCGCGTACCAGAAGGGCCTGACGCTGGGTTTGCTAAATCGCCCCGACGAGGCCAAGCAGGCCCTGGCCGCGCTGCTCCAGAGCAGCCCCGATTCGCGCTACGCCGAGCAGGCCGTGTTTCAGCAGGCCCAGCTGGCGTTTCAGGCCGGCGACTACGGCCCGGCGGCCGAGGGCTTCACCCGCCTCATCCAGAACCGGCCCACCTCCAGCCTCTTGCCCGATGCCTACCAGCGCCGCGGCGTGGCCTACGCCAACCTGGAGCAGCAGGACAAGGCCGTGCTCGATTTCCAGAAAGTACTGACCGATTACCCCCGCAGCCCCGCCGCGCAGCCGGCCCTCTCCAACTTGCAGGAAAGCCTGGCCGCGCTGGGTCGCAACGAGGAGTTTGACCAGGCGCTGGCCAATTTCAAGGCCCAGAACCCCAACAGCAAGGCTACGGAAAGCGTCGAGTTTGAGGCGGCTAAGTCGCTGTACCTGGCCGAGAAATACGCCCAGGCGCTGCTGCGGGTGCAGGCTTATTTGCAGCAGTACCCCGACAACGCCCTGGCCCCGGACGCCCGCTTCATCCTGGCCGACTCGTACTTCAAAACCGGCGACCCGGCCAAGGCCCTACCCCTGCTCAAAGCCGTGGTGGCCGAGAACAAAAGCGAGTTCGTGACCCGCGCCGTGGGCCGGGTGGCCGACCTCGAACTAGAGAACAAAAACTACCCCGAGGCCATCAAGTACTACGACCGGCTGCGGCAGGCCTCTAGTAACCGCCGCGAGGTGGCCACCGCCACGCTGGGCCTGCTGCGCGCTTATTACGAGAGCGGCGACTACGCCAAGGCCCGCGCCGCCGCCACCGACCTCAGCGGCCTGGCCGGGGCCACGGCCAGCGCCACCAACACCGCCCTGCTCTACCAGGGCAAGGCCGATTTCCAGCTTGGCAGCCTCGACCAGGCGGCCACTGAGCTGACGGCCGCCGTGGCCGCCGCCCCCAGCGACGTGACCGGGGCCGAAGCCCAGTACACGCTGGCGGCAGTGCTCTTCAAGCAGCAGAAATATGATGAGGCCATCACGGAAGCCTTTAAAGTGAATTCCAACTACGGGGCCTACCCCCTCTGGCAGGGCCGGGCCTTTTTGCTGCTGGCCGATGTCTACTCGGCCCAGCGCGATTTCTTCCAGGCCCGCGCCACGTTGAACTCGGTGATTGACAATAAATTTCCGGTGCAGGAAATCGTGGAGGCCGCCCGCCAGCGCCTCAAGGCCCTGCCCGCTGATGGCGACGCGGCAGCCCCGGCGGCTCCGGCTAAGGGCAAGGCTGCCGCGCCTGCTAAGCCTACCCCCGCCGCGCCCGCCAAGCCTACCCCCCCTAAAGCGCCCGTGCGCAAGCCAGTTAAATAAGTGAGAAACCCATTTGTCATTGCGAGTGCAGCGCTGCAATCTTTCCTAATCGTTGGGTTAGTAATCTGATGAAGCGAACGACCAGGAAAGATTGCCGCGCTACGCTCGCAATGACAAACGGCTTCACGCAATGACAAGCGTTATCAACTCACTCAGTTAGTAGCCCGCTGGTATAAACTTCGCTTAATGAAACGTTTACAGGTGATAAAATCAAGCTTTACTACCCCTCGATTACTGCTGGCCGCCGGCCTGAGTGGGCTGGCGTTGGGCGCGCAGGCGCAGAGCCAGCCCGGTAAGGGCCGGCCGCGCGGTACCATCCAGGATGCCGAGATTGAGGTGGTGAAGGACCGGGTGAACACCCTGCCCGAAGCCACCCGCAACTTCGAGAAAATCCGGCTCGCGCCGCCGCCCAAGCCCACCCGGCAGCTCACCTACACCTACCCCGATTTTCGGCTGCCGGCCACCCGCCTCAGCCCCTCGGTGCAGGTGCTTACGGTGGCGCAGGAAGAGCTGGAGCCCCTCACCGGCAACTACCTCAAGCTGGGGGTAGGGAATTACGGCTCGGTGTATGGCCGTGCCCACCTGCACGCGGTGCGCAACAGCCAGTATAGCTACGGCCTCGACGTGCGCCACAACAGCTCGCGCACTGGCCCGGTGGATGGCCAGAACTCGGGCGCGAGCCAGACCAGCGCCGCCCTCACCGGCGAGTACTACCTGGGCACCGCCGCCGTGGGCGCGGAGCTGAACTACGCCCACGACGTGTACCACTTCTACGGCTACGATGCCGCCCGGCTCGCCGTGAGCCCCGACCAGGCTGCTATCCGGCAGTCATTCAATCGCTTTGGGGCGCGGGCCTACGCCCGCAACCGCGCCCCCGACGCGCCGCTGACCTACGAGGTGGGGGTAGGGTTCCGGCACTTCGGCGACCACTACGACGTGAGCGAGAATAACCTGCTGCTCGATGGCAAGGTCGGCTACGCGCTGAGCGAAACCAGCCGGCTTACCGTGGATGCGCAGGGCTCGTTTATCTCCGACCAGCAGCCCGCTACTTTCGGCGGCTTAATCAGCACCGCGACCCGCAAGCGTAATTTCTTCCAGGTAACGCCCGCCTACGAGCTGCGCAGTAAAACCGGCCTTAGCCTGACGCTAGGGCTGACGTATGGCTACTCCAGCGATACGCTAAACCACGTCAGCAAGAGCCAGCTTAACCCCGCCGTGCGGGTCGGCTACGCGGTGGTGCCCGAAAAATTTCAACTCTACGCTGGGCTGGGCGGAGCCATCCAGCGTGTTACGCGCTACGACTTGAGCCAGGAAAATCCCTGGCTGGCCCCCAGCCAAACCCTGGCCGATACCCACGCCGGCCCCACCGTGTACGCCGGCTTCACGGCCGCCCCGGTCAGCGGGCTGGAGTTGGCCGCCCGCGCCACTTATAGCCGCACTAAAAACCTATATTTCTACCGCAACAACCTCGACGACCTCTCTAAATTCGACCTCGTGTATGATGAGTCGGCCATCGGCGTATTCAGCCTACACACTGAGGCGCTCTATAGTGCTGCCGAAAAGGTGCGGGTAGGTCTTAAAGCTGATTATAACAAGTATAGTGTTAAATCATTAGAATACGCTTTTGGCCGACCAGCTTTCATTGGTACGCTCTACGGTACTTATAACGCCTCCAACAAATTGCTTCTGGGGGCTACCCTCTATTATTACTCGCCTAATTACGGCGTAATTCACGTAAACCGGGACCCAGCTTTTAGTATAAACGCGGGCCAAACTAACGCCGTCGTGGACTTAAGCCTGCGGGCGGATTACCGCATTACGCCAAAATTCAGCATCTTTGCAATGGGAAATAACCTCGCCAACCGCCACTACCAGCGCTACCTGAACTACCAGAGCCAGGGTATTAACGCGATTGGCGGCCTCACGTACTCGTTCTAAGAAGTAGCAGCCTGAAAAGATAAAACTGGAGTTTAGCCGCTCACTGCCAATAGGGTAGCGGGTAGTCCGGCTTCGGTTAGTAACTTTCGGCTTTTCGCCCTGCCCGCCCTCATTAGATTAGCTTGCCGCCATGAATTTAGCCGACCACCTACGCCCCCTGCTCCGCGACCACGACTGCGTGATAATCCCGGATTTCGGGGCCCTGGTGGCCGAAACCACGCCGGCCCGCGTGCAGCCCGGCACCCGGCACCAGCTGAGCCCGCCGAGTCGCCCAGTGGCCTTCAACCAGGCCCTGACCCGCAACGACGGCCTGCTGGTAGATGCCCTGGCGCAGTACCTGGGCCTGACGGCCGCCGCCGCCCGCGAGGCCCTGCGCCAGGCCGTGGCCACCCTCACCCACGAGCTGGCGGCCCGGCAGCGCACCGAGCTGCCGGGTATCGGCGTGTTTCGGCAGCTGGCCGGCCGCGGCCTCCAGTTCGAGTACACCGGCACCGAAAACCTGCTGCCCGCCGCCTTCGGCCTGCCTGAATTGACAGCTCACCCCGTGCGCGCCACCGATGCCCGCGTGGCCCGTGAGCAGCAGGCCCAGCTGGCTCCGCGCCTGCGCTCGGCCAGCCGCGGCTGGCAGCTGCGGCGCGTGGTGCCGGGCGCGGCCATCGGCCTGCTGGCCGGCCTGGCCGTAGCCGGCCTCTACCTCCTCAATCTGCACCCCGAAACCCTGCCCGCCGCCTGGCAAAGCCACCTGCCCCGCTGGGAGCAGGCCAACCAGCCAGTAGCTGCGCAGCAGGCGGCGCTGGCCCAGCCCAGCTTCACCGCCCCCACCCCCGTGGCGGCGGCCCCGGAGCCGGAGCCGGTAGCGCTGGCCCCGGAGCCCACCGCGGCGAGCACCTGGGATACCGACCCGGAGCCTACCCCCCCCGAAGCGGTCCAGGTCGCGCCGGCTCAGGCAGCGCCCAAGCAGGCGGCCCCCGCTAAAATTGTAAAAGCCGCGCCCGCCCACGCTACCCCCGCCGCGGTGATTTCTGCGCCCGCCGACCCCACACCAGTCGCCACGGTGCACCCCGCGCCTCGTGCCGCCGACCCGGTAGATGCCCTGCTGGCCCAGCCTAACGCCCTGCCGAGCCCCATTGTGGCACGGCCCCGCGGCAAGCGCAAGCTGCCCGCCGCTGCCGCCATCGCCGTGGCCAATGAAAGCAATATTGCCCGCCCCGTGCCGATGGCTCAGCGCACGGCGGCTACCCCTGCCCTCGCCACCTCCTACGCGGCGCTCCACGCGGCCCCCGCGGTTCCTAAGCCCGCGCCGACCCCGGAGGCCGCCACCACCACCCCGGTTACCGCCAAGGTCGTCGCTGCGCCGGTAGCGCATCCGGTAGTTACTAAGCCCGCCGCGCATCCCGCCGCTAAGCCCGCCGCGCCACTAGCGAAAGCCGCCGCTGCCACGCCCGCTAAAGTACCGGTAGCGAAAGCCGTAGCCCCGGCGGCAGCTACGGCGGCCACAATTAATACCCGCACCGGCCGTTACTACGTGGTGGTAGGTGCTTATAACTCTCTGGCGCACGCTCAACAGGGCCTGCGCAACCTGCTGCTTACCGGCCACGCCGGGGCCAAGATTATTGTGCCCTACCCCGGCACGCGCTTCTTCCGCCTCTCGGCCGCCGACTATGCCGACCGGCCGATGGCGCAGTTCGCGGCCTCGCAGCTGCGCAAAACCCCCCACGCCGACCAGGGCCTCACGGTCTTTCCTTATTAAGTTAAGAATTGAGTTAAGAGGAAAGAGTTAAAAGGTAAGAATTAAAAAACAGCCCGTTAAGGCGCGGCAGTTCTACCAATTCTTACTTCCTAATTCTTCCCTCTTAACTCATCGCTTTTAACTCCTTACTCTCCTTCCGCTGAATGTCCGTTTTCCTGCTGCAAGCCGCTCCCCCCGTTACGTCTATTGCCACCGATACGGCCGCCGCGCACGCCAACGCGCTGGCCAACGCCGCCCCCGGCCTCTCGCTGGTGGACCTGCTGCTGAAGGGCGGCTGGATAATGCTCCCCATCGTGCTGCTGCTGCTCGTCTCGATTTATATCATCGCCGAGCGGTACCTTACCATTCGCCGCGCCGGGGGCGAGCCCGAGTCGTTCATGACCGGCATCCGAGCCCTCATGGTGCAGGGCGACTTGCAGGGGGCCAAGCTCTACTGCGCCCAAAACCCCTCGCCGCTGGCCCGCATGGTCGAAAAGGGCCTGCGCCGCATTGGCCTGCCCATCACCGAGATTGAGGCCAGCGTCGAAAACGTGGGTAAAATCGAGATTGCCCGCCTCGAAAAAAACATCAGCATCCTGGGCATTATTGCCGGCATCGCGCCCATGCTGGGCTTCGTGGGCACCATCATCGGGGTTATCAAAATCTTCTATGCCATCAGCAGTAGCGGCGAGTTCGGCATCACCCAGATTGCGGGCGGCCTCTACACCAAGATGGTGACCTCGGCCGCCGGCCTCATCGTGGGCATCATCGCCCACATCGGCTACCACTGGCTCAGCATCCTGGTCGAGCGCATGGTATTTCGCATGGAAAACTCGGCCATCGAGTTTATGGATATCCTTCAGGATAATTAAAAATTATGAATTAAAAATTAAAAATTGCCCCTCAGGTTGCGGCATTACAGCTCAGCCAGACGGTCAATTTTTAATTCATAACTTTTAATTTATAATTCAAAAAGTGAACCTCTCCCGCCGCCGCCACGCCTCTTCCCACGTCGAGACCAGCTCGATGAACGACATCATGTTCTTCCTGATGCTGTTCTTCCTGATTGTGTCCACGATGGTTAACCCCAACGTTATCAAGCTCTTATTGCCCAATGCCAAAAGCAGCAAGCAGGTAATGAAGCAGCCCATCACGGTGAGCATCAACGCGGCGGGCGAGTACTTCGTGAACAAAAAGCCCGTGACCGCCACCACCCTGGAGCCCGAGCTGCGCGCCCTGCTGCCCGCCAGCACTACCCCCGAAAACCAGCCCACCGTGGTGCTGCGCGTAGACTCCGGCCTGAACGTGCAGAAGCTGGTAGACGTGCTCGAAATCGGCAACCGTCTGAAAATGAAGATGGTAATGGCAACGCAGGCGCAACGGTAAATTTGATGGAAGACGGAATTAAAGAGAACGTCATGCAGTCTTAACTCTCAACTCCTAACCCGAAAACCAATGGCCCTCGACTATCCCGAAGAGCACCGGCGCGAAGCCCTGGCCATTACGGCGGCCGTGCTGCTACTGCTGGTGCTGCTGTGTTTTTTCATTAAATTCACCGGCCCCAACCCACCCCTGACCGAGATAGGCGGCGATGGCGTGGAGCTGAACTACGGCCTCGACGCGGCCGGCGGGGGCGACGTGCAAACGATGGCGACTGCCAACGCCTCGCTCAATAAAGAAGACTCGCGCCCGCCCGCCGCCACCCGGCCCGAGCCCACGCCCCAGCCCGCCCAGCCCCGCGCCGAGCCTACCCCGCCGCAGCCGCAAGCCCAGCAAAAAGTCATCACCAGCGAGGCCGAAGACGCCGGCGCTACCGCCCCGCCCGCCGATAAGCCCACAACCAAACTAGTGGAGCCGGTGCGCGAAGCGCCTACCCCCCCCAAACCCCGCGAGCAGCCCCGCACCCTCTACGTGCCCAAGGGCAGCGCCAGCGGTGCGCCCGGCGGCAACGGCGTGAACGGCACCAGCAGCGCCCCCACCGGCAACAGCAACGGCGACCACCCCGGCACCGTGGGCGACCAGGGCGACCCCCGCGGCTCGCTCAACGCCAAGGCCCTCTACGGCGAGCCGGGGAGCGGCGGCAGCGGCACGCGCCCCGGCAGCGGCGGGGGCAGCGGCCTGGAAATGAGCGGCTGGGACTTCGGCAGCGTGCCCGAGATTGCCAAGATTGACGACAATCCCGGCGTGGCCCGGTTTCGGATTATCATCAACAATGATGGCGACGTGGTATCGGTCACGAAGGTATCGGGCAGCATCTCGCCCGAGCAGGCGCAGGCCGTGCGCAATGCCCTGCTCAAAGCCACCTTCCGCAATGTTAACGGCCAGGATGGCGGGGCCACCGGCTACTACAATTTCCGGTACTCGGTGCGGTAGGGGTTAATTAGGAAGGCGCAATTGTCCTTGCGAGCGCAGCGCGGCAATCACACCAGAACGAAATCGTTGGGGCGTCGTGCGGGTGTGATTGCCGCGCTGCGCTCGCAAGGACAATTGCGCATTTCCCATTTAACACGTATAAATTTACCATGAACTACTCCGAAACCCTGGCCTGGCTCTACGGGCAACTACCTATGTATCAGCGGGTAGGGATGGTAGGCTTCAAGAAAGGCTTGGGCAACACGGAGGCGCTGGCCGAAGCCCTGGGCCACCCCGAAGCCCGGTTCAGAAGTGTGCACGTGGCGGGCACCAACGGCAAGGGTAGCAGCTCGCACCTGCTGGCGGCGGTGCTGCAAAGCGCGGGCTACAAGGTGGGCCTCTACACCTCGCCGCACCTGCGCGAGTTCACCGAGCGCATTCGGGTAAATGGCCAGGAGCTGGCCCCCGACTACCTGGTAAGCTGGGTGGCCGCGCACCAGGACCTTTTTGCCACCATCGAGCCCTCGTTTTTTGAGATGTGCGTGGCGCTGGCCTTCGACTACTTCGCCCACGAGCAAGTGGACGTGGCCGTGGTGGAAGTGGGCCTGGGCGGCCGGCTCGACTCGACTAACATCATTACGCCGCTGGTATCGCTCATCACCAATATCAGCTACGACCACCAGGCGCTGCTGGGCAATACGCTGCCCGAAATTGCGGGCGAGAAAGCCGGCATTATCAAGCCCGGCGTGCCGGTCGTCGTCAGCCAGACCCAGCCCGAGGTAGCCGCCGTCTTTGAGGCCAAAGCCCGGCAGGAGGGTAGCCCCCTGCTGTTTGCCGATGCGCGCTACGTGGCCCGCCCTACCCCTCCCGCCGGCTTCGACGCCGCCGAGGGGGGTAGGGCCGGGGTGCAAGTGCTGGAACTGCTGTGCGCCGGCCAGCCTTACCTGGCAAACGTGGCGCTGGGCTTGCTCGGCGACTACCAGCGCCTGAACCTGCCCGGCGTGCTGGCCACCCTCGATGAGCTACGGACCCAGGGCTTCGACATTCCCGAAAGTGCCCTGCGCCGGGGCCTGCGCGAGGTGACGCGCCTTACCGGCCTGCGCGGGCGCTGGAGCATTATGGGGCAGCACCCGCTGGTGATTGCCGACACGGGCCACAACGAGGCCGGCCTGCGCCTGGTGCTGGCCCAGCTGGCGCGGGTGCCCCACCAGCACCTGCACTTCGTATTGGGGGTAGTAAACGACAAGGACGTGACCAAGGTGCTGGCCCTGCTGCCGCACGCGGCCACGTATTATTTCTGTCAGGCCAGCATTCCGCGGGCCCTCCCCGCCGAGGCGCTGGCCGCCCAGGCCGCGGCGGCCGGCCTCACGGGCCGGGCCTACGGCCCGGTGCCGGCGGCCGTGGCAGCGGCGCGGGCGGCGGCCAGCCCCGAGGACGTGGTGTTCATTGGGGGTAGCACCTTCGTGGTGGCTGAGGTTGAAGAATTGTACGATGAGGGCCTGCGGGCCTGAATGGCTCAGTAGCACGCCTTGCTGAACATGTTGCGCCGTGAGTAGCGCCGCCTGTTCACTGCCGCGTGGCTACCTGGCGGCCAGCCGTAGTTTTGCAGCCCTTTGCGGCCCAGGCTGGCCAGCCAGGAATATCAGCCAGGCTACCAAGCCCCCTGATAAGTGTTAACTGCTAACTGAAAAAGTGTCCCGCGTCAAACTCCACCGCTTCGCCGACAACGCTACCCGCCCCGACATCGTGGAGCCGGGCAAACCCGCTTTCGGCCAGCTGGCTGGCCGCTGGCGCACCGATTTCTTTCAGCAGGATAATCCGCTCGTGCTCGAAGTGGGCTGCGGCAAGGGTGAATATACCGTGGGCCTGGCCCAGCGCCAGCCCGCCCAGAACTTCCTGGGCCTCGACATCAAGGGCGAGCGCATCTGGCGGGGCAGCACCCGCGCCGAGGCGCTGGGCCTCGCCAATGTGGGCTTTCTGCGCCTCATGGCTCACCAGCTCACCGCGCATTTCGCGCCCGGCGAGCTGAGCGAAATCTGGCTAACCTTCCCCGACCCGCGCCCCCGTGACCGCGACCGCAAGCGCCGCCTTACCTCGCCGCGCTTTCTCAACATGTACCAGACGCTGCTGGCCGCCGGGGGGGTAGCCCAGCTCAAAACCGACAGTGAGGGCTTGTTTGACTATACCTTGGAAACGCTGGCCGCCCGGCCTGGCGCGCACATTGAGGTGCTGACCCGCGACCTCTACGCCGAAACCGACCCCGCCTTTGCCGCCGCCCAGGCCATCCAGACGCACTTTGAGGGCAAGTACCGCGCCCAGGGCGTGCCCATTAAGTACGTGCGGTTCCGGCTGGGCTGAGGGGGTAGGGGCAGTCAGGCCGGCCGGTGCATCTTCACGGAAGCCACGCCCCAGTAAACCCACATGGCATTGGTGAGGAAAACGGCCCCGAAGGGCGAGAACAGGGCCACGACCGCAATGCCCAGGTAAAGCGGGGCTGACACCCAGAGGTAGCCGAAAGGCGCGAGCATGGCCGGCGTTACCCCGCTTTTCAGGCGGTGGCCCCGGTAGCGGATAACGAGCCAGAGCAGGTTGAAGCTCAGGTTGACGGCCACGAAATAGCCGCAGTAAAAAATGACCCCGTAGGCCGCGGCCGGCGACTGCATGTAGCGGGCCAGCACGCTGGCCGGGTAGGGCACCCCCACCACCAGTAGCAGCAGTAGGCCGTTGGCCAGCATCACGGGCACGTCGGTTTTGCGCAGCAGCCGGAACATGGCGTGGTGTGAAATCCACATCAGCAGCACCGAGGCGAAGCTGTTGAGCACGGACAGGTATTCGGGCCACCGCTCCAGCAGGGCCGCCAGCAGGTGGTGGTTGGTCACGGGGGCCAGGTCCGGGGCCTTGAGGTCGAGGGCTAGCAGGGTGATGGCCACGCCAAAAATGCCGTCGCTAAAAGCTTCCAGGCGGCCGGTGCCTTCCTCCAGCACGGGCACGGCGGGTTCGTCAGTCTTCATCTTCGCTGGCTTCTTTTTCGGGCTTGAATATGTTGGTAATGGTAAGGCCGAAGGTAACCAGCAGGTCGCCCTGCCGCTTCCCGGTCAGCACCACGGTTTCGTAAGAGTACTGGAAGTTGGTGCGCAGGGCCACGTAGTGGCCCACCGGCAGCTCCAGGCCCCCCACGGGCGGCCAGCAGCAGGTTGTGGCCCTGCAAAGCCGGCTGGTAATTCAGCTCGTAATTGAGGCGCAGGCGGCCGTCGGGCACTACCTGGGTGCCGGCCAGAAACAGCTGCTTCCGCCACTTGGTAATGCTAGCCGAAGTGCCGCCGTAGTTCTCAAACTCGTGGCCCTCAAAACGGCTTTGTTTATAAAGGGTAGCTGCGCCGGTTGGCATAAAGGCGATACGCTACCCCAGCCCCACCTGGTAGCGAAAATCGATGCCGCGTTGCAGGCTCTTGGCCACGGCTCCTTCCAGAAACGGATACACTCGGTGCCGCTGCCCGTAGTAGAGAATGCTGCGCGAGGTCACATCGCTGGTAACCAGCTCATTATCGCGCCGCTTATACACGTAGGAGGTGGCCGAAAACAAGCCCCAGCGCGGCCCGTTTTCGGCCACCTCGGCCCGCGCCGACGTGATAAAGTCATTCACGTTGCCGCTGAGCAAAATGCCCGTCGCCGCCACCCGGTACTGCCAGCGGGTAGTATCGGCCTCATTAATCTGGCCAAAGCCCGACCGGGCAAAAAGCAGCCCCAAAAAGAGCCAGAGCAGGCGCATGGCGAGGGGAGTAAGCCAGAAACCCGGAACGTAGTCGGCTGGCAGTGAGCAACAACCTGTAGCTCAGTTCGCGGTACTTTGCTGTCAGCAAACCTAGTAGCTTTAAGCTCCCGGCCAGTAATCCTGCCGTTTTGCGCTTCTGCCAGCGCCTCCAACCCGGCTTCCAGCCCGGTGAAGTCGCGGAGCCTACTTCATATCGCGCAGGATATCCTTGGCATTCAGCACGTGGCTGGCGGCTTCGTTGAGGGAGTTGAACACGTAGCGGACGCGGCCCTCGCCGTCGAGCACGTAGGTGACGCGGCCCGGCAGCAGGCCCAGCACGGCGCGGGGCACGGCGTACTGCTTGCGCAGCTGGCCGCCCGCGTCGCTCAGCAGCGGGAAAGGCAGCTGGTACTTCTGGGTGAATTGCTGGTGCGACTGCTCATCGTCGGAGCTGATGCCGATGACCTCCGCCCCGAGGTCGGTAAAATCCTGGTACTGGTCCCGAAACGAGCAGGCTTCCTTGGTGCAGCCCGAGGAGCCATCCTTCGGATAAAAATACAGCACTACCGGGTGGCCCCGGTGCTCGCTGAGCTTGAAAATGCTGCCCGTCGTGGTGGGCAGGGCAAAATCGGGGGCCAGGTCACCGGTTTGCAGGGCGTGCGTCGCGCCCTTGGCCGCCTTGGTGTTATAGGTCGAAACCGGGCGCAGGCTCACAGTGAGCGCCGGCTGATTGGGCGTGAGCTTGATAGTTTGGTCGCCATAGCCGGCGTAGCCTACCACCAGGGTATTGGAGATTTTGGCGGGCAGGTCGAGCGCGAAGCGGCCGTTGGCATCGGTGCTCACCGTGGTGGCCACGGCCCCTTTTACGGCGAGCGTAGCGCCCGGCAGCGGGCGGCCCAGGGGGTTGAATACGCGGCCCGTGAGGTGATAGCTAGTGGGCGCGGCTGGGGTAGCCGGCGGCAGTTGCATGGCCAGCAGGGGAGCGGCCTGGCTCGGTTTAGAGGGTTGGCCCTGCGCGGCCAGGGTAGCCACGCAGGGCAGCAGCAGCGTAAAGAAATAGCGCATAGAAAGCGCAGGCTTGCCAGCTGGAAGGTGACGCTATTGGCAAGAATGCGGGCGACCTACGTCCGGTCTTCGGCCGCCGGTTTGCTCCTACCCCCCGCAAAGGACCCAACGCTCGCCCAATGAAGCCCCGCGCTGGGCGAATCAAACGAAAATTGATGTGAAAGAAACGGTATTTCAAACAGTTACGAATCGATTGTCCGACTTGGTTGGGTTAGGTCAATCGACAAGACAGCAGGATTTAACCCGAAAAGCTTTAGCCTACTTCAAGTACAGCACCCTAGGCAAGGGAGTGACAGTCAAAGGGGTAAAGGCCGCTGGCTACACTTTTTTAGTCCTCTTCCAGCGCCTCGAACACCGCTTCCAGCTCCGTGAAGTCACGCAGGCCGGGCTTGATTTCGTTGCCTCCTTCCAGGATGAGGCCGGCCGGGCGCACGGCGGCTACCAGGGCTGGCAGCGTGGCCGGGTCAAACGCGCCGCTGAGCCAGAGGGGGGTAGCGGCGGCGGCCGTCCGCATCAGCTGCCGGGTTCTGTCCGTATCAGGTTTCAGCACCTTCGTCAATAACCTAAAGCCCGCGGGCAGTGCGTCACCGAGCCCGGCCGTCAGTTGCTGCCGATACGCGCCATCAAACGTGGAAAACTGCGGGGTTTCGATTAAGGCCGGCACCAAAAGCGGCGTGCGGGCTAGGCCATCCGCTTGCGCGGTAAAACGCAGCAGCACCCGGCTCAGGCCGCACTCGGCCACCAGGCGGTTAATTTCGGCGGCGGGCAGGGAGCCAAATTCGCCAATCAACTCCACGCCGGCCACCCAGCCGGCCAGTTCCCGCACGGTGGCCGCGTCCACGGCGCCTGGCAGGGTAGGGTCGAGGGTGAAAATGAGGCCCTCGGCCCCCATGCCGGCGCAGTAGCGCGCGTCCGACAAATTATTGATGCCGCGCACGAGCACGGGAAGAGTTAAGGACATTTAACAGGTATCAAGTAACAGTTAACAGTCGGGCCGGCGACTTAAAGATGCCGTGCTACCGATTGGTTCGAGCACGCAAAGTTGCGGCCGACTGGTCATTTGGTACTTATTCCGCTCGTCGGGCCGACTGATAATTATTAACTGAAAAGAGTACCTTTGTAAAAGGTGCCAGCCGGAACATTCACTTCCCTGGGTGGCTTGCCTTTCTCATGAACCCTACCCCCACCAAGGGCCGCGTCCTCGTGGCCATGAGCGGCGGCATCGACTCGTCGGTGGCCGCCGTGCTGCTGCACGAAGCCGGCTACGAAGTCGTCGGCATGACGATGAAAACCTGGGACTACGCCACGGCCGGCGGCTCCAAAAAGGAAACCGGCTGCTGCTCGCTGGACTCCATCAACGATGCCCGCGACATTGCCGTGCGCCTGGGCTTCCCGCACTACATCATTGATATCCGGGAAGAATTCGGCGATTTCGTCATTGATAATTTCACCAGCGAGTACCTGGCCGGCCGCACCCCCAACCCCTGCGTGCTCTGCAACACCCACATCAAGTGGGACGCTCTGCTGCGCCGGGCCGACATGCTGGGCTGCGAGTTCATCGCCACCGGCCACTACGCCCAAATCCGCCAGGATGCTGACTCCGGCCGCTTCATTGTGAGCAAAGGGCTAGACGAGAACAAGGACCAAAGCTATGCCCTGTGGGGCGTGAGCCAGGCCAGCCTGAGCCGCACGCTGTTCCCGCTGGGGGCCATGCGCAAAACCGAGATTTACGACGAGGCCCGCCGCCGGGGCTTCACGGCCCTCGTTAACAAGCCTGAGAGCTACGAAATCTGCTTCATCCCCGATAACGACTACCGAGGCTTTCTGCGCCGGCGCGTGCCGGGCCTGGAGGCGCGGGTGGCCGGCGGCCGCTTCGTGGACCGCGACGGCCGCGACCTGGGCGCGCACGAGGGCTACCCCTTCTACACCATCGGGCAGCGCAAGGGGCTGGGCATCGCGCTGGGCTTCCCGGCCTACGTCACGGCCATCCGGCCCGGTACCAACGAAGTGGTGCTGGGTAATTACGACGAGCTGGCTAGCACCCGCACCACCGTGCACAAGCTCAACATGGGCAAACTAGCCAGCCTCGAAGGCCGCGGCCTGGTGCCGGCCGTGGTGAAGGTGCGTTACCACCACGCCGGTTCCCCAGCTTTCCTGGAGCAGGTGGGCGACGACCTCCACATCTACTTCACCGAGCCGGTGCACGCCATCACGCCCGGCCAAGCGGCCGTGTTCTACGACGGCGACGACGTGCTGGGCGGCGGCTGGATTACGCGCCACGTCATCGGCGAGGTACCCGAGCCGGTGAGGGTAGGGGCGGGGGCCAGCGCCGTTTAGCCTGGTTTTTGTTTCTGAAAATTAGTACCTTGCCGGCTGGTAACTCAAGCAGTCGATAAGGTATTTTTTTGCCAATTATTTCTTGTATGAATCTACGTTTTCGTGCTTTTGGCCGAGTTAAGGCAGCTCTCCTATCGCTGGGAGTGGCGGCGCTGGGGTTAGCCGGCTGCCGCCACGACGTGGTAGTAGTGCCCGCCTACCCCGATTATTTCCCGGTAGTAGTGGGCACCTACCGCACCTACGCCGTAGTTGATTCGAGCTGGAAAAACCGGGTGCTGACGGTAGCTGATTATCAGCTGCGCGAGCGCGTGACCGAGCAGTTTGCCGACGCGGCGGGCCAGCCCGCTTACCGCCTCGTGCGCTCGCGGCGCGCCACCGCCACCGACGCCTGGGTGGATGATAGCGTGCTGGTGGCGCAGCCCCTGCCCCGCGCCCTGCTGCTCACGGCCAACAACCTGCGCACCGTGGAGCTGATTTACCCGCCCGTGGCGGGCAAGGGCTGGAATAAAAACGCCTTCGGCGCCTCGCCCGATACCATTATTAACCTCTCCCGCTACTACACCAGCGCCGTGGGCGCGGCTTACACCACCGCCCCCGCCGGCGGCCAGGCGGCCAAAATCTACCCTGCCGCGGTAGTCACCTACGATATTTTCTCGGCCAACGACAACGACGGCCTCCGTCGCCAGAGTGGCTACCAGCAGGTGTACGCCCAGGGGGTAGGCCGCGTATTGCGGCGGCGCTACAGTTATTATTATTTCTACACTAACCCCGACGGTTCGGAGACGAATACGAAGGATAAAGGCATCATCCAAATGGGGGCCTCGCGCCGCGAAACGCTGGTGGAGACCGGGAGTTTTTGAGGGGGTAGGGGGAAATCGGTTGTCCTGGCGAGTGTAGCGCGGCAATTGCACCCAAACGATTTCGTTCTGGGGCGATTGCCGCGCTACACTCGCCAGGACAAACAATTCTACGCGAATAATTAAGCATAAAAATGAAAAATACTTTCTTACTCGCTGCCGCGCTATTGGCTTGCCTGCTGATGGGCCCGCCCGTAGCGCGGGCGCAGGCTACGCCCCCAGCGCCGCCCGTGCAGCGCTACTTCGTTTTTTTCAAGGATAAAGCCGGTACGCCCTACACCGTGGGCCAGCCGGAGGCGTTTTTGTCGGCGCGGGCGCTGGCCCGGCGCACGCGCCAGAACATAGTGGTGCGCCCCCGCGACCTGCCCGTGAGCCCCGCCTACCTGGCCCAGGTGCGCGCCGCGAGCGGCAGTCCGCAGCTCATTTTCACCTCGCGCTGGCTCAACGGCGCCGTGCTGGCCTGCGACTCGCTTACCCTGACGAACGTGCGTCAGCTGCCCGCCGTGGCCAGCACCCAGCTGCTGAGCCGGCGGCCGCCCCAGGCCCCAGCGGCCGCCGGGGGGGTAGCCACCATCGCCCCGCCGCCTACCCCCACCACGCCCCGCGCCACCTACGGCCCGGCCTACGCCCAGAACCAGCTCATCGGGGCCGTGGCCATGCACGAGGCCGGCTACCGCGGCGAAGGCATGCAGATTGCCGTATTCGACGCCGGCTTTCCGGGGGCCGACCGCCTCATGGCCCTGCAAACGATGCAGCAGCAGGGCCGGGTGGCGGGCACCCGCAACTTTGTGAGCGGCGGCCGCAGCGTGTACCTGAGCAACGGCCACGGTACGGCCACGCTGGGCCTCATCGGGGGCGAGCTGCCGGGCTACTACGTGGGCACGGCCCCGCGCGCCACCTTCCACCTCTGTATTACGGAGGACGTGAGCAGCGAGTCGCCGATGGAGGAGGCCAACTGGCTGGCCGCCGCCGAGTACGCCGACTCGGCGGGCGTGGACGTCATCAGCTCGTCGCTGGGCTACACTACCTTCGACGACCCGGCCCTCTCGCACACCTACGCCGACCTGACCGGGCGCACCGCCATTGGCAGCCGCGCCGCCCTGGGTGCGGCCCGCGCCGGGATGATAGTCGTGAACTCGGCCGGCAACGATGGGAATAGTGGCTGGCACTACATCGGCGTGCCCGCCGATGCCGACAGCATTATTACGGTGGGGGCCGTGGACTCCCTGCGCCAGCACGCGGGCTTCAGCTCCTACGGGCCCACGGCCGACGGCCGCCTCAAGCCCACGCTCGCGGCGATGGGCGTGGCCTCGGCCGTGCTCACGCCGGCCGGCACGGTGGTGCGCGGGGCCGGCACCTCCTACGCCTGCCCCGAGCTGGCGGGCCTGGTGGCGGGCTTCTGGCAGGCCAACCCCACGCTCAGCGCCCAGCAGGTTATCGCCGCGCTCGAGCGCGGCGCGTCTCAGGCCCAGGCACCGGACAATACCCTGGGCTACGGCATCGCCAGCTTCGTTACGGCTTACAACCTAGTGCACCCTGGCGCGCCGCTGGCCGCCACGCCGGCCGCCGGCCCGGCGGCGGCCCTCACGATATTTCCCAACCCCAGCCGCCTCGATGAGCTGATGCTGGCCCTACCCCCCGCCCTGCGTGGGCAAGTGCTACGGGTGCGCCTGCTCGACGTGCGCGGGGCCGTGCTCAGCGAGCAGCAGCTGCCCGCCAGCCCCGCCGCCAGCGTATCGCTGCGCTTGTCCGCGCGCCGCCTCGCGCCGGGTGCCTACCTGTGCCAGGTGCAGCCCGTGGGGGGGGGTAGGGCCCAAACCGTACGCTTCGTGCGGGAATGAGGGAGTTGCAGTAAGCTTTAGCTTGCCGGATTAGCCCTCGTGGCTTACTCCCGGCAAGCTAAAGCTCACTGCATACTCGCCCTGGCAAGCTGAAGCTTACCCTGCATTGCTGCTAAATTAACTGGCTTTATTTAGCTAAAAATATTGGCTAATTTGCTAAATTGCCGTACCTTTAGCTCGTCATTCAGACATCCCGAATTATGCTTCAGTTGATGACCACCAAGCGCATTGGGCGCCGCCAGTTTCACTTTACGGTGGAGGGCAAAAACTTTCACGAGGCCGTGGCCGAGTACGACCGCCTGAGCTTTCAGGACGTGGCGGCCTGCGGGCTCTGCGGCTCCGACAACCTGGATTTAACCTCGCGCGTGGCGCAGGGCAAGTTTAGGTATACCAGCGTGAAGTGCCGCGACTGCAAGGGCGACCTGACTTTTGGCAAGCGCGAGGACGACGACCAGACCTACTTCCTGCGCCGCAAGGAAAGCGGCGAGCTGGACTGGCGGCCGTTTGAGCGAAAGGCGGAGTAGTGGGGTAGGGGGCCGGCCGGCGGCTGGCATTTAATTTGCCTTCAGCCCCGCCCTACCCCCTCCGGCTGGCCCGGCTGCGTACTTTTGCCAAAATGAGTTCTTCGATGCCTACCTCTTACTCAGCGGCCGGGACGGCCCGCCACGAACCCTTGCTGGCTCCCTCGCTGCTGGCCAGCGACTTAGCCAATATGCAAGCAACTGCGGAGCTGCTTTCTACGGCCGAGGCCGACTGGCTGCATTTCGACGTGATGGATGGGCGCTTCGTGCCTAACCTTTCTTTCGGCCTGCCCGTGCTGGAAGCCCTGCGCCCCCACGCCCGGCAGCCCATCGACGTGCACCTGATGATTGAGGAGCCCGAGCGCTACGTGGCGGCCTTCCGGGAAGCGGGGGCCACCAACATCACGGTGCACTACGAGGCCTGCCGGCACCTGCACCGGGTGGTGGAGCAGATTCGCAGCCTGGGCTGCACGGCGGGGGTAGCCCTGAACCCGGCTACCCCGGTCACCCTGCTTCAGGATATTATCACGGAGCTGGACGTGGTGCTGGTGATGTCGGTTAACCCCGGTTTTGGGGGGCAGTCGTTCATTCCGCACACGCTGCAAAAGATTGCCGAGCTGAAAGAGCTGCTGGTGGACACCGGCTCGGCGGCCCTCATTGAGGTAGATGGCGGCGTGAGCGAGGCCAACGCCAGCGCGCTGGTGGAGGCCGGGGCCGACGTGCTGGTGGCCGGTAGCTTCGTGTTTAAGTCGCCCGGCGGGCCGGTGGCGGCGCTGGCCGGCCTGCGGGCGCAGCTGCGCGGGCCGGCGCAGGGCCACAAGGCGGGCCAGAAAGCTAAAAAATAGGTGCGCCTGATACGGAGCCTGCCCCTTTGGGAGTTAATACGCTGCGTCACTGGTCGGGTTTGGGGCGTAGCTTTAGCACCAGTTTCTTGCCGTTTTCGCGTTTGAAGTATCTACCCTTACTCCTGCTAGCAAGCTGGCTGGCGGCCGGGCCCGGCTGGGCGCAGCAGGTGCCCGCGCCGGCTGGCCCCACCGCTGACCCGGCTCTGCTCACCGGCCTCGTGCTCGATGCCCAGGGCCAACCCCTGGAGCTGGTTGTCGTCAGCCTGGAGGGCCATCCCGGCGGGGCTACCACCACCGCGCAGGGTAGCTTCACGCTGCGCCTACCCCCCGGTATTCGGCCCGACGCGGCCCTGACGCTCGTGGCCCGCCGCCTGGGCTACCAGGCGTTGCGCCTGGTGGTGCAGCTGCCCGCTGGGCCCCGCCAGCCGCTGCGCCTCACCCTGCAAGCCGACACCCAGGCGGCGCTGGGCGGCGTGACCGTGCGGGGCCGCGCCGCCGGGGCCGACCAGCGCGAGCAGGCCAGTCTCATTCAGCTCGACCCCCAGACGGCCAAGGTTATTCCCTCACCCTTCGGCGATTTCAGCGCCATTCTTAAGACGCTGCCGGGCGTGGTGAGCAATAATGAGCTGACGAGTACCTACAACGTGCGGGGTGGTAATTACAGCGAGAACCTCATCTACGTCAACGGCTTCGAGGTATACCGGCCGTTTCTGGTGACCCAGGCGCAGCAGGAAGGCCTGAGCTTTATCAACCCCGATTTGGTGCAGAAAGTGGCCTTCAGCACCGGCGGCTGGCAGCCCAAGTACGGCGACAAGCTCTCCTCGGTGCTCGACGTGCAGTATAAGGAGCCCGCCAAATTCGCGGCTTCGGCCTCAGCTAGCCTGGTGGGCGGCACGGCCCACGTGGAGGCGCGCTCCGCGAACGAGCGGGTGAGCTACCTGGCCGGCGTGCGCTACAAGAACGCGCAGTACGTCTTCAACGCTCTCAAGCAAAACCAGGGCAACTACAACCCGACCTTCTACGACGGGCAGGCGTACGTGACCATCGGGCTGGGCCGCAAGGGCGGCGACCTGCAGAAAACCAGCCTGGGCCTGCTGGGCGTGGTGGCTCACAACGACTATCGCTTCGTACCGGTGAGCGGGCAGGTCACGTTTTCGACCAATACCAACCAGTTTGCCAGGGTCAATATCTACTACGACGGCCGCGAGCGCCTCCAGTACGATACCTACCAGGCGGGCCTCAACTTGACCCACAACTTCCATCCTGGCCTGCAAATGGAGGTGCTGGCCTCGGCCCTAACGACGCGCGAGTTTGAGTTTCGGGACGTGGAGGCGGCCTACACCTTCGCCGACGTGAACCGCGACCCCACGAGCCCGGATTTCAACCAGGCGGTGCGCCAGCGCGACATTGGCTCCTCGTTCAACCATGCCCGCAACGACCTCACGGCCCATATTTACACGGCGGAGTTGCGCGGCCGCTGGAACCCCGGCGGCGACCCGCTGGGCCGGCACCAGGTGCGCTGGGGCGCGAAAATCGGGCGCGAAAGTATTCACGACCAGCTCGATGAGTATAGCTTCGCCGACTCGGCCGACTACGTGCCCGATTCCCGCCGCACCCGCCTCGCCGCCGACCTGAGCCTGCGCACGACCCGCACCCAGGGCTACGTGCAGCACACCTGGCAGATTGACAGCCTCACGACCCTCACCTACGGCCTGCGCGGCCACTACTGGACGGAGAATAAGCAGTTTGTACTCAGCCCCCGGGCGCAGTTTGCCACCCGCAGCCGCCGCCACCCCGAGCGCGTGTGGAAGGTGGCCACCGGCCTCTACGCCCAGCCGCCCTTCTACCGCGAGCTGCGCGACATGCGCGGCCAGCTCAACCCCGAGCTACGGGCCCAGAAGTCGCTGCACTTCGTGCTGGGCCGCGAAATCCAGGTGCGCCTCATGGACCGGCCCTTCCGGCTCAACACCGAGGCGTACTATAAATACCTTACCGACGTGGTGCCCTACGAGGTGGATAACGTGCGCCTGCGCTACTACGCCACCAACAGTGACAAAGCCTACGCCGCCGGCTTCGAGACGCGCCTGAGCGGTGAGTTTGTGAAGGGCGTGGAGTCCTGGCTGAGCCTGGCCCTGCTCACCACCCAGGAAAAGGGCGACACCACCGCTACCTACGATGCTAATGGCAAGCGCACCGGCTACCAGACGCTGGGCTACGTGCGCCGCCCGCAGGACCAGCGCCTGACGGCCAGTATTTTCTTCCAGGACCACCTGCCCGACAACCCTTCCGTGCGCGGCTACGTGAACCTGGTGTTCGGCACCGGCCTGCCCTTCAGCCCGCCCGGCCGGCCTCAGGACCGCGGTGCCAATGCGCTCACCCCGTCCTACCAGCGCGTGGATATCGGCTTTTCGAAGGTCGTGAGCCTGCGCGCTACCCCCACGCCGGCGCGCTACTCGCTCGAAAGCCTGTGGCTGAGCTTGGAGATTCTTAACATCCTGGGGGCCAATAACGTGGCCAGCTACAGCTACCTGCAGGACGTGAACGCCCGCACCTACGCCGTGCCCAGCTACCTCTCACAGCGCGTGGTGAATCTGCGGGCCATGGCCCGGTTTTGAGGGGGTAGGGGATAAGGCCTGATTTGGTTAGCTAAAAATTTTAGCTTTTGCCCAGCCGTTGGTATCTTTGTTTACCTCGCGTTTGGTAAGTCCCCCAGCCCAACGGCTCCTCTGTAAAAAGAGAAGCCCTGACTGCGGAAACAGTGCAGGGCTTCGAGAAGTGTGGGGGTAATGAAGCTACCCTTTCAACTTCTGAGCAGATGAAAAAGGACAGCGCGAAGTCGGAGTTTGAACTAGCATTCAGGCTCCGCATGTCCAATAAGCTGGTTCGCTGGCTGATTGGTATCGTAGCGAGTGGTACTGCCGCCACGGCGGTAGCCCACTGGCTGCACTAAGTGGCAACGGCCGCGCCGCGAGGGGCGGCCGTTGTTTTTTATATTTTTTGAAGCCCGACCTATTGCCCGGCTCGGCAAATATACGTAGTAACGCACGCTTTTGATTCGCAACGGCTTATTTACGGTGCAGGGCGGCCGTTATCCCCGTCGGCCCCTTTTTTGCGCATGAAACGCTTGCTGCTGCTCCACGGCTATACTGAGGAGCCGACCATTTTTGACCCCCTGCGGCCGCTGCTACCCCCCTTTGCCGAGGTCATCGTGCCGGACCTGGCCGCCGAGCTGGCCTGCTGGCAGCCGCGCGGGCGGGTCAACGCGCGCACGCTGGCCGGGCACCTGGCCGCGCGCTACCACCTCGGGCCCGCCGATGTGCTCATCGGCCACTCGATGGGCGGCTGGTTGGCGGCGCACGTGAAAGAGCTGACCGGGAGCACGGCTATTTTGCTGAGTGGTTTCACCGACCAGACCAAAATACGGGCGGCCGTGCGCACGCCCTGGCTGCTGGCGCTGGCCGCCCGCTCGGGCCTGCTGCAAAGCCGCCTGGCCGGCTGGCACTCGCGGCGGCGCTACCCCTTCGACGAGTCGCGGGCGCTGCACGCGCAGCTGGTGCACCGGATGCCGCACTTGGGCCGCCGCTACGTGCACCAGCAATTGCAAGTGCTGTTCGGGCCGGTGCCGCCGCTCACCACCGCGCCCGACCTGCGCCTGCACGCCCGGCGCGACCACATCGTGCGCTCACCCGACGAGCCCTTCGTGGAGCTGCCCGGCGACCATTTCGCCCACTACTTCTACCCGGAGCTAACGGCCGCCGCCATCCAGAATTTCTTGATACAAAGGGACGCAGTAAGCTAAAGGAGCTTGCGGCGTTCAGGGAGGCAGAGGGGGTAGGGCCTCCTGGCGCAGCAGGTGCCGGGGGCTAGCATCGCGCGTCCGTAGCCAGGGCCGGGCTTAGCGGCCCGACGCGAGGGCCGCGAGGAAGTCGGGTAGGGGGTGAGGGTAGCCGGGTGGGTGGTTTTTGCGTAGGGAACTTTGGATTTCGGCCTCTCTGCCTACCTTTGCCCCACGATGACCCCCGTTTGCTGCCGCACGTCTGCCCTTAGCTCCGCACTTGCAGCTCCCGTTAGGGGGCTGGCGACGGTTTGGCGGGCTACGCAGCCCGCTGGTGCCGCGCCCCAGCATCACCATCACCATCTCTAGGAGACCGGGCAACCGGGCTGGCCGCTACGCTGTAGCCTACGGTGCCAGCCGCTCGCGTCTCCGCCGCCGCCCCGCCCTTGGGCCGGGAATAACTTTTTCTTCGTTTGGGTATTTACGGAGGAGTTTCCGGCTGGCCAGGCGCTACCGGGGCTTCGTCCAGTTTGGCCGTTCGGCTCCTATCGGGTCGTCGGCGCTCTTTTTCTCATGCTGCGTTTAGCCATTCAAAAGTCCGGCCGCTTGTCGGAGGACTCCCTTCAGCTCATCCGCGAGTGCGGCATTAGCTTCGTCTCGTCCTCTTATAAGCTCAAGGTGGAGGCCAGCAATTTCCCGCTGGAAATCCTCTACCTGCGCGACGACGATATTCCCGGCTACGTGCAGGACGGCGTGGCCGACCTCGGCATTGTGGGCCAGAACGTGCTGGTGGAAGCCGGTTGCGCCGCCCTCGAAGTCGAAGCCCTGGGCTTCAGCAAGTGCCGCCTGAGCTTGGCCGTGCCCCGCGGGGCCGACTACAACTCGGTGGCCGACCTGCAGGGCAAGCGCATTGCCACGTCTTACCCCAAACTACTCGGCGACTACTTGGCTGGCCAGGGCGTGCAGGCCCACCTGCACACCATTAGCGGCTCGGTGGAGATTGCGCCCAGCATCGGGCTGGCCGAGGCCATCTGCGACATCGTGAGCAGCGGCTCGACCCTGCTCGGCAACGGCTTGCGCGAGGTCGAAACCATCTTCCGCTCGGAGGCCGTGCTCATCGCCGCCCCCAGCCTGAGCCCCGAAAAGCAGGAATTGCTCGACCAGCTGCGCTTCCGAATGCAAGCCGTGCGCCGCGCCCAGCGCTCGAAGTACATCGTGCTAAACGCTCCCGTGGCGGCCCTCGACGCGGTGAAGGCGCTGCTGCCGGGCATCAAGTCGCCCACCGTCACGCCCCTGGCCGAAGAAGGCTGGGTATCGGTGCAGTCGGTGGTGGAGGAGGATAAGTTCTGGCACATCGCCGGCGAGCTGCAAGCCATCGGGGCCGAAGGCATTTTGGTGCTGCCCATCGAGAAGCGGGTAGGGTAGGTATTTAAAAAAAACGTCATGCTAGGCTTGTCGAAGTATCTCTACCGCATAACTAACCTCAATCGTTGGGTTTACTTACGCGGTAGAGATGCTTCGACAAGCTCAGCATGACAAACGAATTTTGCCATGCAGATTTTCCACAACCCCGCCCGCGCCCAGTGGCCGGCGCTCCAGCAGCGCCCGCTGGCCGGTAGCAATGACGCCATCCTGGCCCGCGCCGGCGAGATTTTCGACGACGTGGCCCGGCGCGGTGACGACGCCCTGCGCGACTACGCCGCCCAGCTGGATGGCGTGCCCGCGCTGGTCGACTTGCGCGTGAGTGCCGGGGAGCTGGCCGCCGGGGCCGCCCAGGTGCCCGCCGAGTTGCAAGCGGCTATTCGGCAGGCAATTAAGAATATCACCACGTTCCACGCCGCCCAGCAGCCGCCGGCCGTGGAGGCCGAGGTCGAAACCATGCCCGGCGTGCGCTGCTGGCGCCGCAGCGTGGCCGTGCCGCGGGTGGGCCTCTACGTGCCGGGTGGCTCGGCCCCGCTGTTCTCCACCTTATTAATGCTGGGCATCCCGGCTAAGCTGGCGGGCTGCCGCGAGATTGTGCTCTGCACGCCGCCCGGCCGGGGCGACGGCCGCATTGCGCCGGCTATCCTCTTTGCTGCCCAGGAGCTGGGACTGACGACTATTGTTAAAGCCGGCGGGGCGCAGGCTGTGGCCGCGCTCACCGTGGGCACCGCCTCGGTGCCGGCCGTGGACAAGATTTTCGGTCCCGGCAACCGCTACGTAACTGCCGCCAAGCAGCTGGCCGCCCAGCGGGGGGTAGCGATTGATATGCCTGCCGGCCCGAGCGAAGTATTGGTCATCGCCGATGCCAGCGCCAACCCCGCTTTCGTGGCGGCCGACCTGCTCTCGCAGGCTGAGCACGGCCCCGACTCGCAGGTAATCCTGCTCACCGATTCGGAGGTCTTATTAAACGGAGTGGTCACGGAGCTGGAGCGCCAGCTGCCGCTGCTGCCCCGCGCCGAAATCGCCCGCCAGGCCCTCACCGAAAGCCGCGGCCTGCTGCTGCCCGATATGGCTACCATGCTGGAATTCAGCAACGAGTACGCTCCCGAGCACCTTATCCTGGCTGTGGCCGCCCCCGAGGAACTGGCCGCCGCTATCTACAACGCGGGCTCCGTATTCATGGGCCACCTTACGCCCGAGGCGGTGGGTGATTACGCCTCCGGCACCAACCATACGCTGCCGACGGGCGGCTACGCCCGCGCCTACAGCGGCGTGTCGCTCGATTCGTTCTACAAGAAAATCACCTTCCAGCAACTCGCGCCCGCCGGTCTGCTCGCCCTGGCCCCGGTAGTAGAGCCCATGGCCCAGGCCGAAGGCCTGCACGCCCACGCCCACGCCGTAGCCCTGCGCCGCGAAGCCTTGAGTCAGATGTAAAACGGAGTGGCACTCCGTTTCCGCGTGCCTTAGCTCGTTCAATGACAAACGGAGTACCACTCCGTTTTACAGCCTAAGAAAAAATGTCCTTCATCCTAGAATTCCTTATTCGCCCCAACATCCGGGCCATGAAGCCCTATTCGTCGGCCCGCGACGAGTTCACGGGCGAGGCCCAGGTGATGCTCGATGCCAACGAGAACAGCCTCGGGAGCGCTGGCCCCGCGCAGTTTAACCGCTACCCCGACCCGCAGCAGCGCGCCGTTAAAGTCGAGTTGTCCCAGCTGAAAGTGGTAGAGCCGGCCCAGATTTTTCTGGGCAACGGCTCCGACGAGGCCATTGACCTGCTGGTGCGTCTTACCTGCACGCCCGGCGGCGCGGATAGCATTTTGCTGCTACCCCCCACCTACGGCATGTACGAGGTAGCTGCCAACCTCAACGACGTGCGCATCGAGCGCCGGCCGCTCACGGCCGATTTCCAGCTCTCACCCGAAATCGTAGCCGACGTGCTGGCCTCCCCGGCCAAGCTGGTGTTCCTGTGCTCGCCCAATAATCCCACCGGCAACTTGCTCCACGCCGAGGCCATCGAGGAAATCCTGCGCGGCTTCCCTGGCCTGGTGGTGGTAGATGAGGCGTACGCCGACTTCGCTGCCGCCCCCAGCTGGACGACCCGCCTGGCTGAATTCCCCAATTTGGTAGTGCTCCAGACGTTCTCCAAGGCCTGGGGCTTGGCCGGCCTGCGTCTGGGCATGGCTTTCGCCTCGCCCGAAATTATCAGCTACCTCAACAAAATCAAGCCCCCTTATAATATCTCGGAGGCCACCCAGCAGCACGCGCTGGCCGCCCTGGCGGCGGCCCCGCACTTCGAGCAGCTGCGCCAGCAGCTGCTCACCGGCCGCGACTGGCTGGCCGAGCACCTGCCTGCGCTGCCCCTCGTGGCTGAGGTGTTTCCTTCAGATGCCAACTTCCTGCTGGTCCGCTTCTACCCCGACGCCACCGCCGTGTACGAGTACCTGCTGAGCCGCGGCATCGTGGTGCGCAACCGCACCACCCAGCCCGGCTGCGCCGGCACGCTGCGCCTCACGGTGGGCTCGCCGGCGGAGAATGAAAAGCTGCTGGCGGCGCTGGGGGAGTTCAAACTGGCTAACTAAGCAGAAAAATGAGTTTTCGTAGCGAGCTGGTTGGCGATGGTATTGTGCAGAAGTTAGAAGTGGATTTCAAGACTAAACAGACCACTATTTCGCTAGAGCGTTGGGCAGGAGAAATACTGGAACAGATTGCCGTTCTATTTACTGGAGTTGAGCTACAGGATTTCAAGGAGTTCGGTACATTCAATTTGCTCCACGATATTGAAGAGGCAACAGACGCGACAGAATTTTGGCAATGATACGGCGAGTGGTTGGAGCGTCGAAAAAATTATATATCAGTTGGCGTTCTGGAAAGTATTGCGGCTGATGCATCATTTCGCTATTTCTCAATTGAAGCTGGTTGGGGGTTTGATGGCTTTATTATTTGTAAAGACCTTGTGATTTCTATGAAAACGCCAGCTATTTAATGTATACATGAAAAGAGTACTCTTTATTGACCGCGACGGTACCATCCTCATCGAGCCGCCGACCGACTACCAAATTGATGCCTGGCATAAGTTCGACTTCGTGCCCGGTGCCATCACGGCCCTGGCCCAGCTGGCCCGCGATGGTGAGTACGAGCTCGTGCTGGTTACCAACCAGGACGGCCTTGGCACCGCCAGCTACCCCGAGGATACCTTCTGGCCCTACCAGCAAAAAATGCTGGACATCCTGAAAGGGGAGGGGGTCGAGTTCAGCGAGATTCTCATCGACCGCAGCTTTGCCCACGACCCGGCCCCGACGCGCAAGCCCGGCACCGCGCTACTCACCCGCTACCTCGACCCGGCCAACGGCTACGACCTTACGCACTCCTACGTGATTGGCGACCGCGGTACCGATGTGCAGCTGGCCGAGAACCTGGGCTGCCGCGCCATCCTGCTCCACGCCGAGGCCGACGAGCGCGCCGCGCTCAGCACCACCGACTGGGCCGCCGTGTACGAGCACCTGCGCCGCCCGCCGCGTCGCGCCCACATCATGCGCAACACCAATGAGACGCGCATTGAAGTTATTCTCAACCTCGATGGCACCGGCCACACCGACTGCAAAACAGGCCTGGGCTTTTACGACCACATGCTTGACCAATTGGGTAAGCACAGCGGCTGCGACCTCTACGTGCGCACCCACGGCGACCTGCACATCGATGAGCACCACACCGTGGAAGACACGGCCATCGCCATCGGCGCGGCCTACGACGAGGCCATCGGCGACAAGCGCGGCGTGAACCGCTACGGCTTTTTGCTGCCGATGGACGATGCCCTGGCCCAGACCGCCATCGACTTTTCGGGCCGGCCCTGGCTGGTCTGGGCCGCCGACTTTAAGCGCGAGCGGATGGGTGACGTACCCACCGAGCTGTTTTACCATTTCTTCAAAAGCTTCTCCGACGCGGCCCGTTGTAACCTCAACATCAAGTGCGAGGGCGACAACGAGCACCACAAAATCGAGGCGATTTTCAAGGCCGTAGCCAAGTCTATTAAGATGGCCTTAGTGCGCGACCCGGCCGGGCAGCACGTGATACCCAGCACGAAAGGCATTTTGTAAGTCTTATTTATCATTTGGGTAAAATTGGATAGAAACCCTTATTAACCAAATGTTTTAACATGAACATCGCTGTTATTGATTACCAGGGCGGCAACGTGCAGTCCGTGCTGTTTGCGCTGGAGCGCCTGGGTATGAACGCTACGCTGACTGCCGACCCCGACCTAATTCGCCAAGCCGACCGGGTGCTGTTTCCGGGCGAAGGGGAGGCCAGTTCGGCTATGCGGGCGTTGCGCGCCGCCGGCCTCGATGAGGTGCTGCCCACGCTCACGCAGCCGTTCTTGGGCATCTGCCTCGGCATGCAGCTGCTGGGCCGCCACAGCCAGGAAGGCCCGGCCGGCGGCACCGAAATGCTGGGGATGCTGCCCTTTGATGTGGTGCGCTTCACGCCGCCCGATGCGGCGCACAAGGTGCCCCACATGGGCTGGAACAACCTGCACGACCTGCAAACGCCGTTGTTTGCGGGGCTGCACGGGCCAGCGGAGGGGAGCCCCCAGTTGGATTTGAACCAGTCGCCAGCCCCGTCGCGGCGGCCCACGGCTGCCGATTATGTGTACTTCGTGCACAGCTATTACGCGCCGGTGGGCGACTATACCATTGCCCAGGCCAGCTACCCAGCCGGGGTGCCATTCAGCGCTGCCGTGCGCTACCGTAATTTCTACGGCGTGCAGTTTCACGTGGAGAAGAGCGGACCAGTGGGCGAGCAGATTTTGAAGAACTTTCTGTCCGCTGACCTTGCCTAGTTCCTTTAACAAATGATGTAATTGCGTTTAACAAGGCCGCAATTTGCATATTACCCAAATGAATATAATTCCCGCCATCGACCTCATCAACGGTTCGTGCGTGCGCCTGACGGGCGGCGACTTTGCCCGCCAGACCACCTACGCCGCCGACCCGCTGGCCCAGGCGCAGTACTTCGAGCAGTTGGGGGCTACCCACCTGCACCTGGTAGACCTCGACGGAGCCCGCGCCCGCGAGCCGCGTCAGCTGCCGGTGCTCGAACGCATTGCCCGCCACACGAAGCTGCACATCGACTTTGGTGGGGGCATTCAGACCACGGCGGCGGCCGAGGCGGCATTTGCGGCCGGGGCGGCGCAGCTCACGGCGGGCAGCATCGCGGCCCGCGAGCCCGCATTAGTAGGGGAGTGGCTGGCTCGGTTCGGGGCGAAGCGCATCATTATCGGGGCCGATTTTAAGGCTGACTTTATCGCCGTAAGCGCTTGGACTGAGCAGAGCACCCAGCGTCTGCCCGACTTTATCGGGGCCTACCTGGCGGCTGGAGCTACTACCTTCATCTGCACCGATGTGAGCCGCGACGGCCAGTTGCAAGGCCCCGCCACTGCTACCTACGCCGCATTGCGGCAGCAGTTTCCGGCGGCGCAGTTTGTGGCCAGTGGCGGCGTTACGACCGTGGCCGACCTGGCGGCGATGCGCGAGCTGGGGATGGCCGGGGCCATCATTGGCAAGGCCATTTATGAGGGTAAGATTACGGAAGTGGAGTTGCGGGCTGAACTACAAGGACAAGTATAACCCAACGGCATGCTCCCAACTACTCCGGTAACCACGGTTCTTTTTGACCTCGACGATACGCTCTTCGACCACATGGCTACGGCGCGGGCGGCCCTGGCCGCCACGGCGGCCATCCGGCCGGCCTTGCAGCAGGTGCCATTAGAAGAGCTTTATCAGCGCTACAGCGAGCTGCTGGAGGAGTTGCACCCGCTGGTGATGACGGGCCAGCTTTCGTACCTGGGGGCGCGGCAACTGCGCTTTCAGCGGCTGCTGGCACCGTATGAGCCGGCCGTCTCCGCGGTGGTAGTTACGCAGGTGGCTGAGCAGCACTATAGGCATTATCAGCGGCTGCGGCAGCCCGTGGCGGGCGCGTTGGCGCTGCTGAAATGCCTGAAGCCGGACTACCAGATTGGGATTGTAACCAATAACCGCACGGCCGAGCAGGAAGAAAAGCTGCGCCACCTGGGCATGCGCGAGTTCGTGGATGCCTTGATTACCTCGGAGGGGGTAGGGGTGCTCAAGCCGGACCCTGCTATTTACGAAGTGGCCCTGCGGCGCTTGGGAGTCACGGCCGCCGAAACGGTGATGGTGGGCGATAATTGGCAGGCCGACGTGCTGGGGGCGCTGGCCATGGGCATCCGGCCTGTCTGGCTGAACCGCCTGGGGGTAGCCCGGCCGCTGGCCCACGTAGCGGAGTTGGCCAGCCTGGAGCCGCTGGTTGACGTATGCCAACAACTCATCGGGCCTCACTAGCTCTCAACGGGATGGGCTTCGAGTTTAGGCTGGTCTTGTCGGCCGCTCAATTAGCCAGTGATGCCGGGGACTTCCAACGGGTTACTTCCTGCTTGGAGCAGTTGACTTTAGTGAGGCTATATCTTGTTGAGGCTGACCCGACCTATAGAAAGTACGTTTTCGCACTTCCTTTTAGAAGTAAGTGGCCGGAAGATTTCGTTATCGAGGTTGATGGGCAGGGATGGTACGTGTGTTTCTATTCCGCCACCAATTCCCAACAGCTCTCCGTATTGCAAACGCTTAGGCAATGCCTGCATAAGGTAGGGATAACGGGTATGTTCGAAGAATTTTAATAAGAAAAAGAGATGCTGACCAAACGCCTCATTGCCTGCCTCGACGTGCAGAACGGCCGTACCGTGAAGGGCACCAACTTCGTAAACCTGCGCGATGCCGGCGACCCCGTGGCCCTGGCCGCGCGCTACGCCCAGGAGGGCATTGACGAGTTAGTGCTGCTCGACATCACGGCCACCGTGGAAAAGCGCCGCACCCTCATTGAGCTGGTGCGCAACGTGGCCCGCGAGGTCAATATTCCGTTCACCGTGGGCGGGGGCATCGGGGCGGTGGCCGATGTGGAGGCGCTCCTATTAAGCGGTGCCGATAAGGTTAGCCTTAACTCCTCGGTGCTGCGCGAGCCTGGCCTCATTGACGAGTTAGCTCGCCGCTTTGGCAGCCAGTGCATCGTGGTGGCCGTTGATGCCCGCCAAACCAACGAAACCGCCGCCCATGCGGCCGACGAGGCCTGGGAAGTCTTTACCCACGGCGGTCGCCACCCCGCCGGCCGCGAGGCCCTGGCCTGGTGCCGCGAGGCTGCCGAGCGCGGCGCGGGCGAAATCCTGCTCACCAGCATGAGCCACGACGGCACCCGCGACGGCTACGCCCTGGGCCTCACGCGGGGCGTGGCGGCGGGGGTAGGGATACCGGTTATTGCCTCGGGGGGGGCCGGGGCGGCTCCGCACTTCCGCGACGTGCTGCGGCCTGGCGGGGCCGATGCTGCGCTGGCGGCCAGCGTCTTTCACTTCGGCGACCTCTCGGTGGCCGGCCTCAAAAATTATCTCCTGACCGAAGGGGTGGCCATGCGCCCGGTAGGGTAGGGGCAATTTCCTGGCACCTGATTTTTATGCAGCAGCAACTAGCCCATGTCACGCTGGTCGTGCGCGATTACGACGAGGCCATTCACTTTTATACGCATCAGCTGGGGTTTCACCTGGTGGCCGACACGCCCTTGGGCGACGGTAAGCGCTGGGTGCTGGTGGCCCCGCCGGGCGCCGGGGGGGGTAGTGCGCTGCTGCTGGCCCAGGCCGACGGCCCTGAGCAGTTGCGCTACGTAGGCAACCAGACCGGCGGCCGGGTGTTCTTATTTTTAACGACCGACGATTTTTGGCGCGACTACCACCGCCTGATGGCGCAGGGCGTGCAGTTTCAGGAAACGCCCCGCGAGGAAGTATATGCTACCGTGGCCGTTTTTGCCGACCTCTACGGCAACCTCTGGGACCTGCTGCAACCTAAGCCCGCACCCATTACCTGAGTTGGCTCAAGCCGGCTGGCTCATCATTTCTTCTCTTACCGGCGGTTCTTACCCGCCGCTTTGCCTTTCCAAATGAATACGGAGTTAGATTTTGATAAAATGCCTGACCAGCTCATTCCCGCCATTGTGCAGGATGCCGCCACGGGCCAGGTGCTTATGCTGGGCTACTTTAATGCCGAAGCCTGGCAACGCACCCAGGCCGAGGGCCGGGTCACGTTCTTCTCGCGCTCCAAGCAGCGCCTCTGGACCAAGGGCGAAACCAGCGGCAATTTCCTGCAGGTAGTAAGCTTGCATATCGACTGCGACCGGGATACAGTATTAGTAATGGCCCGGCCCGACGGCCCGACCTGCCACCGGGGTACCACGAGCTGCTTCGAAGCTCAGTCAACTGCAACCGGGGAGGTAGGGGCTAGTACCGATGCCGCGCTGCCTACTCCCCCGGTTGGCTTCCTGGCCGAGCTAGACCGCCTCATCGAGCGCCGACAGCAGCTGCCGCAGGAAGAGCCGGGTTCTTACACTGTTCGCTTATTTGAAAAAGGCTTGGCCCGGATTGCGCAAAAAGTAGGGGAGGAGGCCGTGGAAACCGTTATTGACGCGATGGCGGGTAACCGCGTAGGCTTGCCTGGGGAAGCTGCCGACCTGCTCTTCCACCTGCTGGTGTTGTTGCGGGCCTCGGGCTCGTCGCTGGACGAAATGCTAGGCGTGTTGCGTCAGCGCCACCAGACTATCGCCGCCGGGCAGCGCCGTCCGCTGCCCGAATAAGCGAGTCCGCTCCCTTCCCGCTGCTAAATAAAGTGACGAGAAGTTGAGAGATATTCCAGCTTAACATAAGTAATAGATAAGTAAACTGCCTGTTGATTTTCACCTCTTTATTGGTTCAGCCGGCGCTCAATCTTATCCAGTAGGGCGCGCACCAGGGCCAGGTCTGCCACGTCGGTTACATCGAGTTGGGTATTAACGCCAGGGCCCGCTAACTGAATGCGAAAGAGTATTGCTGGTGGGGTAGTAGGCTGGGGTAAACCAGGACCCGCTGTTGAGCGGGACGCACGGGCTGGTTCAGGGCCAGGCGGTGTCTGTGAAGCGAAAATCGGGTTCGTCGGCTCGTTGAGGCCGAAGAGGCTGGCAATTGCGTCTGCCGTAGCTGGGGGGGCTAAACGGGGTGGCGGTAAGGGAATTGCTACTGGCACGCGGGGTTGATTATTTGGAAGGCTGGTCGCTACTGGTTCCTCCGTAACTTCAGTGGCTGTCGTTGGGGGACCCGCGGGGCCGGGTACTTGGCGGAAGACATTGGGACTAGGATTTGGACTGGCGAGTTCCCTCTTGGGTGGCTGTTGCGCTGCTAGCTGGTCGATATCGGCCAGTATGTTGTGCTCATCCAGTAACCCCACCATCCGGGCTCCGTCAATAAAGGCTTTGGCCACGCTCTGGGTATTTATTTCCTCTACGTCGAACTCGCGCATCAGTAAGACGTCGAGCATGGCAACAGGTAGCTCCCGGCTGCGAAATTTGCGGCACAGCTGTGTGAAGAGCGGCGGGGTAAGAAAGGCTTCCCGGTGAAACAGTAGTTCTTCCTGTTTGTCGTAAGCATGTTTTATGCGTCGGAAGAGTGTCGTAGTAGTAAGCATTTCTCGCTTGCTTGTGAGGAGGCCAAACTTTACGGCTGAGCCCACAATAGCCTTGAAAGAACCACTTACCTTACGATTTAGCTTACGGGCGCACGTTTCTAGGGCGCACTTGCCGCCCGTATCGTCTACTACTTCAGCTATTTCCCAGGCTCCACTGTAGCTAGTGCGGGGATAATCTATAAGTTTTGGCATTTAAGCAGTAGTATAAAAGAGGTGGATATGCTGAGGTGAGTACGAAAGGAAGACAAGTATAAACAAGGAAGAATGATAAAGTATACTAAAGTACAAAAAAGTTTAAAGTCCATATTTATTTTTAAACTTTTTTGTACTTTAGTATACTTTGGTCTGGTCTGTAATTTTAAACCCTCTTTTTTATACTTAACTAAAGCCCCAACAGGATAGGAGATACTTCAGCAACTATGAAGTTCTTCCTACTTTGCTCATCAATCTTATCCGCTGATAAATAACGCTTATACTAATGCACCATCACTACTACTTCAATGGCAACCAGAAAACTACTCAAAAAACTACTTGCTGACATAGGAAAGCTTCCACAAATAACTCGGGTCTCAAGTAAAAGCAACTGCTGGGGTAGCTGGTGGTTCTTAGGAATCAACTTCAACTTCACAAAACCAACCTCATCTTGACCAACTACATGTACGCAGACAGACCAGTTTACACTTAGCATATCTACTAGATAAGATTAAGCGCCTACTAGTCGATGAGATTTCTAGACTACGCAGGTAATAGTACTCAAAGATACAACCACTATTATTTGTCTTATAATTAATATTATGTTAAATTAAGCAGCGAAATAACGGAAAGCCTTCCCTAGATGCCTCTCCTCTTCTACCAACATGGAACTGACAAAAAAATCCCCAACCTTCATCAGGCTGGGGATTTTTGACCTACTTAATCTCAGCGTAAAATTATTTCTTCAAAGCTTGTAGCCGGTCTTCCATCCGCTTGGAATCGGCATTACGCCCGAGGCGGAAATATACCTTCTGAAGCGCACTGATGCTGGCCGCATCATTGGGCTGAATTTCGAGCGACTTCTCAAAGTACGGCACCGCAGCTTCGAAATATTTCTTACCTTGAGTCTCCAGCGGCTTACCCTTTAACTGGTACGTTTTCAGGTCCATTTTACTGGCCTTAGTATACATGTTAGCCGCTTGGTTGAAGTTGTAGATACCCATATTGAACTGGGCATCAAAATTATTCGGGTCCAACTCAATGGATTTCTTGTAGTCAGCCTGCGCGAGGTCAGTTTTCTTCTGGGCGTCGTAGAGCGAGCCGCGCACCGCGTACAGGTTGGCATTGGTGGGGTCGGCGGCGATGGCTTTGCTGATTTTTTCCATTGCCGCATCGCTATTGCCCCCCGTCATAGACATGTTCAGGTCCTCAATCAAAAAAGCCTTGTTCGTCGGATACGCTACCAATGCTTGCTTGAGAACCTGCTGCGCCTCCGGCTCATTTTTTTGCTGGTGCGCTATCTGGAGCAAGCGAGTGTACACGTTAACCGGGGCTGGCTTCGACTTATAGGCGTCCATGCCCAGCAGCTGGTTATAGCTGGTCTTAGCCCCGGCGAAGTCTTGCTTGGCTTCCTCAGCGTAGGCCGTATAGAGCACGGCAGTCGTATCCTGGGGGTTAAGCTGCGAAGCCAGCTTATAATTGGCGATGGCCTTGTCGAAATCTTTATCGTTGTAGTTTTTTACCCCGGCATTAAACGCCTGGCCATAAAGGTTTTGTAAACGTGAAGGCACCTGCTTACCGTATTCCCCGCTTGGGCCGTCCAGTTCCAGGGCCTTTTTGTACGACTCAGCCGCTTTTTGCAGGGCCTCGCCCGGCTGCATATCTTTAGTATACTTGGCAAAGAGGGCTTGAGTATTGGGGTCCAGCAGCTGGTAGTAGATTTCGCCTCGGGTAAACCAGGTTTTAGCCTTGTCCTTGGTCTTATCATTGGCAATGGCTTCGTTGATGCTTGCTAACGCCTTGTCCAGCTGGCCGGCTTTTTGACTAAGGAGAGCGTTAGTAACGGCCGAATTCTGGGCCAGGGCCGGCGTGGCCAAGCCAACGGCGGCCGTTAGGGCGACCGATGCGGCTAGCGTCAGAAAGGTCTTTTTCATGGGAGAAAGAAAGAAAAGATGAGTGATGGGGCAAAACTACGCCCAATCGGCAAAGGAATACTACCGGGGCTTTACGGCGCGCCGCCCGGCTGGTTTACATCGCATCCGGTTAAAGTTCTATTGAGTGAGTAAAGGCCCAAAAAAGGCCGCCCGCTACGCGGACGGCCTTCTCCTAGCAAGGTTGGTTTTTATTCCTGCTCGTCGGGACCTTCGCCGTCCTCCGCGTCGGCCAGAGCCAGGTCTGGCTCGTCGGGGCTACCCCCTACCCCATCGGTGATGTCACCTACTGAACCAGTCTCCGCTAGCTCGGCCAACGGGTCTAGCTCTACTTCGGCGGCCGCGACCTTGGCCACTGAGGAAATCTCGTCGTTGGCCGCCACCTTAAACAGGCGCACACCCTGCGTGGCGCGGCCGATTGTCCGCAACTCACTCATACTCAGCCGAATGGTGAGACCCGAGCGGTTAATTATCATCAGGTCGTCGGCATCGGTTACGGCCTGAATAGACACTAGCTTACCAGTTTTCTCGGTTACCTGCATCGCTTTCACGCCCTTACCACCGCGGTTGGTGACGCGGTAGCCCCCCTCCCCATCCAGGGCCGAGCGCTTACCGTAGCCATGCTCGGTCACCACCAGCAGCTCCTGCTGCTCGGAGTCGGCGATGCAAACCATGCCCACTACCTGGTCGTCAGGCTCGTCCTCGCTCAGCGTGATACCGCGCACGCCGGCCGCCGTGCGGCCCATCGGGCGCACTTTTTCCTCGGGAAAGCGTACCGCCCGGCCCGAACGCGAAGCCAGCACGACCTGCGAGTTGCCAGCCAGCAGCTGCACGTCGAGCAGGCGGTCGCCTTCGTTGATGGTAATGGCGTTAATACCCGCCGCTCGCGGCCGCGAGTAGGCTTCGAGGGGGGTTTTCTTCACCGTACCCTTGGCGGTGCAGAACATAAGGAAGGTGTTCTCCAGATAGTCGGGCGAGCGCAGGTTGCGCACGTTCAGCACCGAGCGCACAGCGTCTTCCTTGGGCTTATCAATCAGGTTTTGCAGCGGGGTACCCTTGGTGGTTTTAGCGGTTTCGGGCACCTCGTAGGCCCGCAGCCAGAACATGCGGCCCTGCTCCGTGAAGATGAGCAGATACTCGTGGGTAGTAGCCACGAACAGATGCTCCGTGAAGTCGTCCTGCTTCGAGCCGGCCCCGCGAGCCCCTACCCCCCCCCGATTCTGGGTGCGGTACTCATCGAGGCTGGTGCGCTTGATGTAGCCCTCGCGGCTCACGGTAATTACCATTGCCTCGTCAGCAATCATGTCCTCCATCGAGAAGTCGCCGCCCGCATGGTTGATGCTGGTGCGGCGCTCGTCGCCGTAGCGCTCGCGCATCTCCAGCAGCTCGCGCTTGATGAGGGCGCGCTGCTCCTGGGGCGAGGCCAGGATGGCATTCAGCCGGTCCACCTCGCGCATCAGCTCCTCGTACTCGGCCACGAGCTTGTCGCGCTCCAGGCCGGTGAGGCGCTGCAGGCGCATGTCCAGGATGGCGCGGGCCTGCACCTCACTCAGGGCGAAGCGCTCGATGAGACCCAGCCGGGCCACCTCCGGGTCGCGCGACTCGCGAATGAGGCGAATCACCTCGTCCAGGTGGTCCAACGCGATAAGCAGACCTTCCAGAATGTGCGCCCGCTTCTGCGCCTCGGCCAGCTCGTAGCGGGTGCGGCGCACGATGACTTCCTCGCGGTGCTCCACGAAGTACACGATGAGGTCGCGCAGGTTCAGGGTCATCGGGCGGCCCTTGACCAGGGCCACGTTGTTGACGCCGAACGAGGATTGCAGCTGGGTGTACTTAAACAAGTTATTGAGCACCACCGTGTTCAGGGCATCGCGCTTCAATTCATACACAATGCGCATGCCATCGCGGTCGCTCTCGTCGCGCAGGGCGGCGATGCCCTCAATCTTCTTGTCATTAATCAGCGCGGCCGTCTTCTCAATCATCGAGGCTTTATTCACCTGGTAGGGAATCTCGGTCACGATAATCTGCTCCTTGCCGTTGGGCAGGGTCTCGAAGTTGGTTTTGGCCCGCAGCACGATGCGGCCCCGACCCGTTTCAAATGCCTGCTTCACGCCCTCGTAGCCGTAGACGATGCCACCGGTCGGAAAGTCCGGGGCCGTCACGTACTGCATGAGCTCCGGGATGGTAATCGCCTCGTTGTCGAGGTAGGCCACGATGCCGTCCACCACTTCACGCATGTTGTGAGGCGCCATGTTGGTGGCCATGCCCACGGCAATGCCGCTGGTGCCATTCACCAGCAGGTTCGGGAACTTGGCGGGCAGCACGCTGGGCTCTTCGAGCGAGTCGTCGAAGTTGGGCTGGAAGTCCACCGTGTCCTTGTCGAGGTCGCCCAGCAGCTCGTCGGACAAGCGCTTGAGGCGGGCCTCGGTGTAGCGCATGGCGGCCGGCGAGTCGCCGTCAATCGAGCCAAAGTTGCCCTGACCGTCCACCAAGGGGTAGCGCAGGCTCCAGTCCTGGGCCATGCGCACCATCGTGTCGTAGACCGAGCTGTCGCCGTGCGGATGGTACTTACCCAGCACCTCACCCACGATACGAGCCGATTTTTTGTGGCTTTTGGAATACGAGACGCCCAGCTCGCTCATACCGTAGAGCACGCGCCGGTGCACGGGCTTCAGGCCGTCGCGCACGTCGGGCAGCGCCCGTGAGATGATGACCGACATCGAGTAGTCGATGTAAGCCCCGCGCATCTCGTCTTCGATGTTAATCGGAATAATTTTTTCGCCTTCGGCCATCTGGTTAAGCTGTTAGCCACTAGCGATTAGCTGGTAGCTCGGGTTCAACGAAAGGCGACGACTCCTAGCGGCCGGCGATTAGCCTGGGCTAACCATTCCAGAACGTCGCTAGTAGCCCTCGCTATAATACACGCGCAAGATACGGCGAAAAACCCGGTTTTTCTAGCTTTTGCGGGACTTTTTACCCGCGCTCGTCAGGTGGACGAGACCGAGCTCCTGCCCTGCCCTACCCCCCTCAAAATGCGTAATTCGATGCAAGTACTTCGCAGGTCACTTTCGCTGCTTATTTTAGCGGCTTGCTGCGGTCGCTATCCTTGTGGTTGTCGCTACCCTGCCGGTTCACTTTGATGCGCTCGCCGATGGCCGGGTACTGCATCCGCCAGATGGGCCGGGCGCGGTACTTCACCCCCTCGTGGTAGTGGGCCTTGCGGATGTGGCACGAGTCAATGGGACAAGTGCGGCAGCCAGCCAGGGCCAGTATGCATAGCAGCAATAAGAAGGATAGCCTGCGGCTGGGAGGGAGGGGTAGGCGCAACTTCATAGGGGACAAAGATACGGCCACCTTTCCGGCCGTGGATAGCCCGGCGGCTACCTTTGCCGCTACCTCGCGTGTGGTAAGTCCTCCCAGCCATTCGGCTCCTCCCTAAAAAGAGAAGCCCGGCGGCTGCAAACAGACCGGGCTTCGAGGTTACGCTTGTCTGCCTACAGTTGCGGCGGCAGGTCGGTGCCCTCCCACTCAGCCAGAAACTGCGCCACGAACTGCTCCATAAAGTGGTGGCGCACGGCGGCCAACTGGCGGGCGGCGGGCGTGTGCAGGCGGTCTTTCAGGTGCAAGAGCTTCTCGTAGAAGTGGTTAAGGGTGGGCGTGGTGCTTTGCTTGTACTGCTCAAAATCGGCGTGTGCCACGGGCGGCACGGCGGGGTCGTGCAGCGGGCGGCCCTTGTGGCCGCCGTAGGCGAAGGCCCTACCCACCCCGATGGCCCCGATGGCGTCGAGGCGGTCGGCATCCTGCACCACGGCCGCCTCGGGGCTACTCACGGGCGTTTCGACCCCCAGGCCCTTAAAGCTAACCTCGCGAATAACCTGCTCGACGCGGGCGATAGTGGCCTCCGGTACCTGCTGGCTCAGGAGCCAGGCGCGGGCGGCGCGGGGGCCGGCCTCGTAGTCGCCGCCGTGAAACTTCCAGTCGGCAATGTCGTGCAGCAGCGCCGCCAGCTCGGTTACCTCGGGGTCGGTACCGGGGGTTTGGGCGGCCAGCGCCCGCGCCACCTGCCACACCCGCCGGATGTGCGGCCAGTCGTGGCCCGAGCCTTCGGCGCGGAATTTCTCTTCGATGAAAGCGGCGGTGGTTTCAATTATCATTTGCCAATTATTAAGTATCAGTGCATAGCCAAATCGGCACTAAGCCGCCTAGCAGCTACTGCCTTTCCTTTCTGACGCGACTTTCGCGCAAAGATGCGGGCGGCGGCTCTAGCTTGCGGCTTTATTCCCTACCCCCCCCCTTCTAGCCCGACTCTTACCTTGGAAAAAATTGCCATGCTGGGCGGCGGCTCCTGGGCCACGGCCCTCACCAAAATTCTCTCCGAAAACGGGGCCCGTGTGGACTGGTGGCTGCGCTCGAAAGACGACGTGCAGCACCTGCAGCGCACCGGCCACAACCCGCGCTACCTCTCGGCCGTGCAGCTCGACCGCCACCGGGTGTTTCCGACCGCCGACCTGGCCGATGCCGTAGCCGAGGCCGACTGGCTGGTGCTGGCCGTGCCGGCGGCCTTCGTGCAGCCGGTGCTCGACAAGCTAGGCCGCGACGCGCTGCGCCACAAAACAGGCGTCGTCTCGGCCATCAAGGGCATGATTCCGGGTAAGAATGTGCTCGTGACCGACTACGTACAGGAGCGCTTCCGCCTACCCCCCTCCCACCTGGGCGTGATAGCCGGGCCCTGCCACGCCGAAGAAGTGGCCCTCGAAAAGCAGAGCTACCTTACCATTGGCTCGCCCGACGTGCCGGGCCTGGCTACGGCCTTTTGCCAGCTGCTGCGCAACCGCTACGTGAGCGCTCACCCGGCCGCCGACCTCGACGGCATCGAGTACTGCGCCGTGATGAAAAATATCATCGCCCTGACCGGCGGCATCGCCCACGGCCTGGGCTACGGCGATAATTTTCTGGCCGTGCTGGTCAGCAATGCGGTGCAGGAAATCCGGCGCTTTCTGCAAGCCATCTCGCCCCAGCCGCGCGACCTCTCGGCCTCGGCCTACCTCGGCGATTTGCTGGTAACTTCTTACTCGCAGTTTTCGCGCAACCGAACATTTGGGAGCATGGTGGGCCGGGGCTACTCCGTGAAATCGGCCCAGCTGGAAATGAACATGATTGCCGAGGGCTACTACGCCGTCAAAAGCATTCACGAGCTAAACCGCAAGCTGAAGGTGAACATGCCCATCACCACGGCGGCGTATAATATTCTCTACGAGCGTATTGCGCCGGCCGTGGAGCTGGAAATATTGAAAGAGAAACTTAGGTAGATGGTAATTTTACTCGATTTGGATGGCGTATTAATCACGACGCCAGCTTGGCGGGCGGTAGAAACTGCGGCCGATGGCTTCTGCAAATTCAATGAGCGAGCCACGACAAACCTAGCTGCTATTCTGGCCGAAACTAAAGCGGCCTTCGTACTGACGACTTCGCACCGTATCAACTATTCGGTCACGCAATGGGAAGCGATTTTTAAAGCACGGAGTCTTTTCCCTTCGGCTATCACAAAGGTGAATAACCGCACTACGCTGCCCCAGGCCGGCTCCCGCGCTAGTGAGATTGAAACCTGGGTAATGCGACAGAGTGCAACCACTAACTACGTTGTAGTTGATGATGACCTTTCGCTACACACCCTACCCCCAGCTATAAAAAGCCGGTGCGTACTTACTAAACCGCTAGTTGGTCTGGATACCACCGCTACTAAGCAGGTGCTACATATCTTGCGTAGCAACGCTTTCCCAACTACCCTATGAACTGGCTCCCCCTGGCCCTGCTCACGGCGCTGTGCCTGGCGGGCTATAACTTCTTTATCAAGCTGGCCGCCGACTCCCTACCCCCCGCCGTGGGCGCGGTGGTGCTGCAGCTGGTGGCGGCCGGGCTGGGCGCGGCGTGGCTGCTGCGCCAGTGGCTGGCGGGACAGCCGCTGGCCGTATCGGGCCGCGGGCTGGGGCTGGCGGCGCTGGCTGGCCTGTGCGTGGGGCTGGCCGAGATGCTGACTTTCGTGGTGTTTCGGCGCGGGGTACCGGCCTCGGTGGGCACGCCCGTCATTGTGGGCGGCTCGGTGCTGCTGGCCACGCTGCTGGGGCTACTGGTGCTACGCGAAAGCCTCACGCTGGGCCAGGTGGGTGGGCTGGCGCTCATCGTGGGGGGGATTGGGCTGCTGGCGCGGGGGTAGGGCGGGTAGATACGGGCAGGATGGCAACCTCGGCGGTTTGGAAAACTGCTGGCTGAGCCCCCGGTGGGGCCACCAGCCACACTTCGTATTCCGCGGGGCCCGTTGGGGTAATCAACCGTTGCTGGTCGCCCTCTACTACCGCCAGCGGCAGCAGGGGCTGGCCCGCACTCAGCACGCGGTGCTGCCAGCACAGGGCCACGGCTTTGGCCGATTCCAGGACCCAGACCCGCCGCCAGCGGTGCGCCCGCAGCCAGTCGTAGGCCCGGTCGTAGTCCTGCTGCCGTTGCGCCTGCCACCGCATAATGGGGCGCTCCCGGTGCAGGCGGTAGCTTCCATAGGCCCCCAGCAGCAGGGCCAGCGCTACCAGGCCTGCGCCTGGGGCCACGCGCCGGGCGGGTCGCCAGGCGGCCCGCAGCTTATTCATTACCACCTGCCCGGCCAGCCCCCCCAGCACCAGCAGGGCCAAAAGCACCGCCAGTAGCGCCCGCGCCGGTACGTAGGCCCGCTGCACCAGCAGCAGCGGCAGCCATAGCACCAGTTGCCCGTAGAGCAGCCAACCCAGCCGCCGGGCCGGCTCCGGCAGCTTTCCCCAGCGCAAAACCAGGGGGGTAGCACTAGCAATGGCGACAAAAAGCGCGGCACTGATGGCCCGCTGGCCCAGCAGCTCACTAGCCGTGCCAAGCAGATAGAAAGGCCCCAGGCCAGTCCAGAAAGTGTTCCCCGGCATCGGGCGCACGTAGGGGTTCGCCACCAGCATATTCCAGCCCGATACTGCCCCAATGGGCGCGTAGAGCACCATAGCAGTAAGGCCGATGCCCGCCGTGATTACAGCTAAGTGGAGCAGTTTTAGCCGCCGCGCCCGGCCGCGCCCGCGGCTAAACCCGATAAGCAGCGCCAGGCCCAGCCCTAATAGCACGTAGAGGTGGGTCGGCACGGCGTAGAGGCCCACTACCGCGCTCAGGCTGAAAGCGGCCCAGGCGCGCTGCCGCGCAAACCGGCGCAGGCCCTGGGGGCGCAGCAGCGCTAAGCTGGCTGCCAGCCCCGCCAGCAGCGCGGCCAACAGCAGGCAGTATCCGCGGCCGGCTACTGTGTAAAAAACCATCAGGGGCGACAAGCAGAACAACCCCCAGCCCACCGTGGCCGGCAAAAAACCCACGTAGCGCAGCAGCAGCGCGTAGCCCCAGGGCAGCAAGGCCAAGCCCAGCAGAGTCGGCACCAGGCGCAGCGCCACCACGGGCGGGGCAGCCGGCAGCAACCCATGCACCGCCCCCGCCAACAGGTTGGCCAGCACGTGGTTATTGGGCAATAAGTAGCTACTGGCCGTGTGGGCCGGCCCCAACAGCACCCAGTAGTCGTAAGAAGCTATCTCGTCAATATTCAAGGCGTAGTCCCAAGCATACCACAGCCGCACACCCGCCGCGGCCAGCAGCAGGCTACCCGCCAGCACCCGCTCGGGCCCACTCAGCCCCGCCAGCGGAGCCCACCACGCGGCCCTCCCCCGCGGCCGCCGGGCCGGCGGCTGCCGCCCTACCCCCCCCACCAGCGCCAACCCCGCCCCGGCCGCCACCACCGCCAGGCCCACGCGCAAAGCCGCGTATCGCGCCGGGCTGCACGGCAGCTTAATCGAGCTGGTCGTCAGGGCGTAGTTGGCTCGTCTGAGGCGGCCAACCAGGTCCGGGTAAGAAGTAGTCCCAAATAAAACCAGCAGGCCCAGGCTTGCTACCAGCAAGCCATATAGCTGCCACCGAAGAATAAAACGCATAGCTCACGAGAAAACAGCTCCCAACTAAAGCGGTCTGAGGCAGGTCATTAAGCAGACAAGTAATCCGGTGCGGTTGCTAGTCGCTAACCGCAAAATATTCCATCCTGACCAGCTCCGCCCACACCCGGTGAGTGGGCAGGCCCATCACGTTGAAATAAGAGCCTTCCAGGCGCTCGATGCCCACCAAGCCCAGCCAGTCCTGCGCGCCGTAGGCCCCGGCCTTGTCGAAGGGCTGGTAGTTTTCCACGTAAAAATCAATCTGCGCGGCGCTAAGCGGGCCGAAATACACGGTCGTTTCGTCAACAAATGATACCGGCGCGCGGCCGTCGCCGGGCAGCAGGCACACGCCGGTATACACCTGGTGGGCGCGGCCTTGCAGACGGCGCAGCATCTGGCGGGCCTCGGCGGCATCGGCGGGCTTGTTGAGTACGTCGTCGTCCAGGCACACGATGGTGTCGGCCGTGAGCAGCAGCTCGTCCTCGGCCAGACCGGGGCGGTAGGCGGCGGCCTTGTGCCGGGCCAGGTACTCGGCCACCTCGCCCCGACGCAGCTGGGGCGGAAAATCTTCCGCTACCTCGCGCAGCCGGATTTCATAGGCCAGGCCCAAATCCGTGAGCAGCTGGCGGCGACGGGGTGAGTTAGAGGCAAGAATCAGACGCATATTTTTTTAAACTGTTCGCCATTAGCGGGGTCTTAGCCGATAGCTTTTTTTCGACTGCATTTTCTGGTAGCTAAGCGCGAAAACTGCTTATTTTTAAAGTAGAAATTTTTCCTACCCCTCGCTTGTGGCTTCCGCCCAGAAATACGGCTCGAAGGGCGTCGGCACCTCATCAGCCAGACTCGAAAAAAGCAGGCCGGCCAGCACTTTGGGGTAGAAGAAGGTGGATTTGGCCGGCATCACTTCGCCCGAGCGGCACACGGCCTCAACCTGGGCCATCGTCACCTCATTGGTGAGGAAGGCGGCGCGGGCCTCGCCGCGGTCTACTTGCTGCAGGCACTCGGCCAGGCCGCGCACGTAGGCCAAGGTCGGGTTGCGGCGCTGGGCGGCGGCATCGCCCAGGCCCAGGGCTTGCTGGAAAACGAAGTAATGCATCACCGTCAGGTCCAGGTCCTTGACTTCGGGGGTAGTATCCCAGGCGAGCTGGCTATGCACCTCGGGGCGCAGGCGCAGCTTGTAGGCGGCCCCGCCGGGCAGGTACAGGCCCAGGGCCCAGCGCTTGCCGGCCAGCAGCTCGGGCAGGTCCTGAGCCTCGACCTGGGCGCGGATGGTGAAGTAGGGTGCCAGGCGGGCCAAAAGCTGCTCGTCGGTGAGGCCGCCGGGTAGCGCGCGCAGCAGGCGGTGGGTGGGCAGGATGCGCAGGTCGTCGCTAGCCGCGTTGGTGAGGTACATCAGGTGGTAATTCCAGGGCTCGTGGCCGGTGCTGCCGCCGGGGCCGGCGGCCAGCTGCCGGGCCTGGCGGTAGGCCACGGAGGCTTCGTAGCGGTGGTGACCATCGGCCAGAATCACCGGCTGGCCCGCCAGCACCCGCTGAAACTGCCGGATGGCCTGCGCATCCTGAATCACGGCCAGCACATCGCGTGCGCCCTGGTAGTCCTCCTCCGTCTGGCAGAGCGGGTCCCGGATAGCCTCATCCATCAGCGCTTCCAGGGTAAAATCCGCGTCGCGGTACAGCCCGTGGGTAGCGCTGGTTTGCAGGCGCAGGGCGGCTAGCAGCTCGGCCCGGTCGTTGACGGCGGCGGGCAGCGTGCTTTCGTGGCGCAGCACTACCCCCTCGTCCCAGCCGTAGGCCCGGATGTGGCACATGAAGCCCTTGCGGCAGCGCTCGCGGGCCTCGCCCGGCAGCCGGAAATACTGGTAGTAGACGTAGATGCCCGGCAGGCCATCCTGGCGCAGCACGCCCTCGGCCTGCCAGCGGGCCAGGCGGTGGGCGGCGGCTTCGGGGGGTAGTAGCTCGCCCTCGGCGCGGGGCACCGAGAGGTGAATCGAGTTCAGCGGCTGCTGGTAGAGGGCCTCGCGCTGGCGGGCGCTCACCACGTCGAACAAGGGCGAGGCTACCGCGTCCATCTCGGCACTCAGGGCGGGGTTGTAGCGCCAGCCGCGCAGGGGTTGAATTTCAGCCATTAAATCAGGTGTCAAGTATCAAGGCCAGCAAAATCGATACCTGAAATCACGGGGCCAGACGGCTGATTTTCCACTCCCTACCCCCCTCTTCGCGCTCATACACCAGGCGGTCGTGCAGGCGGCTGGGGCGGCCCTGCCAGAATTCGACCCGCGTGGGGCGCAGCACGTAGCCGCCCCAGTGCGGTGGGCGGGGCAAGGGGGCCTGGCCCTGGAAGCGGGCTTCGACCTCGTGCTCGCGGGCTGCCAATTCTTCCCGGCTGCCAATGACTTCGCTCTGGGGCGAGGCCCAGGCCCCGACCTGGCTGCTGCGGGGCCGGCTCTGGAAATACTCGGTAGAAACCTCGGCCGAGGCTCGTTCGACTACCCCCTCCACCCGCACCTGACGCTCCAGACCGGGCCAGAAAAAGTTGAGGGCCGCCCGCGGCTGGCTGGCCAGCTCGTGGCCCTTGCGCGAGTCGTAGTTGGTATAGAAGAGAAAGCCCGCGTCGTCGGGCAGGCCCTTGAGCAGCACCACGCGCTGGCTGGGCTGGCCGGTGGCCGCGTCTACGGTGGCCAGGGTCAGGGCCGCGGGCTCAGGCAGCTGGGCGGCCACGGCCTCATCGAGCCACTGCCGAAACTGCGCCACGGCCTCGGGCCGCACGTCGGTTTCGAGCAGCGTGCGCTGGGTGTAGCTCTGGCGCAGGTCGGCTAGTTCGGCGTCGGTCATGCGGTGAATTAGTAAAGGAGTAAGTGAATTATTTTTGATTAGCAACCAGCAAGCAGCAGCTAAACAACAAAGGTAGGCGGGGCGGCTCCCTACCCTCCAACCGCGGCGCGGCGGCTACGTAGCTAGGGGCATGAAATCCGGTACGCTACTCATCTCGCAGCCCTTTTTGGGCGACCCTAACTTTGAGCGCAGCGTGGTGCTGCTCTGCCGTTACAGTCCGGCAGAGGGGGCGTTTGGCCTGGTGCTGACCCGCCCTACCCCCCTGGTGCTGGGCGATGTGCTGCCCCTGCCGCCCGGCGCGCCCGCGGCCAGCCAGCGGCTGCCACTCTTGGCGGGCGGCCCGGTGCAGCCCGATACGCTGCACTTTCTGCATCAGCGGCCCGAGCTGCCGGGGGCTACTGACCTCGGCCAGGGCGTGTACTGGGGCGGTGACTTCGACCTGTTTTTAGCGGGGCTGGCAGACGAGGCCGCGGCCGCCACGGTGCGCCTGTTCGTGGGCTATTCGGGCTGGTCGGCGGGGCAGCTGGAGCAGGAAATCGAGGGCGGCTCCTGGATTCGGCAGCCCGCCTCTGCCGGGAAAGTGTTTACTTTGGAGTCTGATGCGTTCTGGCGCTCGATTCTGCGTGAAAAAGGCGGACGCTACCGCGCCCTGTCCAATTATCCGCTCGACCCGCGCCTGAATTAATTTTTTTTCTGCCCCCCGTTCCGGCGGCCTTTTTCCTCCCCCTCCCCTGGCCCTGGCCGCCGGTTATTGCTTCGCTTTATGCTGCCCGAAGAAACCCCTACCCCCGCCCCCACGCCCGCTGAGCAGAGCCCGGCCCCGACCGCTGCTTCTGACCCGCAGCGCATTCTCGAAGCCCGCCTGGCCGAGCTCCGCGCCCGGCCCGCCGCTGAGCCTACCGCCGCCGCCCCAGTCCTGAGCGACACGCCGCCCGCCGCCGCCGTGCCCCCCAGCGGGGGCGCTACCCAGACCGAGGTGGACCCCCTGCTCTCAGAGCCCGGCCTGGCCGAAGCCCTGGCCGAGAACGCACCCAACCCATCTACCCCGGACGCCGGCACGCCCGAAGCCACGGCGGCCGCCGAAACCGCCCAGCACGTTTCCGCCGATGTGGCGGCTGAGCACCTTTCGGCCCCGCAGGCGCGCGCCGTGGCCCACTATGGCCAAGCCATGACCCCGGCCACCCAGGAAGCGGAAGCGGAGGCGGGAGCAGCAAGTGAGGACCCAGCCGCCCCTACCCCCCCCGCGCCGGCCGAGGCACCCGAGGCCGCTCCGGTAGCCGAGCTACCCTCGGCAGAGGCCCTTGACGCGGCGCCGGCAGAAGTAGCTACCCTCCCCACTTCCGCTACCGACACCGCTGCCGAAGCCCATCAGGCCGAGCTGGCACACCAGGCGCACGAGCAAGAAGCGCCGCCCGCCGGCAGCGCGGAAGGGGAGGGCGAAGCCGACGACTACGTGCCCGAAACCCCGGCCCCGGATTTCAGTCAGCTCGACCTCGACAGCCAGGCCGCCCACCTCATCGACCTGCTGCGCCGGCCCGATGCGCGCCGCAACCGCCAGCAGATTCTGGAGCTGACCCGCCAGTATGAGGCCAACGTGGCCAGCGCCCGCGCCGCCTCGCGCCAGAAGCTGGGCGAAGACCACAACGCCCCCCAGGAGTTCAGCTTTCAGCCCCCGGCCAGCCAGGCCGAGCTCAACAAAGCTCTCCAGGAGTTTCGCGAGGGCCGCGCCCGCGATGCCAAAGCCGAAGACCAGAGCCGCACCCAGAACCTGGCCCGCAAGCAGGAACTGCTGAGTCAGCTGCGCCAGCTGGTGGAAAGCGCCGAAACCAAGGACAGCTCGCAGAAGCTTAAGCAGCTGCAAGCTGACTGGAAATCTACCGGCCCAGTGCCCCAGACCGATAGCCAGGAAACCTGGAATACCTACCACGGCCTGCTCGACCGCTACTACGCCAACCAGGGCCGCTTTTATGAGCTGAAAGAACTGGACCGCCGCCGCAACCAGGAAGCCAAGGAAGCCCTCATCAGCCGCGCCGAAGCCCTGCAGGCTGCGCCCGGCATTAATAAGGCGCTGGATGAGCTCAAAAAGCTGCACGACGACTGGAAGCACATCGGGCCGGTGCCCGGCGAGCAGCGCGAGCCGCTGTGGCAGCGCTTTTTGGCCGCCTCGGAGGCCGTGCACCTGCGCCGCAAAGAATTCGTGGACGTGCGCTCGGCCCAGGAGGGGCAGAACCTGACCGTGAAGCAGGCCCTGCTGGCGCGGGTGCTGCCCTTTGCCGAGTTCGCCACCGAGCGCGTGAATGAGTGGCGCTCGCGCACCGATGAGCTGCAGGAAATCAAGAAGGAATGGGAAGCCGCCGGCCCCGTGCCCCGCGCCCAGGCCGACCAGCTCAACAAACAGTACTGGAACGCCTACAAGGCATTTTTCAACCGCAAGAACGAGTTTTTCAAGAGTCTCGACTCAGAGAAAAATACCAATCTGCAAGCCAAATACGCCCTCATCGAGCAGGCCGAAGCCGCTCAGCAGAGCGCCGACTTTGACGAGGCCCGCAGCGTGGTGATGCGGGTGCAAAAGGAGTGGAAGGACATCGGCCGGGTACCCGAGAAGCAGGCTGATAAAATCTGGAAGCGCTTCCGCGCCGCCTGCGACAGCGTATTTGACCGCCCTAAGCAGGACACCCGCTCCGCCCGTGGGGACCGCGAGGAGCGCCAGCCGACGGTTGCCAGCGCCGAGCAGACGACCAAGCTGGACGAGGTAGGCCAGCGGGTGGCCGCCCTCTCGCCCGACGCCCCCGGCACGCTCGAAGGCTTCCGCGACCTGCTCGCCGATTGGGCCCAACTCGACGCGGCTGGCTCCGGCACTTCCGACCGGGGCGAGGAGCAACTCCAGACCCTACTGGGTAAGTACCTGGACCAGACTGCCGGCATCACGCCCGCCGACCGCGAGGACCTGCTCTTCCGGGCGGAAGTAGCCCGCCTCAAAGCCCGGCCCCAGGCCCAGCAGGCGTTCACCCGCAAGGAAACCGGCCTGCGCCGTGAGATTCAGGAACTGGAAAACGACGTAGCGACCCTACAAACCAACCTCGATTTCTTCGCCCGCTCCAAAAACGCCGACCAGCTGCGCCAGGAGTACGAAGGCCGCATGGCCGAGGCCCGCACCCGCATCGACAAGCTCAAGAAGCAACTCAAGCAGTTGCGTAGCTAAGCCAGATTTATTTTGCTAAAAGAGGCCGCTCCCACTAGGGGCGGCCTCTTTTATTCGCGGGCACGGGTTGGCCAGTTATCCTTTTTGGCGTACTTTTGCCTCACAATTAAGCCTCCATAGCTCAGTTGGTAGAGCTTCTGACTTGTAATCAGAGGGTCGTTGGTTCGAGTCCGACTGGGGGCTCCGGTTGCTCAATTAAAAGGCACCTCTCGCATTGGCGGGAGGTGCCTTTTTTGCGTGGCCCCCGCCGCTGTTGCGAACGAGCTTAAAAACAATTCAGGGGCTGCTATTTTTGGGGGAAGATTTGGTAATTTATGGCAGTTGTCTTACATTTGACCACTTCATTTAGCAAGCCTATTCTTCCCACCAAACTTAGCCAAGCCCCTTGCGACTTCATCTCTACCTGACCGCTGACCAGGTGGTTCCCTTCGACTACCTGCCCACGTTAAAAAGCGCCTTTCACCGCTGGGCGGGCCACGATGAGGGCTTGCACGATGGCCTCTCGCTTTACTCCTACGCCTGGCTGCGCGGCGGCCGGGCCGGGCGCGGCGTCATTCGCTTTTCGGAGGGCGCGAGCTGGTTTATCTCAGCTCCCGACGAAACCCTGATTCACGCGCTGGTATCGGGCGTGGTGCGCGCCCCCGACCTGGGCCTGGGCCTGCGCGTGGCCGACGCGCGGATGCAGCGCGCGCCCGACTTCGCGGCTGGCGAGCAGGCGTTTCGCGTGGCCAGCCCGGTCTTCATTAAACACGAAACGGAGCGCGGCAAGCCCGCCGACCACCTGCTGCCCGGCCATCCGCTGGCCGACGAGCTGCTGACCGCTACCCTGCGCCACAAGCTGCGCCAGGCCGGCCTGGACGACACGGGCGCGACGGTGCGCTTCGACTCAGCCTTTATTGCCACGGCCAAAACCAAGCTCTTCCGCTACCAGCAGGTGCAGTGCCGCGCCAGCGTGTGCCCGGTGCTGGTGAGCGGCAGCAGCGCGCAAATCGGGTTCGCCTGGGAAGTGGGGGTAGGCCACTCGACAGGCATTGGCTGCGGGGCGCTGGTGTAGTAAAAAAGCAGCCGGATGGGGCTGCTTTAGGTGGATTACTCTTTTTCTCGGCGCTTTTTGTCCGCTTCTATCATGCGTTGCATCGCTTCTTCCCGGCTGATGAGTGAGCCAGCATCTGCCAACAGCTCCCGCCACACCCCGGCGGGGTCGCGGTCTTCGAACGAGTTGTGGAAGTTGACCGGGGCACCAGTAGCGGGCGAGTTCGGCTTCGGTGGCAAGTTCGCCATTGCGCGTGGCTTATCTCTTTTTAGCGGCTTGCTCCTGGACGCGGCGAATCATCTCCTCACGGGTGACGACAGTGCCCCGCGTGGCCAGCAAACGTTGCCAGGCATCGTCCGCGCCGGGGCCTTGGAATGGGTTGGGCTGCTTGGGGTTAGCAGAGGTATCGCCGGACTTCGGCGACGGTGCCGGCGACTTTGATGCCGAGGGCTGCGAATTTTCCAGTGGTGTCATCATATTCCAAAGCTACGAAAAGAAACATGCCCTTGCCCATGAAACCGAACAAACGCCATACAGTTGGGAATTCCGAGGTTGTATCTGGTGCTGATACGTTCACCGGGTCCGCATACACGGCCCGCACCTGCGCCACAGTCACACCCAGCCGCTGGAGTGCTACGGCGCTGAGCTGGCTCACGTCGAGGTCGGGAGTAGGGTTAAGGTTTTCCATAAAAAGAGGAGAAGAAGTGCAATTAGACCACCAGAAGACGTGAATCTCTTACCAATATTCCAAACAGTCCGATTAATAGCCTCACCGACTATTCGCTCATGTGTTTCAATTTCAGCTGATTCTATTGAAATGAGTGAGGTTTAACGAAAATAACAAAGCGAAGCTAAGCCAGTAAACTAGAAAAATTACTTCTACTTCCCTCACCCCAACGACTTTTCTCTCATATCGGCTCTTTAGTGTACTATTGTTCAAGTAAAACACTGCTCTAAGTACCCGTGGTTAATTAGTTTATGTTAAATTTTGAGAAATTTATTCTCCATAAATTTCCTACTTGCGCTAAGCAACGATTAACTGCGTAGAAAAGAGTATCCTTATTAAAGTAGTCACCTGGGTCAAGCTGTTCTTTCTTTAATTTACGCCAAAATGTTTCCGCAATATTGAGGTGTGGCGAATAAGTAGGTAAATAAAATACACGTAATCCGCGTGCTTCCCAAAAAGGTAATTGCTGCTGGATTAGCTGCGCTTTGTGGATACTTACATTATCTACCACAATTACTGTTGGCTTTCGAATCTTAAAAGATAATTCTTCTAGTTGTGTAAAGATAAAATTTGCGCTAATAGTCGTTTCCGTTGTTAACCAATGGGTTTGATTGCGTCGGCTAATAAGTCCCCAAATATTGATTTTATAGCCTTGCTCAACTGGTATGAAAACTTCTTCCCCTAGGAACTGCCACCCGTAGGGCACGTAGCCCGTACTGCACACATGGCTTTCATCTCCGTAAAATAAGTTTAGAAAACCTTGCTCGCAAAGTATCTCTAATTCAGTTAATTGCGCCTTCTTTAAGGCATATAAATCCGGGCAGGGCTTGCCTTTACAGCGCCTTCTTATTCGCTTATATCGTCCGTCAAGACTTTTAAAAAAGATTTAAAGGTGCTCAAGCTAACCGATTTGTTAGTTTCCTGTTCCCATTCCGCTTTAGCCGTTTCAATACGTTGTCTATTCGCTTTGATAGCTTGCAAAACAGACTCTTTATCCTCCACTACGCTTACTACTGCTTTGCGCCCGCGTCCAGTCTTTGTTTGTAGTCCCTCAATACCCTCCTCTTGATAGCGTTTTGTCCACCCATTAATACTTACATAAGTCATAGCCGTAAACTTGGCTACTTGCTCTGAGGTGAGCCCGATAGCTTTTAATAAAATCACTTCGCATCTAGCACGAAAACAGGGCGTCTTTCCCGTTCTAACTCCTTGTTCTAAGGCTGACTTTTCAGATTCACTCAGTAAGGGGGTATTAACTCTTGACATGATGCAAAGCTAATCATTATAACATAAACTAATTAGCAACGAGTACTTACCTCTGATAAACTGGCAAATGCACGAATTGAAAATAGTTACCTACACGGGTCCCTTCGGCTACCTCAAACCCTGGACGGCGGTGCGCGACGGCGAGACTTACTCGCAGCAGTTTCTTACCCCTTCCGTCATTGAGGGGATGCGGCAGAAGCTGAGCGTGGCCCAGATTCTGCGGCACCGGCTGAGCTATGACTTGCTGGATATGCAGCAGGAGGTCGTACACGCCCGCGCCTGGAAGCGCGGCAGGCCCCGCAACACGGGCGTATTGACGCGGGGCATTCTGGTGAACCCGACGCTGCGGCTGGCTTTTGGTAACGAGGAAGATGCGCGGCGGGCGGCCTGCCAGCACCTGTGCCTGTGCCGAAACGAGGACCTGGTGTTTCCGCAAGCGGAAATCAAGACTATTGAGGAGGTCGACTTCGACCGACTC